>NZ_CP101990.1:1253517-1880275 GCF_024508295.1 Aeromicrobium duanguangcaii | reverse complement strand
CGCGGGCGTTCCCGCAGCCGGCTCCCTCACGGCCGCCGCCAGCAGGAACAGGGCGAACAGGGCGTACAGGCCCTCCTTCGCGACGGCCTGGCCCAGGGTGGGCACGGCGAGGTCGCGCGGGCCGGCGACGGGGGAGGAGGCGACGACGAAGGTCACGACCGCCAGCAGGACGAGCGTCGGCCGCGAGTCCCAGACGGCCGCCACGGCGGGCCGGGTGACGAGCGGGCCGATGCCCCGCCGGCGCGCCTCGGTGAGCAGGGCGACGAGCACGCCGACGCTGAACCAGGCGAGGTGGCCCAGGACGCTGGTGGCCAGGACCCCGGCTCCGCCGTCGGAGCCGGCGCGGGTCCACGCGGCGGCCGCGGCCTGGACGACCAGCCCGAGCAGGCCGACGGCGACCGTCGCGGCCAGCAGCGACCGGACGCCCCGAACTCCGCCCCGGCGCCCCAGCACGTGTGCCAGCGCCGCGCCCAGGAACGGGACCAGCACGTAGAAGGTGACCTCGGTCGTCAGGCTCCAGGTCTGGGTGAACGACTGGTAGTACTCGCCGGTGTAGCCCTGCAGCAGCAGCACCTGGGCCAGAACCTTGCCGGCGCCGCCGAGACCGCCCGCCGACGGGATCAGCACGGCCGCCGCGAGCACGCCGGCCAGCGCGAGCCAGTAGGCCGGCAGGATGCGGGCGGCCCGGTGCGCGGCGTACACGCCGGTGGACCTGCGTGGGCCCTGCGCGCCGTCGAGCCCACGCCCGATCGCGGGCCGGAGCAGCAGGAAGGCCGAGATCGCGAAGAACACCGCGACACCGGCGTCGCCGCGGGCGACGAGCCCTCCGACGAGGTCGATCCGGGAGGCCCCGGTCCAGAACCCGACGTGCGAGACCAGCACGAGTCCGGCGGCGACGGCACGCAGCCCGTCGACGAGGCGCAGGTGGCCCATGAAGCCTCCGGGTTCAGTGGGGATCGGGTAGGTTGTCGTCGCATTGCGCCCGTTCGGGTGCCGCATCACGTCTGGAGGCTAGTACGGATGGCACAGCAGTCCCACCTCGTGTCGCCCGAACCGGTCACGTCCGACGTTCGCCGGCCCGTGCTGAGGGCCCGCGCGCCGCTGCGCATCTCGTTCGCCGGCGGCGGCACGGACGTCGCGCCGTTCCCCGAGCGCGAGGGCGGCGCCGTCCTGTCGGCCACGATCTCGGCGTACTCGTACTGCACCCTGCGCCCCCGCTCGGACGGTCAGGTCACGATCAAGTCGCTCGACTACGGCTACTCGGTCGGGTTCAACGTCGAGGACGACCTGGAGCTCGACGGCCAGCTCGACCTGCCGAAGGCCACGATCGCCCGGCTGCGGCAGTACCCCGGCGCCACGGCGGCCACGGGCTTCGACCTGTTCATCCACACGAACGCCCCGCCCGGGTCCGGCCTGGGCTCGTCGAGCGCGGTCATGGTGGCCGTCATCGGCGTCGTGGCCCAGCACCTGGGCCTGGACCTCACCGAGTACGAGGTCGCCGAGCTGGCGTACCGCCTCGAGCGCGAGGACCTGCAGATCCCCGGCGGCGCCCAGGACCAGTACGCGGCGTCCTTCGGCGGCTTCAACTACATCGAGTTCACCGACCAGGTCGTCGTCAACCCGCTGCGGATCCGCGACGCGACGATCCACGAGCTCGAGCACAACATGCTGTTGGCCTACACGGGCAACACCCGGGTCAGCGACCACATCATCGACGACCAGGTCTCGCGGTACGAGCGCGGCGAGGAGGTGGCCCTGGAGGGACTGCGCGCCCAGAAGGAGCTCGCCGCCGAGATGAAGCTGGCGCTCGTCCGCGGCGAGGTCGACACCCTCGGCCGGCTGCTGGGCCAGGCCTGGGACGAGAAGCGCAAGATGTCGGACCGCATCGCGACGCCGCTCATCGACGAGGCCATCACCAAGGCTCTGTCGCTGGGCGCGCTCGGCGGCAAGGTCACCGGCGCCGGCGGTGGTGGCCACCTGGTCTTCATCTGTGAGTTCGAGCGTCGTCACGTCGTGGCCGAGGAGCTGACCCGGATGGGTCTGGGCGTCTCGGAGTTCACGTTCTCGAGGGAAGGGCTGGTCACGTGGAGGGGACAGAGTTGACGATCGAACACCCGGTGCACGCCGTGTCCGACGACGCGATCGAGCAGGTCGTCGCGCAGCGCCAGACGCTCGGCATCGAGGCGTGGGCCGCGCTCGTCGCCGCGCTCGAGGAGCCGGCGCTCGTCGCCGCCGTCGACGCGGCCGGCCGTGCCGTGGTCGACACCCTGCGCTCGGGCGGCACCATCCTGGTCGCCGGCAACGGCGGCAGCGCGGCGATCGCCAGCCACATCGCGGCCGAGTTCGTGGGCAAGTGCATCCTCGACCGCTCGCCGCTGCCGGCGGTCTGCCTCGCGGACTCGCTCACCTCGATCACGGCCGTCGGCAACGACTACGGCTTCGACGACGTGTTCGTCCGTGGCGTGCAGTCGCTCGGGCGCCCCGGCGACCTGTTGATCGCGATGTCCACCAGCGGACGCAGCGCCAGCATCCTGCGCGCCCTCGACGCGGCGCGTGAGCGGGGCCTCGCGACCGTCGCACTCACCGGCGCGGCCGGCGGCGACCTGCCGGGCCGGGCCGACCACGTGCTGCACGTCCCCTCGGACTTCACGCCGCGGATCCAGGAGGTCCACATGCTGTGGGCCCACGCGTGGTGCGAGGCCGTCGACGTCCTGTCGCAGCCCACCGCCTCCGACTGACGATGTGGACCGACGAGGCGCTGCTGGGGCTCGACGCCACGCCGATCGCGCCACCGGCGGGCCCCGTCCCGTGGGACCTCGTCCTGCTCGACCGTGACGGGACGCTCAACATCCACCGTCCCGGGTACATCTCCTCGCCGGCCGAGCTGCGGTTGCGGCCCGGCGCCGCCCGGGCCGTGGGCGCCCTGACGCGTGCGGGGATGCGGACCGTCCTGGTCACGAACCAGCGAGGTCTGGCCACCGGGCGACTGACGCGCGACCAGCTGGTGCAGGTGCACCGAGCCCTCGTGGCCCGGCTCGCCCGTGCGGGTGGGCGCCTCGACGGCATCGAGGTCTGCCCGCACGAGAGGGGGACGTGCGACTGCCGCAAGCCGCTGCCGGGCATGCTGCTGCAGGCGATGGCGCGTGCTCCCTGGGCCCGTCCGGAGCGCGTCGTCATGGTCGGTGACCAGCCCAGTGACGAGGCCGCGGCGCAGGCCGCGGGCGTCGCCTGGTTGGACGTGGGACAGGCGGGTCTGGAGCCCGCGCGGATCGCCGACGTACTCATCGGTAGGGATCCGCACCCGGCGAGAACCGTGGTGCTACGCTCTCGCGAGAGGTAACTCACAAATACGATTTTGCAAGCCCTAGTACGGAGGCAGTTGTGCGGAAGTTTTCTCGTGGCGCCGTGGCGTTCCTGACGCTCGGAGCGTTCCTGCTCACAATGGGTGTCGCGATGAAGGTATACGCGTACGACCGCCTGGCTGTGGTCCCCAATGACCAGAACACGCAGCAGATCCTCAGTGACGACAACGCGAACTTCTTCGACGCCGACAACGTGGCGCCGGGTTCGGGTCCGATCACGACCGTCGCGACCGTCATCGGCGACCCTGACCTGGCCAAGGAGGCCGCCGACGAGAACGACGGCGCCGATGTGGCCGTGTTCACGAAGGGTCAGAGCACCGACAACAACGACCAGGCCCCGCCGGTCGACTTCCTCGAGCAGACCTTCGCGGTCGATCGCTTCACCGGCGAGGCCGTGCCGTGGTCCGGCGCCTCGCAGAACGGCGAGCCGATCGAGTTCGAGGGCCTGCTGATCAAGTTCCCGTTCAACACCCAGAAGAAGAGCTACGACTACTGGGACGCGACGGTCAAGGCTCCGATGAAGATGGAGTTCGAGGGCACCGAAGAGGTCGAGGGCACCGACGGCTCGATCAACACCTACCGCTTCAGCGGCTCGATCGACGAGACCGAGTTCGGCATCCGCGAGGTTCCCCGTGGCGTCTTCGGCCTGCCGGACACCGGCTCGGTCGAGGCCACCCGCACCTACGCGAACGACCGCACCATCTGGGTCGAGCCCGAGACCGGCGTGATGGTCAAGATCGAAGAGGCCCAGAAGCAGTGGCTGAAGCTCGATGAGCCGGGCGCCAAGGACGTCGTCGCGATGGACACGATCAGCGCGTCCTCGCCCGAGACGATCCAGGCGAACATCGACGAGTACGGCTCCAAGTCCGCGTCCCTCAAGGCCGTGCGCACCTGGCTCCCGCTCGCCATGGGCGGCCTGGGCATCCTGTCGATCCTGGCCGGTCTGGCTCTCGCCTTCCGGTTCCGCAGCCGTCGCGACTCGGACGTCGACCACGACGCCTACGCGAACGCCTGACGGTCCCAGCACCGAGAAGAGCCGCCGTCCCCTTCGGGGGCGGCGGCTCTGTCGTGGGCGGGGCGCGCCCCTCAGGGGCGGGCGACCTGCTCGACCAGGTCGGTCAGCTCGTTGCCGGTGCGCTGCCAGTCGAAGCGCAGCGCGAACTCGCGGGCGGCGGCCCCGAGCTTCGCCCGCTCGTCCGTCTTGAGCAGGAGGTGGCGCAGGCCGTCGATGAACTCCTCGTCGGTGTCCACCAGTAGACCGGTGTGGCCGTCCTGCACCGACTCCTGCGTGCCGCCGGCGTAGCGGAACGCCACGGTCGGCACGGCGTGGTAGCCGGCCTCGAGGATGGTCAGGCCCCAGCCCTCCTTGATCGAGGGCATGGCCAGGACGGCGGCACGGCTGAGCAGCGCGTGCTTCTGGTCGTCGGAGACATGGCCGTGGAAGACGACGCGGTCGCTGACTCCACGCCGGCGAGCGTGCTCGACGAGCGGGTCCATCCAGTCGCCGCCGCCGATGACGTCGAGGGCGATGTCCTCGACCGCGTCACGCAACGCCGCGACGGCGTCGATCGCCAGCTCGACCCGCTTGTGGGGCACGAGGCGGCCCAGGCACGCGAGCCTGGTGCCGCGGACGGGATCGGGCTCGCCGTCGAGCACGTGCTGCGGCGCCTCGTTGCCGCTGTAGACGACCGACACCCGCGCGGGGTCGACGCCGACGGCCGCGAGCTCGCGCCGCGAGGCCTCCGAGACGGTGACGTAGCGCTGGTGTCGGTACACGAAGGGCGCGACGCGCGACTCCAGGAACCAGCCGATCGAGGAGATGGGCCGGGGGAAGAAGGTGAACCACTGCTCGCGGTGGACGTGGTGGACCACGGCCAGCACGGGGCGCGGGAAGACCAGGGGAGTCCAGAACGGCACGCCGTTCTGGACGTCGAGGACGATGTCGTAGTCGCGGCGGCGTCGCCAGACGTGCCACAGGCCGCGCGGGTACACCGTGAAGCGCCCACCGGCGCGAGCGATCGAGAATCCGTGACGCCGCGCGTGGGCGGATCCGCCCGGGAACGACGAGGTGAAAAGGACCACGTCATGACCTCGCTCGGCCATGGTCGCGGCCGTCCGCTCGGCGAACACCTCCGCGCCGCCGGCCTCGGGATGCTCCAGGTCACGCCAACTGAGGATGGCGATGCGCAATCCGCTGATAGCGTTCTCTCCTGTCCGTCCGAGGGGGGTCCAGATGTTCTGTGAGGTGTGTTCCGCACCGACGACGTCCGCGACCCTGCGCGACGGCGAGTCGGTGCTCGAGACCTGTCCGAAATGCTCTCACATCGAGCGGGATCCCAAAGCGGCTCCGGCACATCATCGCGACGTCGCGTACGGCGGCGACCCGGGTTTGGACCGGGTCCGGCTGGCCCTGACCACGCGCACGCTCGGTCGGGCGGCGCCGCTGGACCCCGGCTCGCGGGTGTTCGAGATCGGCTTCGGGGCCGGCGCCATGCTGCGCGGCTTCCTCGACCAGGGCCATCGCGTCGCGGGGTGCGACCCCGACCAGCTCCACGTGGAGGTCGATCCGCAGGTGCTGGCGCGAGCCGAGCTGCACGCCTGCGGCATCGAGGAGGTCCCGGCGTCCGCCGAGCCCGCCGACCTCGTCTACGGGATCCACGTCGTCGAGCACGTCCAGGACGTCCACGCCCTCTCGGGCGCCGCCCACCGGCTGCTCCGGCCCGGCGGCCGGGTCCTGTTCCTCACCCCGGCGGCCGACAGCGCGTCGCTGCGGGCGTTCTCGGACGCCTGGTGGCTGCTGGAGGACCCCACCCACGTGCGGTTCTTCTCCGCAGCGTCCATCACGCGGCTGCTGACCGACGCCGGCTTCGTCGACGTGCGCGTCACGCGGTCGCTCACCGACAACCTGACGATGGAGGGTGCCAGCATCGTCCGCCGGGTTCGCCCGATGGACCGTCCCGCGGGCGTGCTCGCGTCGCGCCGGGTTCGCTGGTTCGCGATGGCTCTGGCGCCGGCTGCCGCGCTGCTGCGCCTGGTCCGTCCGCGGTGGCGGCCCACGCTCGTCGTGACGGCCACCAGGGGAGCCTCGTGAACCCTGACGGACTCGCGCGCTCGGTCCGGCTGTTCCGCTCCTTCTTGGTCGAGCAGACCGACCCCGACCACTTCTACGGGACGCTCGCCCGGGACTCGGCCGACCTGGTCGAGCAGCAGATGTCGCTCGACGGCAAGCTCGTGATCGACGTCGGCGCCGGCCCCGTGCAGTTCGCGCAGGAGTTCCGGGGCCGCGGCGCCCGATACGTCGCGGTCGACCTCGACCCGGAGGTGTCCGCGCTCGCCGACGGCGGCGTGGCCGCCGACGCCGCGCTGCTGCCCTTCGCGACCGGCTCGGCCGACCTGGTCTTCTCGTCGAACCTGCTGGAGCACGTCCGGGACCCCGGGGTCGTCGCGGCCGAGCTGGTCCGCGTCGCCCGGCCCGGGGGACTGGTCTTCCTGTCGTACACGAACTGGTGGTCGCCCTGGGGCGGCCACGAGACGTCGCCGTGGCACTGGCTGGGCGGTCGACGGGCGATCGAGCGCTACACGCGTCGTGAGGGCCACCCACCCAAGAATCGCGTCGGCGAGACCTTGTTCAAGATCTCCGTCGCGTGGGGGATGCGCTGGGCCCGGCGCCGCGATGACGTGCGGATCCTCGCGGCCCGCCCGCGCTATCTGCCGCGCTGGGCCGCGCCGCTCGTGCGGGTGCCGGGGGTGCGGGAGGTGCTCTCGTGGAACCTGCTGCTGCTGTTGCGGCGGGAAGACGCCAACTCCTCCCGAACCGCCGGAACGCCGGGGTAGGGTGTGACCTGAGTCCTACTCGCCAGTAGCCGCTGGCGGACTCAGACGAAGGGATGCAACGGATGCGCGCGTTGGTGGCCGGCGGCGCCGGTTTCGTCGGATCGCACCTGGTGGAGCGACTCGTGGCGATGGGGCACGACGTGGTCGTGGTCGACGACTTCAGCACGGGTCGCCGTGAGAACCTCGCGGCCGTGGCCCACGAGGTCACGATCCTCGAGGCGAACATCACCGACGCCGCGACGATCGACGCGATCGAGGGTCCCCTCGACCAGGTCTTCAACCTCGCCTCGCCCGCCTCGCCGGTGGACTACCACCGGCTGCCGATCCACACCCTGATGACCGGCTCGCTGGGCGTCAAGAACACCCTCGACCTCGCCCATGCCCACGGCGCGCGCTACCTGCTCGCGTCGACCTCCGAGGTCTACGGCGACCCGCAGGTGCACCCGCAGCCCGAGACGTACCTGGGCCACGTCAACCCGGTCGGCCCGCGGTCGGTCTACGACGAGGCCAAGCGCTTCGGCGAGGCGATGACGGCGGCCTACCGTCGCGAGTTCGGCGTCGACACGAAGATCGTGCGCATCTTCAACACCTTCGGCCCGCGGATGCGCGTCGAGGACGGCCGCGCGATCCCCAACTTCGTGCACCAGGCCCTCATGGGTCGCGAGATCACGGTCGCCGGCGACGGCGCCCAGACCCGCTCGATCTGCTACGTCGACGACCTCGTGTCCGGACTCGTGGCGATGATGGAGTCCAGTGCCAGCGGCCCGGTCAACCTCGGGAACCCCGAGGAGATCTCGATGCTCGACCTCGCCACGTGGATCCGCGACCTGGCCGAGTCCGACTCGAAGATCGTCCACGTGCCGCGTCCGGTCGACGACCCCCAGATCCGCCGTCCCGACATCACCTTGGCCGGCGAGCTGTTCGGCTGGTCGCCGTCGACGACGGCCGAGATCGGCCTCAAGGCCACCATCGAGGACTTCCGCAACCGTCGTTAGGGTGGCGCCATGGACGCTGCGGACCGCCTGATCTCCTTCGTCGACGCGTCGCCGACGCCCTTCCACGCCTGCGCCACGGCAGCCGAGCTGCTGCGGTCGGCCGGTTTCGGCGAGGTCGACCCGCGCGATCCCTGGCCGGCCGAGGCGGGCCGTCACTTCATCGTCAGCGGCGGCACGCTCGTGGCGTGGTCGGTCGGACCCGAGGCGCCCGCCTCCGCGGGCTTCACGATCGTCGGAGCCCACACCGACAGCCCGAACCTGCGGCTGAAGCAGCACCACGACGGCTGGCGCAGCGACCAGGCCACCGTCGCCCTCGAGCCCTACGGCGGCCCGTTGCTGGAGTCGTGGCTCGACCTCGACCTGGGCATCGCGGGGCGCGTCGTCTTGCGCGACGGCTCCACCCGGCTGGTCCGGATCGACGAGCCGCTGCTGCGGGTGCCGCGGCTGGCCATCCACCTCGACCGGGACGGATCCAAGCTCGACCGCCAGCGCCACCTCGACGCGATCAGCGGACTGACGCCGCGCCCGTTCCTGGACGTGGTGGGGGAGAGGGCTGGATTCGCGGGCTCGGACGTGACCGGCTTCGACCTCATGACGTTCGACCTGCGGCCGGCGGCGCGCACCGGAGTGGCCGGCGAGCTCGTCGCCGCGCCGCGGCTCGACAACCAGGCGACCTGCTCGGCCGCCATCGACGCGCTGCTCGGCGCGGTCGAGGCGGCGGACCCGGCGGCCCGCCACGTCATGGTCCTGTTCGACCACGAGGAGGTCGGCAGCACCTCCGAGCGTGGTGCGGACTCGCCGCTGCTCTCGTCCGTGCTCGAGCGGATCGTGCTGGCGGCCGGAGGCTCGCGCGACGACGTGTTCCGGGCGGTCGCCGCCTCGGTCTGCGTCTCGGGCGACATGGCGCACGCGACGCACCCGAACCAGCCCGACAAGCACGAGCCCCTCCACCGCATCGCGCTGGGCGGCGGTCCGGTGCTGAAGGTCAACCAGAACCTGCGTTACGCCACGGACGGCGTGGGCGCCGCGCTCTTCGCCGCGGCCTGTGAGTCCGCCGGGGTTCCGCTGCAGCGCTACGTCCACCGGGCGGACCTCCCGTGCGGTTCGACGATCGGTCCCATCAGCGCCGCTCGGACCGGTATCCTGACGGTCGACGTCGGGGCCCCGCAGCTGGCGATGCACTCCGCCCGCGAGGTGATGGCGGCCGCCGACGTCGCTTCCTACGGTGCCGCCCTGCGCGCCTTCCTGATCTCGGACTGAACGGAACCACCCGCATGACACGGCTTCTGCGCGCCCTCGCCTGTGGTTGTAGTGGCCTCCTGGTGCTGATGGGGCTGCTGTCGGTCGCTCCGGCGCACGCCCGCGCCGCGGCAGCCACCGTGAGCGCGTCACGCACCGCGGTGCTGGCGGGGGAGAAGTTCACCGTCACCGTCCGCACCGGCACGAAGGTCAAGCGGCCCGTGGTGCTGCAGTACCGGACCGGCGCGAGGTGGCGCACGATCCGGACGACCACCAACTCCTCCGGTGCCGTGCGCGTGACCCGGTCCACGAAGGCCGCTCGGACCTACTTCCGGGCCCGCGTCCCTGCCGCGACGATCCGCGGCACGAAGTACCGCTCCGTCGCGACGAAGCGCATCGCCGTGAAGACAGTGAAGGAGTCCGTGACGGCGACGGTACGGATCGACGCCGGCCGGGTCCGGGTCACCGGAACGACGACGCCGGCGCGCAAGGGCCGTGCGATGAGCCTGCAACGACTCGACGGGACCACGTGGCGCACCCTGATCGCCGGTCGCGCCGGAAACGCCAAGGGGCGCGTGGACTTCGGCGACGTGGGCTCGCACGAGGCTCTCGCGGGCCGCTCGTTCCGAGTCAAGGTGGGCACGTGGAAGGGCGCGAAGGCGGTCCTGGGTCGAGCCACGACCGTCGCCGCCGTCGCCGGGGTGCCGGCGCCTCCCGGACCCCAGCCGGGCGACGAGCCGCGGGACGAGCCGGCTGACGAGCCGACGCCCGAGCCGATCCCCGAGCCGATCCCCGTCACCGAGGTCTCCGTCGAGACGGCGGGGCCACGCGGTCCGGAGGCGTGCACGCAGATCATCACCACGAAGACCACCTACGTCAACGCCTCGCTGACCCTCCGCGATCGTCGTGGCGGACGTCCGACCACTGTCAAGGCGCGCCTGCGCGTGCGGGGGAACTCGACGTCGTCGATCGAGCGCAAGCGTCCCTACAAGGTCAAGCTCGACACCCGGACCTCGCTGCTGGGCATGCCCGCGAGCAAGGACTGGGTGCTGCTGGCGAACCACTTCGACCGCTCGCTGCTGCGCAATGACGTGGCGATGCGGACGGCCCGCGTGTTCGGCGCCCCCTGGGCGCCGCGACTGGAGTCGGTGGACCTGCGCATCAACGGAGCGCTGTGCGGCGTCTACCAGTTCGGGGAAGGGATCGAGGCCGAGCCCGGCCGCGTCGAGCTGGGCCCGGACGACACTTTGTTGGAGGCGGACACGAACGACGACACCGATCCGCAGTTCCGCACCGACCGCGGACTGCGCGTGTTCCTCAAGGACGGCGACGAGCGTGATGTCCCGTCCGTGTCGTCGGCGTTCCAGGAAGTCGAGGACCTCCTGTACGACGAGAGCTTCCCGAACAACGGCTACCGCGACCGGATCGACGTCGACTCGTTCGTCACGATGTACCTGACCAATGAGCTCACCAAGAACATCGACGCGGGCTTCCGCAACAGCGTGTACCTGGTGATGCGCGCGGACGGCACGCTGGCGATGGGGCCGCCGTGGGACTACGACTTCTCCCAGGGCATGTACGAGCTGGGCTACGCGGGCGACGTCCATCTGCCGACGGGCTGGTGGATCGGCCGGCTCTTCCATCCGCAGTTCCCCGACGACGACTGGCGCGCGGCCCTGCTGCCCTCCCAGCTGTGGCGCGAGCCCGGTGGCCACTACTACAACCGGCTGCTGGCGGACCCGTGGTTCGTCGAGCAGGTCCGCGACCGCTGGCGCGAGGTGCTGCCGCAGCTGCGCGACCTGCCCGAGCACGTCGCGGCCGAGACCTCGCGCCTGCTGCCGTCGGCGCGTGCGAACTTCACGCTGACGGAGGACGGCGGGGCGGGTCAGCTGGTCTGGGCCGCGCCCGAGGAGCTCGAGGTGTGGACCTCGATGATCCGGTTCGTGAACGCCGTCGACTCTGGGGTCGAGCCCGGCGAGGGGTGGCTGGCGGAGGCGACGCACCTGCGCGACTGGCTGAGCGACCGGATCGACTGGATGGACGAGCAGTTCGGCACGTCCGGCGACTGAGCCTCGGGTTTTACCGAGTGGGGTGTGTGCCCTAGACTGAGAGATGCGCTGGGGACGGGTCTGTCCCGCTCCGGCGGCACGAATCCTGTCCACACTTCAATTCCATCCATCCATCGGAGCCCCTCTACATGACTTCTGGCCTCGCAACTCCTTCTGCGGCCCCGCAGGTTGCGGTCAACGACATCGGCAGCGAAGAAGACTTCCTCGCCGCGATCGACAAGACCATCAAGTACTTCAACGACGGCGACATCGTCGACGGCACCATCGTCAAGGTGGACCGCGACGAGGTCCTGCTCGACATCGGCTACAAGACCGAGGGCGTCATCCCCTCGCGTGAGCTGTCCATCAAGCACGACGTCGATCCGAACGAGGTCGTCCAGGTGGGCGACTCGGTCGAGGCCCTCGTCCTCCAGAAGGAGGACAAGGAAGGCCGTCTGATCCTGAGCAAGAAGCGTGCTCAGTACGAGCGCGCCTGGGGCGACATCGAGAAGATCAAGGAAGAGGACGGCGTCGTCGAGGGCACCGTCATCGAGGTCGTCAAGGGCGGCCTGATCATGGACATCGGCCTGCGTGGCTTCCTGCCCGCGTCGCTGGTCGAGATGCGCCGCGTGCGCGACCTGGACCCGTACATCGGCCAGAAGCTCGAGGCGAAGATCATCGAGCTCGACAAGAACCGCAACAACGTGGTCCTGTCGCGCCGTGCCTGGCTCGAGCAGACGCAGTCCGCCGTGCGCCAGAACTTCCTCAACGAGCTCAAGAAGGGCCAGGTCCGCAAGGGCGTCATCAGCTCGATCGTCAACTTCGGCGCCTTCGTCGATCTCGGCGGCGTCGACGGCCTGGTGCACGTCTCGGAGCTGTCCTGGAAGCACATCGACCACCCGAACGAGGTCGTTCAGGTCGGCGACGAGGTCACCGTCGAGGTGCTCGAGGTCGACCTGGAGCGCGAGCGCGTGTCGCTGTCGCTCAAGGCGACCCAGGAGGATCCGTGGCAGCACTTCGCCCGGACCCACCAGATCGGTCAGATCGTGCCCGGCAAGGTCACCAAGCTGGTCCCGTTCGGTGCGTTCGTCCGCGTCGAGGAGGGCATCGAGGGTCTGGTGCACATCTCCGAGCTCGCCGAGCGTCACGTCGAGATCCCCGAGCAGGTCGTCCAGATCGGCGACCAGGTCATGGTCAAGATCATCGACATCGACCTCGAGCGTCGTCGCATCTCGCTGTCGCTGAAGCAGGCGAACGAGACCGAGGTCGCGACCGACGACAGCTTCGATCCGACGCTGTACGGCATGGCCTCGTCCTACGACGAGCAGGGCAACTACATCTACCCGGACGGGTTCGATCCCGAGACGGGCGAATGGCAGGAGGGCTTCGAAGAGGCCCGCGCCACGTGGGAGCGTCAGTACGCCGAGGCGCACGAGCGCTGGGAAGCCCACAAGAAGCAGGTCGCCGAGGCCGAGAAGGCCAACCTGGAAGCCGGCGAGGTGGGCGAGTACACGTCCGCTCCGGCCGAGCAGGAGCAGACCGGTGGCTCGCTGGCCTCTGACGAGGCCCTGCAGGCCCTGCGTGAGAAGCTGACCGGCGGCGAGTGATTCGCTGACCGCTGACGAGGCCCCCGACCACCTGGTCGGGGGCCTCGTTGCTTGTCCGGGGTCAGGACTCCCGCGGCGCGCCGAACGCGTCGGCCGGGTGACTGCGGGGAGCGGGGCGGACGCCGAGTCCGTCGTGGGCGATGGTCAGCCACAGTTCCGCCGTCGTCAGCACGGCGACCGTGGCCAGCAGGAGGAGCCAGATGATCATGGCATCAATCCTGCGGTGCGTGATATTCTGCCACCAGTGGCGGGAATGACAGTCCCCGCCGTATTTCCGCCAAGGGGGCGTCATGACCAAGGTCGCGATGATCGTGTCCGACCACGCCGAGCCGTTCGGCATGGGCGTCCTCGCGGAGGTGTGGGGCGACCAGTACCACCCCGATGACGACACCCCGGTCTTCGACTTCGTCGCCTGCACGCCCGAGCCCGGGGTGGTGCGTGGTGCGAGCGGCTTCGACTTCGTCATCGAGCACGGGCTGGACGAGGCGGCGGACGCCGACCTCGTGGCCCTGGCGGCCAAGCGCCACTACCGCGACGAGGACCCGCGGGTCAGCGAGGTCCTGCGCGCGGCCTACGCGCGCGGCGCGACGATCATGGCGTCCTGCACGGCCACCTTCCAGCTCGGCCATGCCGACCTGCTCGACGGACGCCGGTGCACCACGCACTGGCGGTACGGGGCCGAGCTGGCCGCGGCCTTCCCCGAGGCCGAGGTCGACACCGACGTGCTCTACGTCGAGGACGGCCCGATCGTCACGGGAGCCGGCTCCGCGGCCGGGATCGACGCGAACCTGCACCTGATGCGGCAGTGGTACGGCGCGCGGGTGTCCGCCACGACGGCGCGCCGGATCGTCGTCCCGCCGCATCGCGACGGGGGACAGGCCCAGTTCGTGCGGGCGCCGATGCCCGTCGTCGAGGCCGAGACCCTCGCGCCCGTCCTGGCCTGGGCCGAGGAGCACCTCGCCGAGCCGCTGACCGTCGCCAGCCTCGCCCGGCGTGCGCACATGTCCGAGCGCACGTTCGCGCGCCGCTTCCGCGACGAGACCGGCACGACCCCGTGGCAGTGGCTGCTGGGGCGCCGGGTCGCCCTGGCCGAGGAGCTGCTCGAGACGTCGACGCTCGCGATCGAGCAGGTCGCCCAGCGGGTCGGGTTCGGCAATGCCGCGACCCTGCGCCACCACTTCGGCGCGGTCCGCGGCACCAGCCCGCAGGCGTACCGCCGGTCGTTCAGCTGCGTCGAGTCCGCCTGAGCCTCAGAGCTCGGTGCGCCGCACCTTGCCGGTGGCGGTCCGCGGCAGTGCGGCGACCCGCTCGTACTCCTTGGGTCGCTTGGGCGGAGCGAGCATGAGGGCAGCGGCGTCGCGCAGCTCGCTCTCGGTGGCGTCACCGACGTAGGCCGCGGCCACCCGCTGGCCCCAGCGCTCGTCGGGCCGCCCGAACACGGCGACCTCGACGACGCCCGGCACCTCGACCAGCGCGGCCTCGACCTCGGCCGGGTACACGTTGACGCCACCGCTGATGATCAGATCGGTGCGGCGCGAGTCGAGGTACACGTAGCCCTCGTCGTCCACCCGGCCCAGATCGCCGACCGTGAACGCCGGTCCGTGCTCGGTGTCGCGCCAGGCCTGCGCGGTCCGCTCGGGATCGTTCCAGTAGGAGAAGCGCCCCCACGGCGGCACGGCGCACCACAGCTCGTCCTCGGCGTCGACCGCGATGACGCGGCCGGGACGGGCCCGTCCGACGGTGCCCGGGTGGTCGATCCACTCCTGCGCCGAGCACGCCGTGAACTGGCCCTCGGTCGACCCGTAGAACTCCCACACGACGTCGGTCCCGAACAGGTCGTGGACGCCGCGCCGGATGGGCTCGGGGCACGGGGCGCCGGCGTGGGCGACGAGCCGGAAGCTCGAGAGGTCGGGCGCGGGCGTCTCCTGCAGGTGTGCGAGCAGGCGCTGCAGGTGGGCCGGCACGCAGAACATCGTGGTCGGCCGCACCCGCTCGACGGCCTCACAGAAGCCCTCGGGGGTGAAGGCCGGCAGGACCGCGACCGCACCGCCGGCGAGCGCCGTGCCGAGGGCGAAGCGCAGGGGAGCGGAGTGGTAGAGCGGCGAGAGCACCAGGTTCACGTCCGTCGCCGCGAAGCCCCACAGCTCGCGCTCCTCCAGGACGGCGGCCCGGGCGTCGGCGGAGTCCCAGAAGCCCGACCACACGCCCTTCGGGCGCCCTGTGGTGCCGGAGGTGAAGTGCATCGGCCGGCAGCGCGGCTCCGGGTCGAGCTCCTCGCGGTCGTCCCCGAGCAGCTCGCTGAACGCGACGAGGGAGTCCAGGGCGACGGCGGGAGCGACGTCGGCGACGATCGGTTCGCGTTCGTGGGGCGTCAGGCGGGGGTCGAGCGGCACGGGCACGCGGCCCGTGGCGACGCAGGCCCACACCGCCGCGAGCAGCTCGATGCCGTTCGGGAGGCTGACGACGACGCGGTCGCCCTCGCCGGCCCCGAGCCGCCGCAGGCCGGCCGCAGCGCGGCACGCCAGGTCCCGCAGCTCGTGGGCCGTGGTCGCCCGCAGGATGCCCTCATCGTGTGACATCGCCCATTCCTCTCGCGTGACTCGGTCGATCTCGCTGGGATCTGAGAGGTCAGTATGGTTGACTGGCCAACGGCCGTACCCCCCGACCTCATAGGTATTGATGACCCAGACTTCCAAGCCCGGACACCGGCGCAAGCCCGTCGTCCGCGACCCTTGGTACGTCCGCGCACGCAAGCACACGGTGATCGCCACCGGCATCGCCTCGCTCGGCGTCGCGGCAGTCGCCACGCTCGGCACCTCCTCGATGACCGTCGCGGATGCGACGCACGTGTCCCACACGACGACCGAGTCCGCCGACCCCGCCCGCTCCGGTGACATCGTCACCGAGGCGCTCGACGGGGCCGCGCCGGTGCGCACGAGCCGCAGCAGCGCCGAGCGCGCGCCACTTCCCTCCGCCGTCGAGGCCGAGGCCATGATCGAGGGCTCGCTGTTCGCCCAGAAGACCGTGCCGATCCGCGCCGACGCGTCCGAGGACTCGCCCGTGCTGGCCACCATCGCCAAGGGCAAGACACTCCAGGTCACCGGCGAGACCCGCGGTGGCTGGACGCAGGTCGTGCACAACGACCTGCCGCGCTGGGTCGCGACGGAGCTCGTCGACGAGGAGGAGCCGAAGCTGGCCCCCGAGGAGGGCACGCTCTCGACCGCCCCGTGCGGCATCGGCTCCGGCGTCGAGTCCGGCCTGCAGGCCGACACCGTGCGCGTCTACCGCGCCGTCTGCGCCCGCTTCCCCCAGATCACCAGCTACGGCGGCCTCGCCGGCCGTGGCGAGCACGCCACCGGCCACTCGCTCGACATCATGGTCGGAGGCCAGCTCGGCTGGGACATCGCCGCGTTCCTGCAGGCGAACCGGACCGAGCTCGGCGTCAGCTACCTGATCTACGAGCAGCGCATCTGGACCGTCCAGCGCGGCGGCGAGGGATGGCGCGGCATGAGTGATCGCGGCGGCGCGACCGCCAACCACTTCGACCACGTCCACGTGACGACGTTCGGCAACGCCGGATCCCTGTGAGCCTGCCGATGGCGCGGCGTGTGGGCCTGACCGGCGGCATCGCGTCGGGCAAGAGCACCGTCAGCGCTCGGCTGGCCGAGCTCGGCGCCGTCGTCATCGACTACGACCGGCTGGCGCGTGAGGTCGTCGAGCCGGGCAGTCCCGCCCTGGACCTGATCGCCGAGCGTTTCGGCGCTGACGTGATCGCGCCCGACGGCACTCTCGTGCGCCCGGCGCTCGGCGCGATCGTGTTCGCCGACCCGTCGGCGCTGAAGGACCTCGAGGCCATCACCCACCCGGCGATCCGCGGCCTGGCCGCCGCGCGTGAGCAGGGCGCCGGTCCCGATGCGATCGTCGTGCACGACAACCCGCTGCTGGTCGAGATGGGCGCAGCGGCCGCCTGCGACGTCGTCATCGTCGTCGACGTGCCCGAGCAGCTCCAGGTCGACCGCATGGTTCGCGACCGCCAGATGTCGGAGCAGGACGCGCGTGCCCGCATCGCCGCGCAGGCGTCCCGCGAGCAGCGGCTGGCCGTCGCCGACGTCGTCATCGAGAACACCGGCACCCTGGAACAACTGAGCGCCCGGATCGACGAGGTCTGGAAGGACCTGGTCGAGCCGAGCGCTCGCTGAGCCGGACGCCGCTGCCTAGCGCCCGGCCGGGAAGGCCGCCTAGGCGGCCAGTTCGGGATCGGCGATCTCTCGCAATCGCGCGATCGCCTGCCGCTCCACCTGACGCACGCGCTCGGCCGAGATGCCGTGGCGCTTGCCGATGTCGGCGAGCTTCTGCTGACGGCCGTCCAGCAGGCCGTAGCGAGCCTTGACGATGTCGGCCTCACGGTCGTCGAGACGATCGACGAGGGCCAACAGCTGGTCACGGGCGTCGTGGTCGAGCATCTCCAGGTCGGGACCCGGCGAGCTGTCGCGGGCGATCAGGTCGCCCAGGCTGGTGTCGCCGTCCTCGTCCACGGGGGAGTCGAGGCTGACGTGGTCACGACCCCACGCGAGCAGGTCGATGACCCGCTCGACGTCCATGTCGAGCTCGGCGGCGATCTCGGCCGGCTCCGGGTCGTAGCCCAGCTGGCGCTCGAGGTTGCGGCGAGCGCCGGAGACCTGGTTCAGCTCCTCGACGACGTGCACGGGAAGGCGCACGACGCGAGCCTGCTGCGCGACGCCGCGGGTGATGGCCTGACGGACCCACCACGTGGCGTACGTCGAGAACTTGAAGCCCTTGGCGTAGTCGAACTTCTCGACCGCACGGATCAGGCCGGTGTTGCCCTCCTGGATGAGGTCGAGCATCGGCATCTGCGCGCGGCCGTACTTGCGCGCGATGGACACGACGAGACGCAGGTTCGCCTGGACGAACTCCTGCACGGCGCGGTCGCCCTCCTCGGCGATCCACTCCAGTTCCTCGCGCGTCGCGCGCTTCGGGGCTCCGCCCTTGGCCCGGCCGACGCGGCCGGTCTCGAGCAGATGGCGGGCGAACAGCCCGGCCTCGATCGTGCGGCTCAGCTCAACCTCGCGCTCGGCGTCGAGCAGCGGGGTGCGCGCGATCTCGGACAGGTACATGCCGACGCTGTCCTTGCCCTCGAATTCACGGTCTTCCACGGTGATCCTCCTGACGGTGGCTTCACCGGGTACAACGACGAGCAGGGCCCCGGTGTTCCGTTCTCAGGAGTTTCTTTGGTTGGCTCTGGTAACGGCGGTGGCGGTGTCGATGATCCACGCCAGCTCCCAGGCCCGCTGGTGCCAGGCGGCGTAGCGTCCGCTGACGCCGCCGTGACCCGCGGACATCTCGGTGCGCAGCAGGACCGACCGCTCGGCGCCGGTGACCTCGCGCAGTCGCGCGACCCACTTCGCCGGCTCGACGTAGAGCACGCGGGTGTCGTTGAGGGACGTCCCGGCCAGGATCGACGGGTAGTGCACGTCGGCCACGTTCTCGTACGGCGTGTACTTCTTCATGTACGCGTAGACCTCGGGATCGTGCAGCGGGTCGCCCCACTCGTCCCACTCGATGACCGTCAGCGGCAGGGACGGGTCGAGGATCGTGGTCAGCGGATCGACGAAGGGCACGTCGGCGAAGA
Source organism: Aeromicrobium duanguangcaii (assembly GCF_024508295.1). NCBI lineage: Bacteria > Bacillati > Actinomycetota > Actinomycetes > Propionibacteriales > Nocardioidaceae > Aeromicrobium > Aeromicrobium duanguangcaii. The sequence continues at coordinate 1,861,540 of NZ_CP101990.1, read as the reverse complement.
TTCCCGTGAAGGCGTCGGGGGCCAGGTTGGCGACGGCGCCCATCAGCAGGCCGCCCGCGCTGCCGCCCTCGGCGACGAGGCGGTCGGGGGAGGTCCAGGACTCGTCGGCCAGATGGCGCGCGCACGCGATGAAGTCGGTGAACGTGTTCATCTTGGCCAGCTGCTTGCCCTCGTCGTACCACCGCCGGCCGAGCTCGCCGCCGCCGCGCACGTGGGCCACGGCGTAGACGAAGCCCCGGTCGAGCAGGCTCAGGCGCGAGATCGAGAAGTCGGGGTCGAGGCTGATCTCGTACGAGCCGTAGCCGTAGATCAACGCGGGGGCCGTGCCGTCGCGCGGGGTGTCGCGGCGGCAGACGATCGACAGCGGGACCATCGCGCCGTCCTCGGCGCGCACCCAGGCCCGGTGCTGCTCGTAGTCGGCGGGGTCGAAGTCGCCCAGGACGGGCGCCCGGCGGCGCAGGATCCGCTCGCCGGTGGTCGGATCGAGGTCCCAGATCGTCGCCGGCTCGACGTAGGACGTGTAGCCGATGCGCAGGTACTTGGGGTCCCATTCGGCGTTGCCGCCGAGGCCGCACGTGAACAGCTCGGTGTCGAAGTCCAGCTCGACGGGCGCGCCGATGCCGTCGGGCCCGATCTCCATCAGGGCCAGGCGGGTCGTGGCGTCGCGCCGGTACGAGAGCACGAGGTGGCGGGCGAAGGCGTCGGCCGCCTCGAGGCGCACCTCGTCCGAGCCCGGCACGAGCACCGTGGTGGCGGTCGGGTCGTCGAGGGGAGCCAGGACGAGCTCGAAGTTCACGGCGCCGTCGTTGTGCAGGATGGCCAGCTGGTCGCGGCCTCCGACGATGACGTGCTCGACCGAGTAGTCGACGCCCTCGCGGCGCGGCCACACGACACGGAACTCGCCGGTGGGGTCGGTGGCGTCGAGCAGCCGGATCTCGCTGGTGATCTTGGAGCCGACGCCGATGATCAGGAAGCGGTCGGAGCTGCTGCGGCCGAGGCCGACGAAGAAGCGCTCGTCCGGCTCCTCGAAGACCAGCACGTCGTCCTCGGACGAGCCGAGCTCGTGCCGCCAGACGCGGTGGGGGCGCCAGGCGTCGTCGACGGTGACGTAGAAGAGGTAGCGACCGTCGGCCGACCACGTGGCGCCGGGCGCGGCACCCTCGACGACGTCGGACAGGACCTCGCCGGTCGAGAGCCGGCGCACGCGGATCGTGTACCGCTCGTCACCGGTGGTGTCGACGGACCACGCCAGCAGGTCGCCGTCGTCGGACAGGCTGAACGTGCCCAGCGAGAAGAACTCATGACCCTCGGCCTCGTCGTTGGAGTCCAGCAGCACCTCCTCGCCCGGGAGGGTCTCGCCGGGCTCGACGACGGGCGGCTCCCAGTCGTCGGGACCGGCGATCGGGACGCGGCAGCGGATCGCGTACTGGCGACCCTCGACGGTGCGCGAGTAGTACCACCAGCGGTCGTGCCGGACGGGGACCGACATGTCGCTCTCGAGCGTCCGGTCCTTGATCTCGGTGAAGATCTGCTCGCGCAGGTCGGCGAGGTGCGAGGTCGTGTCCTCGGCCCAGGCGTTCTCGGCCTCGAGGTAGGCGATCGTCTCGGGGTCGTCCTTGTCGCGCAGCCACTCGTACGGGTCGATCACGGTGTCGCCGTGGTGCGTGCGCTCGTGGGGACGGCGAGGGGCGCGGGGGACGTCGGTCATTCCTCGACCGTACCGGCCACCGGCGACGGCGACTCACGATGCCCGGGTGTCAGGGCGGGGTCGTCCGCGCGCAGGGTGCGGACCGGCCCGACGGGTGTGTGACGGGTCTCGAAGCGCACCGTCACCAGGCCGAGCCCGCGGCCCCAGACCCACCCGTCGCCGTACTCGTCGTGGTGCACGTCCATGCCGGGCGACCACTCGTGCGCGCGCGGCGGGTCGGCGGGCAGGCGGGGCGCCTCCGTCACGGACTCGGGCTCGTCGTCGGACTCCTCGGCGAACAGGTCGTCCTGGACCCAGTCGGCCAGGCCGCTGACGCCCACACCGAGCAGGCGCAGGCCGCCGCCGGTGTCGGTCGCGTCGAGCAGCCGCCGGGCGGTGGCCACGATGAGCCGGGTCTGGTCGGTCGGCCCGGGCAGGGTCGTGGACCGCGTGTGCGTCGTGAAGTCGTGATAGCGGACCTTGAGGGTGACGGTCCGGCCCGACAGTCCCGCCTTGCGCAGGCGCTCGGCCGTGCGCCGGGCCAGGGCGTCGCAGATCAGGCCCAGCTCGCCGCGGTCGACGATGTCGGTCTCGAACGTGTCCTCGGTGCTGACGGACTTGTTCTCGCGGTGCGAGCTGACCGACCGGTCGTCGATGCCGCGGGACAGCCGGTGCAGCGAGGTCCCGGCGGCCTGCCCGAGCAGGTCGACCAGCTCGGTCTCGGAATGACGCCAGACGTCGCCCACGCGGGAGATCCCGACGTGGTGCAGCCGGGCGGCGGTGGCAGGCCCGACGCCGGCGATGACGGTGACCGGCATCGGCTCCAGCAGGTCGCGCTCGGCGCCCGGCGCGACGATGAACGAGCCGTCGGGCTTGTCGATCTCGGTGGCGATCTTGGCCATGAGCTTGGACGTGGCGACCCCGACGGAGGCCGTCAGGCCGCCGGTCAGCTCGGCCACGTCGCCTCGCAGCCGGTCCACCAGGTCGGGCACGGACGCGGGGTCGAAGTCCGGATCCGCGGCGAGGTCGACGAACGCCTCGTCCAGGGACAGCGGCTCGACGGCGGGGGAGAGGCGCCGCAACCGCTCCATCACGACGGCCGACGCGGCCCGGTAGGCGTCGAAGCGGCCGGACAGGAACGCGGCGTGCGGACACCGCGAGCGCGCCTCGGCCATGCTCATCGCCGAGCGGACGCCGTAGCGGCGCGCCTCGTAGGAGGCCGTCGAGACCACGCCGCGCTGGCCGATGCCGCCGACGATCACGGGCTTGCCGCGCAGGGACGGCTTGTCGCGCTGCTCGACCGACGCGAAGAAGGCGTCCAGATCCAGGTGCAGGATCGAGGTGGTCGGACGCATGGGCCCATTGTCGCCGGTCGCGCCCACGCTCATGCTGTTCGCCCGGCGACACCGCGGCGTAACAGCCACGACACGCCGCGTCCCTAGGGTGGCGACGCCATGAAGCGACCGCCCGGTGTCCCCGCGCTCGAGCAGGCCATTGCGCACCCGCCTGCCGTGCCGCAGGTGCGCGCCGAGTCCGACCTCGTGGGACTGGACCGGCGCTCGGTGCTGGCCGGAGACCTGGCTGGGCTGTCGGTGGCCGTCATCGCCCCGGCGGCGAGCGCGCTGAGCGTCCCGTTCGTCCTCATGGGCGTCGTCGGACCCGGCGCCTGGCTCAGTGCCGTACTCGGCTTCGCGCTCGCCCTGATGCTCGCCGGCGTCTTCTCGCAGTTCGCGACCCGGATCGCCGCCGCGGGATCGATGTACACGTGGGTCACCCGGTCGCTGGGGCCGTTCCCGGGCCTCCTCGTCGGCACGTCGATGCTGCTGGGCTACGGGATCCTCGTGGCGTTCGGCGTCTCCCAGACCATCCGCAGGTCGAGCGAGGCCGTCGCCTCGACCTCGGCGGGCGAGCCCGGTGTCGGGCCCTGGCCGCAGTGGTGGATCGGCGTCGTCGCCCTGGTGTTCTGCCTCCTCGTCTCCATCCGCGGCGTCCGCGTCGCGACCCGGCTGGCGTTCGTGGTCGAGTCGGCACTGGTGATGGGACTGCTGTGCCTCGTGTCCCTCGCGATCAGCCGCGAGGGCCTGCCGTCGCCGGCCATCCTGTCCCTCGAGGGGGCCGACCCGTGGCGCATCATCCTGGGCGCCACGATCGTCCTGGGGATCACGGTGGGGTTCGAGGCGTCGGCCGCGCTGGCCAGCGAGGCCGAGCGCCCGTTCTGGAGTGTCCCGCGGGCCATGACGGGAGCCGTGCTCGTCGCGGCGGCGCTCTACGTCGTCAGCTTCCTGGCCGCCAGCACCCTGGTCCCTGCTCCCGGTCATGCACGCGGACCGGCGCAGCGCTGGTTCCCCGACACGGTGGACGCCCACGTCGCGGACGTGGTCCTCAGCTCGCTGCTGGCCGTCTCGTTCCTGGCGCTGACGCTGGGCGCCTGGAACGCCCTCGCGCGGGTCGTCTTCTCCTTCGCCCGCGAGGGCATCCTGCCGGCGGCGCTGGGCCGCACGCATCCGCGGTGGGCCTCTCCGGTCGGTGCGCTGCTCGCGATCGCCCCGTTCGCGATCGCCCCGGCCACCGTCACGTTGCTCGCCGGCCGGGAGGTGGGGCCGCTCTCGACGGCACTGCTGCAGTCCGCGGTGTTCGTCCTGTTCATCGCCTACGCCCTCGTCGCCCTGTCGCTGCCGGTGTTCCTGAGCCGCCTCGACGAGCTGACCCCCGGCCCGGTGGCCCTCGCCGTCGCGGCCGTCCTGCTGACCCTCGCGCTGGCCGTCGTCGACACCGTGCGGGACGTCCGCGACGGCGATCCCTCGGGGCTGGCGCTGGCGGGAGGCACCCTCGTCTTCGGCGGGCTGTGGTTCTGCTGGCTGAGGGCGCACCGTCGCCGGGCCCTGCGTCGCATGGGCATCCATGACGAGACCATCCGCACGGACCTGTTGGGCGCATGAGCACCGGCATGACCGATCCGTCGACCAAGGTCCCGCCCACGCCCTTCCGCGGCCGCGAGCCCGGAGCGGTGGACAACGCCTTCTCGATCCTGGAGGAGGTGGCGCGGTCGGGCGCGGGGGTGTCGGCGCGCGAGATCGCCGAGAACCTGCAGATGCCGCGTGCGACGGCGTACCGGATCCTCAAGCACCTCGTCCAGCAGGAGTACCTCGTCCGCAGCCCGGACCTGTCCGGCTTCGCGCTGGGCCAGCGCGTGCGCGACCTCGCCGGGGCGATGGGCCCGGCGAGTCCCGATCCGGAGGACTGAGCCCGGCTGGTCTCAGGGCCAGCCGAACAGGACCCGGGCCCGGATCGCCGAGAGCGGCAGGAACCCCGAGGCGCCGGTGCGCGCGTGCATGGCGCGCGAGTCGAACGAGCGGCGGCGGTTGTCGCCCAGCACCCAGGCGTGGCCGGCCGGGACGGTGACGTCGTAGGTCGTGTTCAGCAGGTCGCCGGGCGGCTCCGCCAGGTACGGCTCCTCGAGGAGGCTGCCGTTGCGCATCAGCAGCCCGCCCGGTGCACAGCAGGTGATGCGGTCGCCCGGGAGGCCGATCAGGCGCTTGACCATCGCGTCGCCGCCACCGGCGTCGGCGGCCTGTCCGGCGCGCTCGCGCTCGGCGGCGCGCCACGATGGCGGGACGTCGAACACCACGACGTCGCCGGGGCCGACCGAGCCCACGCCGATCCTCGTGGTCAGCACCGAGCTGCCGGTCGCATGGGTCGGCGCCATCGACGGCGACGTGACCGTCGCGTGCCCGACGACGCCGGTCGCGAGCGACCCGGCGACGATCGCGGCGGCCGCGGCGCCGGCCCACCAGCCCGCGTGCCGGGGACGGCTCAGGCTCAGCCGCGGGGGCACGTCGCGGGACCCTTCGGGCCGCACCGCTCGTCGAGGAGGTTCTTCATGTAGGCGATCTCGGTGGTCTGCTCGCCGATGATGTGGGTGGCGGTGCTGCGGACGAAGGCGTTGGTCTGCTCGGGCAGGTAGTCCTGCGACATCGCGATGGCGCCCTCGTGGTGCTCGATCATCGCGACGAGGAACGCCACCTCCGCCTCGGGGCGGTCGAGCGTCGCGATCTCGTCGACGCGCGCCTGCTTCAGCATGCCGGGCATCGTCCCCGTGTCGTGGTCGTGCTCCTGGCTCGCGGCGCCGGCCGAGTCCTGCCAGGCCTGGAGCCACGCCCGCATGGTCGTGATCTCGTTCTTCTGGTCCTGGATGATGAACCGCGCCGCGGAGCCGATCCGGGCGTCCACGCCGCGGTGGCTGCGCACGTTCTCGGACAGCTCGACCGCCTGGCGGTGGTGCATGATCATGTCCCGCGCGAAGGTCACGTCGGCCGCGCTCGGCGGCTCGGCCTTCTGCAGGCGGGGGAAGGTCTTCACGGTGCCCCACGGTCGCTCGACCGTCCCGCGCTGCGCGGCGGTGTCGGCGGCCTTCGTGCCGCCGAGCGCCACCTGCTGGGGCTGGGCGCCGCAGGCGGCCAGGGCCAGGGCGGCCAGGGCCAGGGCGGCCGGGCGGAGGACGTTCGTGCGCATGGGGCTCCCTCGGGGTGATGCGGTTCCACGCTGGGCGTGGGGTGGGGGACCGGGGCGCCGCCGGCGGGCGACGCCCCGGTCCGTGGATCAGCGCAAGGTCACTTCTTGACCTTGTACTTCACCGTCGTGCTGGCGGCCTTCACCGTGCTGCTGCCCGCGTAGGACACCTTCACCGTGTAGGTCTTCACCTTCTTCGGGGCCGTCCACGTCAGGTACGCCTTGCCGCCCTTGAGCGTCAGCGTGCGGACCTTGCCGTTGACCGTCACCTTGACCTTGCCCGAGACGGGCTTGCCACCGACGGTCACCGAGACGGCGACCTTGTTCTTCTTGCCCGGCTTCACCGTCGTCTTCGACAGCTTCACCGCGAGCTTCGACGCCTTCTTGACGACCGGAGCGGTCGTCGGGCGGGTCGTCGGAGCCGTGGTGGGCGCCGTGGTCGGGGCGGTGGTCGGCGCCGTCGTCGGGGCCGTGCTCGGCTCCTCGGACGGAACCGGCGGCGGGGTGCCCCACACGACCGGGGCCGATTCGGCCACGTTCGAGGGGAAGCCCGCTGCCGAGGCGTTGACCTTGACCGTGATCGACGCGTTCATGTCGGCCTCGGACAGGGTGTAGTCCTGACCGGTCGACACGGCCTCGCCGTTGCGGAACCAGGTGTACGCGTACGTCAGACGCTGAGCGGCGCTGCGCCACGTGCCCGCGCTGGCCGTCAGGGTCTTGCCGACCGCCGGCACGACCGCGGCGGTGCCGTCGGCCTTGTCGCTGATCTTCGGCGCGACCGTGTTCTCCGGCGTGCACGGCTTGGTCACCGCGTTCACCGAGGAGAACGGGCCGTTGATGCACTTGCGCGCATCCTTGACGGTCGGCTTCTGGGCGAAGAAGTCACGCGGCACCAGCTGGAACTTCTGCCAGTGGATCGGCATCGGCGACTGGTCCTCGTCCTTGTCCGTGTGGTGGAACCCGACGTTGACCCACGCGACCGGATCGGTCAGCTCGTGCGTGTCGTTCTTGACGTAGTCCAGGATGCTCTGGTTCGGGCAGCCCGCATTGAGGTTGTCCGAGCCGTACTCCTCGCACGCGCGGTAGTTCGTGAACGTCACCGACGGCGACCAGTCCGGCATCAGCAGGTTCGCCGTGTTGTTGTTCACGATCTCGTAGGAGCGGGCGTGCCCGTCCTTGTTCTTGCTGTTCGGGTTCAGGACGCGCCACCAGCTGAGCTGGTCGTGGTCCTCGTTCTCGACCGACGTGAACGCCGAGCTCTTGACGGTGCCCGTGCCCTCGACGATCGGGGCGCGCACACCGTTGCCGGGGCTGCTGAAGTCCCACTGCTCGACGGTCTGCTTCTCGCCCTTGTCGATGCCGAAGTCGACCTTGTACATGGCGTTGTGCCAGTGCGAGCCCGCGTAGGACTGGATCTCCTTGGTCGTGGTCTCACCGCCGGCCGTGGACGTCACGGTCGACTTGCCCGACAGCGGCCAGCCGGTCTTCGGGTTGTTGCCGAAGAACTGGTTCGCGCTGTCGGAGGCCCAGCCCGGGGCGATGTCGCCCGTGGCGCCGAGGCCGACCTCGATCTGGCCGTGGTCGTCGAACACGACCCGCTGCTGGTACTCGTACCAGCTGATCTTGGAGATCGACGAGACCGCGAGGGCCGTTCCCTGGTCGGCGTACAGCGTGCCGCCGCCGATCTGGGTCTCCTGCGCGTGGGTCATGAGGCCCGTCGGGTCCTCCTGCACGCAGATGCCCGGGATGGTCCGCTCGACCAGCTGGCCGCTGTACGTGAAGGACTGCTCCACGTCGAGGGCCTCGCCCGTGCACACCTCGGGACCCTGCGACTGCAGGTACTGCTTGCCGAACCCGTAGGAGGTGATGTCGTTGTACTGGACGTGACCGGTGTCGTAGGGCACGTTCAGCTGGGCGATGTTCAGCTGGTCCAGGACCCGCTTGTACCCGGCGTACTCGTACTCGCCGGTGGCCGGCTTGAACTCGATCTGCTCGAGGATGAGGCCCTTGATCGGGTGGATGCGCGCGCACATCCGCCAGCTGGAGCCGTTCTCGAGCTTCTTGGTGACGAGGCTGTCGGCACACGCCAGCGGCGTGTCCTCGGCGGCGCTCGCCGTCGAGGGCTGGGCCGAGATCAGCCCCGCCGTCATCAGTGCGGTCGCGCCGGCGGCGACGATCCGCGTCAGTGTCTTCTTGCGCATCGGACTTCTCTCCCTGCTCACTGGGTGCGGACGATCTTCTGGGTGGACAGGTTCACGACGAAGTCGAAGGTGTTGAGGTACACCCCGGATGCAGTCGAGACCATGAGCTGGGCGCAACGGTCCTCACCGCACTCCTTGCCCTTGCTCGTGGTCTTGTTGAAGACCCAGGCGCCGGCGACGTAGTCGACCTGGTCGGGATCGATGAGCGGGACGCCCATGTTCTCCTCGAACTCGGACTTGAAGGCCAGGTCGGCGTCGGACTCGACCGCGATCTTCATCGCCAGGTCCGCCTCGGTGGACGAGGTCGGCGGCTGGGCCCGGTCCGACTTCTTCGAGTCGATGACCTTGCCGGCGGCCAGATCGACGATCTGGTCGTAGGCCACGTCGTGCGTGTAGTCGTACAGGGCCACGACGGCCTTGCGGCCGCTGAAGTCCTCACCGACGTCAGGCAGATCCGCATAGAGGAACTCCGGGCCGGGCTTGCCACGGACGTCGGTGGCGTCGGAGGGGACGCTGGCGTCGGTGGAGGCCAGGTGAATGGCATAGCCGGTCTCGTCGGCCGAGAGCGCGGCGCGGCTCTGGCCGAGGGTGGGCTTCTTGGTGGGCAGTTCGCCGTCGCCGACGACGCTGAACTTCGTGCTGGTGCCGGAGTCGGTGCCGCTGACGTCCTGCTGGGCCATGACGTAGGTCGTGGCGGCAGCAGTCAGTCCGAGGGCGAGGGCAGCGACGGCGACTCTGCGTGTCCTCCAGGGCACGCGCTGTGACGCATTCACATGGTCTCCTTGTGGGGCTGGAAGTGATCGGCGCCGGAGGGACCGGAGCCGTCGGGACCGGGTGGTGCCGGTCCCTCGGTCCGCCGGCGAGGGACGGCGGGCCGAGGTCTGGGTGGGCGGCGAGCCGCCGGGGAGTCAGCGCACGGTGGCCTTCTTCGAGGTCGTCGCGCCGGCGGTCGAGGCGTCGCCGGCGTACACGACGCGGACGGTCGCCCGGCCCTTGCGCAGGCCGGTGACGGTGACGGTGCGCGTGCCCTTCTTCAAGGTCGTGCGCTTGACCTTGGTCTTGCCGCCGACCTTGACCGTGATGGTCACGCGGCCGGTCCGGGCGCCCGCGGAGGTGACCTTGGCGGTGACCTTCAGGCGACCCTTGGCCGTCGACTTCGCGGTGGCCTTGACCTTGGCGGTGGCCTTGGCGACGGTGCGGACGGCGCTCGTGGCGCTGCTCGTCCCGCCGGTGCTGGTCGCGGTCACGACCACGGCGATCCGGGTTCCGGCGTCGGCGGCCGTGAGCCGGTAGGTGCGTGCGGTCGCACGGGGGATGGTCTTGCCGTTGCGGGTCCAGCGGTACGTGTGGCGGGCCGAGGTGCTCCAGGAGCCCGTGCTCGCCGTGACGGTGCTGCCGACGCGCGGCGTGCCCGAGACGGTGGGCTTCACCGTGTTGACCGGCGCGCTGAGCACCGGGGCCGGCGTGGTGATGGGCCCGAACACCTCGGACTCGGCGATGGCCGACGTCCAGCCGGCCTTGGCCGCGACGGCGCGCACGCGCAGTCCGGAGCCGATGTCGTCGACCGTGGTGCGGTAGCTCGAGCCGCTGCCGACGACGACGTCCCCGCGCAGCCACTGCAGCGTGACGGAGGCGTCCGCGGGCGACCACGTGCCGGTGGTGGCCGTCAGCACGGAGCCCGCGACGACCGACCCGGTGATCGAGGGCTTCACGGAGTTCGCGACGACCGGGACGGCGGGGGTCCCGCCGGTGACCGGGGCGGTGGGGGTGCTCGTGGCCGATTCCTGGGCACCCTGGACGGTGGCGATGACGCGGACCGAGATCGCCTGGCCCGAGTCGACGTCACGCAGGCGGTAGGTGGACGCCGTCGCTCCATCGATCGGGGTGCCGTTGCGCAGCCACTGGTAGCCGAAGTCCACGCCGATCGTGGGGAACCAGGTGCCGCGGGCGGCCGAGAGCGTCGAGCCCACCGTGGGCGTGCCGGTGATCGTCGGCCGGACGAGGTTCTCGCTGATCTGGGTCAGGTAGGCGTCGGCGACGTAGGTCTGACCGGCCGCGAGCGAGATGGGGGTGGCGTGGTCCTGGTCGGGCTGGTTGTCGTACCACTCCTGGACCGCCTCGTTCTGGTTCTCGAACCAGATGACGTACGAGCCGGGCTCGATGCCACGGAACTCGTACGCTCCGGCGGAGGAGTCGGTCACGGTGGCCTTCACGAACTCGCCGCTCGTCTTGTAGAGCGAGACGTCGAGGCTGGGGGCGATCACATGGCCGGTCTCGAGGACGGTGCCCTTGATCACGCCGGTGGCCTCCGCGTGCGCGGCCGCGGCGGGCAGGGCCAGCGTGGTCGCGGCCACTGCTGCGGCCGTGAGGTGGGACAGGACTCGGGTGACAGTCATCGGGGAAGTTCCTTTGGCGGGGGAGTCGATTCGCGGCTCAATCTGGACGCGGCGCGTTTCGGGTGGTGTTCTCCGCGGGAACCGGATGGTTACGAGAACGGCTCGGGTGTGAAGGTGTCGCGACGGTGAATGAGACACCGAATGAGAATCTGCTGTGATTGCAGTCACGGCGCCGCGACGGACGACGCACGTCGCTCGCAGCGGGTCGGCCGCCGGGCCACCGGGGGCCGGTGACGACCGTGTAAACATCTGGTCACCGCTGCCGGAGTCGGGGTGCGCAGGTCGTACGCTGACGTCCGTGTCAGCCCCCGGAGCTCCGTTCGCGCGCCTCGTGCGCGCCGCAGCGGTGAGCCTGTGGGCGACTCTCATGGCCGTCGCCGCCCACGTGATGGGCAGCGGTGAGGCCCCGTCCGTCGTCGCGCTCGTCCCGGTCGTCGCGGCCGGTTCGGCGCTGGCCTGGTGGGCTGCCGCCCGCCGGATCGGCTTCGGGTGGGCACTCGTCCTGCTCGCCCTTCCACAGCTCGGGGTCCACCTGGTGTCCGGTTACGTGCACGGTCACCAGGTCGTGCCGGCGACGCCGGCGATGCTCGCCGCGCACCTCGCGGGCCTCGTGGTGGTGGCCGTCGGCATCGATGCCGCCGAGCGGCTCTGGTGGTCGTGGTGGGCGCGGGTCTCGTTCGTCCTGCGTCCCGTGCGGCTGTCCCGCCGGCCGGTGTCGGCTCCCGTCCCTCGCCGTGGCGCCGAGCCGGTGCTGCGGACCGATCTTCTCGACCACGCCCTGGTGCGGCGCGGCCCTCCCTTCTCCCGGGTCGACCTCGCCCCGGTCGCCGGCGCCTGCCGGTGATCCAGTCCCGCCCGTCCGGGCGGTCCCGAACCAGGAGAAGAACATGTCCTTCGCTCATCACGCTGCCCGCACGGCGGCGCTCACCCTCGGCTCCTCGGCCCTCGTCGTCGCCGCGGCGGGTGCCGCCTCGGCCCACGTCTCGGTCACCCCGTCGTCGACGGCCGCCGGGTCGTACGCGGTCCTGACCTTCTCGGTCGGCCACGGGTGCGGCACCTCGCCGACGACCCGACTCGCCGTCCAGCTGCCCGAGCAGGTGCTGTCCGTCACCCCCACGGTGAACCCGAACTGGACCGTCGAGAAGACGATGGAGAAGCTCGAGTCGCCCGCCTCCGACGGCCACGGCAGCGAGCAGACCGAGCGGGTCGCCGAGGTCGTCTACACGGCGCGGACGCCGCTGGCCGACGGCCTGCGCGACACCATCGCGCTGCAGCTGCCGCTGCCCGAGAAGGAGGGCGAGAAGCTCGTCTTCCCGGTCATCCAGACCTGCGAGGAGGGTGAGACCGCGTGGACCCAGACCTACGAGGAGGGTCAGGACGAGCCCGAGTCGCCGGCTCCCTTCGTCGTGACGACCGCGGCCGAGGGCGACGGCCACGGTCACGGCGACGCGAAGGCGCAGGACGAGCCCGCTGAGGCGGGCACCGGCTCCGACGCCCTGGGCTGGACCGGCGTCGCGCTCGGCGCCCTCGGACTGGTCGCCGGCGGTGTCGCACTCGGACGGACGCGGAACCGCGGGTGAACCACCCCGCTCCGGCCCGGAGGGCACGGCTCACCGCCGTGCTCTCCGGGCTCCTCCTGCTCGTCGTGATGTGGCCCGCTGCGGCGTTCGGCCACGCCTCGCCGATCGGGAGCACCCCCGCCGACGGTCAGGTCCTGACCACGCCGCCGAGTCAGCTGACGGTGACGTTCACCGAGCCGGTCACGCTGGGCGGCACGGGCAACGCGGTCCTGGACGCGACGGGGAAGCCGACCGAGGCGGAGTTCTCCGTCAGTGACCGAGTCCTGACGATCCGGCCCGCGCAGCCCCTGCCGCGGGGTACCCACGTCGTGACGTGGCGCGTCGTGTCGGCGGACTCCCACCCCGTGACGGGTGGCTTCACGTTCGCGGTGGGGCAGGCCACCCCCGGAGCGATCGGGGTCCCGGACTCGCAGGCCGAGCGCGAGCTCTCCGTGGTGCGCACGACGGTCGAGGCGCTGCGGTACGCGGGCGTCCTCGGCCTGGCCGGGATCGTGGTGTTCTTCCTGTTCATCGCCCCCACGCCGGTGCGCCGGCAGCCGCTGGTCGAGCGCCGCACCCGTGCGGCGACCCCAGGTGTTCGCCGGGCTCGCCGCGGTCTCGACGCTCCTGCTCGCGCCCCTGACCTCCTCCTGGGAGTCCGGCCGGACCCTCGCCTCGGCGTGGGGTCCCGAGGCGTGGCGTGACGGGCTCACGTCCTCGGCGGGCCTGGCCGTGCTGATGGTGGCTCTCGGTGTCGCCCTCGCGCTCGTGGGCCGGCGGCGTCGGCCGGTCATCGCGGCAGCGGGCGTGGCGCTGGCCGTCGCCTCGCTGCTGCCGGTGGGCCACACCCGCAGCTACGGGCCGTCCTGGCTCGTGCTGGCTGCCGATCTGGTCCATGTGAGCGCCGCAGCCGTGTGGTGGGGCGGGCTCGTGGGCCTGGCCGTCGTCCTGGCCGCGGGCTCCGCTCTGCGGGTCGGCGACCGCGTCACGACGATCGCGCGGTTCTCGGCCGTCGCCGGCCTCGTGCTGGTGGCGCTCGTCGCAGCCGGGATCGTCCTCTACTGGCGGGTGGCCGACTCGTTGCCCGCGCTGTGGCAGACCGGCTACGGCCGAGCCGTGCTGGTGAAGGCGCTCTTGCTGCTGCCGGTCGTCGCGGTGGCCGCGTGGAACCGCTTCGTCCTGGTCCGTCGCCTGGCCGGCCGCGAGGCCGGGGACGCGACCACCGTCCTGCGCCGCACCGTGACCTTCGAGGTGCTGGTCGTCGCCGGCGTGCTGATGGCCACGGGCGTGCTCGTGGGCCAGACGCCGCCCGCGCGTGCCGACACGATCGTCACGGACGTGTCGACGGTGCAGCGCCTCGAGCTCGACCTCGACGACTCCCACCGGGTGACCGTCGTGGTCACCCCGGCCCGGCGCGGGACCAACGCGATCCAGGTCTCGCTGACGGACTCGGACGGCGCCGTGGTGGACGTCGCGGATGCGCCCCGTCTTCAACTGGCCCTGGCGGAGGCCGAGGTGGGCCCCCTCAACCGGACGCTGACGAAGACCCGGGCCGGGCACTGGCAGACCACCGCCGACCTCCCGCTCGCCGGGGCGTGGCGGGTGTCGGTCGCGGTGCGGATCGATCGATACACGGAGCCCGTCGTCTCGGGAGAGGTGGAGATCCCATGAGCTCTCGCACGGTGCGCCGGCTCGCGAGCGTGCTCGTCGCCCTGCCGCTCGTGCTGTTCGCGGGCGCGTCTCCCGCGACGGCCGACGCGACGGTCGACGCCGTCGTGCCCCAGGGGGACGGGACCGTCGTCCTGGTCGTCGCGGTCGAGGACGGGTGCGGCGAGGCCCCGACGACCGGGCTGACACTGCAGGTCCCGGAGAGCTCGGCGGTGATCAGCGCGACCGCGCCCGACGGCTGGGACGGCGTCCTGGACGGTCGGCGCGTCGACTTCACCGGCCCGGGGCTGCCGCCGCGGCAGGTGGCCGAGTTCCTCCTCACGTCGCGGATCGGCGCGGCGGCGGGGGAGCGGGTCACGCTCGTGGCCGAGCAGCGATGCGGTGACGGTATGTCCGGTTCCCGGTCCACCCCGGACTTCACGGCCTCCGCCGAGACGGTCGACCCGGCGATGACGGTGACGGTGCCGCAGGACGTCCCGGCCGGGGCGGACGGACGCGATGTCGTGGTCGCGGTGGTGGGCTTCACGCTGCTGGTGGCCGCCACCGCGTGGTGGGGAGCTCGCCGGCGCCGTCGCGTCGGCTGACGGTCCACAACGCGGGAGCCGGGTCGGGCCTCGTCCACAGTGGGCCGCCGGTGGCTTCTGCCCGGGTCCCGCGAGGGCGAGGCTCGGGGCATGACCGACGACGACATGTTCCGGGTCGACTCCTTCGACGACCTCATGAACGCCCTGCCCACGCTGTTCGGCTTCGTGCCCCGCGAGTGCGTGATCGGCCTGGCGGTGTCCGGGCCGACGTGCCGGTTCGGGTTCCGCCTGCGCCACGACCTGCCGCTGCCCGGCGACGAGGAGGCCCTCGCGGCCGGGCTCGCCGAGCACCTCGTGCGCCACGGACGGGAGGGATTCTTCCTGTTCGCCCTGTCCGACAACGTCGAGCGGGCGCGTCTCATGGTCACGGCCCTGCGTGACGCACTGCCCCCGGGTCGCGCGTGGCTGGTGCTGTGGGCCGACGACCGCCGGGTCTGGTCCGCGACGCCGGGCCACCCCGCCGAGGGGGAGCCCTACGCCCTCGACCGTCACCACGAGGCGATCGTCCGCGCCGTCGCCCAGGGTCAGGTGATCCTGGCCGACCGGTCCGCGCTCGCGGACGAGGTGGCGCCGCCGGCCGAGCAGGACGAGGAACGACTCGATCGTGCCCACGACGCCGCGTTGGAGCGCTTCCTCGAACGCGCCACGACGACCGCCCCGGCGAGCTTCCTCGCGTCCGAGCGCGAGCGGGTCGCCCGGCTCGTCGAACGAGGCCTCGACGGGGCGGACCTCGGGGAGGCGGATCTGGTCGAGCTCGCGGTCCTGACGTCGTCGATGAACGTGCGGGACGCCGTGTGGGTGGGGATCGGCCGGGCCAACGCGCGCGGGATGCACCGGCTCTGGGCGGCGGTCTCGCGTGTGGCGTCACCGGACTTCGCGCCGGCGCCGTTGTGCCTCGCGGGATTCGCCGCCTGGCAGATGGGCGACGGCGCGCGCGCCCTCGTCGCGCTGGACCGCGCACTGCGTCTGGAGCCTCGATATCGCATGGGTCTGCTGCTCCAGGACGTGCTCGAGGCGGGCGTCCATCCTGACCGGTGGGCTCAGGCTGATGTGACGGCCTGATCCGTCCTAGGGTGTCTCCATGGGACAAGACGTCGAAGCCCGCGAGTTCACCGGTGAGGACCGCGCACGCTACCGCGCGAAGGTGCGCCGGAACCTCGATGTGCTGGCCGCGATGCTGGGGCAACAGGACTTCTCGGTGCCCGATCCCCACGTCGGGATCGAGATCGAGTTCAACCTGATCGACGAGCTCGGCGACCCCGCCCTGCGCAACTCCGAGACGCTCGACGTGATCGCGACCGAGGACTTCCAGACCGAGCTCGGGCAGTTCAACGTCGAGATCAACGTCCCGCCCTCCCCGGTGGCGGGCGGCGGACTGGCCTCGATGGCCGACCGGATGCGCGACGACCTCAACACCGCCCAGGACAAGGCGCGCGGCATCGGCACCGAGATGCTGATGATCGGCATCCTGCCCAGCCTGGACTCGCAGCACCTCACGCGTGAGGCGATCTCGACCAATCCGCGCTACCACCTGTTGTCCGACCAGATCCTGACCGCGCGCGGCGAGGACATCCACATCGTCATCAACGGCGTCCAGCGCCTGCGCACGACGATCGACACGATCATCGCCGAGGCCGCGTGCACCAGCACGCAACTGCACCTGCAGGTCGAGCCCGACGAGTTCGCCCCGACCTGGAACGCGGCCCAGGCGATCGCCGGCGTGCAGATCGCCGTGGGCGCCAACTCGCCGTTCTTCCTGGGCAAGCGGCTGTGGCACGAGACGCGCATCGCCCTGTTCGAGCAGGCGACCGACACCCGCACCGCCGAGCTGAAGGTCCAGGGCGTCCGCCCCCGGGTGTGGTTCGGCGAGCGCTGGATCACCTCGGTGTTCGACCTGTTCGAGGAGAACTCGCGGTACTTCCCGGCGTTGCTGCCGATCGTCGAGGACGAGGACCCCGTGGCCGAGATCGAGGCGGGCCGGATCCCGGCGCTGCCCGAGCTGCGGCTGCACAACGGCACGATCTGGCGCTGGAACCGGCCGATCTACGACGTGGTCGACGGCAAGCCGCACCTGCGGGTCGAGAACCGGCTGCTGCCGGCCGGCCCCACCGTCAAGGACACGGTCGCGAATGCCGCGCTGTTCTACGGTCTCGTGACGGCGCTGACCGAGCAGGAGAGGCCGGTCTGGAGCCAGCTGCCCTTCAAGGCCGCCGAGCAGGGGTTCCACGATGCGGCCGTCGCCGGGATCGAGGCAGAGGCGTTCTGGCCCGGCATCGGGACCGTGCCGGTGCGCCAGCTGGTCCTGGAACACCTCCTGCCCCTGGCCCACGTGGGGCTCGAGAAGCGCGGGGTCGACGGGGCCGTGATCGATGAGTTCCTGCAGATCATCGAGCGCCGCTGCGTCACCGGGCGCAACGGCTCGACGTGGATGATCGAGCAGTTCGACCGGCTGCACGCGCGCGGATCCGATGTCTCGGACTCGATGCGCGCGCTGACCCGGCGTTACGCCGAGCACATGAGCGAGGGCGAGCCGGTGCACTCCTGGCCCGTCCACTGAACCGATTCGAGGACGTGTGGGGGGCCGTGGCACACTGGTGCCAGAGGTTGACCGCAGGCCTCATTGTCATGCCCGAAACGACGTTGTGAGGTTGATGTCCCGGTGACTCGTGCCGCCCAGACCGCAAAGGCAGCGACCGCGAAGAAGGCGCCCGCGAAGGCGGCCAAGAAGACCCCCGGCGCCGCAGGCGACGACGACGCGGGCTCCGTGGTGAAGAAGGCGGCGGCCAAGAAGGCCCCCGCGAAGAAGGCCCCGGCCAAGAAGGCGCCCGCCAAGAGGGCCGCTGCAAAGAAGATCTCCGAGGAGGTCGTGCTCGGCGACGCGATCGACCTGGCCGACGTGCTGGAGAAGCCCGCCCCGGCGGTGGACGCCGACGGCAAGAAGGTGCTCCCCGACATCGCCGACGAGGTGTTCGAGAAGGACCTCGCGTCCGACCCGACGATCAAGGCCGACGAGGAAGCCAGCTTCACGCTCTCCAGCGCCGACGACACCGACGAGCCCGCGGTCCAGGTGACCGTCGCCGGCGCGACGGCCGACCCGGTCAAGGACTACCTGAAGCTGATCGGCAAGGTCGCGCTGCTGACCGCCGCCGAGGAGGTCGAGCTGGCCAAGCGCATCGAGGCGGGCCTGTTCGCCGAGGAGAAGCTGGCCAAGTCCAAGCGCGTCAACGACAAGCTCCGCGAGGAGCTCGAGTGGATCATCGTCGACGGCCGCCGCGCCAAGAACCACCTGCTCGAGGCCAACCTGCGACTCGTCGTCTCGCTGGCCAAGCGCTACACCGGCCGCGGCATGCTGTTCCTGGACCTGATCCAGGAGGGCAACCTCGGTCTGATCCGCGCCGTCGAGAAGTTCGACTACACCAAGGGCTTCAAGTTCTCGACGTACGCCACGTGGTGGATCCGTCAGGCCATCACGCGCGCCATGGCCGACCAGGCCCGCACCATCCGCATCCCGGTGCACATGGTCGAGGTCATCAACAAGCTGGCTCGTGTCCAGCGTCAGATGCTGCAGGACCTCGGTCGCGAGCCCACCCCCGAGGAACTGGCCATCGAGCTGGACATGACGCCCGAGAAGGTCGTCGAGGTCCAGAAGTACGGTCGCGAGCCGATCAGCCTCCACACCCCCTTGGGTGAGGACGGCGACAGCGAGTTCGGCGACCTGATCGAGGACTCCGAGGCGATCGTCCCGGCCGACGCCGTGTCGTTCACCCTGCTGCAGGAGCAGCTGCACGCGGTCCTGGACACGCTCAGCGAGCGCGAGTCCGGTGTCGTGTCGATGCGCTTCGGCCTGACCGACGGTCAGCCCAAGACGCTCGACGAGATCGGCAAGGTCTACGGCGTCACGCGCGAGCGCATCCGCCAGATCGAGTCCAAGACGATGAGCAAGCTGCGTCACCCGTCGCGCTCGCAGGTGCTGCGCGACTACCTCGACTGAGTCGAGTCGGATCCACCGAGCCGGCCCGCGACCTCACGGTCGCGGGCCGACTCGCGTCCGGGACCGGGCACCGCCGCACCGGCCGACGCCGCGGTGCCCGGGAGCCCCGCGAGCATGGGTTAGTCTGGGGCGACCGTCTCGTTGTCTTCTCGGGGGAGTTCCTCAGTGTCCGTCAGTCACCGGCTTCGACTCGCGGGTGTCGCCGCTGTCGGCGCACTCGTCCTGCCGCTCGTGGCCGCCAGCTCGACCTTCGGCGTCGACGAGCCCGCGGCCGCGGGCCAGGCCAGCTCCACCGAGCCCCAGGCCGAGGCCGTCCAGCCGCAGGCCGCCGCGCCCGCAGCCGTGGCCGCTGCCGCCACCCCCGACAAGCGCCCCTACGGCGCCGGCTACCCGGTCGAGGTCGAGGCGAACTTCTCGCGTCCCTACTTCGACAAGGGCGGCTCGAACCGCGACTACTCGCTGCTGAACGACCTCGAGCGACTCATTCGCGGGTCCTACCAGACGCCCGCCGGCAAGATGAAGTCCAAGAGCCAGCGGCGGGCCACCTCGGTCTTCGCCGCGAACTCGCGCATGGAGGACTCGGTCCGGGTCGGTCGCGAGCTGGTCAAGGCCGCCAAGGCCGGCGTGAACGTGCGCTTCATCCATCCGAACGCGCACCAGTCGCCGGCGTCGAACAAGCTGAAGAAGCAGCTCAACAAGACGAAGTACGGCAAGTTCAAGACCTGCTCCAACGGCAAGTCCATGGCCTGCCTCTCGCGCGTCAACGGCGCGCTCATGCACTCCAAGATCGTCATGGTCAGCGACACCTACACGCGCAGCGGCAAGCGCGCGCGGGGCGTCGTGTGGACCGGCTCGACCAACTTCGGCGGCCGCAGCGCCGAGCGCACGTACAACAACGGCACGACCGTCTACAACGACAAGAAGCTCTGGTACCAGATGCGTGCGGTCTGGAACGACATGTGGGCCAAGCGCCGCATCGGCAAGGACTACGGGCGCTACATCGCCAAGCGCAACAGCCGCTACGGCTACAGCACCGCGACGCGTGACGGCTACACGAGCGCCTTCGCGCGCCGTGGCGTCCTGTACTCGAACCTGTCCAACTACGCGATCCACGTGTCCCCGCTGCGCGCTACGCCGACGAACGGTCGCGACCCGATCCTGAACGTGCTGAACCGGATCGTCCCGGACGAGCAGTGCCGCATCCGGGTGATGGAGAACCGCTTCAAGTACCGCCGCATCGCGCTGGCGTACAAGCTCGCCGCCCTGAACAACGGTGGCTGCCGCGTCTCGGTCGTCGGGTTCAAGGACGACAACAAGAAGAACTACCTCGAGCACTGCCGTCAGCTGCTGCGCGTGTGCAAGCCGATCCTGGACGTGCTCAAGACGTCGCGCACCGAGGTCGACGCCGCGTACGCCCAGATCCACGACAAGACGATCCTCATCGACGCGAAGCTGAAGCCGAACAAGCTGAACCCCGAGGAGCGCCTGCCCAACGGCCGCAGCTGGCCCAAGTCCGGCTCGCGGGTCAAGGTGACGGTCGCGGGATCGGCCAACCTGACCGGCTCGAACCTGGTCGCCAGCGACGAGATCACGACGATCACGTCCGACCCGGACGTCTACGACGCCTACGTCGAGCACTGGCGCTCGGTCACGCAGACGAAGGCCTACGGCTCCTTCAAGTACTGAGCCAACGAGAACGGCTCGCGGTACGCGCCCCGAGAGGGGATGCGCGCCGCGAGCCTTTCTCGTTGCTCGGGTCTTCGGGCCGGGCCCGACGGGACTCAGACCGACAGGCGGTCGCTCTCGTCCCGGTAGGTCACGGCGATCTCACGCAGCCGCTCCTCGTGCTGGCGGGCGTGGTGGGCGCAGAACATCAGGTCGGTGCCGGCGGAGAGCTCGACGCGGACAAAGGCCTGCGCACCGCAACGGTCGCAGCGATCGGCGGAGGTGAGGGCGGGGAACTCGGCTGTGGCGTTCACGGTGTCCTCGTTTCGTCGGGGGGGAAGGTAGGTCGAACTACACCATGAATACTCTCTCATCGAGCCAAATCCGCGCGGCCACGCGGTCGCCGCGTGTCACGTCCGATCCGATGGGTCCGGGTCGATACGGTGGCAGGTGGGGAACCTGATCAGGAGGAACAGGACATTTCGACTTACGACGCACGCAATCTGCTCGTCCTCGAGGGACTCGAAGCGGTGCGCAAGCGGCCCGGCATGTACATCGGCTCGACCGACACGCGTGGGCTCATGCACTGCCTGTGGGAGATCATCGACAACTCCGTCGACGAGGCGCTCGGCGGCCACGGCTCGCACATCGGCGTCATCCTGTACGCCGACGGATCCGTCGAGGTCCGTGACGACGGCCGTGGCGTCCCGGTCGACATCGAGCCCAAGACCGGCCTGACCGGCGTCGAGGTCGTCTACACCAAGCTGCACGCCGGCGGAAAGTTCGGCGGCGGGTCCTACAACGCCACCGGCGGCCTGCACGGCGTCGGCGCCTCGGTCGTCAACGCGCTGTCCGAGCGACTCGACGTCGAGGTCGACAAGGGCGGCGCCACATGGGCCATGTCGTTCCGACGCGGCACGCCCGGCGTCTTCGCCGGTGACGGCGCCGACGCGGACTTCACCCCCGACAACACGTTGCGCAAGATCGGCAAGGTCGCCAAGTCGCGCACCGGTACCCGCGTGCGCTACTGGGCCGACCCCCAGATCTTCATCAAGGGCGCGAAGTTCTCCTATGAGGATCTCGTGGGCCGCGCCCGCCAGACCTCCTTCCTCGTTCCGGGGCTGCGCATCGTCATCCGCGACGAGCGGGGCGAGGAGCCGCGCGAGGAAGAGTTCTTCCACGAGGGCGGCATCTCGGAGTTCTGCGACTTCCTGGCACCCGACGCGCCGGTGTGCGACGTCCTGCGCATCCAGGGCGAGGACACCTTCGTCGAGACCGTCCCGGTGCTCGACACCAAGGGTCACATGACCCCGCAGGACGTCGAGCGGACCCTGGGCGTCGACATCGCCCTGCGGTGGGGCACGGACTACGACACGGTGATGAAGTCGTTCGTCAACATCATCGCCACGCCCAAGGGCGGCACGCACGTCTCCGGGTTCGAGCGCGGCATCACCAAGACCTTCAACGAGGTGCTCCGCAACACCCGGCTGCTCAAGAACGGCGATCCGGACGTCTCGAAGGAGGACGTGCTCGAGGGCATCACCGCCGTCGTCACCGTCAACCTCGCCGAGCCGCAGTTCGAGGGGCAGACGAAGGAGGTGCTGGGCACCCCGGCGGTCACCCGCATTGTCAACAAGATCGTCACGCGCGAGCTCAGCGCCTTCCTCACGACCACCAAGACGGCCCAGAAGGCCAAGGCCCGCCAGGTCATGGAGAAGGTCGTCGGCGCGTCTCGCACGCGGCTGGCGGCTCGTCAGCAGCGCGACGCCCAGCGCCGCAAGAACGCGCTCGAGTCCAGCGCGCTGCCGGCGAAGCTCGCCGACTGCCGCAGCACGGACATCGAGCGCTCCGAGCTGTTCATCGTGGAGGGCGACTCGGCCCTCGGTACCGCGAAGTCGGCGCGCGACGCCGAGTTCCAGGCGCTGCTGCCGATCCGGGGCAAGATCCTCAACGTCCAGAAGGCCAGCATCGGCGACATGCTCAAGAACGCCGAGTGCTCGTCGATCATCCAGGTCGTCGGCGCGGGCTCGGGACGGACATTCGACCTCGACGCCGCCCGCTACGGACGCATCATCTTCATGGCCGACGCCGACTCCGACGGCGCCCACATCCGCTGCCTGCTGGCGACGCTGTTCTTCCGGTACATGCGCCCCATGGTCGAGGCCGGTCGCGTCTACACCGCCGTGCCGCCGCTGCACCGCATCGAGCTCGTCTCGCCCAAGAAGGGGCAGGACAAGTACATCTACACGTACTCCGACGCCGAGCTGCAGCGCACGCTGGCCCAGCTGAAGAAGCGCAACGTCCGTTGGAAGGACGCGCCGCAGCGCTACAAGGGCCTGGGCGAGATGGATGCCGACCAGCTGGCCGAGACCACGATGGACCCGCGCCACCGCACGCTGCGACGCCTCACCGTCGACGACGCCGAGGCATCGGCCGAGGTCTTCGAGCTGCTCATGGGCAACGAGGTGCCGCCGCGCAAGGAGTTCATCATCCAGGGCGCCTACGAGATCGACAGCGAGCTGATCGACGCCTGACCGGCTAGGTCCGCCGCGACACGACAGAGCCCCCGTACGTCGGACGTACGGGGGCTCTGTCGTGCGGTCAGGGTCGAACGTCCACGACGCGTCGCGGACGGCCCGATCAGTCGACGGGCGTCATCAGGCCCGTGTCGACGTCGTAGATGAAGCCGCCGACCTCGACCGAGTCGGGCACGAGCGGGTGGCTGCGCACCCGGTTGACGTCGGCGCGGACCGTGGACTCCTGGTCCTCGATGACGCCGATCGTCATCCAGGAGGCGTCGGTGCCGCTCTTCTCGCCGATCTTGGCCTTGACGTCGGCCTCCGTGGAGGAGGCCATCGCGCAGCGGGTGTGCTCCATGACGACCACGCGCTCGACCTTGAGCAACGAGACGCCCAGGACGATCGCCACGAGGACCTGGTCGGTGACGCGGCCGCCGGGGTTGCGCAGGATCTTGGCGTCGCCGGGCTTGAGCCCGATCACCGCCAGGGGATCGATGCGCGAGTCCATGCAGGTCACCATGAGGACGCCGGCCTGGGCGATGCCGTCGAAGCCTCCCTCATGGGTCTGGGCGTAGCGCCGGTTTGCCTCGAGAAGATCGTCGAAAGTGCTGGTCATGAGGAAAAAATATCGCGACGACGCAGCAACAGCAGGGCGAGGGCCGCGGCGATGAAGGCGGCGACGGCCGCGCCGGTGAAGACCGCCTGCAATTGCGCGATCCCGGCGTCGCGCATCGCGCTGGTGTAGGCCCCGCACGCGGTCGACTCACCGTCGCACAGGCTCTCGACCGAGGGGATCTTCGCGACCGCGCCGCGGAAGGCGCGCAGCCCGATGGTGGTCAGTGCCGAGATGCCGATCAGCATCCCGACCATGCGAGCGACGACGAGCAGAGCGCTGGCCAGTCCGTGCACCTCGGCAGCCGTGTGCTCGAGCAGTGCGGCGTTCACCGGCGCGAGCGCCAGGCCGAAGCCGAAGCCACACGCGGCCAGCACGACGGTGGACGAGAAGGACTCCAGCGACTGCGCGTCCCACGAGCCCATCACCAGGAAGCAGGCGCCCGACAGGGTGAGGGCGGCGGCGGTCAGGGGACCGGCGGGCACGTGGCGCAACAGCCACCCGCCCAGCACGGCGCCGACGGGCAGGGCGACCAGGAACCGCACGAGCACCAATGCGGCTTCGAGCTGATCGTCCGGGGCGATCGTGAGGCGGGCGAAGAACGGGATGTCGACCAGGGCGGCGATCAGGGCGGCGCCGACGAAGAACGAGACGGCGATCGACCCCCACGCGGGCGTCGCCGTGAGGGAGCCGCGCGGGATCAGCGGGTTCGCGGCGCGCCGGCCGCGCCACACGAACGCGGCCAGGGCGAGTGCGGCGATCGGCAGCAGCACGACGGCGTCGTCGGCCAGCACGGCCTGCTCGGGCTCGGCACTCGCGAAGGTCACGATGACGGCGCCGAGCGCCACCGTCAGTGCCGCGGCGCCCCACAGGTCGGTCTCGCGCGCGATCTCGCCCCAGCCACGCCAGGCGAGCAGCGGGCGGGCCGCGGTGGCCTGACGCACGACGAAGGCGACCAGGAACGCGTAGCCGGCGAGCGCCAGGGGAGTGAGCCAGCGCGAGTCGCCGGTGACCGGCAGGAACGCCAGGCCGCTGGTCACGCCGGTGGTGAGCGACTCCGGTTCCATCATCACCAGCAGCAGACAGGCCGACGCGATCCCGACCAGGATCAGCCCCCAGAGGTCGAACCCCCGGCGCGTGCGCTCCGCCGGCCGGTGACGCAGCATCGCCGCGGCGATGGCCAGCCCGACGGCGGCGTTGAGCCAGAAGATGTCGTGCCACGTGCCGAAGGCGAGGATCGCGGCGCCCCAGAGCGGGCCGACGACGCTGCCCAGCTCCTGGACGGCGCCGATGATGCCCAGCGGCATCCCGCGGCGCTCGGCCGGCCAGGTGTCGGCGATCAGGGCCAGCGTGGGCGGGATCAGCCCGCCACCGCCGATGCCCTGGATCAATCGGCCCAGCACGATGGTGGGAAGGTCGTACCCGGCGGCCGTGATGACCGATCCGATGGCGAAGACCACGAGGCAGCCGGTCAGCACCGGGACGCGTCCGCGCAGGTCCGAGACCCGTCCGATCAGCGGGAGCACGGCGACGTACCCCAGCAGGAAGCCCGAGATGATGGGCGCGGCGCGCTGCAGCTCGGCGACCGTGAGGCCGGCGGCCGTCATCATGTCCGGCAGGGCCAGCACGACGACGTACGTGTCGGCGGCGGCGAAGCCGATCGCCACCGCCGCGAGCGCCAGCAACCCGCGCGACGCGAGCTCCTTCATCGGCACGGGATCAGGGGGCGGTGATGTCGGCGGGCTCGTCGCGCGGCTGCAGCTCCACGGTGTAGGTGACGTCCTCGTCCCCGTAGAACGGGCCGGTGATCTTGGCGTCGTGCAGCTCGTCGTCGTCGGTGAGTCGGTAGACGACGTCGAAGCTCTCGTTCTGGTCGGCCGTCGGGATCAGGGCGGCGATCCGGTCGCCGGGGATGTCGCCCTCGATCTCGGTCAGCACGGTGTCGCCGTCGCGGGACTTGTCGCCGGTCTCGACGTCGGTGGTGACCTTCAGCAGGCCCGCCAGGCCGGAATCGGCGTCGGAGCCGAGCAGGTCGGCGGGGTCGGGCGCGCCCAGGCTCTTCGGATCGAGCGGCGCCCACACCGGCGAGAAGCCGGTCTTGGCGTAGACCTTGTCGTCGACCGCGATGACCTCGGCGGCGATCGTGGCGCCGCCGGCCACGATCTTGACGTTGCCGCTGAAGGCGGGGGAGTGGTCGCCCACGCCCTTCGCGGACAGCAGTCCGCGCACGCCGTCGGGCAGCGACGACGTGGCCAGCGAGATGTCCAGGGACTCCGCTTCGGTGAGGGCCTGCGCGGCCGTGTCGAGGCGCTCGGCGGCGTCGCCGGAGTCGGCGTCGTCACCGGTGCAAGCGGTCAGCAGCAGGGTGCTGCTCAGCAGCGTGGCGGTCAGCAGTCGAGAGAACACGCTGGTCAGTCTGACACGTTTCTGGCACCCGGCAGGTCCGACGCGGATGCCGAGACACCGGCGATCGGCTGGCCCACCGGAGTGCCGGAGGCGTCGCGCTTCTCGACCACCTCGGGCAGGTCGACGGGGGAGCCGCTCGCGGCCGCCGCGACCGGCATTCCGTCGCCGACCCACGCGAAGACCAGCGCGTCCTCACCGCGGACCAGGCGCTGGCAGCGGACACCGCCGGTGCCTCGTCCCTTGCCCGGGTAGACCGACAGGGGAGTCACCTTGACCGAGCCGGCCTGGGTGCCCGGCAGGGCCGATGAGCTGCCCGCGACGGTGACCACGTGGGCGGTCTCGATGTCCGAGACGGCGCCGAAGGCCACGACGTGGGCGCCCGTGCCGAGCTTGATGCCCGCGACGCCACCGCCACTGCGACCCTGCGGTCGCACGACGGAGGCCGGGAAGTGCAGCAGCTGTGCCTCGGACGTGACGAACGCGAGCTCCTCGTCGCCCGTGGCCAGCGGAACGGCGCCGACGACGCGGTCGCCGTCCTCGAGGCGGATGAGCTCCCAGGAGTCCCGGTTCGTCAGGTGGTCGGGCTTGACCCGCTTGACGACTCCGTCACGGGTGCCCATGGCCAGGCCCGGGACGTCCTCGTCGAAGTTCATCAGCGTGAGCGGGTCGCCGTCGAGGTTCAGCAGCTCGCCCAGCGGGACCCCACCCTGCAGCCGCGGCGAGTCCGCGGTCGGGGGCAGGTTCGGCAGGTCGATGACGTCGAGGCGGTGAACGGTGCCGGCCGAGGTGACGACGCCGACCTGGCCGCGCGCGGTGGCGCGGACGGCGGCCACGACGGTGTCGTGCTTGGCGCGCCGGCCGTGGGTGCCGAGCGGCTCGGCGTCGGACGTGCGGGCCACCAGGCCGGTCGAGGAGAGCAGGACCCAGCACGGGTCGTCGGGCACCTCGAGCGAGCCGCCGGCGGCCGCGAGCGCGGGGACACCGGCCGACTCCAGCAGGACGGTGCGTCGCGGCGTGCCGAACTGCTGGGCCATCTGGGACAGCTCGTCGCCGACGTGACCCCGCAGCACCTGCTCGTCGGCCAGGATCGCGTCCAGCTCCTCGATGGTGCGGCGCAGCTCGTCGGCCTCCTTCTCCAGTTCGAGGCGCGAGAAGCGGGTCAGGCGGCCCAGCTGGAGGTCGAGGATGTAGTCGGCCTGCAGCTCGGACAGGTCGAACACGGACATGAGCCGCCCGCGCGCCTCGCCGCGGTTGTCGGACCCGCGGATCAGCTGGATGACCTCGTCGATGTCGAGGATGGCGATCATCAGTCCGTCGACCAGGTGCAGGCGGTCGGCCGCCCTGCCGCGACGGTAGGTGGTGCGGCGCCGGACGACGTCGATGCGGTGCTCGAGGTAGACCGTCAGCATCTCGCGCAGGCCGAGGGTCCGCGGCTGGCCGTCGACGAGCGCGACGTTGTTGATGCCGAACGAGGACTCCAGTGGCGTCTGGCGGTAGAGCTGGGCCAGGAGCGCCTCGGGGACGATGCCGTTCTTGATCTCGATGACCAGGCGCAGGCCGTGCTTGCGGTCGGTGAGGTTCTTCAGGTCCGAGATGCCCTGGATCTTCTTGGCCTGGACCAGCTTCTTGATCGACTCGATGATCTTCTCGGGGCCGACGTTGTAGGGCAGCTCGGTGACGATGATGCCCTTCTTGCGCGGCGTCACGTTCTCGACCCGCGTGGTGGCCCGCATCTTGAAGGAGCCGTTGCCCGTCGCGTAGGCGTCGCGGATGCCGTCGAGGCCGACGATCTTGCCGCCCGTGGGCAGGTCGGGCCCAGGCACGAACCGCATGAGGGCGTCGAGATCGGCGTCCGGGTGGTCGATCAGGTGGCGCAGCGCCTGGACGACCTCGATGAGGTTGTGCGGGGCGATGTTGGTGGCCATGCCGACCGCGATGCCCGAGGCGCCGTTGACCAGGAGGTGGGGGATCGCCGCCGGGAGCACCGTGGGCTCCTGCAGCCGGCCGTCGTAGTTGGGCTTGAAATCGACGGTGTCCTCGTCGAGCGAGGCCGTCATCGCCTCGGCGGAGCGGTCCATGCGGATCTCGGTGTAACGCATGGCGGCCGGCGGATCGTCGGGCGAGCCGAAGTTGCCGTGCCCGTCCAGCAGCGGCAGGCGCAGCGCCCACGGCTGGACGAGGCGGACCAGCGCGTCGTAGATCGCGCTGTCGCCGTGCGGGTGCAGCTTGCCCATGACCTCGCCGACGGGGCGGGCGCTCTTGACGTGGGGACGGTCGTGGCGCAGGCCCATCTCGTCCATCGTGTAGAGGATGCGCCGCTGCACGGGCTTGAGTCCGTCACGCGCGTCGGGCAGGGCTCGGGCGTAGATCACCGAGTAGGCGTACTCGAGGAAGCTGGAGCGCATCTCGTCGCCGACGTCGGTGTCGAGGATGTGCTCCTCGAAGTCCGCGGTCTCGGTAGTGGATCCAGTCACGGGGGCCATTCTCCCGCGCCGCGTCGCAGGGTCGCCACCGACCCGCCGCCTGCGCGGTAGGTTTGTGCTCGTGAGTGGCACCGAACCAGTGGAGACGGCCGTCGTGCCCCATCCCGTCCCCGCGTGGGAGGCCGATGTCCTGCTCAAGGACGGCCGCGTCGCGCAGATCCGCCCGATCGTGCCGGAGGATGCTCCCCGGTTCGTGGCCTTCTACGACCGGGTCTCGGCCGAGTCGAAGTACTTCCGGTTCTTCGCGCCGTATCCGCGTCTCTCGGATCGCGACATCGCGCGTTTCACCACCGTCGACCACCACCAGCGGGTCGCCTTCGTGGTGACCCAGCACGACGACATCATCGCCGTCGGCCGGTACGACGCGGTCTCTGAGGACGAGGCCGAGGTCGCCTTCCTCGTCGAGGACGCCCACCAGGGCCGCGGCATCGGTCAGCTGCTGCTCGAGCACCTGGCGCAGGCCGGTCGCGAGCGCGGCTTCACCGAGTTCACCGCCGAGGTGCTGCCCGAGAACGTCCGGATGCTCCAGGTCTTCCGCGAGATGGGCTACACGATCAGCGGCACCCTCGAGGACGGCGTCCAGCGCCTCACCTTCGAGATCAACCCGACCGACTCGGCGCTGGGCGTCATGCGCTCGCGCGAGCAGCGCGCCGAGGCGGCGTCCATCGCCCGCATCTTCGGAGCGCGCAGCGTCGCGGTCGTCGGCGCCAGCCGCCGCCAGGGATCGATCGGCCAGGCGATGGTGCGCAACCTCGTGCTGGGCGACTACGGCGGCACGGTCTACGCCGTCAACTCCCAGGCCGAGGCCGTCTCGGGCCTGACCGCCTACCCGACCGTCCGGGACATCCCCGGCGAGGTCGAGATCGCGATCGTCGCGGTGCCGGCCGAGCACGTCAACGACGTCGTCCTGGACTGCGCCGCCAAGGGCGTGCACGGACTCGTCGTGATCTCGGCGGGCTTCGCCGAGGAGGGCCCCGAGGGCCGCGCGCGCCAGCAGGAGCTGCTGCACCTGTGCCGCACCCACGGCCTGCGCCTGATCGGGCCGAACTGCCTCGGCATCATCAACACCGCCGCCGACGTGCAGCTCAACGCCTCGCTGTCGGCCACCATGCCGCCGCCCGGACGCGCGGGGTTCTTCTGCCAGTCCGGCGCCCTCGGCTCGGCGATCCTCGAGACCGTCGCCGCCCGCGGCCTGGGCCTGTCGACGTTCGTCTCCGCGGGCAACCGTGCCGACGTGTCCGGCAACGACCTGCTGCAGTACTGGCACCAGGACGACAGCACCGACGTGGTGCTGCTGTACCTGGAGTCCATCGGCAACCCGCGCAAGTTCTCGCGGCTCGCGCGGCGGGTCTCGGAGGTCAAGCCGGTCGTGGCCGTGAAGTCGGGCCGCTCCACCCAGGGTGTTCCCGTCGGACACGCCGTGCGCCGCAGCTCGGCGCCGCAGCAGGCCGTCGACGCGATGTTCCGCCAGGCCGGCGTGATCCAGGTCGACAACCTCGACGAGATGTTCGACGTCGCCCAGCTGCTGGCCCACCAGCCGCTGCCGCGCGGCAACCGCATCGCCGTCGTCGGCAACTCCGACGCCGTGGCGCTGATCGTCACCGATGCCGCGAAGTCCCAGGGCCTGCAGGTCGCGCCCCCGATCCCGCTGGGCGCCAACGCCGGTGCCGAGGA
This sequence comes from Aeromicrobium duanguangcaii, assembly GCF_024508295.1. Classification (NCBI taxonomy): domain Bacteria; kingdom Bacillati; phylum Actinomycetota; class Actinomycetes; order Propionibacteriales; family Nocardioidaceae; genus Aeromicrobium; species Aeromicrobium duanguangcaii. Next base: position 1,831,585 of record NZ_CP101990.1, on the reverse strand, counting down.
GTTCGAGGTCGCGATCGAGGCGGCCCTGGCCCGACCGGACGTCGACGCCCTGGTCGCGGTCTACACGCCGCCGATCACCACCGACAGCGACGCGGTCGCCAACGTCCTGGCCGCGATCGGCGAGCAGTCCGACAAGCCGATCGTCTCGACCTTCCTGGCCAGCAAGGGCATCCCGGTGCTGCTGCGCGTCCCCGACCTCGAGGGCGGCTCCGCCGGACGCGGCTCCGTGCCCTCCTACGCGGCCCCCGAGGCGGCCGTCAAGGCGCTCGCCCGCGCGGTCAACTACGCCGAGTGGGCGGCTCGCGACCACGGCGAGTACCACGTCGCCGCCGAGCACCGCTCCGGCGATGCGAAGGCGCTCATCCGCGACGTGCTCACGATCGCCCCGCGCGGCGCCGTGCTCTCGACGGAGCAGGTGCACTACCTGCTGTCCTGCTACGGGATCGACCTGTGGACCTGGACCAACGTCCACAGCAAGGAGGAGGCGATCGCGGCCGGCGAGCAGCTGGGCTGGGACGTCGTCCTGAAGGCCGGCAGCGAGCACCTGCGCGCCCGGCCCGACCTCGCGCACGTCTGGCGGGGGATCCACGACGCCGACGACATGGCGATCGCGTGGGACGAGATGACCACGTGGAGCGGCATGCGTGCCGACACGACCTTCTTCGTCCAGCGCTCGGCGCCCGACGGCGTGCAGGTGGCCTTCCGGGCCACCGAGGACCGTCTCTTCGGCCCGCTCGTCTCGTTCGGCATCGCCGGCGCCCCCAGCGAGCTGCTGGAGGACCGCAGCTACGGCATCCCGCCGCTGACCGATGTCGACGCGCGCTCGATGATCAGCGGGATCCGGGCCGCGCCGCTGCTGTTCGGCTACCAGGGCAGCGAGCAGGTCGACGTGGGTGCGCTCGAGGACATCGTCCTGCGCCTGGCGGCACTCAAGGACGACCTGCCCGAGGTCGTCTCCCTCGATCTGGAGCCGGTGCTGGTCAACCCCGACGGCTACACCGCCCTGAGCGCTCGCGCGAAGGTCATCCCGTCGTCCGACAGCCGCGGCGACTGGTTCGTCCGGCGGCTGAGCCAGCCCGATGCCGCGGCGGATACGCTGGGTCGGTGACCCAGACCAAGGACCGGACGAAGGACCTGTACGAGTCCATCTCGCGCAGCGGTTACTACCCCGAGATCATCTCCGGCGCCCTCGAGGACGCCCTGGCCGGTGAGCCGGTGGAGTCCTTCGTCGTGCACCACGAGCCCACCTTCGACCGCGAGGAGATCCGCCGGCACATGTCGGTGCTGGTCCTCACGCCGTCCCGTCTGCTGCTCACCCACACCGACGAGCACCCCGGCGACACCCTGCTGCCCAAGCCGTACACCTCGACCTCGGTCGAGGCCGTCCCGCTGTCGCGCGTGGCCGGTGTCGTCGTCACCCGGATGGTCTCGACGCAGACCCAGCAGCTCGAGGAGGCCCTGCTGACGGTCTCGTGGGGCGCGGTCTCGCGCGTCGAGCTCGAGCCGGCACGCTGTGACGACCCCGAGTGCGACGCCGACCACGGGTACGCCGGAACGCTGACCGGCGACGACTTCTCGTTGCGGCTCAGCGCCGCGGCCGAGGGTGGCGCCGCCGTCGTGGGCCTGCTCGAGTTCGCCCGGACCCTGACGGCCGCGACGACCGTCACCGCCGCCCGATGACCGCTGCCCGCGCCGGGATCCACGAGATCATGACGTCGGTCGGCGCTGCCCTGGGCGTCGCCGGCTTCACCGACGTCCTGGGCCTGCCGAAGGCCGACCGCTACGTGGTCATGGTCGTCGACGGACTGGGCCTGGACCTGCTGCGTGAGCACGCCGAGCTCGCTCCGTTCCTGTCCTCGCTGACGAACGTCGAGGGCGTGCTGGCGGGGATCCCGTCCACCACGTCGGTCAGCCTGACGTCCCTCGGCACGGGCCTGCTGCCCGGCCGGCACGGGATGGCCGGCTACACGTGCCGCATCCCCGGCACGCAGCGATTCCTCAACACCCTGAAGTGGGACGACCGCGTCGACCCCGAGCAGTGGCAGCCCCACCCCACGGTCCTGCAGCGGCTGGCCGACGCGGGCGTCGCGGCCACCGTCGTCAACGACTCCAGGTTCGAGCGCAGCGGCCTGACCCTGGTCAGCCAGCGCGGGGTGCCGTTCGTCGGCGTCGACCGCTCCTGGGACCGCCTGACGGCGATCGCCGAGGCGGTCGAGCAGGGTGACCGCTCGGTCGTCTACGCGTACGAGTCGGCGGTCGACCACACCGGGCACGGGCACGGCGTCGACTCACCCGAGTGGCGCAAGGCGCTCGCCGAGGTGGACCGCGACATCGCCGACCTGCGGGCGGCCCTGCCCGCCGACACCGTCCTGATCGTGACCGCCGACCACGGCATGGTCGACGTCCCGATGGACGGGCGGTTCGACCTGGTCGACCATCCCGAGCTGCGCGACGACGTCGTGCTGGTGGCCGGCGAGGCGCGCTTCCGCCACGTGCACACCCGCTCGGGCGCCGAGGAGACCGTCGCGGCGCGCTGGCGCGAGGCGCTCGGCGACCGCGTCGAGGTCCGCCTGCGCGACGAAGCGCAGGAGTGGTTCGGTCCGCTCGACCCCGCGGTGCGCGGGCGATTCGGCGACGTCGTCGTCGCGGCCCTCGACGACTTCGCCGTGTTCGCGTCGGACGCCTTCGCCGTGGAGCTGCTGCTGCGCGGATTCCATGGCTCGATCACCGGCCGTGAACGTCGTATCCCCGTCCTCGTGGCGAGCTGAGGAGAGCCGAGAACGTGGCAGAACTGGTCTTCTACTCCGGCACGATGGACTCGGGCAAGAGCACCTTGGCCCTGCAGCTGGACCACAACCACCGTGCCCGCGGACGGGTGGGACGCATCTACTCGTCGCACGACCGTGCCGGCGAGGCGGTCCTGTCCAGCCGGCTGGGGCTCGCGACCCCGGCGATCGAGGTGACCGGGGAACTCGACTTCTGGGCCGACGTCGTGGGCGAGCTGACCGGGGGAGGGCGGGTCGACTACCTGGTGTGCGACGAGGCGCAGTTCTACACCAGTGAGCAGGTCGACCAGCTGGCCAAGGTCGCCGACGAGCTGTCGATCGACGTCTTCTGCTTCGGCATCCTCACCGACTTCCGCACGCGGCTCTTCCCGGGCTCGCTGCGACTGGTCGAGCTGGCCGACCGGGTGCTGACCCTGCAGGTCGAGGCGCTGTGCTGGTGCGGCTCCCGCGCCACCCACAACGCCCGCACCGCCGACGGCGAGATGGTGACCGAGGGCGAGGTCATCGTGGTCGGTGACGTCGAGGACCCCGACCGTCCCACGCCGCAGATCGGCTACGAGGTGCTGTGCCGGCGCCACCACCGCAAGCGGATGACCGCTGCGCGGGCGCAGGCCGGGGCGCTGTCGCCCGACGTGCTGCCGTTCGACTGAGGCCGCGGGGGCGGCGTCGCCGTTACTCCGGCGAGCCGCCGAACATGATCTCGTCCCAGCTGGGGACGGACCGGCGCGAGTGCTTCTTGCGGGGCTTGGGGGTGTCGGGGACGGCGATGCGCTCCTCGAGCGCCTGGTCCTCGACGTCCTCGACCGGCTCCTCGACGGGCTCGTCGAAGACGGCCTGCTCGAGGGCCCGGCGATCGCGGGCCTCCTTGATCGAGCGCACGAGGGGAGCATGGTCGAGCTCGTCGGCGACGCCGTAGGCCTCGGGGGTCTCGGTGACCAGGTCGGCCAGCGCCATGTCGTGCTGCTCCTGGGTGGCGAGGTCGCCCACCAGGTCGCGGGCGGCGTCGTCGTCGGCGACGACGTAACGGCTCTTGGGGTCGTAGAGGAAGTTCGCGGAGCTGCCCTCGAGGTCGACGCTGACGGTCCAGCGGCCGTCCTCACGGCGCCAGGCGTCCCACTCGGCGTCCTCGGGCGTGATGCCACGCTGCACCAGGGCAGCATCGGCCAGCTCGGCCAGGGCGACCGCGGGGCCGCCGACGTGCTTGCGGCGGACGGTTGTGGCGCGCGCCGACTGGGCCATCCACTCGCGCTCGGCGATGACCGGCACGGCGAAGCCGTGGACGCGCTCGACCGTGATGCCGGCCTGCTCGGCGACCTCCTCGACCGATTCGCCGCGACGGATGCGGGTCTGGATCTCGCGGGGGTTGAGCGAACTCTCCATCGGAATCTCCATCTGTCCGGAACGACTCGAACCCGCGGGGGCTCGATCGACCAGTGAGGTGAGCCGGCGATCGATGCTGAGCCGGAAACGTTCTCCGGTGGTCGCGTCCCGGGCGACGAGGAATCGCCCGTCGTCGCTGAGCCCCACGGTTGCGAGTTCCCGCATGTTCGAGCCTCCCCGTGTCGCTTCTGCCACCGACTTCGATGCTAATGACGGCAGCACCTGATCGAGGGGAGACTCGCCGTGTCCGGTCTCGGTTTCGACCGACGAGCCACCCGTAGCCGTCAGTGCGTCAGCGTACCGGGCGTCACCGCGGGGGCTCGGTAGAGGAGCGCGACGGTGGCCGTCAGCAGGGCCGCCGCGACGGGCAGGGTGAAGCCGACCGAGGCCGACCAGCGATCCACCATCAGGCCCGCGACGGCGGCACCGAGAGCGGTCCCGGTCGACATTCCGGTCGTGGTCCAGGTGAGGGCCTCGGTGAGCCGCGAGTTCGGCACCGTCAGCTCGACCAGGTGGACCGCCGTGATGAGCGTGGGGGAGAGGGCGAACCCGGCCAGCAGGAAGCCGATGGCCAGGAGCGCGATGGTGGGCGCGAAGGGCAGGGGAGCCAGGAACACGACGAGGGCCACGGTGGTCAGGCGCAGCCGGCGCACGGGGTCGGCGGGAGGCGCCAGGGCCCCGATGGCCAGCCCGGCGGCGAGGCTGCCCGCCGACCAGATCGCCAGCACGACACCGGCGGCCCCGGGCTGACCCTGCTCCTCGGTGAACGCGACCACCAGGACCTCGGTGGCGCCGAACAGGACGCCCAGCCCGAAGGCCGCGACGACGAGCGGGCCGAGGAGTCCCCAGGGCAGCGGCTCGCGCGGCACGCTGGTGTCCGAGCGGTGCGACGGCTGGGTGCCGCGCTGGAGGGCCAGGCCCCACGCGCCGACGATGGCGGCGGCGCCGGCGACCGCCAGCCCCGACCAGTCGAGGGCGCTCAGCGTCAGGACGGTCACGAGCACGGGTCCGACGACGAAGACCGCCTCGTCGAGGACCGCCTCGAGGGCGAAGGCGGTCTGCAGCCGCCTGCGGTCGTTCAGCACATGGCTCCACCGGGCCCGGACGAGGTTGCCGGTCTGCGGTGCGCCGATGCCGGCGATCATGGCGCCGGCGGACGCTCCCCAGAGCGTCTGGTCGACCGTCAGCAGCACCACGGTGACGCCGGTGGCGAAGATCGCGCCGGCCGCGAACAGGACAGGCGACTGGCCCAGCCGATCGGCCCAGCGGCCCTGCACCGGCGCGAACACCGCCGAGGTGATCACGTAGACGGCCATGACCAGCCCGGCCGGGCCGTACTCGCCCGTGCGCGACGAGATCAGCATCACGATGCCCAGGCCCGTCATCGACAGGGGCAGCCGACCCAGGGCGCCGGCGGCGGTGAAGGCCGGGGCGCCGGGCGTCGCGAGGATCGAGCGGTAGGCGGAGAGCATGGCGGGACCAATCTAGGACCCGGTCGCGACAACCACCGCCGTGGGAGACTGACGGCATGGACGCACGGCCGTACGACGCCCTCCTGCTGGTCTCCTTCGGAGGCCCCGAGAAGCCCGAGGACGTGGTGCCGTTCCTCGAGAACGTGACGCGCGGACGGGGGATCCCGAAGGAGCGCCTGGTCGAGGTGGGCGAGCACTACTTCGGCTTCGGCGGCAAGTCGCCGATCAACGGGATCAACCGCGAGCTGCTGGCCGCGCTTCGGGCCGACTTCGCCGAGCAGGGCGTGGAACTGCCGATCTACTGGGGCAACCGCAACTGGGACCCGTACCTGGCCGACGCCTTCGAGCAGATGGTGGCCGACGGCGTCGAGCGCGTCGCGTGCTTCATGACCAGCGCCTACTCGTCGTATTCCAGCTGTCGTCAGTACCGCGAGGACCTCTTCGAGGTCTCGCACGACCTGCCGATCCGGGTCGACCGGCTGCGCCACCACTTCAACCACCCCGTCTTCGTCGAGCTGTTCACCGAGTACGCCCGTGACGCCCTCGCCCAGGTGGGCCCCGACGCCCACGTCGTGTTCGTGACGCACTCGGTGCCCGAGCAGATGAACGAGGCCAGTGGGGGCCCGGGGTGCGGGCTCTACGAGCGCCAGCACCTGTCCGTGGCCCGGATGGTGTCCGAGGCGCTCGGCGTGACGGAGTGGTCGCTGGCCTACTGCTCGCGATCGGGACCGCCGAGCCAGCCGTGGCTCGAGCCCGACATCAACGACCATCTCGAGGAGCTGGCCGGGAAGGGCGTGACGAGTGTGGTGCTCGTCCCCATCGGCTTCGTGGCCGACCACATGGAGGTCGTCTACGACCTCGACACCGAGGCGAAGGCCACCGCCGAGGAGCTGGGTCTGCGGTTCGCCCGCGCGGCCAGCCCGAACGCCGACCCCCGGTACGCCGCGATGATCCGCGACCTGCTGCTCGAGCGCGCCGCCGCCGAGCGGGGCGAGTCGCCCGAGCGCCCCGCGGTGGGCGAGTTCGGCCCGAAGGCCGACACCTGCGCCGCTGACTGCTGCCTCAACCCGCGGTCGCAGCGCCCGGTGCTCGCGTGAGCGAGCTGCTCGACCTGGCGCGCAGCGTCGCCGCCGACGCGGCGGAGCACGTGCGCGCGCTGCGACCCCGGGGCCGGGTCGGGGTGGCCGGAACGAAGTCGAGCCCGACGGACCTGGTCACGGCGATCGACCGCTCGTGCGAAGAGCTCATCCGTGCCCGGATCCTCACCGCCCGCCCCGACGACGCCTTCGTGGGCGAGGAGGGTCAGGACGTCGCGGGCACGTCCGGAGTCGAGTGGATCGTCGACCCGATCGACGGCACCGTGAACTTCGTCTACGGCATCCCGCGGTACGCCGTATCCATCGCGGCCCGGCGCGACGGCGTCGACGAGATCGGCGTCGTCGTGAACATCGCCACCGGCGAGGCCTACGAGGCCACCGCCGGTGGAGGAGCCTGGCGCGTGGACGGACACGAGCGGACGCGCCTGACCGGACCTCCCGCGGCGCCCGTGGACCAGATGCTGGTCGCGACCGGGTTCAACTACGTGCCCAGCGTGCGCGAGCACCAGGCGGCCGCGGTCGGCCGGATGCTGCCGCACGTGCGCGACATCCGCCGCATCGGCGCGGCGGCGCTCGACCTCACCGACCTTGCCGAGGGCCGGCTCGACGCGTACGTCGAGCAGGGGCTCAAGCCGTGGGACCACGCGGCGGGCGCCCTGATCGCCCGTGAGGCCGGACTCGTGGTCACGGGCCCCGGAGGGGTCCCGGACGAGCGACTCGTGGTCGCCGCGCCCGCCGCCTCCGTCGAGGAGTTCCTGGCGCTGGTCGAGCGTTGTCGATTCTGATCCCATATCACGCCTCGACTCGCGCGTTCGCCATGGGAGTGGAAACGTCAGCGACGTCAAGGGGGTTCATGTCTTCCGGCTGCAGGCGGTTTTGACCCATGTGGTTGAATCTGCGCGTTCCACAAGAACACCACCCCAGTTCCACGAGAACCAGCATGGAGAGTTGATGGCAACCGATTACGATGCGCCGCGCAAGACAGACGAAGAGCAGTCCGAGGACAGCATCGAGGAACTGAAGGCGCGTCGCCACGAGAAGAACTCGGGCAAGGTCGACGAGGACGAGGTCGAGGCGGCCGAGTCCTTCGAGCTGCCCGGCGCCGACCTCTCGCACGAGGAGCTGGCCGTCAAGGTCGTGCCGAAGCAGTCCGATGAGTTCACCTGCATGTCCTGCTTCCTGGTTCACCATCGCAGCCAGATGGCGAGCGAGAAGAACGGCATGCCGATCTGCAAGGACTGCGCCGACTGACGTCTGCAGCCACCTGACGTCCGGTCCCAGCCGCTCTGCGGGGGACCGGGCGTCGTTGTCTTTCAGCGGTCCGTGGCGTCCTTGAGGGACTTCATGCCCGGCGGCAGACCGCCGGTGGATCGCACCCAGTAGTTGGCGGCGCTGCGCCGCACCAGGGTGCGCACGACCTGCACGGTCGCCCCGCCCACGGCCGCCCACGCGACGGCCTCCGTGGTGCTGAGCTCGGGGTTGCGGGTGTTGCGCGGGGGCTTGCGCCCGGTGGCGGCTCGCCAGGCGAGGTTCGAGACCCGGGGCGCCAGCGACGCCGCGAGGAGGCCGGAGCCGGCGTCCAGGGCTCGCCAGGCGCCACGGCCGCGGTTCTTGGAGATCTTCGCCTCGGCGACCGAGGTCGTGGCGGCGTCAGCCTTCTTCTTCGCGCGCTTCCTGGCCATCGCTGGTCCTTTCATCGGGGGCAGGACCAGTGTGACCCACGACGCGCTCCACCGTGGCGGGACGTCGGGTCGACACGAGCCAGTAGGGCGTCGGATCGGCCGGGTCGGCGACCTCGACGCGGACGCCGCGATCGATCCAGGGACGCGTCAGCAGGAAGGCGCGGTCGGTGCCGGCGCGATCGAGCGCGGCACGCCACGCGGTGGGGTCGAGTGCCTCGACCCTGCCCAGGTGGGGACCGTCGAGGCTCGCGTCGCCGGCGCGGAACCGGCCCGGCTCGGCGACGACGCGCAGGGCGCCCCAGCGCCACAGCCCCGCGCCCAGGACGACGAGCGTCGCCAGCCCGGCGGTCGCGGCGATGGCCGGGCTGGTCGCGACCAGCAGCAGCCACGCCACGATGACGGCGGCCAGGGCGACGATGCCCCACCAGAGGCCGGATGCGACGAGTCGTTCGGAGTGACGCGGGGGGTTCGTTTCCACGACTCCACTGTGCCCGATGGGGGTGCACGCCAGTATCGTCGCCACCGTGACCGAGGTGCAGATCCGACGGCTCGACGCCGACGTCCCCCTTCCCGCGTACGCCCACCCCGCCGATGCCGGGGCCGACCTGGTCGCGAACGTCGACCTCACACTGGAGCCGGGCGAGCGAGCGCTCGTCCCGACCGGTGTGGCGATCGCCCTGCCCGAGGGGTTCGCGGGGTTCATCCACCCGCGGTCGGGACTGGCCCTGCGCCACGGTCTCTCCGTCGTCAACACGCCGGGCACCATCGATGCGGGTTACCGTGGCGAGGTCAAGGTGCTGCTGATCAACCACGATCTGCGCGAGCCCGTGCAGATTCGCCGCGGCGACCGGATCGCGCAGCTGGTGGTCCAACGGGTCGAGCGGGTCCGGTTCGTCGAGGTCGACACACTGTCCGACTCCGTGCGGGGTGCAGGCGGGTACGGTTCCTCGGGTGGTCACGCCTCCATCGAGGCGACAACGGAAGGAAGTCTGTGATGTTTGGTCGCAAGAAGTCCGGGGCGACCGACTCCGGGTCGGCCTCCGCGCCGGTCGAGCGCGTCGAGGTCACCGGTCCGCGGGCCGACGGGCCGTTCGACATCGTCGAGCGCCCGCTCGAGAACCCTGACGAGTACGTCGACCTCGGCGCCCTGCTGATCAAGATGCGCGGCGACATCGAGGTCCAGCTGCCCACCGAGGACGACGTCGTCACGGCCGTCCTGGTCACCTCGGGCGGCTCGGCCGTCGAGCTGCGCCCCTTCGCGGGCGCGCGCAGCGGTGGCACGTGGGACGGCGTCCGCGCCGAGCTGCGCGACGAGGTCGACAAGCGCGGCGGCAGCTTCGAGGAGGTCGAGGGACCGTTCGGCACCGAGGTGCTGGCCCAGTTCCCCGCCAAGGACACCGAGGGCAACGACGCGATCCAGCCGGCCCGCTTCATCGGCATCGAGGGTCCTCGCTGGGTCGTGCGCGCCACGATCCTGGGCGCGGCCGGCCTCGAGTCCACGGACGAGGGCGTCTTCATGGAGATCCTGCGCGACCTGCGGGTCCGTCGCGGCGAAGAGCCCCGCATCCTGCGCGAGTCGCTGCCGCTGCAGCTGCCGCCGGACGCCCAGCGGATCCCCGAGGAGTAGACGGCCATGGCAGGCGTGGTGTCGCGGTGGCTCGATCGCTTCTCGCTCGAGCACCAGGACGACGCCGAGCTCCGCGTCCGGACCATCGCCGCGGGCTGCTCGGCGATCCAGGACGCGCCGACGCGTGAGCGCGCCGACGTGCACGGCGTGCTCCACGACGTCACGCTGCGCCCGGTCGACGACGCCACGGCCCTCGAGGCCACCCTGTACGACGGCACGGGCACGGTCACGCTGATCTGGCTGGGCCGGCGTCGCATCGAGGGCATCGCCGCCGGTCGTTCCCTGACCGCCAGCGGGCGGATCGGTCACCGAGGACAGGAGCGAGTCATGTACAACCCCGCGTATCGGCTGGACCCGTGACCGATCCCGCGGAGCGACCTGACGTCAGCGCCGCGACCGTCGAACAGGTCGTGCGCCAGCGCCTGGCCGAGGCGTTCGGGGGAGCGCGCGGCATCATCGAGGCCGCCGTCCCGACCATCGCGTTCACGGTCTGTTACCTCACCACCCGCGAGCTGACGCTCAGCCTCATCATCGCCTCGAGCCTCACCGCCGTGCTGCTGATCGCGCGGATCGTCCAGCGGTCAAACCCCCAGTTCGTCATCAACGCCCTCGTGGGCATCGGCATCGCCGCGCTGTTCGCCTCCCGCACGGGAGAGGCCCGCGACGTGTTCCTGCCCGGCATCATCTACAACGCCGGGTACGCCGTCGTCCTGATCGCCACCGTCGTGATCGGCTGGCCGGCGATCGGCGTCATGATCGGCGCGCTGGTCGGCGACCTGAGCCGCTGGCGCCGCGATCCGGGGATGCGGCGGCTGTGCAACCGCCTGACCCTGATCTTCGCGCTGCCGTGCATCCTGCGGGTCGTCGTGCAGTACCCGCTCTACGCCGCCGACCAGATCGGCTGGCTGGGCACGTCGAAGATCGTCATGGGCTGGCCGTTGCAGATCGCGACCCTGGCCGCGATGGTCTGGCTGCTGAGTCGCAACAGCACGCCGGTCACCGACCTGGGTGACGTCGACGAGCCGGAGCAGGCCTGAGTCAGTCCTTCGGCGGTGCCAGCAGGGCCGACAGCGCGGCCTCGGCGTCGGGCGAGGTGACGAACAGCAGCTCGTCCCCGGCCTCGACGGTGCGGTCGTCCTCGGGCGGCAGCGACTCCTGGTTGCGCAGGATCGCGACGGGCGTGGCCCCCTCGGGCCACGCGATGTCGCCCAGGCGCCGGCCCACGTGCGCCGACTCGTCCGGGACCGTCAGCTCGACCAGGTTGATGTTGCTCTGGCGGAACGTGAACAGGCGCACGAGATCGCCCACGGCGACCGCCTCCTCGACCAGCGCGGCCATGATGCGCGGCGTCGAGACCGCCACGTCCACGCCCCAGGACTCGCCGTAGAGCCACTCGTTGCTGGGGTTGCTGACACGGGCGACGGTGCGCGGAACCGTGAACTCGGTCTTGGCCAGCAGCGAGGTGACGAGGTTGGCCTTGTCGTCGCCGGTGGCCGCGATCACGACGTCGCACGTCTGCAACTGGGCCTCCTCCAGCGTGGACATCTCGCAGGCGTCGGCCAGCAGCCACTGGGCGCCGGGCACGAGATCGCTGCGGATGGCGCTCGCGGACTTGTCGATGAGCAGCACGGTGTGGCCGTGGTCGAGCAGCTCCTGGGCCACGGAGCGGCCGACGGCCCCCGCTCCGGCGATCGCGACGCGCATCAGTGGTCCTCCTGGGGTCCCGCGGCCAGCGACTCGAGAGCTTCGTCGGCCCGGGCGGCCACCAGGAACATGCTCAGGTAGTCGCCCTCCTGGATGACGGTGTCGGCGGTGATCTGCTCGCCGCGGCCCAGCCGGGTGATGAACCCGACCCGCACCCCGGTCTCGGCCTCGAGCGCAGCCACGGTGCGGCCCACCCACGCGAACGGGGCGTAGGCGTTGTCGAGTCGCAGCTGGCCCGACGGATCGCGCCAGGCCGGCTCGGAGCCGGCCGGCAGCAGCCGGCGCAGGACCTGGTCGGCGGCCCACGGCACCGTGGCGACCGTGGGGATGCCGAGGCGTTCGTAGACCTCGGCGCGCCGGGGGTCGTAGATCCGGGCGACGACGTTCTCGACGGTGAACATCTCGCGGGCCACGCGGGCGGCGATGATGTTGGAGTTGTCGCCGCTGGACACGGCCGCGAAGGCGTCGGCGGTCTCGATCCCGGCGTTGACCAGGACGCCCCGGTCGAAGCCCATGCCGGCCACGGTGAGGCCCGCGAAGGCCGGTCCGAGACGTCGGAAGGCATCGGGGTTGGAGTCGATCACGGCGGTCGAATGTCCCCGGGACTCCAGGCTGCGGGCCAGCGACGATCCGACGCGTCCGCACCCCATGATCACGATGTGCACACCGGCGACGCTACACCGATCCAGAACCGGTCTAGCATCGGTTCCGTGGGATTGACCGGCGCGCTCAAGCGCGCGCTCATCGGACAGAAGCTGCGCACCTCCCAGATGGGCGAGACCCTGCTGCCCAAGCGGGTCGCGCTGCCCGTCTTCGCCAGCGATGCGCTGTCGTCCGTGGCGTACGCGCCGGACGAGATCTTCCTGACGCTGTCGATGGGCGGACTGTCGGCGTACGCGTTCAACTGGCAGATCGGGATCGCGGTCGTGGTCGTGATGCTGACGGTCGTGGCGTCCTATCGCCAGAACGTGCACGCCTACCCCAGCGGCGGCGGCGACTACGAGGTCGCCACCGTGAACCTGGGCCGCAACGCCGGGCTCACGGTCGCGAGCGCGCTGATGGTCGACTACGTCCTGACGGTCGCGGTGTCGATCTCCTCGGGCGTGCAGAACGCCGCGGCGGCGCTGCCCTTCCTCAAGGGGCACGAGGCGGCGGCCGCGGTCGGGCTGGTCGTCCTGCTGACCGCGGTGAACCTGCGCGGAGCGAAGGAGTCCGGCCGGGCCTTCGCGATTCCCACGTACCTGTTCATGGCCTCGATCGCGTTGATGGCGATCTGGGGTTACACGCAGTACGCGATGGGCACGCTCCCGCAGGTCGAGAGCGCGAAGTACGACATCGCCGCCGAGGACCCGTTCGCCGGAGCGATCTCCGGCGTGGCGATGGCCTACCTGCTCGCCCGGGCCTTCTCCTCGGGCTGCGCGGCCCTGACCGGTGTCGAGGCGATCAGCAACGGCGTGCCGGCGTTCCGCAAGCCCAAGAGCCGCAACGCGGCGACGACGCTGCTGCTGCTCGGCACGATCTCGATCGTGATGCTGATGAGCATCATCGTGCTGGCCGACCTGATGGACCTGCGCTACGTCGAGGACCCGGCGCACCAGCTGCTGCTGGACGGCCGGCCCGTCGGCGAGGGCTACGTCCAGGAGACGGTCATCGGCCAGCTCGCCGCGGCGCTGTTCCAGGGCGTGCCCCCGCTGTTCTACTTCGTCATCGCGTGCACCGGCGTCATCCTCGTGCTGGCCGCGAACACCGCCTTCAACGGCTTTCCCGTCCTCGCGTCGATCCTCGCGCGCGACGGGTTCCTGCCGCGTCAGCTGCACACGCGCGGTGACCGGCTGGCGTTCAGCAACGGCATCGTGACCCTCGCGGCGGCGGCCGGGGTGCTGATCGTGGCGTTCGACGCGGAGGTCACGAAGCTGATCCAGCTGTACATCGTCGGCGTCTTCGTGTCGTTCACCCTGAGCCAGCTGGGGATGATCCGGCACTGGACCCGGCTGCTCGCCGAGGAGACCGACGCGGCGGCACGCGGCCGGATGCACCGGTCGCGCGGAGTGAACGCGTTCGGCCTCGCGATGACCGCCACGGTGCTCGTGATCGTCCTGGTCACGAAGTTCCTCGCCGGCGCGTGGATCGCGATCCTGGCGATGGTGGCGGTGTTCCTCGTCATGCGCGGGATCTCGCGTCACTACGACCGCGTGGCCCTCGAGCTCGCCGTCGACGAGAACGACGTCGCGCTGCCCGCCCGGGTGCACGGCATCGTGCTGGTCAGCAAGCTGCACAAGCCGACGATGCGGGCGATCGCCTACGCCCGGCTCGGCCGCCCCAGCTCGCTGGAGGCCGTCTCGGTCAACCTCGACCCGGACGACAGCGCCGAGCTCGCGCGCCGGTGGGACGAGTTGAGGGTGCCGATACCGTTGAAGGTGCTCGACTCGCCGTACCGCGAGGTCGTGCGGCCGATCGTCAGGTACGTCAAGACCAAGCGCACGCAGAATCCGCGCGACATCGTGACGATCTACATCCCGGAGTACGTCGTCGGCCGGTGGTGGGAGCAGCTCCTGCACAACCAGACGGCGCTGCGGCTCAAGGCCCGGCTGCTGTTCCTGCCGGGGGTGCTGGTCGTCAGCGTGCCGTACCAGCTGGCCTCGGCGAAGCGAGTGAAGAAGGACCATGCACGGCCGACCCCCGGTGACGTGCGTCGTGGAATCGGAGGGCGGAGCGGTGGCTGAGACGGATCCCGTGGTCGAGGTCGGACCGGTGGCGCACGGCGGCCACTGCGTGGCGCGCCTCGACGGCCAGGTCGTGTTCGTGCGCCATGCGCTGCCCGGCGAGGTCGTCCAGATCCACGTGACCGAGCGCTCGCGCAAGTTCCTGCGCGCCGACGCCATCCGCGTGCTGGAGCCGTCGCCGGACCGGGTCGAGCGTCCTTGCCCGCTGTCCGGACCGGGGCTGTGCGGCGGCTGCGACTTCCAGCACGTCTCGGCCGAGGGCCAGCTGACGCTCCTCACCGATGTGGTGCGCGAGCAGCTGCAGCGGCTCGCCGGCCTGAAGTGGTCAGGGCGGGTCGAGGCTGTGGGCCCGCTGCTGGACTGGCGCACCCGCGTGGTGTGGTCGGTCGCCGAGAACGGCATGGCCGGGCTGCGCCGCCATCGCAGTCACGACGTGCTGCCGATCCCGTCGTGCCCGATCGCGCACCCCGACCTGCCCGACGTCACCGAGCAGACCTGGGACGAGCCGCGGGTCGAGGCCATCGTGTCGTCCACGGGCCAGCGCCTGCTGGCGACCGACGCGACCATCGGCGACCGGCTCGAGGCCGAGGTCGACGGTGTCGTCGCCTCGGACGGCACGGTCCGCGCCGGCACCGGGACCCTCGTCGAGCGCGTCCACGGCCGGGACTTCCGCGTCAGCGGCTCGGGCTTCTGGCAGGTCCACCCGGACGCGGCCACGACCCTGGTCGACGCCGTCACGGCCGCCGCGGACGTCCGCCCCGGCGATCGCGTCCTCGACCTGTACGCCGGGGCCGGACTGTTCTCGGCGTTCCTGGCGCCCGCGTGCGCTCCCGGCGAGCTGGTCAGCGTCGAGGGGAACCGGCGCGCGTCGGCCGATGCCCGCGAGAACCTCGCCGACCTGTCGAACGCCTCGACGGTGCACGCGCCGGTCGAGCGGGCCCTGGCTCGGGGCACGCTGGGCGCACGCGCCGACGTCGTCGTCCTCGATCCGCCGCGCACGGGAGCGAAGGATGCCGTGGCGGCCATCGCCGCGCTGGAGCCCCGGCGCATCGTCTACGTCGCCTGCGATCCCGCCGCCCTGGCCCGCGACCTGGCGACCTTCGCGAAGCTCGGCTATCGGCTCGACTCGCTGCGCGGGTTCGCGCTGTTCCCGATGACGCACCACGTCGAGTGCGTCGCGTCGCTTGCGCGCGACTGACGGGTCCGGTTGAGTCACCCCCGTGAAGTACGCCGATCCCCACGCGTGTCCGGCCTGCCGGGGCGCGATCTCGGGGGGAATCTCCTGTCCGCACTGTGCCTTCGACCTGACCTCGCGCGAGGCCCAGCAGCTCTGGGGGCTGTTCGTCCAGGCGGACGGCCTGGTGGAGCACGGGCGTGCGCTCCAGTCGCGCGCGCCGCGCCCCGATCCTGAGCCGCGACCGGCGGTTGCGGCCGCCGCGACCAACGCGACCTCCGCGGCCCCCGCGAATCCCGTGGCCCCCGGCGCGTACCGGCCCGCCGTGCCGACCGCCGCGCAGCACTCGTGGTCGACCGGCTCGATCCTGCTCGGCCTCGGCGCGGTCTGCCTGGTCGTCGCCGGCATCATCTTCACGACCGTCGCGTGGGGCGTCCTCGGGATCCTCGGCCGCGCCCTGATCCTGCTCGTCGTGACGGCCATCGCGGGCGCCTGCGCCTGGTGGGCGACCCGACGTCGCCTGTTCGGGACGGCCGAGTCGCTCTGGTCGGTCTTCCTCGGACTGATCACCGTCGACGTCCTCGCCGCGGTCGGCCAGGGACTGTTCGGCCTGGAGTGGGGTGACTTCGCGGTGGTCTCGCTGGTGTGGACCGCCGGCGTCGTGGGCACCGCCGTGGCGCTCGTGCGGTGGGCCCGTGCGGAGTTCGGCCACGAGCTGGTCATGCCGCAGATCGCGGCCGGTCTGGCCCCGTGGGTCAGCGCCCCCGCGCTGATGGACCGGCTGATCGACCTGGGGGACCAGGACACGTGGTTCTGGAGCGCGGTGGCCGCGCTCGCCGTTCCGCTCGTCGTCACCGTGCTCGGTGTCCGCCTGCGGATGCCCTGGGCCACGTGGGGTGCCGGCTTCCTCACCCTGTGCCTCGGGGTCTTCGCAGTGGTGTTGGCGGTCATCCACGCCCAGTCCGGCAGCCCGGTGCTGACCTTCGGTGAGGCGTTGCCGACCTTCACGCTGATCGTCGCTGCGCTCGTCGGTGGCGTGCTCGTGCTCGCCCTGCGGCCGTGGCTCGTGGGCGCGGCGACCGTCGGACTGCTGTTCCTGGTCGGGGTCGCGGCGTCCGGTTGGGCCTGGCGTGCCGACGTGCCCGGCAGCATCGCGGTCGTCGCCGTGGTCGTGGCCGTTCTGGCCGTTGCCGTCGTGCGTCCCGACGCGTGGTCGCTCGGCGTGCGCTGGGGCACGCTCGTCACGGGGTCCGCGCTGCTGCTGTGGGCCGGTGCGGTCGCGCTGATGAACCTCGAGCGGATCGACGTCGCGGACCGCTATCTGACGCCCGCCGACGTCTGGGCGCGCCCCGTCGACATCTCCGTGCGCGAGGACTGGAAGGTCCTGGCGGTCGTCGCGGCCCTCCTGGTCGTCTGGTGGGCGATGGGCCGCTGGCCGGCGCCGCGGTTCGTCCCCGACGAGCTGCGGCTGCCCGTGGCGCTCGTCGCCGGGGGAGCGGGCATCGTCACGGCGGTCGCCTCGTCGTCGCTCCCGTTCCTGGTGCACGCGATCGCGCTCGTGGTCGTGGGCGCGGCTCTCGCCTTCGGTCTGCGGCGCGCCCCCGCCTGGTTCGCGGTCGTCCCGCCCGTCGTGGTCGCGATGGCCGCGGTGGTCGTCCCCGGTGACTCCTCGGTCACCGCGTGGACGTGGGGACTGGTCGCCGCAGGGTTCGGCCTGTGCGCCCTGGCCGGCTTCGACGACCCGGTCGAGACGAGACGAGGAACGTCCGCCGTCTCCCTCGGGCTCGCCACCGCCGCCGTGATCGCGACGATCGGCCTCGTCCTGAACCTCTCCGACACCGACCCCGGCTGGTGGAGCACGATCATCGCGGGCTGCGCGGCCGCGGCGCTGCTGCTGGCCCTCGCCCTGGACGAGCTGCCCTGGCACCGCATCGCCGTGGAGGTCGTCGCGGCGTTCGCGCTGGTCGTCGCCGTCGTCTCGGCGGACGGCCTCGCCACGGTCGCCCTGCTGTTCACGATCGGCGCCGTCGCCGCCGCCGTGGTCGGCCTGCTGGACGACGACCGCACGTACCTGCGATGGGTCGCGGCCGGTCTCGTGGGCGGGGCGTGGGTGACCCGGCTGGCCGCCAGCGAGGTCGGCACGGTCGAGGCGTACACGGCCCCGTTCGCGGTCGCGGTCCTCGCGGCCGGCGTGTGGCGTCTGCGTGAGGACTCCGGCAGCCGGACCTGGTCCGTGCTGGTCCCGGGCCTGACCCTGGCGCTGCTGCCGTCGCTGCCGCAGGCCCTCGCGGACCCGACGAGCGTGCGGGCCGGACTGCTCGCGCTCGTGGCGGCGGGCTTCCTCGCCGCCGGCGTCATGCTGCGGTGGGGCGCGCCCGTCGTGGCGGGCTCCGCGGTGGTCCTCGTGCTGGTCCTGGCCAACGTCGGGCCCACGGCACTGGCCCTGCAGCGATGGATCCTCATCGCGATCGCGGGACTGGTCCTGCTCGTCGTGGGCACGACCTGGGAGAAGCGCGTCGCCGAGGGTCGGGCGCTCGTCGCACGGCTGGCCGCGCTCCGGTGAGGCTCGCCTGAGCGGCGCCGCCCGGAATCGGTTGATATCGTGTATCTTGACATCAAGATAAATGGTGCGTCTTAGGTCATCCTGATCCGGCACGAGATGCCGCGCGAAGGCAGGATGGGAACACCAGTGAAGGAGAAGCCCATGAGCGTCGACACATTCCAGGCGAAGGATTCCCTGGCGGTCGGAGACACGTCCTACGACTACTACCGACTGGATGCGGTTCAGGGCGAGGGACTCGACGTCGCCTCCCTGCCGTTCAGTCTCAAGATCCTGCTCGAGGCGCTGCTGCGCACCGAGGACGGCGCCGACATCACGGCGG
Source organism: Aeromicrobium duanguangcaii (assembly GCF_024508295.1). Taxonomy (NCBI): domain Bacteria; kingdom Bacillati; phylum Actinomycetota; class Actinomycetes; order Propionibacteriales; family Nocardioidaceae; genus Aeromicrobium; species Aeromicrobium duanguangcaii. The sequence goes on along the minus strand of NZ_CP101990.1, from coordinate 1,813,058 downwards.
ACGACATCAAGGCCCTGGCCTCCTGGGACCCGAAGGCGGACCCGAGCAAGGAGATCCAGTTCACGCCCGCCCGCGTGATCATGCAGGACTTCACCGGCGTCCCCTGTGTCGTCGATCTCGCCACGATGCGTGAGGCGATGGCCGACCTGGGCGGCGACCCCTCCAAGATCAACCCCCTCGCGCCCGCCGAGATGGTCATCGACCACTCCGTGATCGCCGACGTCTTCGGCACGCCCGAGGCGTTCGAGCGCAACGTCGAGATCGAGTACGAGCGCAACGGCGAGCGCTACAAGTTCCTGCGCTGGGGCCAGGGCGCCTTCAGCGACTTCCGCGTCGTCCCCCCGGGCACCGGCATCGTGCACCAGGTCAACATCGAGAAGCTCGCGCGCACCGTCTTCACCCGTGACGGCGTCGCGTACCCCGACTCCTGCGTCGGCACCGACTCGCACACCACCATGGTCAACGGCCTGGGCGTCGTGGGCTGGGGCGTCGGCGGCATCGAGGCCGAGGCCGCGATGCTCGGCCAGCCGATCAGCATGCTGATCCCGCGCGTCGTCGGCTTCAAGCTGTCCGGCGAGCTGCCGCAGGGCGCCACCGCGACCGACTTGGTCCTCACGATCACCGAGATGCTGCGCGAGCACGGCGTCGTCGGCAAGTTCGTCGAGTTCTACGGCTCGGGCGTCGGCGCCGTCCCGCTGGCCAACCGCGCCACGATCGGCAACATGAGCCCCGAGTACGGCTCGACGATCGCCGTCTTCCCGATCGACGCCGAGACCACGAAGTACCTCGAGCTCACCGGCCGCAGCGCCGAGGAGATCGCCCTCGTCGAGGCCTACGCCAAGGCCCAGGGCCTGTGGCACGACCCCGAGCACGAGGCCCGCTACAGCGAGTACCTCGAGCTGGACCTCGGTGACGTCGTCCCGTCGATCGCCGGCCCGAAGCGTCCGCAGGACCGCATCGCGCTGACCGAGAGCAAGACCGCGTTCCGGTCCTCGCTGCGCGACTACGTCGACCACGACGAGCAGCAGCTCAACGGCTACGACGAGGCGGTCGAGGACTCCTTCCCGGCGTCCGACCCGCCCAAGACGTCGACCTTCGCGAACGGCGGCGAGGGCCCCAGCGAGCACGCCACGGGTGCGCCCGGCGAGCGGGTTCGCAACCCCCAGACCGTCACGCTCGAGGACGGCACGACCTTCGAGGTCGACCACGGCGCCGTGACGATCGCGGCGATCACGTCGTGCACCAACACGTCGAACCCGTCGGTCATGATCGGCGCCGGCCTGCTGGCGAAGAAGGCCGTCGAGAAGGGCCTGCAGCGCAAGCCGTGGGTCAAGACCACGCTGGCCCCCGGTTCGAAGGTCGTCACCGACTACTACGAGAAGTCGGGTCTGAACGTCTACCTCGACAAGCTCGGCTTCAACCTCGTCGGCTACGGCTGCACGACCTGCATCGGCAACTCGGGCCCGCTGATCCCCGAGGTCAGCGCCGCCGTGAACGAGGGTGACCTGGCCGTCACCGCCGTGCTCTCGGGCAACCGCAACTTCGAGGGCCGCATCAACCCCGACATCAAGATGAACTACCTCGCGTCCCCGCCGCTGGTCATCGCGTACGCGCTGGCCGGGTCGATGGACGTCGACCTGTTCAACGATCCGCTGGGCCAGGACGCCGACGGCAACGACGTCTACATGAAGGACATCTGGCCGACGCCGAGCGAGGTCGAGGACGTCATCGCGTCGTCGATCGACTCCGACACCTTCAGCCGTGAGTACGCCGACGTCTTCGCCGGTGACGAGCGCTGGCAGAACCTGCCGACGCCCGAGGGCGACACGTTCGCCTGGGACGAGGACTCCACGTACGTCCGCAAGGCGCCGTACTTCGAGGGCATGGGCCTCGAGCCCGACCCGGTCACCGACATCGCGGGCGCGCGCGTCCTGCTGAAGCTGGGCGACTCGGTCACGACCGACCACATCAGCCCCGCCGGCGCGATCAAGAAGGACAGCCCGGCCGGCAAGTACCTCATGGAGAAGGGCGTGCAGCCGCGCGACTTCAACTCCCTGGGCTCGCGCCGCGGCAACCACGAGGTGATGATCCGCGGCACGTTCGCGAACATCCGCCTGCGCAACCAGATCGCGCCCGGGACCGAGGGTGGCTTCACCCGCGACTTCTCGGCCGACGGCGAGGTCACCACGGTCTTCGAGGCCTCCGAGAACTACCAGGCCGCCGGCACCCCGCTGGTCGTCCTGGCGGGCAAGGAGTACGGCTCGGGCTCGTCGCGTGACTGGGCCGCCAAGGGCACCGCGCTACTGGGCGTCAAGGTCGTCATCGCCGAGTCGTACGAGCGGATCCACCGCTCGAACCTCATCGGCATGGGCGTCCTGCCCCTGCAGTTCCCCGAGGGCCAGAACGCCGAGTCGCTGGGCCTGACCGGCGAGGAGACCTTCACGGTCACCGGCGTCACGGAGCTCAACGAGGGCCGCACGCCGCGCACCGTCAAGGTCAAGGCCGACGACGTCGAGTTCGACGCCGTCGTCCGGATCGACACCCCCGGTGAGGCGAACTACTACCGCAACGGCGGCATCATGCCGTACGTGCTGCGCTCGCTGCTGGACTGAGTGTGAGCCGAAGGCGCGTCCCCGTCACCGGATCGGTGGAGGGGGCGCGCCTTTCGCGTGCCCGCTGGACGACGTTCGATGATGGGATGGGTTCGTGACGATCCACTCTGAGCACCCCTTCGTGCCGCCGGACCGCGACAAGGACGCCTTCCGGCGCCTGCGCGGGCGGTTGCCCGCGCCGGTCACGGTCGTGACGACCGGGGCCGGACGTGCCCGGGCCGGGCTGACCGTGTCGGCGATCGTGCTGGTCGACGGCGAACCCGCCCGCTTCGAGGCGTTCGTCGACCCGGACGCGACGTTGGGGGAGTCGGTCGAGGTCGGCTCCCGCGTGGCGGTCAGTGTCCTGCGGCCCGGCGACGACTACCTGGCCGAGGTGTTCGCCGGCCTCGCCCCGGCCCCCGGCGGCATGTTCACCGTGGGGGAGTGGGTGCAGTCCCCGTGGGGCCCGAGGCTGGACGGCCGGTCGTGGTGGGGCGCCACCGTGGACGCCGTGACCGAGGTCGGCTGGTCGCTGCGCGTCACCGGGGTGGTCGAGGAGGTCGACGTGGAGTCCGCGACGGGCGTCGCCCATGCCCGTGGACGCTTCCACGATCTCGGGTGACCCGGCCGCCGGACCGGGCGAGGGCCGGTCGACGGGTCACGCTGGTGGCGCGTCGTTACGATGGAGCAATGGCTTCTGTCCTCAGTTCCGTGTCCGGTCCCGCAGACCTGCGACGACTGGATGATCAGGCGCTGACGCAACTCGCCGCCGAGGTCCGTGAACTGCTGATCGAGTCGGTGGCCGCCAACGGTGGTCACCTCGGGCCGAATCTCGGCGTGGTGGAGTTGACGATCGCGCTGCACCGGGTCTTCGATTCGCCGAACGACAAGATCGTCTGGGACACCGGCCACCAGTCGTACGTCCACAAGATGCTGACCGGTCGCGCCGACCAGTTCGCCCAGGGGCGTTTGCGCAAGGAGGGCGGCCTCTCGGGCTACCCGTCGCACGCGGAGTCCCCGCACGACTGGGTCGAGAACTCGCACGCGTCGACCTCGCTGTCGTACGCCGACGGCCTGGCCCGCGCGAACGCGGTGCAGGGCAAGGACGACCACGTCGTCGCGGTCATCGGCGACGGCGCCCTGACCGGCGGCATGGCGTGGGAGGCCATCAACAACATCTGCGCCGACAACTCGCGCCGGGTGGTCATCGTCGTCAACGACAACGGTCGCTCCTACACGCCGACCGTCGGCGGCCTCGCGAACCGGCTCACCCAGATCCGCACCAACCCGCGGTACGAGCCCGCCCTCAGCGCCGTCCGTGAGCGCATGACGACCGGCCCCAAGGTCGCCGGCGTCGCCTACGAGGCGCTGCACGCCATCAAGAAGGGCTTCAAGGACGTCCTCGCGCCCCAGGGCATGTTCGAGGACCTCGGGATCAAGTACCTCGGTCCCATCGACGGACACGACCGCCGGGCGCTGGAGCAGGCGCTCACCGCGGCTCGTCACTTCGGCGGCCCCGTGCTGGTGCACGCGATCACGACCAAGGGCCACGGCTACGACATCGCCGTCGCCAACGAGAACGACCAGATGCACCAGTCGCACCCGTTCGACCGGCTGACCGGCGAGGCCGTGAGCATCGCGCCCGCGGGCTGGACATCCGTGTTCCGCGACGAGATCGTCCGCATCGCCGACGACCGGCCCGACATCGTGGGCATCACGGCGGCCATGCTCTATCCCACCGGCCTGGACGCGTTCGCGGACAAGTTCCCCGACCGGGTGCTCGACGTCGGCATCGCCGAGCAGCACGCGGTCACCAGCGCCGCCGGCATGGCCATGGGCGGACTCCACCCGGTGGTCGCCGTCTACGCCACGTTCCTGAACCGGGCGTTCGACCAGGTGCTGATGGACGTCGCCCTGCACCGCCAGGGCGTCACCTTCGTGCTCGACCGCGCGGGCGTCACGGGTGACGACGGCGCGAGCCACAACGGCATGTGGGACATGTCCCTCATGCAGATCGTCCCCGGACTGCACCTCGCCGCTCCGCGTGACGGCAGCCGCCTGCGCGAGCTGCTGCGTGAGGCCGTCGAGATCGACGACGCCCCCAGCGTGGTCCGGTTCGCCAAGGGCGCCGTTCCGGCCGACCTGGACGCGATCGACCGGATCGGCACGATGGACGTGCTGCACCGCGGTGACGATCCCGAGGTCCTCGTGGTGGGCGTGGGAACGATGGCCGCGATGGCCGTCGACGTCGCCCGCCTGCTGGAGGACGCCGGTGTCGCGTCGACCGTCGTCGACCCGCGCTGGATCAAGCCGCTCGACCCGGCCCTGCTGGACCTCGCCGCCGAGCACCGCCTCGTCGTGACGATCGAGGACAACGGCCGCCAGGGCGGCGTCGGCTCCACGATCCTCAACGAGATCAGCGACCGGGGCCTGGTCGTGCCCGTGCGGATCCATGCCGTGGCGCAGGAGTTCCTCGACCACGCGAAGCGCGATGTCATCCTCGACCGGCTCGGCCTGACGCCCGATGCGATCGCGTCCGACGCCCTCGACCGGTTGAAGGAATGTCCCGAGGGTGACCGGCGTTGACTCCGAAGTGGTTTTCACGACGACGTTCCGATGAGTACGAGCGCGACCCGATCCCGCTGATCGTCGCTCTCGACGGCTTCCTCAGCGCGGGGTCCTCCTCCGTGCTGGCGGCCGAGCAGCTGCGCACGCCCGATGGTGAGGTCGTGCACGAGTTCGATCTGGACTCCTTCTACGACTACCGGGCCCGCCGGCCCCCGATCACGTTCCGACGCGACCACTACGTGGACTACGTCGAGCCGGTCCTGCAGATCACCCGTCACGTCGACCGCTCCGGCAAGCCGTACCTGCTGCTGGCCGGTCCCGAGCCCGACTTCGGCTGGGAGTCGTTCGTCGCCGAGACGATCGACGTCATCACCGAGCTCGGCGTCCCGCTGACGGTCGCCCTGGGTGGCATCCCGATGGGGGTCCCGCACACCCGGCCGCCGCTGCTGACGATGCACGGCACGCGCCCCGAGCTGGTCGATCGCCAGAACTTCTGGAACGCCGAGGTGACGGTGCCGTCCTCGGCGCAGTCGCTGCTGGAGTACCGGATGCGCGAGCACAAGCTCGACGCGATCGGCTACGTGGTGCACGTCCCGCACTACCTGACGCAGGTCGAGTACCCCACGGCCGCGCTCGCGCTGCTGGAGGCGGTCGCCCTGCGACTCGACCTGGATCTTGACCTTGAGGACCTGCGGGCCCGTCAGCCCGACTCGATCCACGAGATCGAGCAGCAGATCTCCGACCAGGACGGCGAGCAGGTGCTGGCCGGGCTCGAGGAGCAGTACGACATCTTCAGCCGCGGTGCGGCCGAGTCGCTGCTGGCCGACGATGCCAGCCTCCCGACGGGCGACGAGCTCGCCAGTCAGCTGGAGCAGTTCCTTGCGCGCCAGCGCAAGGACGATCAGGGCTGAGGACCGCCGGCCGATGGGACCGAGATCACCGTCGGTGGGGGTCGTCGGGGCCGGTGGGACGGTTCGGGTTCGATAGGATCGCGGTCGTGCCTGCCTCCGTGAATGAACTCGTCGATCTGCTGGATGTCGAACAGCTCGAGGTGAACCTCTTCCGGGGCGGTCAGCCGGAGAACTCCCGGCTCAAGCGCGTCTTCGGCGGGCAAGTGGCCGGCCAGGCGGTCAGCGCGGCCCAGCGCACGGTGACGGACGGCAAGCAGCTGCACTCGCTGCACGTCTACTTCATCCTCGGCGGCGACCCGAGCATCCCGATCATCTACGACGTCGAGAGCGTGCGCGACGGCCGGTCGTTCGCGACCCGGCGGGTCTCGGCACGCCAGCACGGCGAGGTCATCTTCTACATGACCGCCTCGTTCCAGAAGGACGAGGGTGGCTGGGACCACCAGGACGTGCTCCCGCCGACGCCCGGGCCCGACGAGGCCACCTCGATGCTCGACCTCGTGCAGTTCATCAGCCCGGACGGCACCGAGCAGTGGAAGCAGGAGTGGGGCGGCTTCGACATGCGGTACGTGGGCGACCCGCGGCCCGAGGACGATCCGAGCCGCCAGTTCCAGCCGGTCGTCCAGCGGATGTGGTTCCGTGCGGCCGAGCGGCTGCCCGACGACCCGCAGCTGCACCGCGCGGCGTTCACGTACTACAGCGACTTCAGCCTGCTGGGCGCGGCGCTCGTGCCGCACGGCGTGCTGATCAGCTCGCCGAAGGTGCAGCCGGCGTCGCTCGACCACGTGGTGTGGTTCCACCGGCCGTTCCGGGCCGACGAGTGGCTGCTCTACGACCAGACGTCGCCCTCGGCCTCCGGCGCCCGCGGACTCAGCACCGCCAAGGTCTACAAGCAGGACGGCACGTTGGTCGCCACGGTGGCGCAGGAGGGGCTCATCCGCCCCGCGAAGCGCCCCGAGGACCGCTGAGTCCCACGCTCGGCCGCGGTGGCGGCGAACGGGGACCCAGCGGGTCGTCGGTCAGACCGGCGTGATGCGCCCGACGAGGTGCGGCACGGACTTGCGCGCGTCACGGACACCGAACGTCGTGACCTCGCCCTGGCTCTCGGTGCCGAACACCACGGTCGAGGGCAGCAGCACCGGCTTCTTGAACTCCACGTCGACCGTGTACGAGTCCGGCAGGCGGTTCTGCAGCGTGGCCAGGCAGTGCGCCTTGGTCCACATGCCGTGGGCGATCTGGCGCGGGAAGCCGAACGCCTTGGCCGTCCACGGGTAGAGGTGGATGGGGTTGCGGTCGCCCGAGACGGCGCCGTAGCGCCGGCCCAGATCGCTGCCGAGCTTCCAGTGGACGACGCCCTCGGGAGCCTCCACCCCGGCCAGCGGCGGGACGGTGGGCTCATCGCTCCCGCTGCGGCTGCGGAACAGGACCGTCATGGTCTCGTCCCACACCAGCTCGCCGCCGACCCGCGCCTCGCTGACCAGCGAGATCAGCCGGCCCTTCGGGTGCGGGTCGTCCGACGCCGCGTGCAGGGAGAGGTCGTAGATCTCCTCACGGCCGATCGGGCGGTACTGGGTGATGCGGTTGCGCAGGTGCACCGCGCCCATGGGCGGGAAGGGGAACGCCGTGTCCGTCATCAGGCTCAGGTGCAGCGTGTGGGCCGCGATGTGCGGGTACGTCGCGGGCAGCGTCTCGGAGCGCGAGAACCCGCACACCTCGTTGTAGCGATCGAGGTGCGCGAGGTCCGTCGTCACGCGGTTGCGGCGCAGCGTCGTGTCGGGCAGGCCGCCCCTCTCGTGCTTGATGCCCGGCAGGTTGCCGACGACGGGAATCGCCGGCAACGCCGCCTTGAGCATCAGCGGCAGGCTCGCGGGTGCCTTGTCGAAGGTGCGCGTCGTCACCTCAGGCACCGAGGAAGCCCTGGCCGCAGACCCGGACCACGTTGCCCGAGATCGCCGAGGACCCCGGGTGGCAGTACCAGGCGATGGCCTCGGCGACGTCGACCGGCTGGCCGCCCTGCGACAGCGAGCTGAGCCGGCGACCGGCCTCGCGGATGCCCAGCGGCATCGTCTTGACCATGTCGGTCTCGATGAAGCCCGGCGCGATCGCGTTGACGGTGATGCCCGCGTCGACCGTGCGGGGCGCGAGCGCCTGCACGAAGCCGATGACGCCGGCCTTGGCCGTGCCGTAGTTGGTCTGACCGTTGTTGCCGGCGATGCCCGCGATCGACGAGATGCCGATGATGCGGCCGCCGGGGCGGATCAGCTTGTTGTCGAGCAGGTGCGCGGTGATCCGCTCGGGGGCGCCGACGCTGATGTCGACGACCTTGGCCCAGTTCTCGGACTTCATGTTCTTCAGCCGCTTGTCGCGCGTGATGCCCGCGTTGTGGACCACGAAGTCGACGCCGTCGCCGAGGCCCTCGGCGATCTTCTCGGGCGCGTCCTCGGCGGTGATGTCACAGATGATCGACGAGCCGCCGAGCTCGGCCATCAGGTGCTCGAGGTCCTCGGCGAGCGGGGGAACGTCCAGACCGATGATCTGGGCGCCGTCGCGGTGCAGGGTGCGGGCCATGGCGGCGCCGAGGCCACGCGAGGCGCCGGTGACCAACGCGACCTTCCCCGCCAGCGGCTTGGCCGGGTCGGCGGGGACGTCGGCCTCGACCAGGCCCGTGGTGCCGAGACGAACGACCTGGCCGTCCACGAAGGCGGACTTCGGCGACAGCAGGAAGCCCAGCGTGGAGCCGACGGCGTCCTTGGACTCGGGCGTGACGTACACGAGGTTCGCCGTGCTGCCGTTGGCGCCGATCTCCTTGCCCAACGAGCGGACGAAGCCCTCGAGGCCGCGCTGCGCGATCGCGGCGCCGACGGTGTCGGTGCGCTCGGGCAGCAGGCCGATCACGACGATCTTGGCGTTGCTGGCCAGGCTGCGCAGGACGGGCGTGAAGAACTCCTGGATCGCGACGGTGCCGGCGGGGGAGTCGATGCCGGACGCGTCCAGGACCAGGCCCTGGTAGCGGCGGCCCTCGGCGCGGACGGTGGTGGTGTCGATGCCGGAGGCCTTCAGCAGGCCCGGCAGGGAGTCGGCCAGCAGGCCGTCGCCGCCGACGAGGACGGGGCCGTCGACGAGGGCGCCACCGCGGTATCGCTGGAGTTCCGGCGGGTTCGGCAGGCCCAGGTTCTTCACCAGGAACTGACCGATCGGGTTCTGGATCATCGACTTGTAACGGTCGCTCATCGCAGGATGTGTCCTATCTCTCGGATCTCTCGGATACCATCGGTATCTGAACGCGTTAGGCTGACTCTAGCCTGCACCACAGCACCTCGGCAAAGGTAAAGCGACGCACGTCGCAGACGAAAGGTTCCTCATGGCTGACAAGCCCTCCACGAAGGCCACGAAGGCCGCGTCCTCCGACGCCGCCACCATCCGTCGCGTCGCCGTCATCGGCGGCAACCGCATCCCGTTCGCCCGCTCGAACACCGTCTACTCGGGCGTCTCGAACCAGGAGATGCTGACCGCGGCCCTCGACGGTCTCGTCGACCGCTTCGGGTTGGAGGGTGAGCGCGCCGGAGAGGTGGTCGCCGGAGCCGTGCTCAAGCACGCCCGCGACTTCAACCTCACGCGCGAGGTCGTCCTCGGCTCCAAGCTCTCGCCCGCGACCCCGGCCACGGACATCCAGCAGGCCTGCGGCACGGGCCTGCAGGCCGCCTTCCAGGTCGCCAACAAGATCGCGCTGGGCAAGATCGACTTCGGCATCGCCGGCGGCACGGACACCACGTCCGACGCCCCGCTCGCGGTGAACGACAAGCTGCGCAAGATCCTGCTGCAGGCCAACCAGGCGAACGCCAAGGGCGACAAGAAGGCCCTGGTCAAGCTGCTGACGAAGATCCGCCCCAGCTACCTGGCGCCCGACCAGCCGCGCAACGCCGAGCCGCGCACCGGCCTGTCGATGGGCGACCACCAGGCCCTGACGACGCACGAGTGGGGCATCACCCGCGAGGCGCAGGACGAGCTGGCCGCCCGCTCCCACCAGAACCTCGCCGCCGCCTGGGAGGCGGGCTGGCAGGACGACCTCGTCACGCCGTTCAACGGCGTCGAGCGCGACACCCACCTGCGCCCGGACTCCACGGTCGAGAAGCTGGCCAAGCTCAAGCCGGTCTTCGGCAAGCAGCTCGGCGATGCGGCCACCATGACGGCCGGCAACTCCACCCCGCTGTCCGACGGCGCCTCGGTGGCGCTGCTCGCCTCGGAGGAGGAGGCCGCCCGTCGTGGCTGGGACGTCAAGGCGTTCCTCGTCGACTACGAGACGGCTGCCGTCGACTACGTCAATGGGGGAGAGGGCCTGCTCATGGCTCCGGCGTACGCGGTGCCGCGGATGCTCGAGCGCAACGGCCTCACGCTGCAGGACTTCGACTTCTACGAGATCCACGAGGCGTTCGCCGGCCAGGTGCTGTCGACGCTCGCGGCGTGGGAGGACGCGGACTTCTGCAAGCAGCGTCTGGGTCTGGACACCCCGCTGGGCGCCATCGACCGCAGCAAGCTGAACGTCAAGGGCTCGTCGCTCGCGGCCGCCCACCCGTTCGCCGCGACCGGCGGACGCATCATCGCGAACCTCGCGAAGCTGCTGGAGGAGAAGGGCTCGGGCCGCGGCCTGATCTCGATCTGCGCCGCCGGCGGCCAGGGAGTCGTCGCGATCCTCGAGCGCTGACGCTCAGGACGCAGCAAGCGGGGCCGGTGGCATCAGCCACCGGCCCCGCTTCGCGTCTGCTGGGGGAGGATCAGGCCTCGGCCTCGACGATCGCGCGCACCGATCGCTTGGCCAGCTCGACGACCTCGGGCATCGGCAGGTGCTCCATGGCGGGCAGTCCGGAGTTCATCTCGCGGATCGAGCGCTGGAAGGTCACCAGGTTCAGGATGCCCAAGCCCTGCGTGTACATCATGTTCGCGACCAGCTCGGGGTCCTTGACGTCGAAGACGCCCGCCGCGTTGCCGGCCTCGATCGCGGAGGTGATGTGGTCGAAGCAGCGGTTGATCGCGGCGCCGAGCTCGGTGAGGCGCTCCAGGCTGATCTGCTCGAGCAGCTCCGAGCCGCGGTGGCGCAGCAGGGACTGCGCGCAGTCGACGAACGCCGGGTACTCGCTGCCGTAGTCCAGGAACTCGACCGTGATGATGTCGATGCGCTGGGGCGGGGTGAGGTCGGACTCCTGCGACTTGGCCAGTCGCTGCTCGAGCTCGTTGAGGTAGTCGACCAGCGTCATCGCGAAGAGTTCTTCCTTCGTGGTGAAGTGCCGGTAGATGATCGCTCGGTTGATGCCGACGGCGCGCGCGATGTCCTCGATCTGGGCATCCCGCATGCGGCGCTCGTCGAAGAGCGTGCGAGTCGCGTCAAGGATCTCGCGCGTGCGCTGCGCTCGGCGCTCCACGATGGCCATGACGTCGACCCTATCTGCTGGGTCAACGACGGTTGCGCCCGCGTCACGTCGCGTCGTCGGACCTCTTGAGCCCGGCCCTCGGGGGCCCTAGGGTGTCGGGCATGGCCAAGTTGGACATTCGTACAAAAACGTGTCTGGTGACGGGCGCGACCGGCGGGATCGGTGCTGCAACGGCACGGGCGCTCACTCGGGAGGGAGCCCGCCTCGTGCTGACCGATCTGGACCAGGACGCGTTGGACGGCTTGGTCGAGGAGTTGCGTGCGGTCGGTGGCGAGGTCCTCGTCGCCACGGCGCTGGACCTCACCGATGCCGAGTCGGTGAGGTCCTTCGCCGAGGCGGTCCACGCCCGCTTCGGCCCCATGGACGTGCTGCTCAACATCGCCGGGATCGCGATCTGGGGCACGATCGACCGCCTCGCCGAGGAGCACTGGCGTCGACTCATCGACATCAACCTGATGGGCCCGGTCCACGTCCTGTCGTCCTTCCTGCCCGCCATGATCGATGCCGGACGCGGCGGTCACGTCGTGAACGTGTCCAGCGCCGCCGGCCTCTTCGGCCTGCCGTGGCACGCGGCCTACAGTGCGAGCAAGTTCGGGCTCCGCGGCATCTCCGAGGTGCTGCGATTCGACCTGCGCCGCCACCGCATCGGTGTCAGCCTGGTCTGCCCCGGTGCGGTCGCGACCCCGCTGGTGCAGGGGCTGGAGGTCGTCGGGGTCGACCGCTCGACCCCGGCGATGCACCAGGTCGAGCAGCAGTTCCTGCGCCATGCCATCACGCCGGACGAGGCGGCCGCGGCGATCGTCAAGGGACTCGTGCGCCGCCGGTACTGGGTCTACACCTCGCGCGACGTCGCGATCGGCCACTATGCCCAGCGCTGGTTCCCGTGGGGGTACGTCATCGCGATGCGACTGCTGAACCGCAAGCTCACCCGCGCCGAGGCGCGCGCCGTGAAGTCGGTGCGATGAGGCCGCCTCGGGTCCGACCCGGTCGGCTCCGCCAGCTCGGGCTGGTGAACCACCTGCTCGCGAAGGTGCTCTCGCGTGGGGCGGGAGTGCGCGAGGCGCACCTGTTCACGACGTTGGGCCGCAACCGGTCGCTGTTCCGGTTCTGGCTGGCGTACTCGGGCGCTCTCATGCTGGGCGGCCGGCTGCCCCGGCGCGAGACCGAGCTGGTCATCCTGCGGGTCGCGCACCGCTGTGACAGCGACTACGAGCGTCGCCATCACCTCCGTCTGGGCCGCCGGGCGGGCTTGACGGAGGCGGAGCTCGAGCGGACGGCCGTGGACGACCTGAGCGGCTGGAAGCCCTTCGACGCCGTCCTGCTCGAGGCGACCGACCTGCTGCTGGCCACCGACGACCTCGACGACGCGACCTGGCGCCGCGTGCGGTCCTACTGGGACGAGCGTCAGGTGATCGAGTTCTGCCTGCTGGTCGGGCAGTACCGCGGACTGGCGGCCACGATCCGGGTGCTGGGGATCGCACCCGACCGCTGACCGGCCTTCGCGGGTGTGACTGTCGGTGCGGGTCCGTAGGCTGGAATCATGCGACCAGTCTCCGAGCTCAAGCGGCAGGTGGCGCCGTTCGAGGTCGTCTCCGAGTACCAGCCGGCCGGCGACCAGCCCGCCGCGATCGCCGAGATCACCAAGCGGATCAAGGGCGGCACCAACGACGTCGTGCTCATGGGCGCGACCGGCACCGGCAAGACGGCCACGACCGCGTGGCTGGCCGAGCAGCTGCAGCGCCCCATGCTCGTGATGCTCCCGAACAAGACGCTCGCCGCCCAGTTCGCCAACGAGCTGCGCGAGCTGCTGCCGAACAACGCCGTCGAGTACTTCGTGTCGTACTACGACTACTACCAACCCGAGGCGTACATCGCCCAGACCGACACCTACATCGAGAAGGACTCCTCGATCAACGAGGAGGTCGAGCGGCTCCGGCACTCGGCCACGTGGTCGCTGCTCACGCGGCGCGACGTCATCGTGGTCGCCACGGTCTCGTGCATCTACGGCCTCGGCTCGGCCCAGGAGTACCTGAACCGGATGATCGGCTTCAAGGTCGGCGACGAGATGGGCCGCGACCAGCTGCTGCGGACCCTCGTCCAGGCGCAGTACGTGCGCAACGACGTCAGCTCCACCCGCGGCACGTTCCGGGTCAAGGGCGACACGGTCGAGATCTTCCCCGTCTACCAGGAGATGGCGGTGCGGGTCGAGTTCTTCGGCGACGAGATCGAGCGGCTGATGACCCTGCACCCGCTGACGGGCGAGATCCTCAGCGACGATCAGGAGCTCTACGTCGGCGCGGCCACCCACTACGCCGCCGGACCCGACGTGATGTCCCGCGCGATCGAGGGGATCAAGGCAGAGCTCGAGGACCGACTCCAGGTGCTCGAGCGCGAGAACAAGCTGCTCGAGGCACAGCGACTGCGCATGCGCACGACCTACGACCTCGAGATGATGGAGCAGGTCGGGACCTGCTCGGGGATCGAGAACTACTCCCTGCACATGGACGGCCGGCCGCCGGGCTCGGCGCCGAACTGCCTGATCGACTACTTCCCCCAGGACTTCGTGCTGGTGGTCGACGAGTCGCACGTGACGATCCCGCAGATCGGCGCGATGTACGAGGGCGACATGAGCCGCAAGCGATCGCTGGTCGAGCACGGCTTCCGGCTGCCCAGCGCGATGGACAACCGTCCGTTGAAGTGGCCCGAGTTCCTCCAGCGCATCGGCCAGACCGTCTACCTGTCGGCCACGCCGGGCAACTACGAGATGAACAAGGTCGAGGGCGACGTCGTCGAGCAGGTCATCCGCCCGACCGGCCTGATCGACCCCGAGGTCATCGTCAAGCCCACGAAGGGCCAGATCGACGACCTCATCGGCGAGATCAACGACCGCGTCGAGCGCAACGAGCGCGTCCTCGTCACGACCCTGACGAAGAAGATGTCCGAGGACCTCACCGACTACCTGCTCGAGGCCGGCATCCGCACCCGGTACCTGCACAGCGAGGTCGACACCCTGCGCCGCGTCGAGCTGCTGCGCGAGCTGCGCATGGGCGAGTACGACGTGCTCGTCGGCATCAACCTGCTGCGAGAGGGCCTCGACCTGCCCGAGGTCAGCCTCGTGGCGATCCTCGACGCCGACAAGGAGGGGTTCCTGCGCTCGGGCCGCTCGCTCATCCAGACGATCGGTCGCGCGGCGCGCAACGTGTCGGGCCAGGTCATCATGTACGCCGACCGGATCACCGACTCGATGGCGATGGCGATCGACGAGACGAACCGCCGCCGGATCAAGCAGGTCGCGTACAACACCGAGCGGGGCATCGACCCGCAGCCGCTGCGCAAGAAGATCGGCGACATCACGGACATGCTCGCCCGCGAGGACGAGGACACCCGAGCCCTGCTGGCCGCGACGGGCGACCACAAGCGCAAGGGCGCGGCCGTGCCGCTGGGTCAGCACACCAAGGATCTGGCCGATCTGCCCTCGGGCGAGCTGGCCTCGCTCATCGACCAGCTGTCCGAGCAGATGCACCAGGCGGCGGCCGACCTGCAGTTCGAGGTGGCGGCGCGGTTGCGCGACGAGATCAGCGAGCTCAAGCGCGAGCTGCGGGGCATGATCGGCGCCGGTACCTGAGTTCGCGCATGCTTCCGGCGGCTGTCAGACTTGAGCGCGGAGGGGAGTATTCCCATCATCGGCGTGTCGTCAGCACGGTGGTCCTCGCGGACCACCCGGGGCGCCGGACCGGTCATTCGTCTGCAGCCCGGTGGAAGAGACCTCCGAGTCCCAGTTGACCCGGAGAGAGAAGCAGAGGACCGCCTGTGAACGTCAGCATGCTCGAATGGGGGATCACCCTCGGGGTGACCATCGCCATTCTGCTGTTCGACATCGTCGTGATCGCCCGTAAGCCGCACGAGCCCTCGACGAAGGAGTGCGCGATATACCTGTCGGTCTACATCGGACTGGCACTCGCCTTCGGCGCCTGGGTCTGGGCGTTCCACGGCCAGCAGTTCGGCATCGAGTTCTACGCCGGCTGGCTGACCGAGTACAGCCTCTCGATCGACAACCTCTTCATCTTCATCATCATCATGGCCAGCTTCGCCGTGCCGAGGAAGTACCAGCAGGAGGCGCTGCTGGTCGGCATCATCCTGGCGCTGGTGTTCCGCGGCATCTTCATCGCGCTCGGCGCCGTCGCGATCAACGAGTTCTCGTGGGTCTTCTACATCTTCGGCGCGTTCCTGCTCTACACGGCGGTCAAGCTGGCGGCCGACAAGGACGAGGAGGACGACGCCGAGAACGCCGTCGTCCGGTTCGCCCGCAGGCGCTTCAACATGAGCGACACGTGGGACGGCCTCAAGCTCGTCGTCCGCGAGAACGGCCGCCGCGCCATCACCCCGATGGCGCTGGTCATCATCGCCCTGGGCACGACCGACATCCTGTTCGCGCTCGACTCGATTCCGGCGATCTTCGGCCTGACCAAGGAGCCGTACATCGTCTTCACCGCGAACGTCTTCGCGCTGATGGGCCTGCGCCAGCTGTACTTCCTGCTCGGCGACCTGCTGCAGCGCCTGGTGTTCCTGTCCTACGGCCTGGCGTTCCTGCTGTTCTACATCGGCATCAAGCTGATGCTGCACGCGCTGCACGAGAACGAGCTGCCGTTCATCAACGGCGGCGAGCCGGTCCACCACATCGGCCCGGTCCCGGTCCCCGAGGTGCCGACGCTGCTGAGTCTGGGCGTCATCATCGCGACGCTGACCATCACCGCGGTCGCCAGCCTCTGGTACAGCAAGAAGTACCCCGACCGCGTCGGGCACTGAGCTCGTCGGGGCGGTCGCTCAGGGGATGTCGTGCGGCGGCAGGTCGTCGGGCGCGCTGACCTGCAGCGGCTCGCCCCGGCGGCGGCTGAGCACGTACATCGGCACGGACAGGACCAGGCCGATCGCCAGCAGGATCGCGGCGATCTCGTACTGGGACCCCGGCCGCCCCGACAGTGGCGTCACGAGGTAGACGCACGTCACCACCCCGAGCAGCGCGATCGGGGCCCGGGTCCTGAAGTGAGAGTGGTCGACGGGGTCCCTGCGCAGGACCAGGACGGCGGTGTTCACCACGGCGAAGACGGCCAGCAGCAGCAGGCTGGTCGTCCCGCCGAGGACCTGGACCGCCTCGTCGCTGGCGTTCGACACGTAGGCGATGAGCCCCAGTGAGAGCACCGTGGTGAACGCGATGGCCAGCCACGGCGTCTGGCGGCGGCTCACCTTCGCGAGGCTGCGGGGGATGACCCCCTGCTTGGCCATGCCGTACAGCAGCCGGCTCGCCATCAGCATGTTGATCAGGGCCGAGTTGGCGACCGCGAACATGGAGATGAACGGCAGGATCGTGTCGATCGGCAGGTCGGGCGCGCCGCGCTCGACCACCGTGACCAGGGGTGTGTCGTTCCCGGCCAGCTCGCCCACCGGCACGAGGGCGACGGCCGTGATCGAGACCAGGACGTAGATCAGTCCGGTGATCCCCAGCCCGGTCAGCATGATCTTGGGGAAGATCCGGTTCGGCTCGTGGCACTCCTCGGCCATGTTGACGGCGTCCTCGAAGCCGACCATCGCGAAGAATGCCAGCGAGGTCGCCGTGGTCGCGGCGAGGAAGACGTTCTTGTCGTCGGGGGTGTCGAACGCGATCACGCGGCCCCAGTCGGCGTCGCCGCCCACGACCGCCCACAGGCCGACGAGGATGACCAGCAGCAGGCCGGACAGCTCGATCATGGTCAGCACGACGTTGGTCTTGACGCCCTCGCTGACACCACGCAGGTTGATCGCGGCGATGAGCAGCATGAACCCGAGCGCGATCAGCATGATCTGCGCGTTCGAGGCCTCCCAGTCGGTCCCCACGGCGAGGTTCGAGGCGAAGGCTCGCGACGCGGTCGAGGCCGACGTGATGCCCGAGCACATGACGGTGAACGCGACCATGAACGTCAGGAAGTGGAGGCCGAACGCCTTGTGCACGTAGAGTGCGGCGCCCGCGGCCTGCGGGTACTTCGTGACGAGCTCGAGGTAGGACAGCGCCGTGAGCAGCGCGACGGCGAAGGCGATCGCGAAGGGCAGCCAGGCCGCTCCGCCGACCTCGGCGGCCACCTGGCCGGTCAGGGCGTAGACGCCGGTTCCGAGGATGTCGCCGATGATGAAGAGCAACAGGAGTTTGGGGCCCAGGACGCGCCGCAGCTCGGTGGGCTCTTCGGGTTGAGCGGTCGTCGACGCCATGGATCCCCCTCGTGTTGTGCCTACAGAGTCGCGCCGTGTGCTCGATCAGGCAACCCCGACCGATATCGTGTCCTGAGTGAGATGGTTGCGGGGAGTGCGTGCGCGAGTGGTGACGTCGGTGACCCGACGTCACGTGGCCAAGCGCGGCATCGACCTCGCGAGCTTCACATTCATCCCCGAGCCCACGAAGGCGCCCCTGCAGCGCGTGGGCCTGGACCCGGTGCCCCGGCTGGCGGAGATCCGGGACTCCGGACCCCTGCATCGTCTGGACCTGCCCTTCGACTTCACGGCGTATCTCGTCTCCGGGCACGAGCAGGCGCGCGAGGTCCTCACGGCCCGCGACGTCTACTCGACGGACATCCGTCACCTGTTCTCCGGTGACGGCCCGGCGACCTCGGACGACATCGGGGGACTGGGCTTCACCGACCCGCCCGTCCACACGCGGCTGCGCAAGATCATCACGCCCGAGTTCACGATGCGGCGCCTCGCCCGGCTGGAGCCGTTGATCGAGCAGTTCGTCGACCGCGCGCTCGATGACCTCGAGGCGGCCGGACCCGGCGCCGACCTGGCCAAGGTGCTGGCCTTCCCGATCCCGTTCAACACGATCTGCGCCCTGCTGGGCCTGGACTACGAGGACCGGCAGGCGTTCTCGGAGCTGGGCAGTGCCCGGTTCGACGCCACCAACGGGGGAGCGGCCGCCTTCGGCGCCGTCTCCGCGCAGCGTGAGTTCCTCTTCGACGCAGTGGCCCGCCAGCGCAAGGATCCCGGCCCGGGCCTGATCGGCCAGATCATCCGCGAGGAGGGCGACACGATCTCCGATCACGACCTCGCCGGGCTGGCCGACGGCGTCTTCACCGGCGGGTACGAGACGACGGCGGGCATGATCGCGCTCAGCACGATCATGCTGACCCGCGACCCGGCCTACGCCGAGCTGGTCCGCAGCGGCGACCGCAAGACCCTCGACCGGGTCATCGAGGAGCTGCTGCGCTACTTCTCGGTCGTGCAGGTGGCGTTCCCGCGCTTCGCGAAGCAGGACATGGAGCTCTTCGGCGAGTCGATCAAGGCCGGCGACGTCCTGCTGGTCTCGCTCAGCGGCGCCAACCGCGACCCGGCCAACGCCGGCGCGGAGCCCGACACGTTCGACCCGACCCGCGTTCCCGCCAGCGGCCACCTCGCGTTCGGCCACGGCATCCACCGCTGCATCGGGGCCGAGCTGGCCCGGATGGAGCTGCGCATCGCGCTGCCGAAGCTGCTGCGCCGGTTCCCCGATCTCGCCCTGGCCGTGCCCGAGTCGGAGCTCGACTTCCGTCAGCTGAGCTTCGTCTTCGGCATCGAGACCCTCCCGGTGAGGTTCTAGGCTCGAGGTTCACTGCGACGCAACCATGGCGAAGCAGCCGGAGGCTACCAGCCCCGGGCGCGCCAGTCGGGCACGCTCGGACGCTCGGCGCCGAGCGTCGAGTCGTCGCCGTGGCCCGGGTAGAACCACGTGTCGTCGTCGAACCGGTCGAAGATCTTCGACTCGACGTCGTCGACCAGGTGGATGAAGTCGTCGGGGGACCAGGTCCGGCCCACGCCCCCGGGGAACAGCGAGTCCCCGGTGAACAGGTGCGTGATGCCGTCGGGGTCGTCGTAGGCCAGCGCGATCGAGCCCGGCGTGTGGCCGACGATCTCGATCACCTCGAGCTCGCACGAGCCGACGCGCACGCGTGCGCCCGTCCGGACGCGCACGTCGACGGGGACCGGCAGCTCGTCGGCGTCGTCCTCGCCGGCGACGGTCTCGGCGCCGGTCGCCTCGACCACCTCGGCCAGGGCCTGCCAGTGGTCACCGTGGCGATGGGTCGTGACGACGCGGGCGAGGCCGCGGTCACCGATCAGCTCGAGCAGCCGGGGCGCGTCGTCGGCGGCGTCGATCAGCAGCTGCTCGCCCGTGAGGGCGCATCTGAGCAGATAGGCGTTGTTGGCCATCGGGCCCACGGCGATCTTGGTGATCACCAGGTCGCCGGCCTCGCGCGTGTCGGGCGGACCGCCGACCGTGACCTCTCCGGTGTACGTCATGGTTCGACCCTATCGTCGAGAGGTTTCTGTCAGGTCGCATCAGTACGCTGGATAGGTGGCTGATCGTCTCGTTGTCCGGGGTGCCCGCGAGCACAATCTGAAGGATGTCTCCGTCGATCTACCCCGGGACTCCCTCATCGTCTTCACCGGTCTGTCCGGTTCCGGCAAGTCGTCCCTCGCGTTCGACACCATCTTCGCCGAGGGCCAGCGACGCTACGTCGAGTCGCTCTCGGCGTACGCGCGCCAGTTCCTGGGTCAGATGGACAAGCCGGACGTCGACTTCATCGAGGGCCTGTCCCCGGCGGTCTCGATCGATCAGAAGTCGACCTCGCGCAACCCGCGCTCGACGGTCGGCACGATCACCGAGGTCTACGACTACCTGCGCCTGCTCTACGCGCGCGCCGGCCGGGCCCACTGCCCGACCTGTGGCGAGCCCATCGGCCGCCAGACGCCCCAGCAGATCGTCGATCGCATCCAAGATGACGAGGAGGGCACCAAGTTCCAGGTGCTCGCGCCGGTCATCCGCGGTCGCAAGGGCGAGTACCTCGAGCTGTTCCGCCAGCTGCAGCAGAGCGGCTTCAGCCGCGCCATCGTCGACGGCGAGATGCACATGCTCGCGGACGAACCGCCGAAGCTCGCCAAGCAGAAGAAGCACACGATCGAGGTCGTCGTCGACCGCCTCACGGTCAAGCCCTCGTCCAAGCAGCGCCTGACCGAGTCGGTCGAGACCGCCCTCGGCCTGGCCGACGGCCTGGTCATCATCGACTACGTCGGTCTGGACGAGAAGGACCCGGCCCGCCGGCGCCGCTTCTCCGAGAAGCTCGCGTGCCCCAACGACCACCCCCTGCAGGTCGAGGAGCTCGAGCCCCGCTCGTTCTCGTTCAACGCCCCCTACGGCGCGTGCCCCGAGTGCCACGGCCTGGGCTCTCGCAAGGAGGTCGACGCCGAGCTGCTCGTACCCGACCCCGAGAAGACGCTGGCCGAGGGCGCGATCACCGCGTGGACCTACACCCAGGTCTCGGACTACTTCCTGCGGCTGATGCGCTCGCTCGGCGACGAGCTGGGCTTCGACGTCGACACCCCGTGGCGCGACCTCTCGCCCGAGGTCCAGGACGCCCTGATGAACGGGCACTCCACCAAGGTCCACGTGCAGTACAAGAACCGGTACGGCCGTCAGCGCTCGTACTGGGCCGAGTTCGAGGGCGCCCGCGCGTTCGTCGAGCGCCGCCACTCCGAGACCGACTCCGACACCAGTCGCGAGCGGCTCGAGGGCTTCATGCGCGAGGTCCCGTGCCCGACCTGCAAGGGCACCCGGCTCAAGCCCGTGATCCTCGCGGTCACCCTCGAGTCCGAGAAGTTCGGCGAGAAGAACATCGCCGAGGTCTGCCACCTGTCGATCGCCGAGGCGGCCGAGTACCTGCAGACCCTGGTCATGACCGACCGCGAGCGCCAGATCGGCGAGCGCGTGCTCAAGGAGATCCACGAGCGCCTGCGCTTCCTGCTCGACGTCGGCCTCGACTACCTGGCCCTCGACCGCGCGGCGGGATCGCTGTCCGGCGGCGAGGCCCAGCGCATCCGGCTCGCGACGCAGATCGGCGCCGGCCTGGTCGGCGTCCTCTACGTGCTCGACGAGCCGTCCATCGGACTGCACCAGCGCGACAACCACCGGCTGATCGAGACGCTCGTGCGGCTCAAGAAGCTCGGCAACACGCTCATCGTCGTCGAGCACGACGAGGACACCATCCGTGCGGCGGACTGGGTCGTCGACATCGGCCCCGGCGCCGGCGAGCACGGGGGACAGGTGATCGTCTCGGGCAGCGTCGACGAGCTGCTGGCCAACCCCGACTCCCTGACCGGCGCCTACCTCTCGGGTCGCACGTCGATCCCGGTCCCCGAGAAGCGTCGTCCGCGTGACAAGTCCCGCCAGCTGACGGTCAAGGGCGCCCGCGAGAACAACCTGCGCAACGTCGACGTGTCCTTCCCGCTGGGCCAGTTGGTCTCGGTGACGGGCGTGTCCGGCTCGGGCAAGTCGACCCTGGTCAACGACATCCTCTACACCTCCCTGGCGCGTCAGATCTACAAGGCGCGCACGATCCCCGGTCGCCACCGCACGATCGAGGGCACCGAGAATGTCGACAAGGTGATCCACGTCGACCAGTCGCCGATCGGTCGCACCCCGCGATCGAACCCGGCCACGTACACCGGCGTCTTCGACCACGTGCGCAAGCTCTTCGCGCAGACGCCCGAGGCCAAGATGCGCGGGTACCAGCAGGGCCGGTTCTCGTTCAACATCAAGGGCGGCCGCTGCGAGGCGTGCCGCGGCGACGGCACGATCAAGATCGAGATGAACTTCCTGCCGGACGTCTACGTCCCCTGTGAGGTCTGCCACGGCGCGCGGTACAACCGCGAGACCCTCGAGGTCCGCTACAAGGGCCGCACGATCGCCGAGGTCCTCGACATGCCGATCGAGGAGGCCGTCGAGTTCTTCGAGGCCATCCCGGCCATCGCGCGCCACCTGCGCACGCTGGTCGACGTCGGTCTGGGCTACGTCCGTCTGGGCCAGCCCGCTCCGACGCTGTCCGGCGGCGAGGCGCAGCGCGTCAAGCTCGCCTCCGAGCTGCAGAAGCGGTCCACCGGCCGCACCGTGTACGTGCTCGACGAGCCCACCACGGGTCTGCACTTCGAGGACATCCGCAAGCTGCTGATCGTGCTGCAGCGACTCGTCGACACCGGCAACTCGGTGATCGTCATCGAGCACAACCTCGACGTCATCAAGGCGTCGGACTGGATCATCGACATGGGTCCCGAGGGTGGCAGCGGCGGCGGCATGGTCGTCGCCCAGGGCACCCCCGAGGACGTCGCGGCGCACCCCGAGTCCCACACCGGCCGGTTCCTCAAGCCACTGCTGTCATGAGTCCGGTCGCGGGGACCGGGCGCCTAGGGTGGGACCGTGGCTGACCCGTCGACCTACCGTCCCCGGCCGGGCGAGATCCCGACGAATCCCGGCGTCTACCGGTTCCGCGACGAGCAGGGCCGGGTCATCTACGTGGGCAAGGCCAAGAGTCTGCGCCCGCGGCTGAGCTCGTACTTCCAGGACGTCGGCAACCTGCACCCGCGGACGCACCAGATGGTCACCACGGCGGCGTCGGTCGAGTGGACGGTCGTCAACACCGAGGTCGAGGCGCTGGCGCTGGAGTACTCCTGGATCAAGGAGTACGACCCGCGCTTCAACGTCAAGTACCGCGACGACAAGTCGTACCCCTGGCTGGCGGTGACGGTGGGGGAGGAGATCCCCCGCGTGCTGGTCATGCGCGGCGCCCAGCGCAAGGGCGTGCGCTACTTCGGCCCGTACGGTCACGCTTGGGCCATCCGCGACACCGTCGACACGCTGCTGCGCGTGTTCCCGATGCGCTCGTGCAGCGCGGGCGTGTTCAAGCGGGCCAAGGCCGCCGGACGTCCGTGCCTGCTCGGTGACATCGGCAAGTGCTCCGCGCCGTGCGTCGGGCGCGTCTCGCCCGACGAGCACCGCGAGATCGTCAACGACTTCCTGTCGTTCATGGGTGGGCAGACCGCCGGCTTCGAGCGGGGGATCGAGCAGCGCATGCGCGACGCGGCCGCCGCCCAGGAGTACGAGCTGGCGGCCAAGTACCGCGACGACCTGATGGCCATGCGCCGCGTCCTGGAGAAGCAGTCCGTCGTGCTCGGCGACGGCACCGACGCCGACGTGCTCGGCTTCGTCGACGACCCGCTCGAGGTCGCCGTCCAGATCTTCAACGTCCGCGGCGGCCGCATCCGCGGCCAGCGCGGCTGGGTGGCCGACAAGGGAGACGACGCCGGTCTGCCCGAGCTGGTCCAGAGCGCGCTGATGACGCTCTACTCCGACGTGGCGCCGTCGGCGATTCCCCGCGAGGTGCTCGTCCCCGAGCTGCCGGCCGACCACGACGCCGTCGCCGAGCTGCTCACCGAGCGCCGCGGCGGCAGGGTCACGCTGCGGGTGCCGCGCCGCGGCGACAAGCGGGCGCTGCTCGAGACCGTCGAGAAGAACGCCAAGCAGTCCATGGCGCGCCACAAGCTCAAGCGGTCCGGCGACCTCACGACCCGCAGCCGGGCGCTGGAGGAGATCCAGGTGGCGCTCGAGCTGCCGTCGCCGCCGCTGCGCATCGAGTGCTTCGACGTCTCGAACCTGCAGGGCACCGAGATCGTCGCGTCGATGGTCGTCTTCGAGGACGGCCTGCCGCGCAAGTCCGAGTACCGCCGGTTCACCGTCCGGCACGAGGGTCAGAGCGACGTCGCGGCGATGCACGAGGTCATCACGCGTCGGTTCGCGCATCACCTGCGCGCGCTCGAGCGTCAGGGCGAGACCGAGCCGGGGATCGATCCCGAGACCGGCAAGCCGCGCCGTTTCGCCTACGCGCCGTCCCTGGTCGTCGTCGACGGCGGCCCGCCGCAGGTCGAGGCCGCGCGTCAGGCGATGGAGGCGCTCGGCGTCACCGGCGTGGCACTGTGCGGCCTGGCCAAGCGTCTCGAGGAGGTCTGGCTGCCCGGTGAGGAGGACCCCGTGATCCTCCCGCGCACCAGCGAGGGCCTCTACCTGCTGCAGCGCGTGCGCGACGAGGCGCACCGCTTCGCCATCACCCACCACCGCCAGCGTCGCAGCAAGTCCATGGTCGAGAGCCTGCTCGATCCGGTGCCCGGGCTGGGTGAGACGCGGCGGCGTGCGCTCATGCGTCACTTCGGATCGCTGAAGAAACTTCGGGAAGCGAGTGTGGAGGAGATCACGGTCGTTCCCGGGATCGGTCCGGCTACGGCAGAATCCATCGTGGCGGCACTCCACGACGGGGAGGCGCCGGCTCCGGCGGTCAACATGGCCACCGGCGAGATCCTGGAGGACTGAGGCCGACCATGACCAAGCTGACCGAGTTCGTCCTCGTCACCGGGATGACCGGCGCGGGCCGCAGCACCGCGGCCAAGGCGCTCGAGAAGCTCGGCTACTACGTGGTCGACAACCTGCCGCCCGGCATGCTCGAGGAGCTCGTGGCCTCGGTCGACGCGGCCGAGGACATCGACCGCCTCGCCGTGGTCGTCGACTCGAGGTCGCGCACGTTCTTCTTCGGCCTCGTCGATGCGATCGAGACCGTGCTGGACCTGGGCATCAACGTCCGCACGCTCTACCTCGAGGCCGCCGACGAGGTGCTGGTCCGGCGCCAGGAGGCGGCGCGCCGTCCCCACCCGCTCAGCCGTCAGGGCCGCCTCATGGACGGGTTCGTCCGCGAGCGCGAGCTCCTGCGCACCATCCGCGGTCGCGCCGACCTCGTGATCGACACGAGCCGGCTCAACGTCCACCAGCTGGCGCACCGCGTCCGGCAGGCCTTCGAGGTCGAGGACGAGCGCGGCCTGCACATCACGATCGTGTCCTTCGGCTTCAAGTACGGGATCCCGATCGACGCCGACATGGTCGCGGACATGCGCTTCCTGCCGAACCCGTACTGGATCGAGGAGCTGCGCCCCCTCAGCGGCCAGGACGACGCGGTGCGCGAGTACGTGTACGTCCAGGACCGCGCCCAGGACTTCCTCGACCGCTACGTCGAGCTGTTGTCGATCATCACGAACGGCTTCCTGCGCGAGGACAAGCTGTTCCTCACCGTCGGCGTCGGCTGCACGGGCGGTCGCCACCGCAGCGTCGCCATGGCCGAGGCGCTCGACGAGCGCCTGCGCAAGGAGGGCGTCCGCACCCTCGTCGTCCACCGCGACCTGGGCCGCGAATGAGCCCCGAGCGCGACGCCGGACCCGCGGTCGTCGCTCTCGGCGGGGGACACGGGCTGGCGGCGACGCTGTCGGCCCTGCGCCGGGTCACCCACCGCCTCACGGGCATCGTCACGGTCGCGGACAACGGCGGCTCGTCGGGCCGCCTGCGCACCGAGTTCGGCATCCTGCCGCCGGGCGACCTGCGCATGGCCCTCGCCGCGCTGTGCGGGGACGACGACTGGGGTCGGGCCTGGGCCGAGATCCTGCAGCACCGATTCAAGGGAGACGGACCGCTGGCCGGCCATCCCGTCGGCAACCTGCTGCTGGCGGCCCTGTGGGACATGGAGGGCGACCAGGTGTCGGGACTGGACCTCGTCGCCGAGCTGCTCGGCGCCCGAGGCCGCGTCCTGCCGATGGCCAACGTGCCGCTCGACATCGAGGCCGACGTCCGGTTCGGCTCGCCCGATCGGATCGAGGTCGTTCGCGGTCAGGTCGAGGTCGCGACCACCTCCGGCCGGATCCTGGCGGTGCGCCTCGACCCGGCGAATCCGCCGGCCTGCCCCCAGGCGGTCTCGGCGTTGGAGACCGCCGAGTGGGTGACGATCGGCCCGGGCTCGTGGTTCACCAGCGTGATGCCCACCCTGCTGGTGCCGCAGCTGCGCCACGCGCTGCTGCGGACCCCGGCCAAGCGCGCCCTGATCCTGAACCTGGTCGGGCAGCCGGGGGAGACCGAGCACCTGACCCCGGCGGAGCACCTGGAGGTGCTGGCCGCCCATGCGCCCGATCTGCACCTCGACCTCGTGGTGGCCGATGCGCACACCACGGTCGACGTGCCGGCGCTGGAGCGGGCGGCCCGCGCTCTCGGCGCCGAGCTCGTGACGGCCGACGTCCGGTCGGCTGCCCAGCCGGACCAGCACGATCCGCAGGCGCTGGCCGAGGTCTTTGCCTCCAGGTTCGCCACGGGCTCACCAGCACAGGCATAGAGTGGGTCAGCGGGCTTCTCGGGACCGCTGAACTGGAGGTGGGTTGATCGATGGCGATGACGGCACAGGTCAAGGCGGAAGTGGCCCGGATCCCGGTGACGAAGGCGTGCTGCCGCAAGGCCGAGGTGTCGACCACGCTGAGGTTCTCCGGCGGCCTGCACATCGTCTCGGGTCGGATCGTGATCGAGGCCGAGCTCGACACCGCCGCCGCCGCCCGTCGCCTCCGCCAGGAGATCGCCGACGTCTACGGGCACGACAGCGAGATCATCGTCCAGCAGGGCGCCGGCGTTCGGAAGACGACGCTGTACGTGGTCCGCATCGCCCGCGGCGGAGAGCTCCTCGCGCGCCAGACCGGTCTCGTCGACGGTGGCGGACGTCCCGTCCGTGGCCTGCCGCCCCAGGTCGTCTCCGGCCCGTCCTGTGACGCCGTGGCCGCCTGGCGCGGCGCCTTCCTGGCCCGCGGCTCGCTGACCGAGCCGGGCCGTTCCTCCGCGCTGGAGATCGGCTGCCCCGGTCCCGAGGCTGCACTCGCGATGGTGGGCGCCGCCCGCCGGATCGGCGTCTCGGCCAAGGCCCGCGAGGTCCGTGGCGGCGACCGGGTCGTGATCCGCGACGGTGAGGCCATCGGCGCGCTGCTGACCCGCCTGGGCGCCCACGAGACGCTGCTCGCGTGGGAGGAGCGTCGCATGCGCCGCGAGGTCCGGGCGACCGCGAACCGGCTCGCGAACTTCGACGACGCCAACCAGCGCCGTTCCGCCCGTGCCGCCGTCGCCGCGGGCGCTCGCGCCCAGCGCGCGCTGGACATCCTCGGCGAGGACGTTCCGGACCACCTGCGGATGGCGGGCGACCTGCGCGTCCAGCACCGCGAGGCCAGCCTCGAGGAGCTCGGTCAGCTGCACGATCCGCCGCTGACCAAGGACGCGATCGCGGGCCGGATCCGGCGGCTGCTGGCGATGGCCGACAAGCGGGCCCACGATCTGGGCATCGCCGACACCGAGGCCGGTCTGCACCCGGACCAGCTCGCGGACGGCTGAGCGGTCTCGCGGCGCGGTGCCCGGTGTGCCGTGAGCGAGGGTCTCGGTAGGGTGAAGACGTAACGCATCTCTCACCCGGCAACTCCAGGAGCATCCCGTGACTGTTCGCGTAGGTATCAACGGATTCGGCCGCATCGGCCGTAACTTCTTCCGGGCGGCCCGCGCCGCCGGAGCCGACGTCGAGATCGTGGCCGTCAACGACCTGACCGACAACAAGACGCTGGCCACCCTGCTCAAGTACGACTCGATCCTGGGTCGACTGGACGCCGACGTGAACTTCGACGACACGGCGATCTACGTCGGAGACCAGAAGATCGTCGCTTTCGAGGACCGCGATCCCGCGAACCTCGACTGGGCCTCGGTCGGCGCCGACATCGTCGTCGAGTCCACGGGCTTCTTCACCGACGCCACGAAGGCGAAGGCGCACATCGACGGGGGTGCGAAGAAGGTCATCATCTCGGCCCCGGCCAAGAACGAGGACATCACGATCGTCATGGGCGTCAACGACGGCCTCTACGACGCGGGATCGCACACGATCATCTCCAACGCGTCGTGCACGACGAACTGCCTCGCCCCGATGGCCAAGGCCCTCAACGACGGCATCGGCATCGAGCGCGGTCTGATGACCACGATCCACGCCTACACGCAGGACCAGAACCTGCAGGACGCCCCGCACAAGGACCTGCGTCGCGCCCGCGCCGCCGCGCTCAACATCGTGCCGACGTCGACGGGTGCCGCCAAGGCCGTGTCCCTCGTCCTGCCCGAGCTCAAGGGCAAGCTCGACGGCTACGCGCTGCGCGTCCCGGTCCCGACCGGCTCGGCCACCGACCTGACGTTCACGGCCAGCCGTGAGACGTCGGTCGAGGAGATCAACGAGATCGTCCGCAAGGCCGCCGAGGGCTCGCGGTTCCTCAAGTACAACGAGGACCCGATCGTCTCGAGCGACATCGTCACCGATCCGCACTCGTGCATCTTCGACGCGCCGCTGACCAAGGTCATCGGCGACCAGGTCAAGGTCGTCGGCTGGTACGACAACGAGTGGGGCTACTCCAACCGCCTCGTCGACCTGACGTCCCTCGTCGGCTCCTCCCTCTGAGGGGCTCGTCGTGAAGACGA
This sequence comes from Aeromicrobium duanguangcaii, assembly GCF_024508295.1. NCBI lineage: Bacteria > Bacillati > Actinomycetota > Actinomycetes > Propionibacteriales > Nocardioidaceae > Aeromicrobium > Aeromicrobium duanguangcaii. The sequence goes on along the minus strand of NZ_CP101990.1, from coordinate 1,784,392 downwards.
TCGACGACCTGGGGAAGCTCAAGGGCAAACGAGTCCTGGTCCGCAGTGACCTGAACGTGCCGCTCGACGGTACGACGATCACCGACGACGGTCGCGTCCGCGCGAGCGTCCCGACGATCCAGAAGCTGGTCGACGAGGGTGCGCGCGTCATCGTGATGGCGCACCTGGGCCGGCCCAAGGGCCAGCCGGACCCGCAGTACTCCCTGGCGCCGGTCGCCTCGCGACTGAGCGAGCTCCTCGGCGAGACCGTGCGCTTCGCGTCCGACACCGTGGGTGTCGACGCGCAGCGCACGGTCGAGGAGCTCCAGAACGGTCAGGTCGCCCTGCTCGAGAACGTCCGGTTCAACCCGGGTGAGACCAGCAAGGACGACGCCGAGCGCGGCGCGTTCGCCGACGAGCTCGCGGCGCTGGGCGACGTGTTCGTGTCCGACGGCTTCGGCGTCGTGCACCGCAAGCAGGCCAGCGTCTACGACATCGCCAAGCGACTGCCGTCCGCCGTCGGCGGGCTGGTCCAGGCCGAGGTCGAGGTGCTCAAGCGGCTCACGGAGTCGCCCGAGCGGCCGTACGCGGTCGTGCTGGGCGGCTCGAAGGTCTCCGACAAGCTCGGCGTCATCGACCACCTCCTGACGAAGGCGGACACGCTGGTCATCGGTGGCGGGATGGTCTTCACCTTCCTCGCGGCCCAGGGCCACGGCGTCGGCTCCTCGCTGCTGGAGGAGGACCAGATCCCGGTCGCCCGCGAGTACCTGTCGCGGGCCCAGGAGCTGGGCGTCTCGATCGTCCTGCCGACCGACGTCGTCGTGGCGCCGGAGTTCAAGGCCGACGCACCGGCCACGACCGTCACGATCGACCAGATCCCCGACGACCAGATGGGCCTGGACATCGGCCCGGAGTCCGCGCGGGCGTTCGCGGACGTGATCCGCGGTGCGAAGACGGTGTTCTGGAACGGCCCGATGGGCGTGTTCGAGATGGCGCCGTTCGCCGCCGGCACCCGCACCGTCGCGCAGGCGCTGACCGAGGTCGACGGCCTGTCGGTGGTCGGTGGTGGAGACTCCGCAGCCGCCGTGCGACAGCTGGGCTTCAGCGACGACCAGTTCGGTCACATCTCGACCGGTGGCGGCGCGAGCCTGGAGTACCTCGAGGGCAAGACGCTCCCGGGCTTGGCCGTTCTGGAGGAGAAGGCATGACGCGTACGCCGTTGATGGCGGGCAACTGGAAGTCCAACCTGAACCATCAGGAGGCGGTGGTCCTCGTCCAGAAGCTGGCGTGGACCCTGTCGGACAAGAAGCACGACTACGCCAAGAGCGAGGTCGTCGTCATCCCGCCGTTCACCGACCTGCGCAGCGTCCAGACGCTGATCGACGGCGACAAGCTGCCGATCGGCTACGGCGCCCAGGACGTCTCGTCGCACGACGGCGGGGCGTACACCGGCGAGATCTCGGCGGCGATGCTGGCGAAGCTGGGTTGCTCGTACGTCGTCGTCGGCCACTCCGAGCGCCGTGAGTACCACCAGGAGTCCGACCAGCTCGTCAACGAGAAGGCCGGCAAGGCGCTCGCTGCGGGCATGACCCCGATCGTCTGCGTCGGCGAGGGCCTCGAGGTCCGTCAGGCCGGCGAGCACGTCGCGTACACGCTGGGTCAGCTCGACGGCTCGCTGGCCGGTTTCTCGGCCGAGCAGGTCGCCGGACTGGTCATCGCGTACGAGCCCGTGTGGGCCATCGGCACCGGCGAGGTCGCCACTCCGGAGGACGCTCAGGAGGTGTGCGCGGCCATCCGCGGACGCCTGGCGGAGACCTGGGGTGCGGACGTGGCCGACCAGACACGTATTCTGTACGGCGGATCGGTCAAGGCGTCGAACGTGGCGGCTATCATGGCTAAGCCCGACGTCGACGGTGCACTCGTCGGCGGGGCCAGTCTGGTCGCGGAGGAGTTCGCCGGGATCGTTCGGTTCTACGACATGCCCGACCTCGCGGGGTCCTGACGAAAGGAGAGACGTGGTCATCGCGTTCTCCCTGCTGCTTGCCCTGAGCAGCCTGCTCATGATCGTCCTCGTGCTCATGCACAAGGGCCGAGGTGGCGGCCTCTCCGACATGTTCGGCGGCGGTGTGTCGAGCTCGCTCAGCGGCTCGTCCGTCGCCGAGCGCAACCTCGACCGCATCACGGTCGGCACCGCTACGGTGTGGGTCGTGTGCGTCTTCGCGCTCGGCCTGCTGCTGAAGGTGAGCAACTGATGGCCGCCGGCGCGATTCGCGGCAGCCGCATCGGCTCTGGCCCCATGGGCGAGGCCGAGCGCGGCGAGGCGGCCCCCCGTCAGTTCATCTCGTACTTCTGCACCAACGACCACTCGATCACGCTGCAGTTCGCGATCGAGGCCGAGGTGCCCGTCGAGTGGGACTGCCCCAAGTGCGGCATGCCCGCCAGCATGGACTCGGACAACCGGCCGGATGCGCCGAAGACCGAGCCGTACAAGACGCACCTGGCCTACGTGAAGGAGCGCCGCTCCGAGACCGAGGCCGCCGACATCCTCAAGGAAGCCCTCGACACCTTGCGCAGCAAGCGCAAGACCGGCGAGATCATCTTCTGATCGGGGCTGCCGCGCCTCAGCGCGGCAGCTTCGCCGCGGCCGCGGAGTCCAGGAACCACACGGTCTCCTCGATCCCGCGGGCGCCGGCGGCGGGTGCCTCGTCGATCGAGACGCCGCTCATGGCCTTCGCCACGGCCTCGGCCTTGTCCGCCCCGGAGACGACGAACCACGTCGCCCGAGTGTGGTTCAGGGCCGGATAGGTCAGCGTGATCCGCTGCGGCGGGGGCTTGGGGGAGTCCAGGACCTCGACCGCCAGCCGCTCCCGCTCGTGCACCTGCGGGTGCCCCGGGAAGAGCGAGGCGATGTGGGCGTCCGGGCCCACGCCGAGCAGGACGACGTCGAACGCCTCCTCGGGAAGCTCCTCGGCATAGGCGTCCGCAGCGTCGGCCATCGAGAGCTCACAGCCGTGCGCCGGCATGGCGTGGATGTGGTCGTCGGGAACGGCGAGCCGGTCCAGGAAGCCCTCGCGAGCCTGGCGGTCGTTGCGATCCTCGTGACCCTCGGGGACGAAGCGCTCGTCGCCCCACCAGTAGTGGGCTGCCGACCAGCGGGCGCCGCTCTCGGCCGAGAGACGGCCGTAGATCTTCGTCGCGATCGAGCCGCCCGTCAGGACCAGGCGCGGCGTCCGCCCGGCGAGCTGGATCGACTGCACCCGGGCGGCCAGCTGCCGCGAGACGGCCAGGGCGAGGTCGTCACCGCTGTCGAAGATGCGAATGGTCATCGCTCATCCCTTCTTCACGCTGCTGTCGAGGTGGTGCAGGGTCTCGGCGTAGACCTCGTCGGCGTCGAGGCGTCGCAGGTCCTCGGCCAACAGCTCGGGGATCGTCCGGCGGCGGATGGGAACGATGCGCGACGCCGAGCCGGGCACGCTGAACTCACAGCTCATCGCGTCCACGCGGCGGATGTCGATGTCGCCGACGTCGGTGAACAGGGTGACGCGCTGGATCTGGGGGCCGGAGTCGTCGTCGACGAACTCGATCGGGACGTTGAGCCGGCACTCCAGCCAGGCCCGCAGCAGGACGGCCACGGGGTTGATGTCGTCGGCCAGGATCCGGCCACCCGAGACGGTGCCCGAGGTCTGGTCGAGAGCGGCGGCCAGCAGGGCGCGCCACAGGGTCAGCCGCGTCCACGCCAGGTCGGTGTCACCGGGGCTGTAGCCCGGAGCGAGCTGGTGCAGCGACTTGACGGGGGCCGGCGTGCGCTCGGAGTCGGTCAGCCGGCGGCGCGCGAGGCGGCCGATCGGGTCCTCGGACGGCTCCAGCGGCCCGACGCCGGGCCACCAGGCCACGACGGGGGAGTCGGGCAGCAGCAGCGGCAGCACCGCGGACTCGGAGTGCTTGACCAGGGGACCGGACATGCGCAGCAGCACCGACTCACCGGGTGAGCCCGCCCCGACTCGCACGCGGGCGTCGAGGCGGGGCTTGCCGCGCCCGTCGCCCAGGATGACTCCCAGGACGCGCGAGGGGTGCTCGTGCTGCAGGACGTTGGCGGCCTTCATGGCCTCGGCGACATTGTCCTCGTCGGTGACGATCAACAGCGTCAGGACCATGTCCATGGCAGGGCTGCCGGCCAGGGAGCGGCCCTTGGTCAGGGCCTTCGCGACGGCGGAGGCATTGGTGTCCTCGAGGACCATGTCCATGTCAGGGTCGCCTCCAGACGCGGCCGTCTCGGGCCAGCATGTCGTCGGCCGACTTCGGTCCCCAGGTGCCGGCCTCGTAGGTGTCGATCGTGCGCTTGCGGGCCCAGTGGTCCATCACCGGGTCGAGGATCTCCCAGGAGAGCTCGACCTCGCGGTGCTGCGGGAACAGCGGCGGGTCGCCCAGGAGCACGTCGAGGATGAGTCGCTCGTAGGCCTCGGGACTGCTCTCGACGAACGAGCCGCCGTAGACGAAGTCCATGTTGACGTCGCGGATCTCCATCGTGGTGCCGGGGACCTTCGCGCCGAAGCGCATCGTGACGCCCTCGTCGGGCTGGATCCGCATCACGAGGGCGTTGTGTCCCAGCTCGGTGACGTCGATGTTCTCGAACGGCAGGTGCGGGGCCTTCTTGAAGACGACCGCGACCTCGGTGACGCGGCGCCCCAGCCGCTTGCCGGTGCGCAGATAGAAGGGCACGCCCGCCCAGCGGCGCGTGTGGATGTCCAGGCGCAGCGCGGCGTAGGTCTCGGTCAGCGAGCTGTCGTCGATGCCTTCCTCGCCGCGATACCCGACGACGGGCTGGCCGCCGGCCCATCCCTCGACGTACTGGGCCCGGGCGGTGTGCTTGTCCAGGTCGTCGGGCAGCCGGACGCTGCGCAGCACCTTCTGCTTCTCGGCGCGCAGGCTGGAGGCGTCGAACGCGACGGGCTCCTCCATCGCCACGAGTGCCAGCAGCTGCAGGAGGTGGTTCTGGATGACGTCGCGGGCGGCGCCGATCGCGTCGTAGTAGCCCGCGCGGGAGCCGATGCCGATGTCCTCGGCCATCGTGATCTGCACGTGGTCCACGTAGTTGGCGTTCCAGACCGGCTCGAACATCTGGTTCGCGAAGCGCAGCGCCAGGATGTTCTGGACCGTCTCCTTCCCCAGGTAGTGGTCGATGCGGAACACGGACTCGGCGTCGAAGACGTTGCCGATCAGGTGGTTGAGCTCCTTGGCCGACTCGAGGTCGTGACCGAAGGGCTTCTCGACGACGACGCGCCGCCAGCCCTCGCCGGGCTTGGCCAGGCCGTGCTGGTCGATCTTGGACACGACGGTGGGGAACAGGCCCGGTGGGATCGACAGGTAGAACGCGTGGTTGCCCCCGGTGCCCTGGCGCTCGTCGAGCTTGGTGAGCGTCTTGGCGAGCTCCTCCCAGGCATCGTCGTCGTCGAACTGGCCGGGGACGAAGCGGATGCCGGCGGCGAGCTGCTTCCAGACGGTCTCGCTCCACTCGGTGCGAGCGCCGGCCTTGGCCGCCTTCTTGAGCAGCGTGGCGAACGTGCCGTCGCCCCAGTCGCGCCGGGCGAAGCCGACGAGGCCGAAGCCCGGGGGCAGCAGGCCGCGGTTGGCGAGGTCGTAGATCGCCGGGATCAGCTTCTTGCGGGCCAGGTCGCCGGTGACGCCGAACATCACGACCGAGCAGGGGCCCGCGATCCGCGGCAGCCGCCGGTCGCGTGGGTCGCGCAGGGGGTTGGGGTTCATGCCAGTGCGTCCTTGATCGCGGCCAGTCCCGCCTCGACGTCGTGCAGGTGCAGTCGCAACACCGGGCGGCCCTTGTCGCGCAGGACGCTGGCATCGCCGGCGGCCTGCGACACGATGAACTGGCCGAGGGTGAAGTCCCGGCCCGGCACGGACACGTCCTGCACCGGGTCGGCCGTCACCTGCAGGAAGACGCCTCGGGGCGTCCCCCCCTTGTGGTACTGGCCGGTCGAGTGCAGGAACCGCGGTCCCCAGCCGAACGTCACCGGGCGCGAGATCCGGCCCGCCACCGACGGGGCGAGGGACTCCAGCCCGGCGAGCGCCCAGCGGTCGAGGTAGAACTGCAGCGCGAGGTAGTCGTGCTCGCCGACCCGGCCGAGCAGCTCGGCGATCGCATCGGCGATCGTCGTCGCCGACGAGCCGTAGATGTCCGCCAGCTCGCCGGTGTGGTCGGGCGCGGGGAGCGAGGCCTCGCCGCCCAGCAGCTCGCGGGCCGCGGCCTTGGCGCTCTCGACGTCGGGCTGGTCGAAGGGATCGATCGAGAGCAACCGTCCGGCGACCGCCGTGGCGACCTCCCAGATCAGGAACTGGGCTCCGAGCGACGCCTCGACGCCGGCCGCCCACGGGTGTCCGGGAGCCTCGGCGGTGCCCAGGTGGACGACGAACTCGTCGGGGCTGAAGGGATCGTCCGGCGTCAGGGCGACGACCGGCAGGATGCCGGTGTCCTCCTTGCCGGTGGACTCGGCCACGAGCTGCTCGATCCAGTCGCCCAGGCCGTGCTGGTCGCGGTCGTACAGGACGACCTTGTCGACACCCGCCTGGGCGGCCACGCCGAGCGCGGTGCCCAGGCGCAGGCCCGGGTTGCCGGTCTCGTCGGCGCTGAGCTCGGGGACGAGCTCGCCGGCCTGGTCGAGCAGCGTCGCGATGTCGGCTCCGGCGATGCCGCTGGGGACGAGCCCGAAGGCGGTGAGCGCCGAGTAGCGCCCGCCCACGTGGGGGTCGGCCCGGAAGACCCGGTAGCCGGCCGCCGTGGCCTCCTCGTCCAGCGGCGAGCCCGGGTCCGTCACGATCACCAGGTGCGCGCTGGGGTCGAGCCCCGCGTCGGTGAACGCCTGCTCGAAGATGCGGCGCTGGCTGTCGGTCTCGACGGTGCCGCCGGACTTGCTCGACACCACCACGACCGTGGACTCCAGGTCGCGGATCGCCGATCGCACCATGTCCGGGTTCGAGGAGTCCAGGACGTCGAGGGGGACCCCGGCGGCCGCGCAGATGACCTCGGGCGCGAGCGACGACCCGCCCATGCCGCAGAGCACGACGCGGGTGATCCCTCGCGACCGCAGGTCGTCACGCAGCGCGACGATGTCCGGCACCAGCGCCCGGGACGACTCGTGCAGGGTCACCCAGGACAGCCGGATCGACGCCTCCGACTCGGCCTCGGGACCCCAGAGGGTCCCGTCCTCGTCGAACAGCCGGGACGCGAAGCGCTCGTCGACGAGTCCCTCGACGGCCCGGTCGACCGACTCGTCCTGCGGAACGTGGATGCGGAGTCGGTACGTCATGCTCAGGCCTTGTCGAGCTCGGCGCGGACGGTCTCGAGCAACTCGGCCCACGAGTCGTCGAACTTCTTGAGGCCCTCGGTCTCGAGACCCTCGACGACCTCGTCGTAGGTGATGCCCTGGGCCTCGAGCTCGTCCCACAGGCGCTGCGCCTCGTCGCCACGGCCGGTGACCGTGTCGCCGGTGACCTCACCGTGGTCCGCGAACGCCTCGAGTGTCTTCTCGGGCATCGTGTTCACGGTGCCGTCCACGACCAGTTCGGTGACGTAGAGCGTGTCGGAGTAGGCCGGGTCCTTGACTCCGGTCGAGGCCCACAGCGGGCGCTGCGGGTGGGCGCCCTGCGCCACCAGCGCCTGGGCGCGGTCCGACTCGAAGACCTTCTGGTAGGTCGCGTACGCGAGATAGGCGTTCGCGAGGGCCGCCTTGCCGCGCAGCGGGCTGTCCTCGGCGAGTCGGCCGTCGACCTCCGCGTCGACGCGGCTGATGAAGAACGACGCGACCGAGTGGATCTTCGACAGGTCGCGACCCTCGGCCGCCGCCTGCTCGAGGCCGTAGAGGTAGGCGTCCATGACGCCGCGGTAGCGCTCGAGGGAGAAGATCAGGGTCACGTTGACGCTGATGCCCTTGGCGATGGCCGCGGCGATCGCCGGCAGGCCCTCACGCGTGGCGGGGATCTTGATCATCACGTTCGGACGGTCGATCTCCTTCCACAGCCGCTCGGCCATCTCGACCGTGCCGTCGGTGTCGCGGGCCAGACCCGGCTCGACCTCGATCGAGACGCGGCCGTCGAACCCGTCGGTGCGGTCGTAGACCGGGCGCAGGATGTCGCACGCGTCACGGACGTCGGTCGTGGTGATCGCGAAGACCGTGGTGTCCACGTCCGCGCCCTGGGCCTTGAGCTCGGCGACCTGCTTCTCGTAGCGCTCGCCCTTCGACAGCGCCGACGCGAAGATCGTCGGGTTGGTGGTGACGCCGACGACCGAGCGGCTGGTCACCAGCTCGGCCAGGTTTCCGGTCTCGATTCGCTCGCGCGAGAGGTCGTCGAGCCAGATCGACACCCCCGCGTCGCTGAGAGCCTTCAGTCGTTCGGTCATGTCGATCACTCCTGTGATGGGGGTCAGTGGGTGGTGTCGGGGAGCACCGGTCCGGTGGGCCGGGCGAACACGGGGACTCCGCCCTCGTGCTGCGCTGCCAGGATGGACTCCCGGGCCGCCTCGGCCGCGGCCAGCGCGGTGATGCCGAAGCGGTCGTAGAGCTCGGTGTACGACGCCGAGGCGCCGAAGTGCTCGAGCGAGACGATGCGGCCGGCATCGCCGACGATGTCGCGCCAGCCGAACGCCACGGCCGCCTCGATGGCGACGCGGGCGCGGACGTGCGGCGGGATGACGCTGTCGCGGTAGGCCTGGTCCTGCTCCTCGAACCATTCGCGGCACGGCATCGAGACGACACGCGCCGCGATGCCCTCCTCGGCCAGCGCCGCGCGGGCGGCCACGGCCAGCTGCACCTCGGAGCCGGTGGCCACGAGGATCACGTCGGGCGTCGCGTGGTGCAGGTCGGCGGGGGAGTCGAGCAGGACGTACGCGCCCTTGGCGGCCTCGGACGCCGGCGCGTACTCGCCGTCGCGTGGGAAGACCGGCAGGTTCTGCCGGCTGAGGGCCAGGGCGGCGGGCCGGTGGTAGCGGTGCAGGATCGTCGACCAGACGGCCACGGTCTCGTTGGCGTCCGCGGGACGGACGACGTCCAGGCCGGGGATCGTGCGCAGGGCGGCGAGGTGCTCGACCGGCTGGTGCGTCGGTCCGTCCTCGCCCAGGCCGATCGAGTCGTGCGTCCAGACGTACGTGACCGGCAGCTCCTGCAGCGCGGCCAGCCGGACGGCGGGGCGCATGTAGTCGCTGAAGACCAGGAACGTGCCGCCGTACGGGCGCGTGGGCCCGTGCAGGGCGATGCCGTTCATGATCGAGCCCATGGCGTGCTCGCGGATGCCGAAGTGGAGCACCCGGCCGTACCAGTCGCCGGTGAACTTCTTGGTCGAGTTCTGCGGCGGCAGGAAGGACGGCTGGTCCTTGGGCGTCGTGTTGTTCGAGCCGGCGAGGTCGGCCGAGCCGCCCCACAGCTCGGGCAGCGTCGCGGCGGCGGCCGTGAGGAAGTCGCCCGAGGCGACGCGGGTGGCGACGCCCTTCTCGCTGGGCTCGTAGACGGGGAGGTTCGCGTCCCAGCCCTCGGGCAGCTCGCGGCTGATCATCCGATCGAGCAGCGCCTTGCGCTCGCCGTTGGCGGTGACCCACAGGTCGAAGCGGGTCTGCCACTCCTCATGGGCCTGCTCGCCGCGCTCTAGGGCCTGGCGGGTGTGCTCGAGGACCTCGTCGGCGACCGCGAAGTCGACCTCGGGATCGAAGCCGAGCAGCTCCTTGGTGGCCTTGATCTCGTCCGCGCCGAGGGCCGAGCCGTGCGAGGCGCCCGTGTTCTGGGCGTTCGGGGCGGGCCAGGCGATGATCGTGCGCAGGACGATGAGGCTGGGACGGTCGGTGACGCGCTTGGCAGCCGCGAACGCGTCCGCCAGGGCATGGACGTCCTCGCGGTACTCGCCGCCGCCGTGGGTCCAGTCGACGGTCTGGACGTGCCAGCCGTAGGCCTCGTAACGAAGCGCGACGTCCTCGGTGAACGCGACGTCGGTGTCGTCCTCGATGGAGATCTTGTTGTCGTCGTACAGGAGGGTGAGGTTGCCCAGCTGCTGCAGGCCCGCGAGCGAGGAGGCCTCGCCCGAGACGCCCTCCTGCAGGTCGCCGTCGGAGCAGATGGCGTAGATGTCGTGGTCGAACGGGCTCTCGCCCGGACCGGCGAAGGGATCGAAGAGGCCGCGCTCGCGGCGGGCGGCCATCGCCATGCCGACCGCGTTGGCGACGCCCTGGCCGAGCGGGCCGGTGGTGACCTCGACGCCGGGGGTGTGCCCGTACTCGGGGTGGCCCGGGGTCTGGCTGCCCCAGGTGCGCAGGGACTTCAGGTCCTCGAGCGTCATCGGGTAGCCCGCCAGGTACAGCTGGATGTACTGCGTGAGGCTCGAGTGGCCGCACGAGAGCACGAAGCGGTCGCGCCCGATCCACGACGGATCTGCGGGATCGTGCCGCATCAGCTTCTGGTAGATCAGGTAGGCGGCGGGCGCCAGGCTCATGGCGGTCCCGGGGTGGCCGTGTCCGGCCTTCTGGACGGCGTCGGCCGCCAGCAGTCGCGCCGTGTTGACCGCGCGGTCGTCCAGCTCCGACCAGTCGAGCGTCGGTTCAGATGCGTGAGGGCTGTGGGTCACCGCGGAACTCCTGGGTCATCACGAGGTCGGTCGAACAAGGTCTGCGTCTTGAGCCTATCCGTCGGGCATTAGACTCTGCCATGTGACCGTCACTCCGCATGCCGCCGACGAGCACACCCGTATCGATCGGCCCGGGCGCCGCGATGTGGTGCTCGCATACGTGGCGCTGACCAAGCCTCGCATCATCGAACTGCTGCTTTTGACCACGGTTCCGGTGATGTTCCTCGCCCAGAAGGGCGTCCCCGACCTGTGGCTCGTCGTGGCCACCCTGGTCGGCGGCTCCCTCTCGGCCGGCTCCGCGAACGCGTTGAACTGCGTCGTGGATGCCGACATCGACCAGAAGATGCGCCGCACGGCCCGCCGGCCCCTCCCGCGCCACCACGTGGGAACGCGCTCGGCGCTCGTCTTCGGCCTGGTGCTCGGTGTGCTCTCGACCGCGTGGCTCGGTCTGACGGTCAACTGGCTGTCGTCGACGCTGGCGCTGGCCGCCAACGTCTTCTACGTCGTCGGCTACACGATGATCCTCAAGCGCCGCACGACCCAGAACATCGTCTGGGGTGGCGCCGCGGGCTGCTTCCCGCCGCTCATCGGCTGGACGGCCGTCACGAACGAGCTGGCGTGGACCCCGTTCCTGCTCTTCCTCGTGGTCTTCTTCTGGACGCCGCCGCACTTCTGGGCGCTGGCGATGCGCTACCGCGAGGACTACTCCGCGGCCAACGTGCCGATGCTCCCGTCGGTCGTGCCGTCGGCCGAGGTCGGCCGCCAGATCGTCCGCTACACGTGGGCGACGGTCCTGACGTCGCTGCTGGTCTGGCCGGTCGCCGACACGGGCTGGTTCTTCCCGTCGGTGGCGATCCTGCTGGGCATCGTGTTCCTCATCGAGGCCTACGACCTGCGCGCCCGCGCCCGCGAGACCGAGGAGCTGTCGATCATCAAGCCGATGCGACTGTTCCACTTCTCCAACGCGTACCTGGCTCTGTTGTTCGTCGCCGCGGCGGTCGATCCCTTCATCGGCTGACGACGTCGTAGGCTCGCGTCATGCGCGCTTTCCTCGTCTGGCTCGTTCCCGCCGCCGCCGCGTTCGCCGCGTGGTGGATCTTCCTCGGCACCGACTCCGACGACCAGTACACGGTCGGTCAGGTCGCGGGCCTCGTCGTGGTCCTGCTCGTCATCGGAGTCGCGTGCGGCTGGCTGGCGCGCACGATGGACCTGTTGCCGCTGGTCGTCTCGGCCGTGGTCGGCATCTCCGCGGCGTGCTGGACCAGCTGGTCCGACAGTGAGGACGGCCTGTTCGCCATCGGCTGGATGATGGTCACCGCGGGCGCCGTGATCGGCGCGACCGTCGTGATCGTGGGCTCCTGGGCGGTGCGTCGCCGGATCGACGTCAAGGGCCGACCTGCCGCGTGAGCGTGCGGATCGAGGAGCTCGAGCCCGACGGCTGGCGCCGGTGGCGCGACGTGAGGTCGCGCGCCTTGGCGCTGGATCGTGCGGCGTTCGCGTGCTCGGCCCACCAGCTGGGCCCCGAGGCGCCCGAGAGTCGGTGGCGCGAGCGGATCGCCGCGCCCGGAGCCATCCTCCTGGCGGTCGACGACGACGGCCAGGACATCGCGATGGTCGGGCTGTCGACGGCCGGCGCCCCCGAGCTGATCTCGATGTGGGTCGCGCCCGAGGCGCGCCACCGCGGCATCGGCCGCGTCCTGGTGGACGCGGTGATCGCCCGCGCGGGGAGCCGGCCGCTGTCCCTGCGGGTCATGGCCGAGAACGCCGGCGCGATCGCGTTCTACGCCGGCTGCGGATTCGAGCTCGCGGGACGCGAGCCCGACGACGAGGGAACCCTCACGATGAGACGGGCCGCGCCGTCAGCAGCCACCGCGTGGCCAGCGCCAGCAGAACGGCCGCACCGACCAGGTGCGTCGCGACCAGGACGATCGGTAGATCAGTGAAGTACTGCACGTAGCCGATCAGGCCCTGGGCCAGTCCGGCCACCAGCACCCACACGCCGGCCTGCCGGGCGCGACCACGGGTGAGGACGATCGCCGCGACCGTCAGGATCAGGAACGTCCACACGCTGATGGCGTGGATCCGGCTCCACCAGACGGGGTCGAGCTCGTTGCGAGGCGCGTTCGCGTCGCCGGCGTGGGGGCCGCTGCCGGTCACGATCGTGCCGAGGTAGATCACGGCCAGCAGGACGACGTAGGCGCCCTGCACGATCCACGCCGGGATCCGATCGACGGTGCCTTCCTCCTGACGCAGGCTCATCAGGAAGATCGTCGCCGCGACGACCAGGCCCATCGACAGGATCAGGTGCAGCGACACGATCCACGGGTTGAGGTCGGTCAGCACCGTGATGCCGCCGATGACGCCCTGGAACGGGATCCCGATGGCGATGCCGAGCACCAGACGCAGCTGGGTGCGCGTGGCTCCGGTCCATCGCCACGTGGCCAGCACGGTGCCGATGGCGATGACGATGAGGACGTAGGTCAGCGTGCGGTTGCCGAACTCGATGACGCCGTGCCAGCCGAGGGCTCCGTGCGGGACGAAGGACTCGTCGGTGCAGCGCGGCCACGTCGGGCAGCCCAGGCCGGAGCCGGTCAACCGGACCAGCCCGCCGGTCAGGATGATCAGGGTGTTGGCGACGAGGTTGGCCCACGCCCACTTCTCGACCGTCGCCTGCGACGTCGTGCGTCGCGAGACCGTGTTCATTCCCATCGGAACCACCTTCCGGCGGCGGCCGCGGCCACGAGGGCCCACACGGCGAGCACCACCACGACGAACGTACCGGGCGATCCGGTGGCGAAGGCGTCACGCAGGCCCTCGCCCAGTGCCCCGGACGGCAACAGCTTGAGTCCCTCGGCGACGGCGTCCGGGTAGCGGTCGAGCGGCAGCAGGACGCCACCGCCGACCAGCAGGAGCACGTACACGAGGTTGGCCCCGGCCAGCGTCGCCTCGGCGCGCAGGGTGCCGGCCATCAGCAGGCCCAGGCCGCCGAACGCGACGGTGGCCAGCAGACCCAGCACGACGAGCCAGAGCCAACCGCTCGCGCCGCCGGTGGGACGCCAGCCCAGCGCGAGGGCGAGTCCGCCGAGCACCACGAACTGGCCGATCTGCAGGACGGCGACGGCGGCGACCTTGCCGCCGAGCAGGCCGCTGCGCGAGAGCGGCGTCGCGCCCAGGCGCTTGAGCACGCCGTAGCGGCGCTCGAAGGCCGTCGCGATCGCCAGCGAGGTGAACGAGGTCGACAGGATCGCCAGCGCCAGCACGCCGGGCGCGACGACGTCGATGGGGCGGTCCCCGCCGACGAGACGATCCGAGCGCGAGCCGGCGACGAGCAACAGGATCGGGATGACGAAGGTCAGCAGCAGCTGCTCACCGTTGCGCAGGGTCAGCCGCAGCTCCATCGCGGTCTGCGCGGCCAGGCGCCGGCCGCGCGACGCGGCGCCGGGGGCGGGGGAGAGGTCGAGGGAGGTCATCGCAGGTCCCGCCCGGTCAGCTCGAGGAACCGGTCCTCGAGGGTCTGGTGTTCGACGAGGACCGAGTCGATCAGCACGTCGTGGGCGGCGCACCACCCGGTCAGCCGGTGCAGGACGGACGGGTCGACCTCGGTGGTGAGGACGTAGTGGCCCGGCTCGGGCTCGGTCACGGTCGTGCCCGGGGGCAGCTCGGCGGCCAGCGAGTCGCGGTCCAGACCCGCGCGGGCGCGCATGCGGATCGTGTTCTGCGCGCCGACGGCGACCAGCTCGGCCGGCGTGCCGGACGCGATCACGCGGCCGGCGTCGATGATGTGGACGTGGTCCGACAGCTCCTGCGCCTCGTCCATGTAGTGCGTGGTCAGGACGGTCGTGACGCCGTGGGTGCGCAGCTCGTCGACGAGGTCCCACGTGGCGCGGCGGGACTGCGGGTCCAGGCCGGCGGTGGGCTCGTCGAGGAAGACCAGCTCGGGCCGGCCGACGATCGCCATCGCGAGTGACAGGCGCTGCTTCTGACCGCCGGACAGCCGCCGGTACGGGGTCTGGGCGAACGACTCCATGCCCAGCCGCTCGACGAGAGGTTCGACGGGCAGGGGAGTGGCGTAGAGCGAGGCCATGTGGCGCAGCATCTCGCCGGCGCGGACGCCGAGCCAGGCGCCGCCGGACTGCAGCATGACGCCGACGCGAGGGCGCAGCGCCTCGGCATCGGCGACCGGATCGAGGCCCAGGACCCGGACCGTGCCGGACTGCGGACGGCGGAAGCCCTCGCACGTCTCGATGGTCGTGGTCTTGCCCGCGCCGTTCGGCCCGAGGATCGCGGTGACCGTGCCGGGCTCGACGGTCAGATCGATTCCGTCGACCGCTCGCACGACCGCGTCGCTGCGGCCGTAGTGCATGACGAGGTCGCGAACCTCCACGGCGGGAACAGATGTCGTCGAGGGCACCAGAACATTCTAGTTGTGGCAGGTTGAAGCCATGGACCTGCCCGTGATGCCGCCGGTTTCGCCGATGCTCGCGAAGTCCGCCCAACAGGTGCCCCGCGGCGACGACCTGCTCTACGAGCCCAAGTGGGACGGCTTCCGGGCCCTGATCTTCCGAGACGGCGACGAGATCGAGATCACCAGCCGGTCGACGAAGCCGCTGACTCGGTACTTCCCCGACGTCGTGGAGTCGATCCGCGCCCACATCCCCGCGCGCTGCGTCCTCGATGGCGAGATCGTGATCGCGATGGACGGCCGTCTGAGCTTCGACGCGCTGAGCAACCGCATCCACCCGGCCGCGTCGCGCGTGACGATGCTGAGCCACGAGACGCCGGCCTCCTTCGTGGCCTTCGACCTGCTCGCGCTCGGCGACCGCTCCTTCGTCGACGAGCCCTTGGCAGTCCGACGGCCCGCGCTCGTGGAGGCGCTCTCCGCGGCCACCGCGCCGATCCACGTCACCCGCGTCACCCAGGACCCGGACGAGGCGCAGCGCTGGTTCACGATCTTCGAGGGCGCCGGGCTGGACGGGGTGATCGCGAAGCGCCTCGACGGACCCTATGCGCCGAACGGCCGCACGATGGTGAAGGTCAAGCACGCGCGCACCGCCGATGTCGTGGTGGCCGGCTACCGCCTCCACAAGAACTCGATGCCCGAGCGGCCGCTGCTCGGCTCGATGCTGCTGGGGCTGTTCGCCGGCGACGGGCGCCTGCAGCACGTCGGTGTCGCGGCTTCGTTCACCGAGAGCCGACGGGCCGAGCTGGTCGAGGAGCTCGCGCCGCTGGAGCTGGCGCCGGGTGAGTCGCACCCCTGGGACCGGTGGCGCGACGACGAGGCGCAGGCGTCCGGGCGGCTGCCGGGCGGGCAGAGCCGGTGGACGGGCACCAAGGACCTGTCGTTCGTGCCGCTGCGGCCCGAGCGGGTCGTCGAGGTCGCCTACGAGCACATGGAGGGCGAGGGCGACCAGGCGCGCTTCCGCCACACCGCGCGGTTCCAGCGCTGGCGCCCCGACCGCGAGCCCGAGTCGTGCACGTACGCGCAGCTGGAGGAGGTCGCCCGCTACGACCTCGACAACGTCCTGCTCTAGTCGTCCCAGCGGCAGGTCGCCGTCCCGCCGGGGAAGGCCGCCGTGGCCTTGATGATGACGGACCCGTCCGCGTCGAGGATGCGGCACGTGGGGATGTCCCGGCCGTCGTTCGCCGTCGCGTCCAGGCGGACCCCACCGTCCACGGCGCCGATGTCGGTGCTCCAGCCCGGGTCGACCGCAGTCTCGGTGTACTCGTCGGTGCCGTCGGACCAGATCACGTCCACGCCCGTGCCCTCGCGTGAGTCGACCTCGAGCGTGTACCGGGCGGCGAAGTCGCCATCGCCACCGGACCAGTCGCCCAGGTCGATCCCCGGGTCCTCCGTCGGGACCAGCGACGACAGGAGGAACAGCACCACGACGCCGATCACGACGGCCGCGGCGACGACGACGCCGCGGTTCTTCGCGTCGACGGGGCCGAACCGGCGCGGCTGCTCGGGAAGGCTGTGACCGATCGGCACCTGTTCGCCGTTGAGCATCATGTAGCCCTCCGGCAGCCGGTCGGACGAGGCCCGACCTGACGCCGATTTCGCGCCCTCGACCCGCTCGGTCCAGGCCTGACCGTTCCAGAACCGCTGGCCTCCGCTGCCGGCCGGATCGTCGTACCAGCCCGCAGGCGCCTTCTGGTTCACGCGTTGAGGATACGGCCGGGACCGGGCCGGCCGGGCAGGCTCCCGAAAGACTGATGGTGGCGGTGTGACCTGCGTTACATCTAGGGTGTGGGCACCCCCCCATGTCGCCCATGGACAGGACCCACGCTGATGGCCTCATTCCTCCCGCTGCGCAGGAAGGCCTCCGCGGCCGTCCTTGCGTTGGCGCTGCCCGCCCTTGCCGCGGCCAGCATCGTTCCCGTCGCCTCCGCCGCGCCTCCGGGCCCGGCCGCGGTGTCCCTCGAGCGCCTCCCGGACGAGGTGCCGTCCGTCGTGTCGATCACGGTGCCCGGCACGGCCGAGCTCGACCGGCTCGTCGCGACGGGTGTCGATCTCGACCACGGGGTGGAACAGCGTCCGGGCGGTCTCGAGGTGCGCGCGATCATCACGGGGAACGAGGCCAAGGCGCTCCGCGCGGCGGGCTTCGAGACCGGAGAGACCCTCTACACGCAGCAGGACACCGAGGCCGCGCTCGACCAGCGGGACGCGACGATCCGCGCCGCGAAGGCCGCCAACGCGGCCTTCGCGGACGAGGCGACGCATCCCGACGTCTCCGACGTGAAGATCACCCGCGCCGAGTACTACACCGTGTTCGGCACGCCCGTGCTGTCGGTCGAGGCGAAGTGGGCGAACGGGCAGGACGCCACCACGGCGCTGACGGTGGAGCGCGACAGCGGTCCCGGTACGGCGTTCGGCAGCGGCGGGACCCAGACGATCAACCGCTTCGTCGACGCGAACGTCTACCTCTACCACCGCGGCGCCAGCCCCACGACCGGCGAGCAGGCGCTGACGAGCCGCCCGGACCGGATCAGGATCACCAGCCCCGGCGGTGACGTCGCGATCGCCAAGGTGACGGACTGGCTGCCCACCGGCGACGAGCCCGACCCGTTCAAGGGCGACGGCTACCAGCAGGACTTCATCACGTCCTACCTCGATCCGACGCAGCTCTACGACCGCATCCACCAGCTGGCGACCGACTACCCGCAGCTGGCCGAGATCGTCGAGCTGCCCAACAAGACCAACGGCTACCGTCGCCTGGCCCAGGCGGTCGTTCCGGCCGGGACGACCTCTGCGGACGACCCGCGTCGGGTGGCGTTCGACTCGAAGCAGCTGGGGCACGAGGGAGGCAACGGGATCACGGTGCGCGTGGTGCACCCGACCGCGGCGGACCAGGCCCTGAGCGTGACGGTCGCGGACCGCGCGATCACCATCTCCTCGGCCACCGACGGCACGGGCGTCGCCACGAGCACGGCCGCGGAGGTCGCGGCCGCCGTCGCGGCGAGTCCCGAGGCGAGCGCGCTCGTCTCGGCCTCCACCTACCGCGGCAACGCGGGGACCGGTGTCGTCCCGGCGACGCCCGAGACGACGCTGAGCGACAACCTCAAGGCGCCCGAGTACGTCTCGCGCAACCCGCACGAGGTCTACGCCATCAAGATCGGCAAGGTTCGCGACGGCTCCAAGCCGGGCGTCTTCTTCTACGCGCAGGAGCACGCGCGTGAGTGGGTCCCGCCGTTGGTGACGCTCGAGACCGCCGAGCGGCTCCTGCGCAACTACGCGACGCACGCGCCGACGCGCGAGCTCGTGGACAACCTGGAGATCTGGGTGCTCCCGTCGGTCAACCCCGACGGCGGCCACTACTCGTTCTACGACTTCAACTCGCAGCGCAAGAACATGACGCGTCACTGCGCCGACGGCGGCGCCACCGACGCGAACGGCCGCGACCAGTGGGGAGTGGACGTCAACCGCAACTACGACGAGTACAGCTTCTTCGACGGCTACTCGGGCGCGAACGACGTGTGCACGAGCGGCACCTTCGCGGGTCCGGCCGAGCTGAGCGAGCCCGAGGCACGGAACGTGGACTGGGTCGCCGCGCACCCGAACATGAAGTGGTCGATGAACGTCCACAGCTCGGGCAACTACTTCATGTGGTCGCCCGCGGCGTACAAGGTCCCCGGCCGCGTGACCGCGCCCGAGCCGACGCTTGAGGAGGAGTCGCTGTTCCAGGGCTCGTCCTCGCGGATCCTCACCGCCATCAAGCGCCACCGTGGCCTGTCGGTGACCCCGGCGCGCACCGGTCGCGTGGTCGACACCCTGTACTCCGCGGCCGGCAACTCCGGCGACATGCTCTGGTACAAGTACGGGATCTACGCGTGGGACTTCGAGGTCGGCTCGACCTTCCAGCCGCCGTTCGAGGCGACGGACCCGAAGGGACCGGGCGCCCACCAGGAGGCCATGGAGTTCTCCAACGGCCTCATCGAGATGCTGCGCATCGCCCGCGACCACGACACCGACACGGTGTCGCCCACCAGCGAGGTGAAGGTCACCTCGAGCACCACGGAGGGCAAGGTGAACGTCGAGTTCACGACGAACGAGCCGGCGAGCATCTTCTACACGACCGACGGGACGGTCCCGAACCTGCGCTCGACGATGTACGCGGCCGCCGGCCTGCGTGAGGGTGGTGAGCGGCTCAAGGTCGACGAGGGCGCCGAGATCCGCTGGATCGCGGTCGACAGCCGGGGCAACGTCGAGCGGAACTTCGTCCCGGGGCGTGAGGGCAACTACCGCACGTGGATCGCCCGGGTCGGGTACGAGGCGCCGCTCCCGGCGACGTCGACGTCCCTGACGCTCGACCGGGACACGATCGCTGCGGGCAAGACCGGGGTCACGGCCTCGATCGCGGTGGCCGCCACCGGCGCCGGTGACCAGCCCGACCCCG
Source organism: Aeromicrobium duanguangcaii (assembly GCF_024508295.1). NCBI lineage: Bacteria > Bacillati > Actinomycetota > Actinomycetes > Propionibacteriales > Nocardioidaceae > Aeromicrobium > Aeromicrobium duanguangcaii. Next base: position 1,764,902 of record NZ_CP101990.1, on the reverse strand, counting down.
AGGGAGTCGTCACCGTGTTCGTCGACGACGAGGCGGTCGGGTCGGCCAACCTGGGTGCGGACGGCACCGCGGAGGTCGCCCTCCCGGCGATTCCCACGGCCGGTCAGCGCCTGGTCACCGCGCAGTACGGCGGCAGCGCCGAGCTCGCGGGGAGCACCTCGCAGCCCGTGGCGCTGAAGGTGCAGGCAGCCCCGGGCGTGCCGAGTGCCGCCGTCGCCCTGACGGTCGCCCCGCGCAGCATCGAGGCGGGCAAGAAGGGCGCGAAGGCCAGCATCACGGTGAAGGTCGACCGCGACGGCAAGGTCACCGCGGGTGCGGGACGGGTCGACGTCCTCGTCGACGGCGCCCGCCATCGCACGGTCACCCTCGACCGAGCCGGCCGCGCCACGGTCGCCCTCGGAGCGTTCCCGCGCACCGGTGCGCGGGTGATCACCGCGACGTACCGCGGCGCGGGTGACGTGGCAGCAAGCTCGTCGAAGCCGGTCGTCCTGCGGGTGACCAAGGCTCGGGCGACGGTCGGCCTCAAGGTCACGCCGAAGAAGGTCAGGACCACGACCCGCGCCCGGGTCACGGTCACGGTCAAGGCCCCGGCGGGCGTGAATGCTCGCGGCAAGGCGCTCGTGCGGGTCGGCTCGCGTGGGTACGTGGTCACGATCAACGCGAAGGGCAAGGGCTCGGTCAAGCTGCCCCGCCTGAGCCGGGGGACGAAGCGGGTGACGGTGTCCTATCTGGGCAACGCCCACGTGAAGCCCGCCACGAAGAAGGGCAAGATCACGGTCCGCCGCTGATCGTCCCGCCACCGCGCCCGCCCCGCCGTGCACTCGGCGGGGCGGGCGTGGTGATTCCGGGACGTGCAAGGACGCGACCGTCGAGGCCGAGACGGCCTTCGCCCATCTGCGCCGGAACTCGCAGGCCGAGAACCTGATCCGCGCCCGAGGGCGCACGGGCCACCGCTGTCGATCCGTCCGCGGACTAGCTCTCCTGCTTCTTGCGCGAGGGCTGGACGCGGCGCGGCTCACCCGGCATCTTCGGGTAGTCCGGCGGGTAGGGCATCTCGCCCAGGCCGTTCTCCTCGTCGCGGTCGTACCAGTCCAGCAGCGTCTGTAGGCTGTGCTGGACGTCGTCGATCTCGCCCCACGGATCGGGACGCTGCTCGAGCAGCGGCGGCACGGTGGTGAGGTTGAAGTCGCGCGGGTCCTCCACCGCGAGCAGCTCGTCCCAGGTCAGGGGAGTGGAGACCGGGGCCCCGGGCTTCGGCCGCAGTGAATAGGCGCTGGCGATCGTCCGGTCCCGGGCGTTCTGGTTGAAGTCGACGAAGATCGTCTCGCCGCGCTCCTCCTTCCACCAGGCGGTGGTGACCCGGTCGTCGCGGCGCTCGAGCTCGCGGCCGAGGGCCAGTGCCGCGTGACGCACGTCGGTGAAGGTCCAGCGCGGCTCGATCCGGGCGAAGATGTGCACGCCGCGGTTGCCGCTGGTCTTGGCGAACCCGCGGATCCCGATCTCCTCCAGCAGCTCCTTGGCCACCTTCGCCACCCGCAGGGCGTCCTTGAAGTCCGTGCCGGGCTGCGGGTCCAGGTCGATGCGGATCTCGTCGGGGTGGTCGACGTCAGCCCGTCGCACGGGCCACGGGTGGAAGGTGATCGTGCCCATGTGGGCCGCCCAGGCGGCGACCGCGATCTCGGTGGGGCAGATCTCGTCGGCACGCCGCCCGGAGGGGAAGTGGATCCGCACGGTCTCGAGGTACGGGGGAGCGCCCTTGGGCACGCGTTTCTGGTAGAACGCGTCGCCGTGGCTGTCGGCCCGGGTCGCCATCACCATGTCCTCGCGCACGCCCTTGGGCCAGCGCTCGAGCGTCGTCGGCCGCTCGCGCAGCGCCCGCATGAGCCCGTCCTGGACGGCGACGAAGTACTCGACGACCTCGAGCTTCGTGATGTCCGGCGTGCGCTCGGTCTTCTCGTAGATGACCCGGTCCGGGCTCGAGACGCGCACGGTGCGTCCGCCCGCCTCGACCTCCGCTGCTGATGCCCCCATGGGCCGACCTTAGCCTCGGATCACGCGACGCAGGGCTCAGTGAGGTGAGCCTTCGTTGAACGGGCGGAATCATTAACGCAACAATGGTGTTGTGAAATACGTGAGCGTGGATCAAGAGGTGTCGTCCGTCGACGACCTCTCCACGCGCGATCGCGTGGCCGAGAGCATTCTGGAGAACGGCCCGAGCACCGCCACGAGCCTGGCCTCCCGCCTCGGACTCACGCCCGCGGCCGTCCGCCGCCACCTCGAGCACCTCGTCGAGCAGGGTCTCGTCGAGTCGCACGAGGAGCGCATCCGCGGCCAGCGGCGCCGCGGCCGCCCGGCCCGCGTGTTCGCCCTGACCGCCGCCGGTCGCGACACGTTCGCCCACTCCTACGACGACCTCGCCGCCGAGGCGCTGCGCTTCCTGCGCGCCACCGGCGGCGACACCGCCGTCATGGACTTCGCCCGGCACCGGCTCGCCGACTTCCGCAACCGCTACGAGCGGCTGCTGTCCGGCGTCCCGGTCGAAGAGCAGGCATCGGTGCTGGCCAAGGCCCTCACCGACGACGGCTTCGCCGCCTCGGCCAGCTCGACCCCGCTGGGAGAGCAGATCTGCCAGCACCACTGCCCGGTGGCTCACGTCGCCGAGGAGTTCCCCCAACTGTGCGAGGCCGAGACCGAGGTCTTCGCGGACCTGCTGGGCTCCCATGTCCAGCGACTCGCCACCATCGCCCACGGCGACGGCGTGTGCACCACGCACCTGCCGCGCGCCACCCAGACCACCAGCACTGTGTCCCACCACGAAGGGGAGTCGCCATGACGACCACGAACGACACGACCTCGATCGAAGACCTGAACCCGGGTTTGAAGGAAGTCGGCAACTACGAGTTCGGTTGGCACGACGCCGACGTCGCCGGAGCCAGCGCGCAGCGCGGCCTCAGCGAGGCCGTCGTGCGCGACATCTCGGCCAAGAAGAGCGAGCCCCAGTGGATGCTCGACCTGCGCCTGAAGGGCCTCAAGCTCTTCAACCGCAAGCCGATGCCGACGTGGGGCGCCGATCTGGACCAGATCGACTTCGACAACATCAAGTACTTCGTCCGGTCGACCGAGAAGCAGGCGACCACGTGGGACGACCTGCCCGAGGACATCAAGAACACGTACGACCGCCTCGGCATCCCCGAGGCCGAGAAGCAGCGCCTGGTCTCCGGTGTCGCCGCTCAGTACGAGTCCGAGGTCGTCTACCACCAGATCCGTGAGGACCTGGAGCAGCAGGGCGTCATCTTCCTCGACACCGACACCGCGCTGAAGGAGCACCCCGAGCTCTTCCAGGAGTACTTCGGCACCGTGATCCCGGTCGGCGACAACAAGTTCGCCGCGCTGAACACGTCCGTGTGGTCCGGCGGCTCGTTCATCTACGTGCCCAAGGGCGTCCACGTCGACATCCCGCTGCAGGCCTACTTCCGGATCAACACCGAGAACATGGGCCAGTTCGAGCGGACGCTAATCATCGCCGACGAGGATTCCTACATCCACTACGTCGAGGGCTGCACGGCGCCGATCTACAAGACCGACTCGCTGCACTCCGCGGTCGTCGAGATCATCGTGAAGAAGGGCGCTCGCGTCCGCTACACGACGATCCAGAACTGGTCGAACAACGTGTACAACCTGGTCACCAAGCGCGCCACGTGCGAAGCCGGCGCCACGATGGAGTGGGTCGACGGCAACATCGGCTCCAAGGTCACCATGAAGTACCCGGCCGTCTACCTGATGGGCGAGGGCGCCAAGGGCGAGACGCTGTCGATCGCCTTCGCCGGCGAGGGCCAGTACCAGGACACCGGCGCCAAGATGGTCCACGTCGCGCCGAACACGTCGAGCTCGATCCTGAGCAAGTCCGTCGCCCGTGGCGGCGGCCGCACGTCCTACCGCGGCCTGCTCCAGGTCAACGAGGGTGCCTTCGGCTCGGCCAGCACGGTCAAGTGCGATGCGCTGCTCGTCGACCAGATCAGCCGCTCGGACACCTACCCGTACGTCGATGTCCGCGAGGACGACGTGACCCTCGGCCACGAGGCGACCGTCTCCAAGGTCAGCGACGACCAGCTCTTCTACTTCATGCAGCGCGGCATGGGTGAGGACGAGGCCATGGCGATGATCGTCCGAGGCTTCGTCGAGCCCATCGCTCGCGAGCTGCCCATGGAGTACGCGCTGGAACTGAACCGACTCATCGAACTGCAAATGGAAGGTGCTGTGGGATGACCGCCTTGACTCCCGTTGTGGGTGACGAGCGAATGGCTGGGGAGGAGGGCGACCAGATGGCCGCAGCGCTGGAGCTGGACCATGTCCAGAGCCACCTGCACCCCGAGCCGTCGTACGACGTCGAGGCCCACCCGAAGCCCACGGGCCTCGAGGAGATCTGGCGCTTCACGCCGCTCAAGCGCCTGCGCGGCCTGCTCGACGGGGTGCCGTCGGACGCGCGCCTGGAGTGGAAGGACGAGCTCCCGGCCGGCGCGACGCTGAGCACGATCACCACCGACGAGGCCAAGGCGATCGGCGGCATCGCGCCGCTGGACCGCCTCTCGGCACTGGCCGTCCAGAACGCCGGGGGAGCGACTCTGCTCTCCATCGACGGCGAGCTGGACACGCCCGCGCGCTTCACGATCAGCGGTGCGTCCACCGAGCAGACCGTCTGGGGCCACGTCGTGGTCAAGGTCGCGCCCTTCTCGAAGGCCACGATCCTGTTCGACCACGTCGGCTCGGCGACCTACGCCAGCACCGTCACCTACGTCATCGGCGACGGCGCGCAGCTGGACGTCGTGAACCTGGCCGACTGGAACGACGACACGGTCCACGCCGTGCAGAACGGCATCAGCGTCGGCCGTGACGCCGCGGTCCGCTTCTTCGAGTTCACGCTCGGTGGCGACCTCGTCCGCTCGTCGACCAACGTCGACTACCGGGGCACCGGTGGCAGCGTCGACCTGCTCGGCGTCTACTTCGCCGACGCCGGTCAGCACCTCGAGCACCGTCAGTTCGTCGACCACACGGCGCCCAAGACCCGCAGCAACGTCGAGTACAAGGGCGCGCTGCAGGGCCAGGACGCGCACACCGTGTGGATCGGCAACGTCCTGATCCGCAAGATCGCCGAGGGCATCGACACGTTCGAGCAGAACGACAACCTCGTCCTGACCGACGGCGCCCGCGCCGACTCCGTGCCGAACCTCGAGATCGAGACCGGCGACATCGCCGGGGCCGGTCACGCGTCGACCACGGGCCGCTTCGACGACGAGCATCTGTTCTACCTGCAGAGCCGCGGCATCGACCCGACCGAGGCCAAGCGCCTCGTCGTCCACGGGTTCTTCAACGACATCATCCGCCGCATCGGTGTCGAGGACCTGCAGGAGCGCCTGATGGCCGCCATCGAGGACGAGCTGGCCGCGGTGGTCGGCACGCCCGCGGCGGTGAGCGAATGACCTTCCGCGAGGTGGCGAAGCTCGCCGACGTCCCCGAGGGCGCCGCCCTGGGCATCGAGTTCGAAGGGCACGACCTGGCCCTGGTGCGCGACGGTGACACCGTCTACTGCATCCAGGACTGGTGCTCGCACGCCGAGATCCCGCTCTCCGACGGTGACGTCGAGGGCTGCGAGATCGAGTGCTTCCTGCACGGGTCGCGCTTCGACCTGCGCACCGGCAAGGCGCTGGGCCTCCCGGCCACCGAACCTGTCCCCGTCTACCAGACCAAGATCGAGGGAGAGACCGTCTGGGTCGACCTCCCCAACCAAGGAGAAAACGCATGAGCACCCTGGAGATCAAGAACCTCCACGTGTCCGTCGACACCGAGGGCGGCGCCAAGGAGATCCTCCGCGGCGTCGATCTGACCATCAACTCCGGCGAGGTCCACGCGATCATGGGGCCGAATGGCTCCGGCAAGTCGACCCTCGCGTACTCGATCGCCGGGCACCCGAAGTACACGGTCACCGACGGCGAGGTCCTCCTCGACGGCGAGAACCTGCTGGAGATGAGCGTCGACGAGCGCGCCCGCGCCGGCCTGTTCCTGGCCATGCAGTACCCCGTCGAGGTCCCCGGCGTCTCGGTCGCGAACTTCCTGCGCACCGCCAAGACCGCCATCGATGGCGAGGCCCCCAAGCTGCGCACGTGGGTCAAGGACGTCAACGCGGTGCTCGAGCGCATGACGCTCGACCCGACCTTCGCCCAGCGCTCGGTCAACGAGGGCTTCTCCGGCGGCGAGAAGAAGCGCCACGAGATCGCCCAGCTCGAGCTGCTCAACCCGAAGTTCGCGATCCTCGACGAGACCGACTCCGGCCTGGACATCGACGCCCTGCGCGTCGTCTCCGACGGCGTCAACCGCTACTCGGCCCAGGGTGACCGCGGCGTGCTGCTGATCACGCACTACACGCGCATCCTGAACTACATCAACCCCGACTACGTGCACGTCTTCGTCGCGGGTCGTCTGGCCGAGACCGGCGGCAGGGAGCTCGCCGAGGAGCTCGAGGTCTCGGGCTACGACAAGTTCCTCAAGGCGGCTCTCTGATCATGACCGGCTACGACGTCGAGGCGATCCGCAAGGACTTCCCCATCCTGTCCAGGACGATGGCGGGAGACCGCCCTCTGGTGTACCTGGACAGCGCCAACACGTCGCAGAAGCCGCGTCAGGTCGTCGAGGCGATCGAGCGTCACTACCTCGAGCACAACGCCAACGTCGCGCGAGCGATGCACCAGCTCGGCGCGGAGGCCAGCGAGGCCTTCGAGCTGGGCCGGGACAAGGTCGCGGCCTTCATCGGCGCGCCCCGTCGCGAGGAGATCGTGTTCACCAAGAACGCCTCCGAGGCGCTCAACCTGGTGGCGCGAGTCCTGGGCGACGGCGGCCGCGTCGGTCCGGGGGACGAGGTCGTGGTGACCCAGATGGAGCACCACTCCAACCTCGTGCCGTGGCAGCTGCTCACGCAGCGCACCGGCGCCGACCTGGCCTGGTACGGCGTCACGCCCGAGGGTCGTCTCGACCTGGACTCGCACACGCTGACCGAGCGCACCAAGGTCGTCGCGGTCACGTGGGTGTCGAACATGCTCGGCACGATCAACCCCGTCGCCGAGATCGTCCGGCGCGCCCGCGAGGTGGGTGCGCTGGTCGTCATCGACGCGTCGCAGGCCGTGCCGCAGCTTCCGGTCGACGTGGCCGCGCTGGGCGCCGACTTCGTCGCGTTCACGGGCCACAAGATGGTCGGTCCGACCGGCATCGGCGTCCTGTGGGGTCGCTACGACCTGCTCGCCGAGCTGCCTCCGTTCCTCGGCGGTGGCGAGATGATCGAGACCGTGTCGATGGAGCGCACGACCTTCGCCGCGCCGCCGCACCGGTTCGAGGCGGGCACGCCGCCGATCGCGCAGGCGGTCGGTCTCGGCGCCGCGGTCGACTACCTGACCGATCTCGGCATGGAGAACGTCGCGGCGCACGAGCAGCAGATCACCGCGTACGCACTGAGCGCGATGAACGAGCTGCCCGGTGTCACGATCATCGGCCCCAAGGAGCCGGTCGACCGCGGGGGAGCGATCAGCTTCACCATCGACGGCGTCCACCCGCACGATGTGGCCCAGTTGCTCGACTCGCAGGGCGTCGCCGTGCGCGCGGGTCACCACTGCGCCAAGCCGTTGCACCAGTGCTTCGGCGTCCAGTCCACGACGCGTGCGTCGTTCTACCTGTACACGACCGAGGCCGAGATCGACGCGCTCGTCGCGGGGATCCGCCACACCCAGTCGTACTTCGGAGCCTGAGAATGAACGCTTCCAACGTCGATGCGCTGTACCAGGAGATCATCCTGGACCACTACAAGAACCCGCACGGGGCGGGCCTGCGCGAGCCCTTCGAGGCCGAGGTCCATCACGTGAACCCCACGTGCGGTGACGAGATCACCCTGCGCGTCCATCTGGAGGGCGAGCAGGTCGCCGACGTGTCGTACGACGCGGCCGGCTGCTCCATCAGCCAGGCGTCCGCCTCGGTGTTGAACGACCTGGTCGTCGGCAAGGCTGTCGGCGACGCACTGACCACACTCGATGCTTTCCAGGAGCTCATGCAGGGCCGCGGTCAGGTCGAACCTGACGAGGACGTGCTCGAGGACGGCATCGCCTTCGCGGGCGTCGCGCAGTTCCCGGCACGCGTCAAGTGCGCCCTGTTGTCCTGGATGGCCTGGAAGGACGCCGTCGCCCAGGCTTCGGCCAAGGAGGATTCATGACCACTGACCACAGCGATCTGCCCGACGTCACGGTGCAGCCCGGCGCCACGAGTGACGAGGACATCTGGGAGGCGATGAAGGACGTCGTCGACCCCGAGCTCGGCATCAACGTCGTCGACCTGGGCCTCGTCTACGGCGTCCACACCGACGAGCACAGCAACACGATCCTGCAGATGACCCTGACGTCCGCGGCCTGCCCGCTGACCGACGTCATCGAGGACCAGACCCGCGCCGCGCTCGACGGCCTCGTCAACGACTTCCGGATCGAGTGGGTCTGGATGCCGCCGTGGGGCCCGGACAAGATCACCGACGACGGCCGCGAGATGCTCCGCGCCCTCGGCTTCAACATCGGCTGACATCGGCTGACCACGGCCGCTCCATCCTCCACTTTTGGAAACGGATCCACGTCCCTGAGCGATCAGAACGTGGATCCGTTTCCAAAAGTGCGTAGTGCGCAGCAGGACGATTTCGCCTCGCGGGGGATCGGTCCGTAGACTGCTTCGGTGGACATGATCCGGCTGGAGTGACGCGCGAGCCTCTGCTCGACCCCTGCGTCCTCGCCCGTCCACCCCTCACGAAGGCTTTTCCATGATCACCGCTTCCCACGTGGAGCTGCGCTTCGGCGCGCGCGTCCTGATGTCCGACGTCTCCTTCCAGGTCGCCAAGGGCGACAAGATCGGCCTCGTCGGCCGCAACGGCGCCGGCAAGACCACCTTGACCAAGATGCTGGCCGGCGCCGGTGGCGAGCCCGCCGAGGGGACCATCACCCGCACGGGCACCGTCGGCTACCTGCCGCAGGACCCCCGCGTCGGCGACCCCAGCGTCACGGCGCGTGACCGCATCCTGGCGGCTCGTGGTCTCGACGACGCGCTGCGCCGGATGCGCCAGGCCGAGAAGGAGATGGCGTCCGAGGACGCCGCGGTGGCCGAGGACGCCATGCGGCGCTACTCACGTGCCGACGCGGAGTTCGGAGCCGGTGGCGGCTACGCGGCCGAGTCCGAGGCGGCGACGATCGCCACTGCGCTCGGCCTGCCCGAGCGGGTCCTCGAGCAGCCCCTCAGCACGCTGTCCGGTGGTCAGCGCCGCCGCATCGAGCTGGCGCGGATCCTGTTCTCCGACGCCGACATCCTGCTGCTCGACGAGCCGACGAACCACCTGGACGCCGACTCCATCGTGTGGCTGCGCAATTTCCTGAAGAACTTCAACGGCGGCTTCGTGGTCATCAGCCACGACGTCGAGCTCGTCGAGGAGACCGTCAACAAGGTCTTCTACCTCGACGCCAACCGCGGTCAGATCGACATCTACAACATGGGCTGGCGTGCCTACCTCAAGCAGCGCGAGGCCGACGAGGCCCGCCGCAAGCGTGAGCGCGCCATCACCATGAAGCAGGCCGAGCGACTCATCGACCAGGGCAACCGGATGCGCGCCAAGGCGTCCAAGGCGACCGCGGCGCAGCAGATGCTCAAGCGCGCCGAGAAGATGATGGCCGGACTCGAGGACGTGCGCGCCGTCGACAAGGTCGCCAAGATCGCGTTCCCCAAGCCCGCGCCCTGCGGCAAGACCCCGCTCATGGCGACGGGCCTGTCCAAGTCGTACGGGTCGCTGGAGATCTTCACCGACGTCGACCTGGCGATCGACCGCGGCAGTCGCGTCGTGATCCTCGGGCTCAACGGTGCGGGCAAGACCACGCTGTTGCGCCTGCTGGGCGGGGTCGACGAGTCCGACACCGGCGAGATCATCCCCGGCCACGGCCTCAAGATCGGCTACTACGCCCAGGAGCACGAGACGCTCGACACCTCGCGCACGGTGCTGGAGAACATGCAGAGCGCCGCGCCGCACCTGAACGACGCCGAGGCGCGCAGCGTCCTGGGCTCGTTCCTGTTCACCGGCGACGACACCGCGAAGCCGGCGGGCGTGCTGTCCGGTGGCGAGAAGACCCGGTTGGCGCTGGCCAGCCTCATCGTCTCGAGCGCCAACGTGCTGCTGCTGGACGAGCCGACCAACAACCTGGACCCCGCGTCACGCGAGGAGGTGCTGGCGGCGATCCGCTCCTACGAGGGCGCGATCGTGCTGGTGACCCACGACGAGGGCGCGGTGCACGCGCTGGAGCCCGACCGGGTGCTGCTGCTGCCCGACGGGGAGGAGGACCTCTGGTCCGACACCTACGCCGACCTGGTCAGCCTGGCCTGACGACCTACGACCGCGGCCCCGCCACCCGAAGGTGGCGGGGCCGCGGCGTTGGCGCAGGTGCTGGTCAGCCGACCTTCTGCACGGCGACGGTGATGTCAGCCGCGAAGCCGCCGCTGCCGGCAGCGGAGCCGTCGGGGTTGTAGCCGAACGCCGAGACCTTGACGGTCTTGGTCTCGGTCAGGGTGATGACGCGCAGCGACGTGCCCTGGGCCTCGCGCTCGTACGCCGTCGCGCCCGGCAGGGTCGCGAAGATCGAGCCGGCGTCCAGGCCCCAGGCGCTGTCGTCGGCGACGCGCAGCGCGGCCTGCAGCGACGGAGCGGCGGTGGGCGTCGTGCCGTTGTGACGGAACAGCGCATCGGTCTGGACGAGGTACTTGCCGGCGGGCAGCTCGAACGAGCCGACCGTGGTGGCGCGCGATGCGAAGCTGCCGCCGATGTTGGCGATCGTGACCTGGGGGAACGTGTTGGCGTAGGTCAGCTCGAAATTCGTGCCGTCGACGCCGTCCGTGCCGTCCTTGCCGTCGACGCCGTCCGTGCCGTCCTTGCCGTCGACGCCGTCCTTGCCGTCGGCGCCGTTGGTCCCGGGCTTGCCGTCGACGCCGTTCTTGAGGGCCTTGAGCTTCTTGACCTCGGCGAGGCGCTGCTGGATGCCGGCGGAGAGCTCCTTCTGGCCGAGCGATCCGTTCTTGATGTCGGCGCCGGTCAGCGACTCGTTCTTGACCTGCGATCCGGTGATCCACTTGGCGGCCTGGGCGCCACCGCCACTGAAGCCGACCAGGAGCATCGCGGCGGCGGACGCAACAGCAGCGACCTTCAACTTCTTGTTCATGTGTGTCCCTCGGGGGTTGTCCACCGGCGTGTCCGGGGGCTCACCCGAACCTAGGGGACGGCGAGGACAGAAATGAGACGTTTGCCCTAACTCGCGGCGGTCTCGCTCGTGGGGGTGCGGCGCTCACGCAGCTCGGCGCGGACGAAGAGCACATAGCCGAGCAGCGCGAGGGCCATGAAGAAGTACCACTGCATCGAGTAGAACAGGTGCGGTCCGGTGCCGAGGTCGGGATCGACCGGACCTTCCAGGCCTTCCTGCTTCGGCTCGGTCAGGGCGACGTAGCCAGGGAGGGGCTCGGCGCCGAGGAACTCCGTCCAGCGGGCGCCGTTGACGGCGCGGACCTGGCCGTCGCGCGGTGTCGTCGCGGCCGTGTCGGCCGTGCTGGCCGGCTGCAGCCAACCCGTGATCGTGATGGGGCCGCTGGGTGCCGGGGGGACGTCCTCGGGCGCCTCGCCGTTGCGCGGGCCCTGGATCCAGCCGCGATCGACCAGGACGACTCGGCCGTCGGCGAGTCGCAGGGGAGTGATCACCTGGACGCCCGGCTGGCCGTCGCGGTGGGCGAAGCGCACCGTGACCTCGCGCGAGGAGTCGAACGTGCCGGTGGCCGTGACCGTGCGGTACTCGAGGTCGGGGTTCCAGCCGTCGGCCAGCACGTCCGAGACAGGAGCGGGCTCGGCGTCGAGGTTGGCCTCGACGATGGCGTTGTCGGCCTTGCGCTGCTCCCAGCGGTCGTACTGCCACCCACCGAGGACGTACGACGTGGTCGCCATGGCCACGACGAAGACCGCCAGCCCGATCCAACGCGGGCTCAGAAGGAAGCGGAACACCTAGCCGTCCAGTTCCTTGCGGTCCACGCCGAACGGGGACGGGCCGTCGCCCGGATTGCGGATGGCGGAGTTGCCGATCACAACGGCGATGTACGGGAGGACGACCGCGCCGAGCAGCAGGACCCAGCGGATCCAGTGGTCGACGGCCACGAAGGACAGGAAGCACGCCACGCGGATGGCCATCGAGATGAGGTAGTTGCGCTCGCGGTGGTCGACCTGGGCGCTGTGGGGCTCGCGCGCACTCGTGATCGAGTGGACCTCTTCGGAGTCGCCGCGTGCCATGCCCAGAGTCTACGCCGTGGCTCCCGCCCGTCAGCGGCCCGGCGGTGCAACGATGGGCTCATGAGCAACCGCACCTACCGCGTCACCGAAATCGTCGGAACGTCCCCGGACGGGGTCAGCGAAGCCATCGACAGCGGCATCGCCCGCGCCGCCCAGACCCTGCGTCACCTCGACTGGTTCGAGGTCGTGGGGATCCGCGGGCAGATCGTCGACAGTGAGGTCGAGCACTACCAGGTCACCATGAAGCTGGGCTTCCGTCTCGAGGACGACGAGTAGGAGCCCGCCGCATCAGGTCGAGGCGGTCCCGTCAGCGGCGTCGGCCGCCTCGACCTCCTCGCGCGTGATGCCCATGAGGTAGACGATCGCGTCGAGGTACGGCACGTTCACGGACGTCTGCGCCTGGTCGCGCACGAGGGGTTTCGCGTTGAACGCGATCCCCAGCCCGGCCGCGGCCAGCATGTCCAGGTCGTTGGCGCCGTCGCCGATGGCCACGGTGTTGCGGACGTTGATGCCGGCCTGGCCCGCGAAGGAGCGCAGCGCGTCGGCCTTGCCCGCGCGGTCGACGACGCGCCCGACGACCCGGCCGGTCAGCTCGCCGTCGCGGACCTCCAGCTCGTTGGCCGCGAAGTAGTCGATGTCCAGATCGGCGGCGATCCGCTCGATGATCTGGGTGAAGCCGCCGCTGACGAGCGCGAACCGGTAGCCCAGCCGCTTGAGCGTGCGGATCATGGTGCGCGCGCCGGGGGTGTACTCGAGGCCGCCGTAGACCTCGTCCAGGGCGGACTCGGGCACGCCGCGCAACTGGGCCACGCGCTCGTGCAGGGACTCGGAGAAGTCCAGCTCGCCGCGCATCGCGCGCTCGGTGACCTCGGCGACGGCCTCCTCGCAGCCGGCGTGCGCCGCGAGCATCTCGATGACCTCGCCCTGGATCAGGGTCGAGTCCACATCCATCACGACCAGGCGCTGCGCGTGGCGCAGGATCCCGTGCTCCTGCACGGCCACGTCGGTGCCGTACCGGTGCCCGATCGCCGCGAGCTCGGACTGCAGCGCGTCGGGATCGGCGCCCGAGACCTCCATCCGGATCGCGGTGACGGGGTAGCGGGCCATCCGCACGATGCGGTCGATGTTGCCGCCGAGCTGGTTGATGCCCTCGGTCAGGGCGGCCAGCGCGTCGGGCATCAGCGGAGCGCCCAGCACGACGACCTGCGACCGACCCACGCGGCGGGGCCGGTTGTCGCCGGTGCCGTGGACCGACTCCACCTCGAGGCCGAGCTCGGCGCCCACGCGCGTCATGTCGGACTCGAACCGGGGGAGGTCCTCGGGGGTGGTGACCAGCACGCTCAGGACCAGCCGGCCGCGGACCACGAGCTGCTCGACGTCGATGACCTCGACCCCGTGATCGTCCAGCGCGGAGAAGACCCGGGTGGACACGCCGGAGCGGTCGGGACCGCTGAAGGTGACCAGCACCGTCGGGGCGGTCAGATGCAGGGTGGGGACGTGTTCGGCAGCCGGCGTGCTCATCGTGTCGAGGGTATCCCCAACTCGTTGCACCCCACCGGATAGGTTGGTCGTGTGACCGCCGTGTTCGACCTGACCGACGTCACGATCGTGCGATCGGGCAAGCCGCTGCTGGACCATGTCTCGTGGCGCGTCGAGCCGGGGGAGCACTGGGTCATCGTCGGCCCCAACGGCGCCGGCAAGACGACCTTGCTGCAGGTGGCCTCGGCCAACATGTTCCCCACCTCGGGGACGGCCGAGATCCTCGGTGAGCGTCTGGGTGCCGTCGACGTCTTCGAGCTTCGGCCGCGCATCGGCCACACCAGCGCCGCCATCGCCGAGCGCGTGCCGTCCACCGAGACGGTCCGCAATCTCATCCTCTCCGCCGCGTACGCCGTCCTCGGCCGCTGGAACGAGGAGTACGACGACGAGGACCACCGCCGCGCCATGGCGATGCTGGCCGAGCTGGGCATCGCTGGCCTGGCCGACCGCACCTTCGGCACCCTCTCCGAGGGCGAGAAGAAGCGGGTCCTGCTGGCCCGGTCCCTCATGACCGATCCCGAGGTCGTCCTCCTGGACGAGCCGGCCGCCGGCCTGGACGTCGGCGCCCGTGAGGATCTCGTCGAGAGCCTCGAGGCGCTCGCGTCCGACCCGAACGGCCCCTCGCTCGTGATGGTGTCGCACCATCTCGAGGAGATCGCCCCCGGATTCACTCACGCGCTGTTACTCTCGGCCGGCCGCGTCGTCGCCGCCGGACCGATCGAGGACACGCTCACCTCGCAGAACCTCACGACCGCCTTCCGGCAGCGGCTCGAGGTCAGTCACGATGCCGGACGCTACTCGGCCCGCCGCCCACCGGCGCGGCACCGAGCGAACTAGGAGGGGGCCATGGACTGGTTCGGGGACGACATCTGGGTCACGTGGACCGCGCTCGGCGTGATCCTGTGCCTCATCGAGCTGGCCAGCGGCGAGCTCATCTTCCTCATGTTCGGCATCGCGGCCTTCTCGGCCGCCGTGGCCGCCGTCGCCGGCGCGCCGCTGGCCATCCCGCTGGCGCTCTTCGGCGTCGTCTCCGTCGCCCTGCTGGCGCTCGTCCGGCCGCGCATCGTCGCGCGGCTCTACGACGGTCCGTCGCTCCCGGCCGGCCAGCACGGTCTCGTCGGTCACTCGGCGATCGTCGAGGAGGAGGTCAACCGGCTCGCCGGCCGCGTCCTGATCGGCGACGTCTTCTGGACCGCGCGCCCCGTGGACCCCGAGGCTGTCTACGAACCTGGCGACGAGCTGCTCGTCGCCGCCATCGACGGTGCGATCGCCCGCGTCGTCCGGAAGGAGAGCTGAATGTTCGAGAACGCACTGGTGGTGTTCTTCATCCTGCTGGTGGTCCTGCTGATCGCCACCGCCGCGATGAGTCTGAAGATCATCCCGCAGAACTTCGCCGGGATCGTCGAGCGACTCGGCAAGTACCGCACGACCCTGACTCCCGGGCCGCACCTGATCGTGCCGTTCATCGACCGCGTCAAGTACCGGGTCGACCAGCGTGAGCAGGTCGTCTCGTTCCCGCCGCAGGGCGTCATCACCGAGGACAACCTGACGGTCGAGATCGACACGGTCATCCTGTACACGGTCAACAACCCGGTCGCCGCGACCTACGAGATCGTCAACTACATCGAGGGCATCCACCAGCTCACGACGACCACGTTGCGCAACATCATCGGCGGCATGACGCTCGAGCACGCGCTGACCAGCCGCGACCAGATCAACCGCAGCCTGGGTGCCGAGCTCGACGCGGCCACCGGCCGGTGGGGCATCAAGGTCAGCCGGGTCGAGCTCAAGAGCATCGATCCGCCGCCGACCATCATCGACGCCATGGAGAAGCAGATGCGCGCCGAGCGCGACAAGCGCGCGGCCATCCTCACGGCCGAGGGTGAGCGTCAGTCGGCGATCCTCAGCGCCGAGGGCCAGAAGCAGGCAGCGATCCTCACCGCCGAGGGTCAGAAGACCGCGGCGATCCTGAACGCGGAGGGCGAGAAGACCGCGGCGATCCTGACTGCGCAGGGCGAGGGCCGTGCCATCGAGACCGTCTTCCAGGCGATCCACGACGGCAACCCCGACCAGAAGCTGCTCTCGTACCAGTACCTGCAGACCCTGCCGAAGATCGCCCAGGGCCACAACGCCTCGACCTGGATCATCCCGGCCGAGG
Source organism: Aeromicrobium duanguangcaii (assembly GCF_024508295.1). Taxonomy (NCBI): domain Bacteria; kingdom Bacillati; phylum Actinomycetota; class Actinomycetes; order Propionibacteriales; family Nocardioidaceae; genus Aeromicrobium; species Aeromicrobium duanguangcaii. The sequence continues at coordinate 1,748,829 of NZ_CP101990.1, read as the reverse complement.
TCACCGCCGCCCTGAGCTCCATCGGCAACGTCGTCGGGTCGATCCCGGTCGACGGCGGCGGCTCGCACAAGCGGGTGGATCTCGACGAGCCGGTCGACACCGAGACGTCGGCCGAGCCGGAGGGCACCAGCAGTGCCGTCGAGGAGGCCATCCGCGCGGCCAAGCAGGCCGAGTCCCCGGTCTCGACCAAGGACGAGCCGCCGACGGACCAGCCGCCCGCCTGACGGACTCGACTCGAGGGCTTCCCCCTTCCTCCTGCCGCTCGCAGACTGAACCCAGGAGCCGGACGTATCCACGACGGTGCGTCCGGCTCTTGGGGTCTGAGGGGGAGGCTGCATGGCACGGACACGCACGCGCGGCGCACGGCGCCGGCCCGGCGGCGATCGGGAGGCCGGACGGTGGCGGAGCGCCTCGACGCGGGTCAAGGCGCTGGTGCTGACCGTCGCCGGCCTGATGTTGGCGTGGGGCGTCAACGCCGCGATGCCGGGACTGGTCGACACCGGGTCACGCATCCTGGGCCGGCCCGAGCTCGAGGTGACGGTGCTCGCCGCCGACTCGTTCGAGTCCGAGCTCCAGCAAGCCTTCGTGGGCACGTTCTTGTGGGCTGAGAACGCCGAGTCGGCTCCGATCCCGAGGGATCACGCGGACGGAGACGCGGTCCCCACGTTCGACACGTTCGCGGACGGGTACGGGCGCGGCGCCGTCGACGCAGGTCAGAGCGTGGTCCGGGTGCAACTGGGAAGCAGCTCCGGTGAACGGATCAACATCAACCGCATCGCGGTCGATGTCGTGTCGCGGCGGGATCCGTTGCGACGCCTCCACGTCATTCCCGATGGCGGCCTCGGCGGGACGTTGGACGTCCGGTACCTGTTCGTGGCCCTGGACGACGAGACCGCCACCTGGGTCGATGGCGCGGGACGGCCGGTCCCGCCTCCCTCCCTCTTCGTCGAGGGTGGGGAGACCGAGACGATCGACGTGAAGGCCTCCGCCACGCAAGGCGACTTCGACTGGCGCCTCGAGGTGTCGTACTCGACCGAGGACGGCAAGACGGGCACCAAGGTGGTCAGGCCACCCTGGGACTCCAGCTTCCGGACGTCATCGCTCCAGAACGCCGCGACGTTCGTCGTCGGCCAGAGCTGTGTCGAGTCCGCACGCCCCGGTCCGCGGCTCTGTGGCCGCTGGGAGCCGCCCGAGTCACGCCCCCAGCCGGACTGGGTCGACGACGACTGAGCCGGCCCGCGATGTTGGGACGCCTTGGCACAGTGGGAGCATGACCCGCCCCCGGATGATGCTTCTCGGTGCTGCCGTGCTGGCCACGGTGGCGATCGTCGTGGCCTGGCTCGTCATCGACCGCACGGACGACGATCCGATCAGCGGACCCGCGGCCCAGCTGGCCGAGGAGGTCCCGCTCGCCGACGGCTCGACCACCGAGCCCGACGAGGACTGGGTCACCAGGACGGCGGCCGACCGGCAGATCCCGGTCCGCGCGATGCAGGCGTACGCCCGCACGGAGATCAGCCAGCGCGAGGAGCAGCCCGAGTGCCGGCTCCGCTGGAACACGCTCGCCGGCGTCGGCTCGGTCGAGTCGGCCCACGGCACGCTGGGCGGCGCCGGTCTCGACGCCGCGGGCGTGTCCAGCAAGCGGATCATCGGCCCGCCGCTCAACGGCAAGGACGGCACGCGGGCGATCAAGGCGACCAAGGAGTCGACCGCGCTGCACGGCGACGAGAAGTGGGACCGCGCGGTGGGCCCGTTCCAGTTCCTCACGTCCTCGTGGGACCAGTACGGCGGGGATGCCGACGGAGACGGCGAGGCGAACCCGCACGACATCGACGACGCCGCCCTCGGCGCGGCGCGTCACCTGTGCGCGCACGAGCGCGACCTGTCCGGTGGCGGATGGGTGAAGGGCGTCTTCGCCTACAACAACTCGATGGCGTACGTCGACAAGGTGCGCAGCATCGCCGACAGCTACGCGAAGTAGCCGCCGGCGAGCCGGGTCAGGACCGCCAGGTGCCGTGGATGATCGCGCGGCCCAAGGTCTTGAACGCGAGGTTGAAGCCGACGACGGCGGGGGAGACGGACGCGTCGACGCCCAGCGTCTCCTCGCCGACGGCGTGGACCACGAAGAAGTAGCGGTGCACCTGGTCGCCCTCCGGGGGAGCGGCGCCCATGAAGTTCAGGCCGCCGCCGTCGTTGCGCACGTGGAAGGCGTTCCCGGGCAGTGAGTCGTCGCCGGCGCCGGCTCCCGCAGCCAGCTCGGTGACGTCGGCGGGGATGTCGACGGCCACCCAGTGCCAGAAGCCGGACACGATCGGGGCGTCCGGATCGAAGCAGGTCACGACGTAGGACTTCGTCCCCTCGGGCGCGCCGCTCCACGACAGGTGGGGGGAGGTGTCGCCGTGCGCGTTGACCTGATCGAGCTTGAGTCGTTCGCCGTCGGTGACGTCGCTGCTGACGACGGTGAAGGTCTCGGCCGCGGGCAGCAGCGGGTACGGATCGGGAGTCACGGGTCGGTCGAGGCTCATGGCACCTAACCTAGTGCGGTGGCCGACCTCATCGCACTCGACGATCCCCGCGACGAGCGGCTCCGTGACTACACCGACCTGAGGGACGTGCAGCTGCGCACCACGGTCGAGCACGAGCGCGGGATCTACATCGCCGAGGGCGAGAAGGTCATCCACCGCGCGGTCGCCGCCGGCCACGAGCCGAAGTCCTTCCTGTTGGCGCCCCGGTGGCTCGACAACCTCGCCGAGGTCCTCGAGCGCACGGACGCGCCGGCCTACGTCCTCGATGAGAAGTCGATCGAGCGGGTCACCGGCTTCCACGTGCACCGCGGCGCGCTCGCGGCGATGCATCGTCCGGCTGAGCGCAGCATCGCCGACGTCCTGGCCGCGGCGAAGCGGGTCCTCGTCGCTGAAGACCTGGTGGATCACACCAACATCGGCGCGATCATGCGCAACGTGGCGGCGCTGGGCTTCGACGGTGTCCTGTTGTCGCCGCGCTGCGCCGACCCGCTCTACCGGCGCTCGATCAAGGTCGCCATGGGTGCGGTGTTCTCGCTGCCGTGGGCGCGGATCGAGGACTGGTACGGCGCCCCGGCGCTGCTGCGTGAGCACGGGTTCACGTCGTACGCGATGACGCTGGCCGACGACGCCGTCGCCATCGACGCGATCGAGCCGGCCGAGCGGGCCGCCGTGATCGTGGGCTCGGAGGGGCCCGGCCTGAGCGAGCACTGGCAGCGCGAGGCGGACCATCGGATCATCATCCCGATGGCCGCAGGCATCGACTCCCTCAACGTCGCCGCCTCGACGGCGATCGCCTGCTGGGAGTTCAGGCCCGGTCGGGCCTGACGGGCGTCACTCCGCCTCGGGCTCCTCGCCGACCGGCCAGTCCTCGGCGTACTCGTCGGCCAGCGCCTGGTGCTGCTTGTAGAGCTTCTTGCGCGCCTTCTCGGGCACCCGGTCGCCGAAGACGGTGCCGAAGAGGTGGTCCGTCTCGTGCTGCAGGCAGCGCGCCAGCAGGCCGGTTCCCTCGAACTCGACCGGCTCGCCGTGGTGGTCGACGCCGGTGACCCAGGCGTGGTCGGGGCGAGCGCACTCGGTGAAGGCGCCGGGCAGCGAGAGGCAGCCCTCGTCGTGGACGTCGAGCTTGCGGTCGGCGCCGTCGGGCAGGCGCAGGACCGGGTTGCAGACGACGCCGGTGATCCGCTGCATGTCGTCGTCGGGGCAGTCGAAGACGAAGACCTTCAGGTCGACGCCCACCTGGTTCGCGGCCAGTCCCACGCCCTCGGCGGCGTACATCGTGGCGACCATGTCGGCCACGAGCGTCGCGAGCTCGTCGTCGAACTCCGTGACGTCTCGAAGTTCGTGGTGCATGACGGGGGTTCCCCAGCGCGTGATCGGGCGGACGGAACCACCCGTGGGAAGGGGTCGGGACTGGTCGGCGGAGGGCGTTTCGGGCACGTCTCACCATATCCATGACGGCGACACGCGGATTCACTGGCAACTGGAGTTGGATTCAGATACTCTCGGTATGTGAAACTGTAAACTGAAGTTTCAACATCTCACCGAGGGAGTGAATGTGGCGGGCACAGATCCCATGGCCTACGGGCTTCGCGTGCTGAACAAACTGGCCGCGTCAGAGACGCTCGACCGTTTCGGGTTGCGCAAGTTCGCCGAACGCGCGGTCCACGGCACCACCAAGACCAGCTTCCAGGCCATCGGCGCCGCCCAGCGGTCGTTCACGAAGGTCTCCGGCAAGGCCCAGGGCGACCGTCCTGCGGCGGCACGGCCGTCGGGCGTCTTCGACCTGACGCCGACCGAGGACCAGCAGATGATGGTCGACGTCATCTCCGAGTTCGCCGCCGAGGTGCTGCGCCCCGGTGCCGAGCAGGCCGAGCACGCCGACGACACCCCCAAGGAGGTGTTGGCCCAGACCGCCGAGTTCGGACTGTCGCTGATCAACATCCCCGAGTCGCTGGGTGGCCTGGCCGAGGAGCGGTCGGCCGTCACCGGCGTGCTGGTCGCCGAGGCGCTGGCGCACGGTGACATGGGCCAGGCCGTCGCCTGCCTCGCGCCGTCGGCCGTCGCCACCGCGATCTCGCTGTGGGGCACCGAGGGTCAGCAGCAGACCTACCTGCCGTCGTTCACCGAGGGCGACGTCCCCGCGGCGGCCCTGGTCGTCGCGGAGCCGTTGCCGATGTTCGACCCGCTGACGCTGAGCACCGTCGCCCGGCGCACCTCGGGCGGCTACGTCCTCAATGGGCTCAAGTCCGGCGCCGTCCGCGGCGCCGAGGCCGAGCTGCTGGTCATCGCCGCCGACGTCGAGGGCCGCGGCCCGTCGATGGTGATCGTCGAGGCCAACACCGACGGCGTCGCCGTCGCCGCCGATCCGGGCATGGGCCTGCGGGCCGCTGGGCTCTCGCGGATCCAGCTGACCGACGTCCATGTCGGCGAGGACGCGATCCTGGGCACCCCCGACGACTACCGGACGATGATCCGCCTCTCGCGGCTCGCCTGGGCCGGTCTCGCGCTCGGCACCGGCAAGTCGGTGCTCGAGTACGTCAAGGAGTACGTCGTCACCCGTGAGGCTTTCGGCGAGCCGATCGCCTACCGCCAGGCCGTGGCCTTCACCGTCGCCGACATGGCGATCGAGCTGGAGGGCATGCGGCTGGTCACGCTGAAGGCCGCGTCGCGCGCCGAGCGCGGCAGCGACTTCGCCCGCGAGACCGCGCTGGCCCGGCGCCTGGCGACCGAGTACGGCATGAAGATCGGCACCGACGGTGTCCAGATGCTCGGCGGTCACGGCTTCGTCAAGGAGCACCCGGTGGAACGGTGGTACCGCGATCTGCGTGCCGTCGGCGTGATGGAAGGAGCAGTCCTCATCTGAGGACGGGACAGATCATGATCTACCTCGAGACCCCCAAGAAGTTCCGTGGCTTCGTCCAGCAGGCACACGACGTCGCCAACGAGTTCCTGCGCGCCAACTCGCGCAAGTACGACCTGGCCGAGCACAGCTACCCCAAGGAGCTCGACCTCCTGGCCTCGCTGATCGACGGCCTCAACGAGTCGGGCAACAGCACCGGCGCCGGTGCCGCCGGCGTCCGCGTCAAGGACAGCGCCAAGAAGGACCAGGGCGTCCGCAACGCCACCAACATGGCGTCGGTCCTGTCCGTCATCGAGATGTGCTGGGGCGACGTCGGCCTGTTGCTGTCGATGCCGCGTCAGGGCCTGGGCAACTCGGCCATCGCGTCGGTCGCCACCGACGAGCAGCTCGAGAAGTTCAAGGGCACGTGGGCCTCGATGGCGATCACCGAGCCCAGCTTCGGCTCGGACTCGGCGGCCATCAAGACGACGGCCATCAAGGACGGCGACCACTACATCCTCAACGGCGAGAAGATCTTCGTCACCTCCGGTGAGCGATCGGACTCCGTCGTCGTCTGGGCCACCCTCGACAAGAGCCTCGGCCGTGCCGCGGTGAAGTCGTTCGTCGTCCCGAAGTCGCTGCCGGGCATCCGGGTCGAGCGGCTCGAGCACAAGCTCGGCATCCGTGCCTCGGACACCGCGGTGATCGTCCTGGACAACTGCCGCGTCCCGGCCGAGAACCTGTTGGGCAGTCCCGAGATCGACACCAAGCAGGGCTTCGCCGGCGCGATGGCGACGTTCGACAACACCCGTCCGCTCGTGGCCGGCATGGCCGTCGGCTGCGCGCGCGCCTCGCTGGAGGTCATGCGTGACCTCATCGAGAAGGCGGGGCTGACGATCGACTACGACCGCTCGCCCGCGCTCCAGCCGCACGTCGTCGCGACGTTCCTGCAGATGGAGGCCGACTGGGAGGCCGCGCTGCTGCTGACGCTCGAGGCCGCCTGGATGGCCGACAACCGTCAGGCCAACTCACTGCAGGCGTCGATGGCCAAGGCGAAGGCCGGCCGCTCGGGCAACGAGATCACGCTCAAGTGCGTCGAGCTGGCCGGCTCGCTGGGCTACAGCGAGACCGAGTTCCTCGAGAAGTGGGCGCGCGACTCCAAGATCCTCGACATCTTCGAGGGCACGCAGCAGATCCAGCAGCTGATCATCGCGCGACGACTGCTGGGCCTGAACAGCTCGCAGCTGAAGTGACCCCGAGGGGCCGCGATCAGGGCTTCAGCATCGCCTTGATCGCGGTCCGCTCGTCCATCGCCCGGTAGGCGTCGGCGACGTCGTCCAGCGCGAACGTCCGGTCGAAGACGTCGCCGGGCGTCAGCGCGCCCGAGAGCACCTCGGGCAGCAGTTCGTCGAGGTAGCGACGGACGGGCGCCACGCCGCCGGCCAGCGCCTGGTTGCGACCGAACATGGCCGGCACGTTGAGCTCGACGCCGTGGGGCACGCCGACGTAGCCGACCGTGCCGCCGGGACGCAACGACAGGAACGCCTGCTTCATGGACTCGCCGGTGCCGACGCACTCGAGCACCGCGTCCGCGCCGATGCCGTCGAGGATCTCGCGCACCTCGGCCGCACCCTCCTTGCCGCGGGTCTCGACGATGTGGTCGGCGCCGAAGCGCCGGGCCAGCTGCTGGCGGTCCTCGTGACGGGACATGGCCACGACGGTCGCGGCGCCGAGCCGCTTGGCGGCCAGGACGGCGCTGAGGCCGACGGCGCCGTCGCCGACCACGGCGACGGTGGAGCCGGTCGTCACGCCCGCGCCGAAGGCGGCATGGTGGCCCGTCGGGAAGACGTCGGTCAGCGCCAGCAGGTGCGGCAGCAGCGCGTCGTCGACCTCACCGGGAACGGTGACGAGGGTGCCGTCGGCCTGCGGGACGCGGACCAGCTCGGCCTGGCAGCCGACGTAGCCGCCGCCGTTGACGCACGAGGTCTGCACGCCGTTGCGGCAGTGCACGCACGTGTTGTCGCTGTACATGAACGGGGCGATCACGAAGTCGCCCACGGAGATGCCGGAGACGTCCGTGCCGACGCTCTCGACGATGCCGACCTGCTCGTGGCCGATCTGGTGCGGCTCGGTCTGCGGCTTGTTGAGTCCGCGGTAGGGCCACAGGTCGCTACCGCAGACGCACGAAGCCACGACGCGCACGATCGCGTCGGTGTCAGCTTCGAGGACCGGATCGGGAACGGTGTCGAGTCGGATGTCGCCGGGGGAGTGAAGGACTGTCGCGCGCATGCGTGCAAGGATGGCAGACATGAGTGAAAAGCCTGAAGTCGATTTCACCCCCGGCCCGGTCCCGACCGACCTCGTCATCGAGGACATCACCATCGGTGAGGGCGACGAAGCGGTCAACGGCGGCGTCGTCGACGTCCACTACGTGGGCGTGGACTTCGAGACCGGCGAGCAGTTCGACTCCTCCTGGGACCGCGGCCAGTCGGCCCGCTTCCCGCTGCCGCAGCTCATCGGAGCCTGGCAGCAGGGCATCCCGGGCATGAAGGTCGGCGGCCGTCGCAAGCTGATCGCCCCGCCGGAGCTCGCCTACGGCCCCGCCGGCGGCGGACACCGCCTCTCGGGCCGCACGCTGGTCTTCGTGATCGACCTGCTCGGCGTCGGCTGAGCACTCACCCCGTCGTTCAGTGGAGCGTTCAGTCGAGATCGGCGAGGAAGCGCTCCACGCTCGACACGATCGCTCGCGTCGCCGCGAGGGTGGTCATGTGATCGCGACCCCGGATCTCGACGGTCCGGGCGTGTGGCATCACCTGCGCGGCCGCGAGTGAGTCCCGTAGCCGGGGCGCGTCCTGCGACCCGGCGAAGAGCAGCGTCGGCACCTCGATGGTGGCCAGCTGCTCGTCGGTGAGACCCGGCGCGTCCCTCGCCGCGCGGAACCACGCCGCCATGGCCTGCGGGTCGGCGTCGAGGAACGCCCGGGCCGCCGTCGCCGCGGCGGAGCCCTTGGCCTGGGCCAGGCGGCGCAGGAACTCGGCCATGTCCCCGGTGTCCAGGACGTCGATGCAGCCGGGGAAGAACACCTGGTCGAACTCGTCGTGCTGGGACTTCGCGCTGCCGCCTCCCAACAGCAGGGAGAGCAGGCGGTCCTGGTGCCGGACGGCGAAGTTGAAGCCGATCCTGGCGCCGGCGGAGTAGCCGAGCAGGTGAGCGCGGTCCACCCCGGCCTGGTCGAGCACCGCGTGGAGGTCGCTGCTCAAGCGTTCCATCGTGTACGCGGTCTCGTCGTGCGGCTTATCGCTGTCGCCGTGGCCGCGCATGTCGACGAGGATCAGTCGGTGGTGACCGGACAGCCGCTCGACGTAGCCCTCGTCGCGCCACATCGCCGAGGACAGCCCGGTGCCGTGGACCAGGAGCATCGGCGTGCCGCCGCCGACCACGTCGAAGGCGACCCGGACGCCGTCCTGCGCATTGGTCGCATGCTCCATCCGTCCACGGTACGTCAGAGTTCGGCGAGCGCCTTGGCCACGCGTTGGGGGGAGATCGGCCCGGCGGCGCGCAGCTCCTGCGCGAACACGCTGACCCGCAGCTCCTCGAGCATCCAGCGCACGCGCCGGACGGGAGGCGTGAGGCGCTGCCACGGGCGCAGGTCCTTCGTGCGCTCGTGGAAGCGAGCCTCCAGGTCCCAGATCTCGCTCGGGTCCTTCGTCGAGGTCAGGCGCTTCGCGGCGGCACGGAGGTAGACCTGGAGGCGCCCGATCTGCTCGGCGCCCATGTCGCGGATGAAGCCCGGGTGGAGGAGCCACGAGAGCTGTACCCGGACGTCCTCGCCGGCCTCGTCCTTGCCGGGGTTCACGTCGCCGAGTGCCTGCATGGCGCTGATGACCTGGCGCACGATGCGCTCGGTCAGCGGCACGGCGTCGGCGCGCACCAGATCGCGCAACCGCCGGTAGGCGGCCTCGTCCCAGACGGGACCGCCGTGCTGCACCACGAGGTGGTCGAGGGCGGTCAGCCAGGACTCCTCGATGACCGCCGCCGCGTCGCCCTGCGGTGAGGTGGTCAGCAGCAGCTTGTCCTGCAACGAGAGTGTGCGTCCGACCGTGCCGACCGGAGAGCCGGTGGACAGCGCGATGAGCCGGGCCTGGCCGCGGACCATGGCGACCTGCTGCTCGGCTTGGGTCCGCAGCACCCGCAGGGCGACGCTCTTGCCCTCGTCGACCAGCGCCGGGTATCCGGTGACCTGACCGGCGGTGATGCTGCGCTGGAGGTCGCCGAAGTCCCAGTCGGTGATCCCCGTGCGCTCCTCACTCTGCGCCTTCTGCTGCAGGTCGCGCCGAAGTCTCGGCTCGAGCTCGCGCCGCAGGGCGTCGATGTCCTTGCCTGAGGCCAGCTCACGCTCGCCGTCCACGACCCGGAACGTCGGCCGAAGGTGAGCCGGCAGCGAGGTCAGGTCGATCAGGGACGGGTCGACGTCGAGCGCCCGGCCCAGCTCGGTGCGCAGGTCCTTCGAGGTGTCGAGGCCGGGCAGCACGCGTTCGGCGGACTGGGCGGCCGGCGCGAACCGGCGACGCTCGCTCTTCGGAAGGCCGCGGATCAGCTCGGTCACCAGCTCCAGCCGGCGGCCGGGCACACCCCACGCGAACTCGTCCGCGTCCACGGTCAGCAGGTCGTCGACGGGCACCGTGATGGTGATGCCGTCGTCCGGGGCCTGCGGGTCGAAGCGGTACGAGACGTCGTAGACCGCGTCGAAGTCGGTGCTCTGCGAGGTCCACGAGGTAGGGAAGGCGTCGGCGTCGACATCGGCGCGGAAGAGGTCGTCGGTGAAGTCGAGCAGGTGCTTGTCGGGCTGCTTCTTCCACCACGAGTCGAAGTGCCGCACCGACACGACGTCGGCGGGAATGCGGGCGTCGTAGAAGTCGACGAGCGTCTCGTCGTCGACGCGGATGCCGCGCGTGCGGACCCGCTCCTCGAGGTTCTCGATGTCGGCCAGCCGGTCCTGGTTGCGCAGCCAGAACTTGTGGTGGGTGCGCCACTCGCCGCCCACCAGCGCGTGCCGGATGAACAGCTCGCGGGCCAGCGGCGCGTCGTGCTGCGCCAGCATGACCGTGCGGTCGACGACCACGGGCAGTCCGTAGAGCGTCGACCGCTGCGTCGCAACGGCGGCGCCGCGCTTGGCCGACCATCGCGGCTCGGAGTACTGGTGCTTCAGCAGGTGGCCTGCGGCCTTCTCGACCCAGGCGGGGTCCACGCGGGCGTTGTCGCGGGCGAACAGCCGCGAGGTCTCGACGAGCTCACCGGCCATGATCCACCGGGGCGGCTTCTTCGCCAGGCCTGACCCGGGGAAGATCGAGAAGCGGGCGCCGCGGGCGCCGAGGTACTCGCGGGTCTCGGCGTCACGCAGGCCGACGTGCGAGAGCAGGCCGTGCAGCAGCGCGCGGTGGATCGCATCGGCGTCCGGCTCCTTGCGGACCTTGCCGGGCTTGAGTCCCAGCTCGCGCACCGTGCGGCGCAGCTGCGAGTTCACGTCCGCCCACTCGCGCACGCGCAGATAGTGCAGGAACTCGTCGTGGCACATCCGGCGGAACTTCGTGTGCGAGAGCTCGTCGCGGCGCTCCTGCAGGTAGTCCCACAGCTTGAGCAGCGACAGGAAGTCCGAGTCCGGCTGGCGGAACCGGGCGTGCTGGGTGTCAGCGGCCTGCTGCTTGTCGAGGGGGCGCTCGCGGACGTCCTGGATCGACAGTCCCGCGACGATGACCAGGACCTCGGGCAGGACCCCGAGCCGGTCAGCCGCCAGCACCATGCGGGCGTGACGGGGATCGAGCGGGAGCCGCGACATGGTGCGACCGAGCTTCGTCAGCCGGTCGCTGCCGTCCCGTCCGGGCGCCAGGGCGTCCAGCTCGCGCAGGAGCGTGAGGCCGTCGGCGACCGCGCGGTGGTCGGGGGCGTCCAGGAACCCGAAGTCGCGGATGTCGCCCAGGTCGAGCGACGCCATCTGCAAGATGACGCTGGCGAGGTTCGTGCGCTGGATCTCGGGGTCGGTGAACTCCGGACGGGACTCGAAGTCCTCCTCGTCGTACAGCCGGATGCAGATGCCGTCGGCGACGCGACCGCACCGGCCGGCACGCTGCGCGGCGCTGGCCTGCGAGATGCGCTCGATCGGCAGGCGCTGCACCTTCAGGCGGGTGCTGAAGCGCGAGATGCGCGCCAGCCCCGGATCGACGACGTAGCGGATTCCCGGGACGGTGATCGAGGTCTCGGCGACGTTGGTCGCCAGCACGATGCGCCGGCGCGGGCCGGTCTGGAAGACCCGCTGCTGCTCGTGCGCGGCCAGTCGGCCGTAGAGCGGCACGACGTCGCCGAGGGACTGACCCTCGAGCACCTCGGCGGTGTCGCGGATGTCGCGCTCGCCGGGCAGGAACACCAGCACGTCGCCGTCACGGGGGAGCTCGCGGATCGCGCTGACGATCCCGTCGATGACGTCGTCCTCGCGGTCGAGCGGTCGGTAGCGGACCTCGACGGGATAGGTGCGGCCGCTGACCTCGATGATCGGGACGGGTCGCTCGGGCGTCGAGAACAGGGCGGCGAACCGCTCGACGTCGATCGTGGCCGACGTGACGACGACCTTGAGCTCGGGACGGCGGGGGAGCAGCTCGCGCAGGTAGCCCAGCAGGAAGTCGATCGACAGCGATCGCTCGTGGGCCTCGTCGATGATGATCGTGTCGTACCGCTCGAGCCGGCGGTCGTGCTGCAGCTCAGTCAGCAGCAGACCGTCGGTGACGAGGCGGACGACGGTGTCGGGGCCGGACTTGTCGTCGAAGCGGACGGCGTAGCCGACCTCGGCTCCCAGCTCCACGTCGCACTCCTGCGCGATGCGGGCGGCGACCGACCGGGCCGCGATGCGGCGCGGCTGGGTGTGGGCGATCTTGGTGCGTCCCAGCTCGGCGGCGATCTTGGGCAGCTGCGTGGTCTTGCCCGAGCCCGTCTCGCCGGCCACGACCACGACCTGGTGATCGCGCAGGGCGTCGCGGATCTCGTGGTGGCGGGCAGTGATCGGCAGAGCGGGATCGAACTCGAGTTTCATCGCTCCCATCATCACCGCAGGCCCAATTGGTCCGCCAAGAGGGCGTACCCGACGAAGGCCACGACGTCCAAGATGGTGTGCGCGATCACCAGCGGCAGGACGCGACCGGTGCGGTGGAACCACCAGGCGAACACGACGCCCATCACGGCGTTGCCCAGGAACGGTCCGAAGCCCTGGTAGAGGTGGTAGCTGCCGCGCAGCACGGCGGAGGCGGCGATTGCCGCGGGCAGGCCCCAGCCGAACTGCTTCAGCCGGGTCATCAGGTAGCCGACGACGATGACCTCCTCCAGCACGGCGTTCTGGATCGCTGAGAGGACCAGCACCAGCACGGACCACCAGTAGAGCTTCTCGGGGCTCGTGACGATCTCGGCGGTGATCCCCAGCTCGCGGCCGGCGAAGTACAGCCCCAGCCCTGGGATGCCGATCACGGCGGCCAGGGCGGCGCCGGCGAGGGTGTCGCGCAGCGGCTGGCTGCCGTCGAGGCCGAGTCGCTTGAGCACCGGGGGAGCCTCGTCGAGGCTCAACAGGTAGAGCACCAGGGCCACCGGCACGAGGGCGAACCCGATCGACAGCAGCTGATAGGTCAGGTCCAGCCAGGGCACCGCGTCGCGCGACTGGTTCAGCGTCGCGGTGGAGTCTCGCAGCGGTCCCTGGCTGAGCTTGCGGATGAGACTGACGACGGCGTAGACCGCCGACTGGCCCAGGGAGAGGCCGAGGACGATCCAGACCTCGGCGCGCAGGCGCCGGGTCATGTCATCACAGCTCGTTCGTGGCGAACGTGTCGCAGCTGTTCAGGTTGCCGGACTCGTAGCCGGCCGTGAACCACCGCTGACGCGACTCGCTCGAGCCGTGGGTCCAGGAGTCCTGGTTGACGCGACCGCCACCGAGCTCGGCCTGGATGTGGTCGTCGCCGACGGCCGCTGCGGCCGACAGGGCCGAGTCGATGTCCCTGCGGGTCAGCGGCTTGATGAGGGTGTTGCCCTGGTCGTCCTGCGTGGAGGCCGCATGGTGGGCCCACACGCCGGCGAAGCAGTCGGCCATGAGCTCGACACGGACGCCGTTACTGCGGGGACCGGTCTTGCCGTCCTGCGCCTTGGCGAGGATGCCGAGGATGTTCTGGACGTGGTGGCCGTACTCGTGCGCGACCACGTACATCTGCGCGAGATTGCCGCCGTCGGCGCCGTACTGGCTGCTGAGCTGGTCGAAGAAGGAGGCGTCGATGTAGACCCGCTCGTCCGACGGGCAGTAGAACGGCCCGGTCTGGTTCGATGCGGTGCCACACGCCGACTGGGTGGAGCCGGAGTAGATGACGGTCGGGGCCTCGCGGTACTGGCGGTTGATGTCGGCCGGGAGGGCGTCGGTCCAGTAGTCCTGGGCGCTGTTGACCGTGCCGACGATCCGACAGACGTCGTTCTCGTTGGCGTCGGCGCCGGTCTTGCACTGGCTGACGTCGATCGCGGAGGAGTTGCTGCCGCCGGTCAGGACCTGGTTGACGTCGAAGGCCGACGACGAGCCGCCGCCGAGCGGGTTGCCACCGAGGAAGGCGAACAGCAGCACCAGCAGCAGGCCGCCGACCCCACCGCCGACCACCGCGCCGGACTTGCCACCGATGACCTGACTGGTGTCGAGGTTCGCGCCCTCGTTGAACGTCATGGCGCGATTCTAGGTGGCGGCCGTGCTCGCCACCGTGTCAGCGGGGCGTGGGACTCCTAGGGTTGCGCCATGACCGAAGTGATGAGCCCCGTGCTGCCCCTGTCGGGTGACGACGAGGCGCGACGTGCTGCTCTGCGCCGGATGCGCACCCTGGCCACCTCGCTGCTGGTGGTCGCCGCGATCGTGTTCGCCCTGACGCACGGCCACGGTGGCGCCTGGGGGTACGTCAACGCCACGGCGGAGGCGGCGATGGTGGGCGCGATCGCCGACTGGTTCGCCGTGACGGCGCTGTTCCGGCACCCGATGGGCGTACCGATCCCGCACACGGCGCTGATTCCGAAGAAGAAGGACCAGCTGGCCGCGAGCCTGCAGGACTTCGTGTCCGAGAACTTCCTGCGCGAGGACGTGATCCGCGACCGCATCGCCGCGGCCGGTCCGGCCGAGCGCGTCGGGGAGTGGATCGCGGTGCCCGGCCGGGTGCACCGGATCGTCGACGAGGGGGCGCGGGTCACCTCGGACCTGCTGGGCCGGGTCAAGGAGGAGGACGTCCAGGTGGTCATCACCGAGATGATCGTGCCGCGGATGATGCAGGAGCCGCTCAGCCCTGCGGTCGGCCAGCTGCTGTCCGAGATCCTCGACGAGGGCGCACACACCGGTCTGGTCGACCTGGGGCTGGACGAGATGCACGGCTGGCTCGCGGCCCACCCGGACCGCGTCACCGACCTGATCCTCCAGCGCGCTCCCGAATGGGCGCCGCGGTGGGCGAACACGATGGTCGCGGACCGGCTGTTCCGCGAGGTGCTGACGTGGGTCGAGGACATCCGGGACGACCCTCGGCACGACGCACGAGTCGCGCTGGACCACTGGCTGGTGGAGCTGGCCGACGACCTGCAGCACGACCCCGACACGATGGAGCGTGCCGAGCGGCTCAAGCAACGGCTGTTGACTCAACCCAAGGCGGCGACGACGGCCGTCCGGCTGTGGGACTCGTTCCGTCGCGGGCTGCTCGAGGCGCTCGGCGATCGCGACGGCGTCCTGCGGCGTCGGATCGTCGAGGAGATCGAGGGCCTGGGGGAGCGGTTGAGGTCCGACCCGGTGCTCGCGGCGAAGGTCGACGGCTGGGCCGGCGACGCTGCGGCCTACGTCGTCGAGCACTACGGCGGCGAGATCGCGACGGTGATCTCCGCGACGGTCGAACGATGGGACGGCAAGGAGACCGCCGACCGCATCGAGCTGCACGTCGGCCGGGACCTGCAGTTCATCCGCATCAACGGCACCGTGGTGGGCGGCCTCGCCGGCCTGGTCATCCACGCGATCTCTCGGCTCTGGTGAATCGACGCCGCGGCTGAATCCACATCTGTGGACAACTTCTGTGGACAGCGTGTGGACGCAAGCGTCCGCGCCGTGTGGAGAACTTGTGGACGCAAGAAATTTCCTGCAATGGTGCGATGAAACTCTTGTGCTCGGCGTCACGGTGGGCGTAGACAGGTCTTACGCACTTCTCCCCAGAAGAGCGAGAAGGAAGCCCGATTCGCCTCACGCAGACGGCCCACGCCCGACGCAGACGCCTGGTGGTGCAGACGTCGAGGGGAGCCTCCCGGGCGACTGGATCCGAGAGAAGTCATCACATCCTCTCGGTCGGACGGCCCCGGGTAACTCATACTTACCCGGGGCCTTCTGCATGACCTCTGAAGGCGTTTGCTAGAGTTCAGTGCTGCACGACAAACACACCCGTCCGGGTGGCGGAATTGGTAGACGCGCTAGCTTGAGGTGCTAGTGCCCGGTTACGGGCATGGGGGTTCAAGTCCCCCCTCGGACACACATGAAAACCCCTCCAATCGGAGGGGTTTTCGCTTCTTCCATGAGCGGATCATGGGCCAAATGTGCACCCTCAGGTGGCACGCGCCTCGCGTGGACCGGCGGGGGACCACAGGGGGACCGGATCGCTGGGTATGAGGGTTGAAGGTTTCACTCGCGCCGAGTTGACGATCGCGATCTCTGGCGCTCACGACAGAAGGTCACCGTCGATCGAGGTCTCTTCTTCCCAGTGAGTCGACGTGCGATGAAGGCCCGCGCCAGCTATCACGGCGCCGCGTCCTCCCGCGCCCCTGGACGGTGTGATGCAGGATCCTGCGATCGCTTTCGTACACAGCCTGAAACGGATGTGGTTAGAGTGACCTGCGACACGCCAGGGTTTCAAGGGGGCAGGCTGTGGACGAGCGACTAGTCAATTGGTCGGGTATGCGACGCGTGTTGCGATGGTCGCTGGCGCCGATCGTGTTGGCCACTTCGTTCGGTTTCCCGGTGGTGACGGCTGGACCTGCGGTGGCGCGACCTTCGGCGCCTGCACCGGTCGATCCCGCGCCTGCTGTGCGGACCGTGACGACACCGGGCCCGACGACGGTCTCCGGGAACATCACCGAAGACACCGTGTGGGGACCTCAAGGGTCGCCCTACATTCTGCAGAGCTCAGTCCAGGTCCGAGACGAAATCTCGTTGACCATCCTTCCCGGCACGGTCGTGAAGGCCGGTGCGAACACCGAGATCGGGGTCGACGGCCAACTGCTGGTTGTGGGCGAGCCCGGAAACCGGGTGACGTTCACCTCGCTGAAGGACGACTCAATAGGCGGAGACACGAACGGTGATGGAGGAGCTTCCACACCGTCGGCGGGAGATTGGTTGGGGATCAGGATCCAACCGTCCTCGGATGACGCCACGATTCCGATGAGTGTCATCGACTACGCGAACGTCCGATATGGCGGCGCGGGGAACATCTCGGCCTCGGGTTGCACGGGGCGCGGCGGACTGTCGGCCGCGTACGGCGCCAGGGTCGTGCTCTCGAACTCGAAGGTCACGGATTCGCAGGTCAACGCGGTCAATGTCAGCACCATGCGGGACCGCCAATATGTTGGGTTGTTCAACAACGAGTTCTCTGGCGGCGAGTGCGGTGTCTCGATCGTTTCCGCAACCGCGGATGTCGTGGGCAACCGGATCGCCGACAACTTCAGCAACGTGGGTGTAGGGATCTTGGGATCGCAGGACGTGCGGTTCTGGTTCAACGAGATTGAGGACGACTTCTATGCGAACGCTTCTCCGGCGCCGACGCGTTCGGAGGTCGATTTCCGGTACAACACGCTGACCGGGACTCGGGCGGTGTTCGGTTCCGGCAGTCAGCAGCTCATGGACTACTCCTTGAACTGGTGGGGCCGCGATCTCACGGCCGAGCCGCTACCGACCGATTGCGTGACGCTGTCGGAGGCGAACAGTCATTCCCCGCCCTTGACGACGATCTACGACCTCACCTGCCCTGCCGAACGGCGATACCGGCCGACAGGCTACGGAGCCGAAGCCATGCCGGTTCTGACGGAGCATCCCGGTGAGATGCCGCTCGCACTGGCCGAGGGCCAAGTGCCGATGTTCGGTCCAGTCGACACATTCAACGGCACGGTCAAGTACTCCGCGACCGATATGGTCGTCCAAGACGCGGGCCGGCAGATCGAGGTCTCGCGCACGTTCAACTCCGGCCAAACTGGTGGCGATCTCGGTGCGGCATGGCGATCCTCATACTCGGAGGAGACATCCAGCGTCCTGGGCCCGATGACGCTGACGATGGCTGACGGCGCGTCGATCCCGTTCCCCGCCAAAACGGACGCCGGACAGATGGCGACGCGCGGCGTGAGCGCGACCGGAACGTCCCTCAACGGAATCTCGACGGTCACCACTCCGGATCGCGCCACGATGACGTTCGACGGCTCGGGACAGATGACGCAGATGGCGCTCGGCGACCCCGGACATCAACTCGACATCGACCACTCCGGCGGCAAGGTCGCCAAGATCACCGGCACCTCCGGCCGGTTCGTCGAGTACGACCGCGTCGGCGGCAAGTTGCAGGAAGTCACGGACAGTCAGGGCCGCGCGGTCGCGTATGGCTACGACGCAGCGGGCCGCCTCAGTGAAGCGACCGGTGTGGACGGGAAGACCACCCATTACGAGTACACCGGTCCACGGTTGCAGAAGGTGACCACGCCCACTGGCGTGGTCGAGCTCGAGGTCGGCTATGACCTCCAGGACCGGGTCGCGTGGGTCAAGGAGCAGGGTTCCGGTCGGGCCGACATCGACTACGACTCCGACACCACCCGGACCATCACGTTAGCGTCGGGTGCCACGATCCGACACAAAGTCGACGATGCAGGACGTCTGGTATCCGAGCGCACCGGCAACCGGTCGATCAGACACGTCGTCTACGACGGCGAAGGCCGAGTCGTATCCGACATCAGCGGCATCCCGACCGAGCCCACCATCGGCTACGGACCCGTATCGATAGCGACGCTCTTCGACAGCCGCGGCAACCCCAACATCGAAGTCGACGGCATGGGCCGCAGCACCACCACCCGCTACAACGCCAAGCACCAGCCAACCCGGGTTCGCGACTCCTACGGCAACCTGACGACGTACGAGTACGACGCGAACGACCGCCTGGTGGGCCTGGTCGACACGCGTGGCGAGTGGGAGTTCGAGAACAACGGTCGAGGACAACGGACCAAGACCATCGACCCGGCCGGCCGTGAGGTGACCGCCACCTACAACACCGCTGGTGACTTAACCGCCGAGACGAACGAATTCGGTGGCACGACCCAGTACGGCGTAGACGCGCGTGGACAGGTGACATCGACGACCGATCCGATGGGTCGAGAGACGACGTTCTCCTACACCGCCTGGGGTCAGTTGGCGCAGTACGAGCTGCCCCGCGGCGGCACCTACGCGGCGACGTTCGACGACGACCGGCGCGTCACCGCACTGACCGACCCGCGGAACAACACGACCGAGTACGCCTACGACACCGCCGGCCGATTGAGCACCGTCACAGATGCGGCCGACGGGCAGACGACACTGACCTACGACACCGCCGGACGCGTGGCGACCATGACCGATCCGCGCGGCCAGACCACCACCTACACCTACACGAACAGCGGCCGCACCCGGACCGCCACCGACTCGTTGGGCTTGGTCGAATCCGCCACGGTGAACCTGGCCGGCAACATGACCGAGACGATCGACGCGCGAGGCAATCCGACCACGTTCGCCTACAACGCCGACGGCCAGGTCACCAACCAGACCGCGCCCGGTGGCGCGATCAGCACCTTCGACTACGACCTCGCCGGCAACCGCACCAGCCAGACCAACCCCGCCGGCGGCACCACCACCGCGACCTACGACGCGCTAGGAAGAGTCGCGACCAAGCAGCACCCCGACAACAGCCAAGAGTCATTCGCCTACGACCCGATCGGCAACCTCACCACCCACACCGACAGGCGCGGCAACGAGTCGACCTATGCGTTCGACGACGCCAACCGCGTCACGGCCGCGACCGACCCGCTCGACGGCGTCACCAACTACAGCTACGACGACGCCGGCCAGCAGATCAGCGTCACCGACCCGTCCGGAGTGGCCACCGAGTACGCGTACGACCCGATGGGACGACCCGCCGTGGTCACCGACGCGTCCGAGGTCAGCACCGTCTACACCTACGACACCGAGGGCCGCACCACCAAGGTCACCGACCCCAGCGGTGTAGCCGTCACCAGCACCTACAACAAGCGCGGCGAGCTCACCCGACTCGACAACGCGGGCGCTACCAGCGGGCAGACGTTCACCTACGACAACGCCGGCAACCGCCTTACCCAGACCCGCAGCGCCCAGACCTACACCTGGACCTACGACGCACGCGGCCGTGTCGCCACCTCCACCGACGCCCGCAACAACACCACCAACTACGGGTACGACCTCGCGGGCAACCGCACCAGCGCCGACTACCCCGACGGCACCGCCGCCACCTGGGCCTACGACGACGCAAGCCGCCTCGTCACCGCCACCAACGGCGCGGGGGACACCAGCAGCTACGACCACGACTCCGCCGGCAACGTCACCTCGATCGAACTGCCCGGCGGCGGCGAGTACACCTTCGACTTCGACAACCAAGGCCGCATGACCAGCCAGATCGACCCCGCGAACCTCGAGACCGAATACACCTGGAACCCGTCAGGCCAACTCACCTCGACGACCAAGCCATCCGGCATCACACTCACCTCGGCCTATGACGCACTCGGACGCGAGACCGAACGCACCGCCGGAACCTCGACCCGCGAGTTCAACTACGACCCGGCCGGACGGATGACCGAGGCCAGCGACAGTAGCCGCACCCTCACCTTCGGGTACGACGCACGTGGACTCCTCGACGAGTACACCGACGCCACCGGCACCACGAGTTACACCCGCAACGGCGCCGGCCGACTCACCGGGGTCACAGCGGCCACCGGAGCCACCACCACGTTCGACTACAACGCGCAAGGCCTGCTGTCGCGCATGCGCGGCACCGTCAACACAGACTTCGGCTACAACACCTACGGCCAAATGACGTCTCGCAGCAACGTGGCTCCCACTCAGAACGCCGCCATGACCTACGGCTACGACCTCGACGGCAACATGACCAGCGTCGGATTCGCCGGGCGCTTGGCCTCCACCGCCAGCTACGACCAGATGAGCCGCGCCACCACCGTCACCAAGTCCCTCACCTCAGTGACGAACCCGCTCGAAGGCACCAACACGTACTCCTACGACGACGCCGGCCGCCTCGACGAGTGGACTCTCAACGACGGCACCACCACCACAAGCACCGCCTACGCGTGGGACGCGGACTCCAACCGGATCAGCGAGACGAGCGGCACCGACCCGCCCGTCAGCTCGACCTACGATGACGCCGGCCGCCGCGTCGCCGACTCTGACGGCACCACCTACGACTACGACGACGACGGCAACCTCGTTGCGATCGACCGCCCAACCGGCGACGATCTGACCCTGACCTACAACGCCTTCGGCGAAGTGTCCGGTGCCACCTCCGGCACCAGCAGCATCGACTACGAGCTCGACCCACTCGGGCGCACCGCAGCCCGCGACGACGGCACCACTAACACCAGCTACAGCTACGACGCCCTCAGCGGCGAACTCGCCTCAGTCACCAACGGAACCTCCGTCACCGAACTCATCCGCGACGCCACCGGCCGACCGGTGACCGCCAAGACCGGCAGCACCCTGAACCACCTCGGGCTCGATCTGCACGGCGACGTCGCCGCCTCCACCACGAACGCGTCGGCCAACCTCGCATCCACGGCGATCTACGACCCGTTCGGAACCCCAACCACCACAGGCACACCCGCCACGACGTTGGGCTACCAAGCCGACCACACCGACCCGGCCACCGGCCTGGTCGACATGGGCGCCCGCCAGTACCTTCCCGGCACCGCCGCGTTCACCAGCCCCGACACCGTCATCGGCGACCTGACCTCCTCGGTCACCTTGAACCGCTACACCTACGCCTGGGCCGACCCGATCAACATGTTCGACCCCGACGGACACTTCCCGTCCTGGTTGAAGAGCGCCGGGATGGGCATCTTCGACTTCCTGCGCGGCGCCTTCAAGAGAGCCTTCGACGCCGCCGCCGCCATCGTGAACACTGCTGTCAGTCAAGGTCGGGCCCTATTCGCCAAGGCGCGCGTCGCCTCTGCCAAGGCCACCAAAGCAGCCAAAGCCGAGATCGCCAAGGTGTCCCGACAAGTCGCCGCAGCCGCCTCGCGGATCGACACCGTCGCCGGCGACGCCGCGCGAGTGGCCTCATCCTTCAGTGGCTCAATCGCAGCGAGTGCCCGAAATCTCGACACCCGCAACCTTCACACATCGCTCGCGACCTTCGGGCTTATCCCCGGCATCGGAGAGATCGCTGACGGTGCCGACGCTGTCCTATACCTCATCGAAGGCGATACGGGGAACGCTCTATTCTCGGCTGCAGCGATGATCCCGGGAGTGGGGCAAGCCGCGGGAGTCGCGAGGCTGTCGCGCTTCGAACGCGGTGTCTCTGGCGGCGTCGGGAGCGACGCAGCAGCCCTATTTAGGCGGTCCGGTAGTGAACGCGGTTCGGGGAGTTGGGGCGGGTCCGGGAAGAGTTCCCCCGTGCCTTCGGAAGACGACTGGCCAATCATCAGCGGTATCGTTCGGGATGCCATACGCGGCAAGGGAAACCACGGCCTTGGGTCGGGAACACTGTCTCAAGCGACGCGAGCCGGTGAGACGTGGGTAGGGGACGGGTACCGAGTCGCTAGCGACGGGAAAACTCTTGTTAGCCGGGACGGGTTGCGAGCATTCCGGCCACCGACGTGGAAGCCACGAGAAGACAAGTTCCAAGCAAATTTTGAGTACTGGATGGGGAATCGCATGGGCAAGCCATTCGGGAACGGCCACCTTGACGTTCCGGAGCTCTTGGAATGAGAGCTGCTGTCCGGACCCTTATGAGTCTCGAAGTTGACGACCTCGCTGGCTGGGTCCCGGAAGACGATAGTTGGGCTCTTGGGGTCCGCATCATCGCTGGGCCGGACGACGGTCCAGGAGAAGAGTCATTCGACTTGGTTGTGTGCAATCTGGGTTGGCTAGTTGAACAACTGCAAATCTCCGAGGTCATCGATGGTCGTCACCTCTTGATCGTCGACAGTTACGTCTGGCCGTCCTTGCGCGCGCACATTGAGCGGCGTGTCCAGGAATGTGAAGGTTCGTCTTGGGAAGAAGTCGCTGGTCAGCTCGGTCGCTTTGCCTTCTGGGAGTTTGAGGACTACCAACATTAACCTCCTCCGTGCGGACCTCGAAATTACGTACCGTGGCGGGGCGAAGTGGACGATTTCTTGCTTGCGGAGAGCAGCTGTGCTGGGCCTGCATGCCGAGCTCCAGTGACTTCGTGCGCGGCCTGCTTACGTCGAATCTCGGGGCTCAACGATTCCAGAGGGAGATTCCATGAACTTCGAACGTGTAGACAGTGTCTGGTGGCTTCCCGAGGCACCAGACAACAAATTCGAGGAGAAGGCGAACTGGGAATGGGGAAACTCCGGCGAGTGGCTTTGAGGAGAGTCGGGCTTTCGGTGGTGCTTACAGTTGCCGTGATGTTGACGGCTGGGTGCAGCGCACGGCTATCTGGCGCCGTTGCCGTGGGTAGGACAGATTCCGGTTTGGTCTTGGGCGTCGTCCCCTGCTTGTTCGACCTCGAGGGTGCCAGGCTTCTGGTGGACCAGAACGCAGACTACGAGGACTCAGAAGAGATCTCACGGCTCACGTTCGATGAGCCGATCAGCAGTCCTCGTGAGTTGGAGGTGTCCAACTACCGTGCGAACTGGGAAGGGAACTGGGACGTGACGTTCGACAGTGGCCCCCTGTACCTCATGCGTGGACTCGGGGAGGAAGGCGTGACTGTGATGACCTACTTCACCGCGGCGGACCTCGACTCCCTTGAGCCCGGCGAGTGGCTGTACCCGAAGGACTATGACGTCGATGACCAGCGCAACCGGACGGCCAAGTCGCTCAAGGAGGTCGAAGAGGCGATGTGCTGAGCTCGCATGGTCGCTGTGGAGGAAGCGGGGCTGCTGCACGATTCCGTGTCACCTGAAGTGTGGTGCAAAGTAGGTCCACGAAGGATGTCGACCTTGGTCGATTGGTTCGCCGTCCGCGTCTAGCGGGGCGCACTGGACGTCGCGGCGGCTCACCGGCCTATTCGGCCCGGCAGGGAGCGATGGGGCGACGACTACGCTGGGCAGCACTAGCTAAAGATCGGTGCACCCCCAGGGGGCACACTCCATAGGTAACGGGACGCAACGGTAGGTAACCGCGGACTGGAATTGCGGGGAAAAGCGGATTCTGCCTGGAATGCCAAGGAGTCACGCTTGGGTTCAAGTCCCCCCTCGGACACTGCAAGACCCTCTCACTCTCGCCGGTGAGGGGGTTTTGTGTTTCGTGGCATGGCGCACCACGTGCGCGCGCCGGCGCGACGGATTGCAGCAGCGAGCGAGGACTCCATGGCTGGTTCGTCGCCCGCGGCGCCCCCTGAGGCCGGTCTGTCCTGGTCGTGCGAATCGCACCTCGGACGGGCTTGCACAGCGCATTCAATCCGACCCTTGGGGTCACCCTCCTGCGCGTGGTCCCGCCAGACTCGCCGGATCGCGGGCGGCCCGCATCGGGGTTTTCCCGGGCGGAGGCCCCGGCGGGACCGCTGCCTACCGGACGTGCGCCGGTGGCGGCCTGTCGTTCGGGATGCGAAGTCGAAGGCGGCGCGTAGCGTCGCGCACATGACTGATCTGACACCGGAGAAGCTCGAGTTGATCCAGACCGTCGTCAACCACGTGGGCGCCTACCAGGACGGTGCGCCGGCCGGCACGATCGGCGAGGAGTTGCGAAGGGGCCTCGGGAAGGTCGAGCTGACTCTCGATGACGCGCACATCGACGCGTTGGCGCGAGCGATGGACGACGCGGATGGCACCATCGACGTCGCCGCCGTCCTGCGTTGACCCGTAGCGGGCAGACGCGCCCCACAGATCGGCTTCCTGACGAGGGTTGACGGTTCCACGCCCTGGTGTCACGTTGAAACGAGGCACTAGGAGACGATCATGCGCAAGCTCCTCGCACTGACTTTCGCAGCCCTGCTGATCGCGTCGTTCGCCACGACCACCACGGCGAACGCGGCGTCGAGGCAGGCGCCGAGACCCGGAGCTCCCGGCATCGGCGACCCGTACTACCCGACTGACGGGAACGGGGGATACGACGTCAAGAACTACGACCTCGCGATCGCGTACGACCCGCCCACGGATCGCCTCCGAGGGCGCGCGACGATCACGGCCCGCGCCACGCAGGCCCTGTCGGCGTTCAACCTGGATCTCAACGGGCTGACGGTCAGCGACGTCCGGGTGAACGGCCGCCCGGCCCGCTGGCGTCACGTCGGCGACGAGCTGACGATCACCCCGCGCCGTGCCATCGCCCAGCGCGCTCGCTTCCAGGTGGTGGTGCGCTACGCCGGGGTTCCGCCGGTGCTCGACGAGCCGGCCCTGGGCCAGTCGGGCGTGTTCCCGACCGACGACGGCGCGCTCATCGTCGGTCAGCCGCACGTCGCCGACACGTGGTTCCCCGTCAACGACCACCCGCTCGACAAGGCCGGCTACCGGTTCACGGTGACGGTCCCGCGCGGCCTGGAGGTGGTGGCCAACGGCCGCCTGGCCGGGGTCCAGCGACACCGCGGCAAGGACACGTGGACGTGGGTCGCCCGCGACCCCATGGCGTCCTACCTCGCCACGGCGACGATCGGCCAGTTCAACCTCGATCATCGCCGCGTCGACGGCATCGAGTACTGGGATGCGATCGATCCCTCGCTCTACGTCCAGCCCGAGCCGCGCACCGGGACTCGCTATGCGATCAGCGGCGGCGCGAACTCCGCCTACCAGCGCCTGACCCGGGTGATCGACGTCCCGGCCGGCGGGGGCGAGCTGTCGTTCCACGTGGCGCGCAACACCGAGCCGGACTGGGACCACTTCTTCGTCGAGGCCAGGCCGGTCGGCAGCGATGCGTGGACGACCCTGCCCGACGCCAACGGCCACACCGCCCGGGAGGTGGGTTACGGCTGTCCGGACTGGCTGACCCTGCATCCGTTCCTCACCCACTACGAGAGCGACGACGGTGCCGGCGGGTGCACGCCCGAGGGCACCACCGGCGCCTGGCACTCGGCCAGCGGGGCCAGCGACGGCTACGAGAGCTGGCGGCTGGACCTGTCGGCGTACGCGGGCCGGTCGGTCGAGATCTCACTCTCGGTGGTCAGCGACCCGTCGGTGCCGTACAACGGGGTCTACGTCGACGACGTGGTGGCGCCCCGGGGCGACGGGTCGACCTCCTTCGAGGACGATGCCGACCCGCTGGACGGCTGGACGCCGACGGCGGCGCCCGCCGGCAGCCCGGGCAACACGAGCCCGTGGCGCACTGCAAGCGAGTCCGCCGGTCCGTCGACCGGGGACAACGCGGAGGCCGCACTGGCCCGCGAGCCCGAGATCCTCGACTTCCTCTCGGGCTTCCTCGGCCGGTACCCGTTCCGGGAGTCCGGCGGCATCGTCGACAACGACCCGGGCATCGGCTTCGCCCTCGAGAACCAGACCAGGCCGGTCTACGCGCAGGGCTGGTTCACCGCGCCCGGGGACAACACCTCGGTGGTCGTCCACGAGCTCGCCCACCAGTGGACCGGTGACGACCTGGCCCTCGAGGCCTGGCAGCACATCTGGCTCAACGAGGGATTCGCCAGCTACATGGAGTGGCTCTGGGCGGAGGACGGCGGCGATGCCACGGCCCAGGAGATCTTCGAGTCCTACGCCGCGATCCCCGCCGACTCGTCCTTCTGGACCACGGTGATCGGCGATCCGGGACCGACGAACATCTTCGCCGGAGCGGTCTACGACCGCGGGGCCATGACCCTGCACGCGCTGCGCCTGCGGATCGGTGACGATGACTTCTTCCGGCTCCTGAAGCGCTGGACGGCGAGCCAAGCCGGGGGCAACGTCCGCACGGAGGAGTTCACCAGGTTGGCCGAGCGAGTCTCGGGCGAGGACCTGGACGAGTTCTTCACGCAGTGGCTGTTCACGCCGGAGAAGCCGGAGAGTCTCCCCGACGCGGCGGCGCTGCGCAAGGGCTCGGCGATCGACCTGCAGAAGCGGTTCCACCGGCACGTCGAGTGACGCGCTGAGCGGATTCCGGTTGGCACCGCCGGATCCATGGCCGCATCGCGGTGCCTGAGGATCCCGCGCTGGGGGTCGCCAACCGGTAGCGTCCGGGGCCTGGATGCAGCAAGGTCGCAGTCCGGGTTCCGAAGCGAGGGGTGGAGGTCGTTCGATGACCGAGAAGTCGGCACCGCGTCAGCGACGCAAGAAGGCGATCGTCGACGTGTTCCAGCGGTATGTGGCGAACCCGGTCGTGCGGCGGATCGCCGGCCGAGTCCCGGGAGCAGCCGTCCTGCTCGAGACCACGGGTCGCACGTCCGGACAGCCCCGCCGCAATCCGGTGGGCGGGCGACGGGTGGGCGACTCGTTCTGGTTGGTCTCCGAGCACGGTCGGCGTTCGCAGTACGTCAAGAATCTGATGGCCGAGCCGAGGGTTCGGCTGCTGATGCGGGGACGGTGGCACACCGGCATTGCGCACGTCCTGCCGGACGACGATCCTCAGGCACGACTGCGCGCCCTTCCCCGCGGGAACAGCGCAGCCGTTCGCGCCCTGGGGACGAGTCTGCTGACGATCCGCGTGGACCTCGACGGCGACGGGGCCATGGGCGGGTCACGAGACGGCTGATCGTGCCGTGGACCGCTGGGGTGCCGGCGGACGCTGCGATGGTGTCAGCCAGATGACGAGGACTCCGGTCCCGAGATGGAGAACCTGAGGATGTGGAAGCCGGGGATGGCGGCGACCTCGCCGACGATCCAGACGACCATGATCACTCCCGAGGTCACGCTGGCAAGCTCCCCCGCGCTCAGACGCTGCGGGCCGCCGGCGGTAGATGGCCAGTAGGCACAGGGCGAGGAGGACATCCTCTCGCCACTGTGCCGGAGGCGGTGGGAGCAGGGCGGCACCGCGAACCTGCGGTGCCGCCGCACTCCTTGTCGCGAATGGTGCTGCTGGGGCGGGTCAGTCGCCCGTCTTGGTGACTCCGAACATGAGCACGCGGCGGTCGATGTCGTAGAACACCTTGCTCGTGTTCGTCAGGATGTCCTGCAGGTTGTCGGCGTCCTCGGCGCTGACCGTGAGCACCTCTTCCCACGCACCCTGGTCGAGCACGAGCTGCAGCGTCCAGGTGCCGGACCCGCCGCCTTCGCCCGCGGTCCAGCTGAACTGGTAGTGCGTGAGCTGCCGCACGCGCAGGCTGTCGTCCGTCATGCGGACTCCGCCGTTGTCCTGGGTCTTCCTCGTTGAAGCCATGACCACTCCTCTGCATTGCGCCGCGGCGCCCCCGCGCCGAAGCTGGGCCTGAGAGGTACCCACCGGCGGGCCCTTCAGTCGGTGTTCCCCGGCATCCGTGCGTGAGTGGCGAGACGAGGACGAGGGAATGCGGGGGACGACACTGTCGGCGTCCTGCGGGCTTGGTGCACCTCGGTCGGGGTAAACTCTGAGTGTCAGGACGTCGTCTCCACGCGCTCGCAGCAGAACTGCGCTGGAATGGGGACGGAAGAGAACACCAGTGAGTGTCGGCCGACCGCGGATCGCGTCGGGTCCTCATCTGGTCACCAGGTCCGCGGCTGCCCCAGTGGGCGGCCATGTGGTGCGTTGGCCGCGAAGCCATCGAGCCAGGGCCGTGCATGGTCCGAGTGCGCTGCCGTCTCGGCACGGAGAGCGCACCAGTCAGAGGAGACGAGTTTGGCCAGACGAGGCCGCAGCCATGGAAGCTCCACCGGGGCTCGCCCGCGGAACCAGCGTGGCGGACGTGCCACGGACAACGAGGGCATCATCCCCGTGCTCGCGCGCGCCGTTCGCGACGTCGAGGCGGGCGTTCAGCGAGGCCGGGCCACGCCCACGGTCCGCACCAAGTTCCAGACCGTCGCGCTGCTGGCGCGCGAGGAGCGCACGCGGGTCAAGACCGCGGCCATGAGCGAGTCCCAGCGGGTCGAGCAGCTCAAGCGGCTCGACGGCATCGGCACGATCCTGGCGAAGACCGCCACCCGCGACACCTCGTTGCTCTCGCTGCTCGCCGAGGATGCCGAGATCTCCGATGCCTCCAAGGCCCTCAAGCGCGACATGCTGATCGCCGCCGGGCTCGAGACCCCGGTCGAGCCCGAGGCCACGGTCGACGAGGAGTCCGCTCCCGCGGCTCCCTCCCGCCAGGTCGTTCCGCAGTCGGTCATCTCGCGGCGACTGGCGGACCCCTTCCTCGCTCCGCAGTTCGAGACGGCCGGGGCCCGCAAGCCCCAGGTCCGGCGGCTGGGCGGCTGGGAGCTGATCGGACCGCTGCTCTCGTCGTTCGAGCGTGCCTCCAGCAGCTCTCCCGCCTGCATGGACCTGCCCGAGCCGATCTCGGTGCCGCTTCCCGAGGGCATGGAGCTGATGCGCCACCAGGCACAGCTCGTCGCCGCCGCGGCCGAAGGACACCGGACCTTCCTGCTGGCCGATGAGCCCGGACTGGGCAAGACGGCCCAGGCGCTCCTGGCGGCCCAGGCCGCCGAGGCCTACCCGCTGCTCGTCGTGGTGCCGAACGTCGTCAAGTCCAACTGGGCGCGCGAGGCGAACATGTGGACCCCGAAGCACAAGGCCACCGTGATCCAGGGCGACGGCGACACGATCGACGGCTTCGCCGACATCGTCATCGTCAACTACGAGGTGCTCGACCGGCACGTCGGCTGGCTCGGCGACCTCGGATTCCGGGGGATGGTCCTCGACGAGGCGCACTTCATCAAGAACAAGTCGTCGCAGCGCTCCCAGCACGTCCTGCAGCTGTCCGAGCGCATCCGCTCGCGCACCTCCCGTCCGCTGCTCATGGCGCTCACCGGCACCCCCCTGATCAACGAGATCGAGGACTTCCGGGCGATCTGGCAGTACCTGGGTTGGATCGACGAGAAGAAGCCTCGCGCCGCGCTGATGGAGGCGCTCGAGGAGACCGGGCTGACCCCGATCGACCCGGGGTTCTTCTCGGCCGCCCGCGCGCGGGTCATCGACATGGGCATCGTGCGTCGTCGCAAGGTCGACGTGGCGGCCGACATCCCGGCCCGTCGCATCGCCGACCTGCGGGTCGAGCTCGATGACGAGGCGGGCCGTTCGATCCACGCGGCCGAGCGTGAGCTCGAGCGCCGGCTGGTGGCCCGGTACGAGGCAGCCCTCGAGACCCGGGCGCCCGGTGTCGCGGTCGATGGGATCGATCACGACCTCGTGCGCCGGATCGCCGCATGGGAGCGCGAGGAGTCCGCGAAGACGGAGGAGAACGTCTTCGCCATGATGCGGCGCATCGGTCAGGCGAAGGCGAGCCTCGCGGCCGACTACACCGCCCAGCTGGCGCACAGCGTCGGCAAGGTCGTCTTCTTCGCCAAGCACGTCGACGTCATGGACGTCGCCGAGCAGACGTTCGAGAAGCGGGGCATCCGGTACTCGTCGATCCGTGGCAACCAGACGCCGTCGGCGCGCCAGAAGAACATCGACGCCTTCGTCAACGATCCCGACGTGTCCGTCGTGGTCTGCTCGCTGTCGGCGGCCGGCGTGGGCGTCAACCTGCAGGTCGCCTCCGACATGGTCCTGGCCGAGCTGTCCTGGACGGACGCGGAGCAGACCCAGGCGATCGACCGGGTCCACCGCATCGGCCAGGAGGAGCCGGTGACCGCGTGGCGGATCATCGCCTCGCGCACGATCGAGAACCGGATCGTCGAGCTCATCGACAGCAAGGCCGGCCTCGCTGCTCGTGCTCTCGACGGGTCCGACGAGGAGATCGTCGAGTCCGCGGACGTCCAGCTCGAGACGCTCGTCTCGATGCTGACCGACGCGTTGGCTGCGAGGTCCTGACCCTGGCGGGTCGGCCCTCACGCGGTCATTCGGTCGTCCGCCTCGGCGGTGGCATCGCGGCGGAACAGCTCGCCGATGAGCAGGACCGATCCGCCGAGAGCGAGCTGGCCGAGGTCGAACCCGCGGCCGTCGGCCGGTGACAGCCGCGGTCCGGGTCCGAAGGCCTCGTACGAGTACCGGAGCTGGGTGGCGATGAACAGTCCCGGCGGCGCGGCCTTGGTCAGGCGGCGTCGGGTGTAGGCGGCCAGGGCCTCCAGATCCCGGCGTGACCCCTCCTCCGCATAGAGCACGCCCAGGGCCGGCGACGACTTGCCCGAGCCGGAGACACCGGCGATCGCAACGAGCCGCCCGAGAGGCACCGCGACGTCGACGTTCTGGAGGTTGTGCACGCGGGCGCCGCGCAGCGTGATGGTGTCCGGTTGTTCGCTCCTGGGGCGTTCCCTCCCGGGGCCTCGATCGACCTCAGCGTACGAATCGCAGAGGGGCCTAGCAGATGGCCCGGGATCCCATCGAGGAAATCATGTGGTGTGGATCACTTCAAGATTGACGTAACCAGACCGGTGACTTAAGTTGAGTTCACGTTCAGTATGAAGAAGATCACACTTGGGAGACCCGGATGACTCAGTGGTTGTCAAAGCGCACGGTCAGGACCGCGGCAGCGGTCGCCAGCGTCGGCATGCTCGCGACGGTCGCCGCGTGCGGGGGCTCGAGCGACTCCGATGACGGCACGATCGTCATCGGCTACTCGGCCGGCCTCAGTGGCGGCGCCGCCGAATACGGCGTGAACGTCCAGAACGGCCTGAAGATGGCCATCGACGAACTCAACGAGGAAGGCGTCGAGATCGACGGCAAGAAGTACACCGTCAAGCTCGAGTCCCTCGACGACCAGTACCAGCCCGGCACGACCGGAACCAACGTCCAGCGGCTCGTCGAGAAGGAGGGCGCCTCGGTCGTCTTCGTCCCGCACGCCGGTGGCATCAAGGCGGCGCAGGAGCTGAACTCCGGCCGCACCGAGTTCCTCGTCGGCGCGTACTCCTCGGACCCGGCCATCCTCGACAGCGGCAACGAGCTCACGGTCATGATCCCGCCGAGCTTCGACAGCTACGTCCAGCCGTTCATCGACAAGGTCAAGACCAAGGACAACGCCAAGCTCGGTCTGATGGCCACCGCCAGTGAGTTCGGCCAGGAGTGGACCAAGACCACGATCGAGAAGTGGGAGGAGTCCGGCGGCGAGGTCCTGGCCAAGAACAACATCGACTACGGCACCGTCTCCGACTTCGCCGGCCCGGTCGCCAAGACGCTGGCGGGCAAGCCCGACGTGATCCTCGTCGGTGGCCCCTCGCAGCCCACCGCGCTGCTGATCGAGGAGGCCCGCAAGCAGGGCTTCAAGGGCGCCTTCCTGATCATCGACCAGGCGAAGTTCGAGGAGCTCGAGGAGTTCACCGATCCGAAGAACCTCAACAACTCGGTCGGCATCATGCCCCTGCCGCTGTTCGACGGCACCGAGAAGTTCATCGCGGACTACAAGGCGAAGTACTCCTCCGAGAAGCCGGTCAACGCCGACATCGCGCTGAACTACCAAGCGCTGCCCATCTTCATCGAGGCCATGAAGATCGCCAAGTCGACCGACGATCCGAAGGCCATCCGCGAGGCGATGGGTGAGGCCGTGAAGTCGGTCAACGGCGTCTTCTTCGTGCCCGACCGGATCAGCGAGAAGGGTCACCTGCAGGCCGAGGGCCTCCAGGCCGCCTACCGCAACGCCGACGGCGAGTACGAGCCCTTCGAGATCGAGCAGCCCGAGGAGTGAGCCGTGGGCCCCGCCCGCCCACGGGCGGCGGGGCCCCGCCACGCCTGCTTCGTCCGTTCCCCATCAGAAGGTGACTGATGACCCTCTTCATCCAACAGCTGGCCAACGGCCTGGCCCTGGGCGGGATCTACTGTCTCGCCGCCATCGGACTGACGCTCGTGTTCGGCGTCCTGGGCTTCCCCAACCTGGCGCACGGCGCGCTCTACATGCTCGGCGCCTACCTCACGTACTTCTTCCTCACGGACGCCGGCATGCCGTACGTCGTCGCGATCCTGGCGGCCGCAGTCGTCCTGGCCTTCCTGGGTGTCGTGCTGGAACGGCTCGTCTTCCATCCGCTACGAAATTCGCCACACACCCACCACATGATCGCGACGGTCGGTGTGATGTTCTTCCTCGTCGCGCTCGTCCAGGAGATCTGGGGCACCGGCTTCCTGCGCATGCAGTCGCCGGTCGGCGGACAGCTGAGCGTCCTGGGCGCCCAGGTCTCGTGGCAGCGCATCATCATCATCGTCACGGCCGTCGTCGTGCTGCTGCTCCTGACCTGGTTCCTCAAGCGCTCGCCGCACGGGCAGGCCATCGAGGCGATCGAGCAGGACCGCACGGGCGCCGCGCTGGTGGGCATCAACCCGAGCATGGTCTCGATGGTGACCTTCGCGGTCTCGCTGGCGCTGGTCGCCATCGCGGCCGGACTGGTCGCCCCGATCAACCTGCTCTCGCCCGGCATGGGCGACTCCCTCGGCCTGACCGTGTTCGCGATCATCATCCTCGGCGGGCTGGGCTCACTGCCCGGTGCGATCGTCGGCGGGTTCTCGATCGCGATCGCGGAAGTCATGGCCTCGACCTACATCTCCGTCGCGGCGGGGGAGGCGGCGATCTTCGTCATCCTCATCGCCGTCCTGGCGATCAAGCCCACGGGCATCTTCGGAACGGTGGCACAGCGATGATCGACCGACTCAACCCCCGCCTGCTCGGCGTCGCGCTCGTCGCGATCGCCATGCTCCTCGCGCCGGTCGTCTTCAGCGAGCAGCAGTACCTGCTGCGCGTCGTGACGACGGCCGCCATCTACGCCATCGCGGCGTACGGATTGAACATCATCCTGGGCCTCACGGGGCAGCTGTCCCTGGCCCACGGCGCCTTCTTCGGCGTCGGGGCCTACACGGTCGGCCTGCTGACGACGGACCGCGACTGGCCCTTCTGGTCGGCCTTCCTCGTCGCGATCGCCGCCACCACGGTGCTGGGATACGTCTCAGGCCTCATCGCGCTGCGGACGCAGGGCGCCTACTTCGCGATCTTCACGATGGCGCTGGGCTTCCTCATCTTCATCGTCATCGTGCGGTGGGAGTCCCTGACGCACGCACACTCCGGCGTCAGCGGGGTGAAGTTCCCCGAGAACATCGGGCCGATCGACTTCACCGAGCCGGCGGTCATGTACTACTTCGTGCTGATCTTCCTGGCCGCCGCCGCGTACACGACGCACGCGCTGCTGAACTCCAACGCCGGCCGGTCGCTCGTGGCCATCCGCACGTCGGAGGACCTGGCGAAGTCGATCGGCGTGAACGTCGCCGTCAGCAAGCAGCTGGCGTTCACCGCGTCGGCGACCATCGCCGGTCTGGCCGGTGGCCTGTTCGCCTCGCTGAACGGCTTCATCGGCCCGGACTCGGCCGGCATCGACCGCACGTTCGAGATGCTGCTGTTCCTGCTCATCGGCGGTCTGGGCACGGTGATGGGCCCGCTGCTGGGCAGCCTCCTGGTCGCGTTCCTGTTCGAGATGCTGCAGGACCTCGAGACCTACCGCTTCATCGTGCTGGGACCGATCATCGTGCTGCTCGTCATCTTCGCCCCGCGCGGGATGATCGGGTACCTCAACGATCTGGTCCCCGCGCGCTTCAAGCGCCGCGCCACCACGATGCCGGGCGACCCGGCCACCGTGCCGGTCGCTTCCCCCACGAAGAGCGAGGTGCACTGATGCTGTTGCAGGTACGCGGTCTCGGAAAGACGTTCGGCGGTCTGGACGCCGTCAAGGACGTGGACGTCGATGTTCCCGAAGGTCAGATCACGGCGATCATCGGTCCCAACGGCGCCGGCAAGTCGACGCTGTTCAACCTCCTCGCGGGCTTCTACGCACCCACGTCCGGAACGGTGACGTTCGAGGGCAAGGACATCACCGGCATGAAGCCGCACCGCACGGTGCGCGAGGGCATCGCGCGGACGTTTCAGACGACGCAGCTGTTCGAGAACTCCACGGTGCTCGACAACGTGCTGGCCGGATGTGTCGTCCGGTCCACGTCCAATGCGCTCGACGCGGTCTTCCACACGCCGCGGCACCGGCGCGACGAGCGGGCCAGCCGCGCCAAGGCGATGGAGGAGTTGGAGTTCGTCGGAGCGGCGCACCTCGCCGACCAGGTGGCATCGAACCTGCCGCAGGAGGCGCAGAAGCGCGTGTCCATGGCACTCGCCCTGGCCACGGAGCCGCGGCTGCTGCTGCTGGACGAGCCGGCGGCCGGCACCAACGACGAGGAGACCGCGGCCTTCGGCGACCTCATCCGCCAGATGGTGGCGCGCGGGATCACGGTCTGTCTCGTCGAGCACAAGATGTCGATGGTCATGAACCTGGCCGACCAGATCGTCGTGCTCGACCACGGCCAGCGCATCGCCGCCGGCACGCCGGAGCAGATCAAGAGCGATCCGCTCGTCATCGAGGCCTATCTCGGCGCCAACAACGACCAGGCAGGAGCGCAATCGTGATCAAGATCAGCGGAGTGAGCGCGAGCTACGAGGCCGTCGATGTCCTCCACGGCATCGACATCGTCGCCAACGACGGCGAGCTGACGGTGATCCTCGGCGCCAACGGCTCCGGCAAGTCGACCCTGTTCAAGGCCATGAGCGGTGTGCTCCGGCCGAACAGCGGGCAGATCGAGTTCAACGGCGAGGACATCACGCGCAGCAGCCCCGCGGCGATCGTGAAGAAGGGTCTGGCCCATTGCCCCGAGGGACGTCACCTGTTCCCGCGGATGTCGGTCGAGAAGAACCTCATGCTGGGCGCCTACGTGCGCCGAGGTGACAAGGCCCGGGTCAAGACGCTGCTGGAACGCTCGTACGACCTGTTCCCGATCCTGCGCGAGAAGCGCAAGCAGGCGGCCGGCTCGTTGTCGGGCGGCCAGCAGCAGATGGCGGCGATCGGCCGCTCGCTGATGTCGGACCCGTCGATGCTGATCCTCGACGAGCCGTCGATGGGTCTGGCGCCGCTGATCACCCAGCAGGTCTTCGAGACCATCGTGGAGATCAACAACGAGGGCATCGGCGTCCTGCTGGCGGAGCAGAACGCCAACTCGGCACTGCAGATCGCCACCTCGGGCTACGTGCTGGCCGAAGGTCGGGTCGTGCTCTCGGGCACGGCGAAGGAGCTGCAGAGCGACACGCGGGTGCAGCGGGCCTACCTCGGCGTCTGACCCGGTCGGACGAGCAGGCATCAGCACTCGAAGAGACACCGAGGGCGAGCCACCGTGATGGTGGCTCGCCCTCGGCGTTGGATGCGTCAGATCAGAGACGACGGACCTTGTACTTGCTGGTCCACAGCTTCTCCTTCTTGACCGACTTGCCCGGACGAGGGGCGTGCCAGACCTTGCCGTCACCGGCGTAGATGGCGATGTGGTAGTAACCCGAGCCGCTGTAGAAGCCGATCAGGTCACCCTTCTTCTTGCTGCCCTTGGAGACCGACTTGCCCTTCTTCATCTGGGCGCCGGCCACGCGGGGGAGCTTCTTCTTGATGGACTTCTTCACCACGTACTGGACGTAGCCGGAGCAGTCGAAGCCGCGGGGGCTGGTGCCGCCCCACACGTACGGCGTGCCCTTGTACTTCGAGGCCTGACGGACGATCTTCTTGCCGCGCGCAGCGGCGGCGCGCTTCTTCTTCAGAATGCGCTTCTTCTTGGCGATGGCCGCGCGCTTCTTCTTCAGAATGCGCTTCTTCTTGGCGACGGCCGCGCGCTTCTTCTTCTCGGCAGCCTTCTTCTTCGCGATGGCCGCACGCTTCTTCGCGTCAGCGGCCTTCTTCTTTGCCGCCAGCTGCGCCGCGGTCGGCGCGGGAGCGGGGGCGGGGGTGGAACTCGTGGTGCTGGTCGTGCTGGTCGTGGTGGGCGTCGTGCTGCCCGAGGCGGTGGCGACAGTCGCAGGAGCGACGACGCCGAGGACGGAAGCGGCCATGGTGGCAGCAAGGATTCGTGCGACGTGTCGCATGTGATTCTCCTTCAACGCCTACGGAGAGAGACCTGTCGGGCTGGCAGTGAAGGTGTGCCCCACGCTCGGTGGTTAGCCCCAAGTCGCGCTGATCGCGACGGAATGCTGGTTTCCCCGCCTCGCCGATTGTGTTCGTCTTGACTAGTCCCGTGAACCTCGGCGAGTTCAACGTGTTCACGGCCCGGCCCGTTGGGGCCACAGCGAATCTACGTCGGAAAGTCAGGCAATCACGAACCAAGCACTGATGGCCGCGGACGGGCGGAACACGGTTTCGCCCTGCGCTTGCAGTTAATACGGATTAACCGGACAGTATTCTCCGGGTGACCTTTCTCACGCGTTTCGCACCGTCGTGGCGCCGGAAAAACCCTGTGTTCATGGGCTACATGGCCCGTTCCAACCGGCCGCGCCGGCCGCCCACCGTGTCGTCCAACGCAGGGCCGAGCTCGGGCCACGCGAACGCGAAACCGGCGGACTCGAGGCGCTCTGGCAGGACCCAACGGCTCTTGAGCAGCAGCTCCGACTCGTTGCGCAGCACCCACAGGGCGGGTTCGAGCATCCACCGGGTGGCAGGTAGGCCGATGGGCATCCGCACGGCGCGGCGCAGCTCGGCCATCAGGGTGCGGTTGTCGGCGGGGTGCGGCGCCGAGAGGTTCACCGGACCGTCGAGCTCGGGGTGGTCGTCGATGAACTGCATCGAGGAGAGGACGTCGTCGATGTGGATCCAGGAGAACTTCTGGCGGCCGTGGGAATGGTGGATCGGCACAGGTCCGCCGGACGGGTTCTCGCCGATGCCCCGGTAGCGACGGTGCTGGAACCAGCGGCCGTCGTACTGCGGACCGCCGAGGCCGAGGCGGGCCACGCGGGCGAGCAGATCGGAGGCGGGTCCGCCGAGCACGATGGCCATGCGCAGCGCCACGCGTCGGGTGCCGGGAAGGTCGCCGGCGAAGAGCTCGTCCTCCCAGGCGCGTGCCACGTCCACCGAGAATCCGGAGCCCAGCTCGCCCTCGGACTCGGTCTGCGGACCATCCAGGGCGTAGCGGTAGATCGTCGCCGTGCTGGCGTTCATCCAGAGCCGGGGCGGTTGCGCCGCCGTGGTGATCGCGTCACGGAGCTGGCGGGTCGTGTCGATGCGGGAACGCAGGATCTCGTCGCGGTTCGCGTCGGTGTACCGGCGCCCGACGCTCTTGCCCGCGAGGTTGACGACCAGGTCGGCCCCGTCGACCACACGACGCAGTGAGGCGGGGTCGGACCACGTGGCGTCCGGTCCGGTGCGACCGACGCGCACGACGTCATACCCGCGGGAGCGGAGGTCCTCGACCAGGCGGTGCCCGATGAATCCGTTCCAACCCGCGATGACGGCCCGGGCGCGTTCGCTCATGCCCGGACCCTAGCGCGGGCGCAGGGGCGTGACGGGGGTTCTGGGCGGCAGCCGGTGCAACGTCACATCCCGCAGCGTTCCCGCATCCGCGACTGCGGTCATGTACGTGCAGAACGGCTGACGGCGCCGGTCGGTGGGGGAGCCGGGGTTCAGCAGCCGCAGCCCGCTCTCGGCCGTCGTGTCCCACGGGATGTGGCTGTGTCCGAACACCAACACGTCGACGTCGACGTAGTCGGCGCTGCAGCGTTCCTCGCGGCCCTTCGCCTGTCCGGTCTCGTGCACGACCGCGAACCGAACGCCGTCGATCTCGGCACGCGCCACCAGCGACAGGCGCTCACGCAACTGTCCGTGGTCGTTGTTCCCGTACACGGCCACGAGGCGTCGGGAGCGCTTCTCGAGGTCGTTCAGATGATCGACCGACACCCAGTCACCGGCGTGGATCACCACGTCCGCCGCGTCCACCTCGTGCCACACCTGCTCCGGGAGGTCCTTCGCCCGCTTGGGCAGGTGGGTGTCCGCGATGATCAGCAGCCGAGTCGCCATGGGGACAGTCAACCGCCTCGGTCAGCGCAGCGCCGACTCGATCTCGTCGCGAGCCGCCGCGTCGTAGCCCACGAGCAGCACGCGCTCGACCGCCGTCGGCGTGGAGCGGACCGCGCGGACGGCGGCGGCCACCGAGTCGGTCTTCGACCAGCCGTAGACGCCGGCGCCGATCAGCGGGAACGCGACCTCGCGCGCACCGAGCTCGTCGGCGACCTCCAGGGACCGGCGGTAGCAGGACTCCAGCAGGTCCGGATCCGTCTGGCCCGCGTGACGGTTGGGTCCGACCGTGTGGATGATCCATCGGGCCGGCAGGTCGCCCGCGGTCGTCCAGCCCGCGTCGCCGGTGGCCAAGCCGTGGGGGAACCGCGCGATGCAGTCGGCCAGGACGTCCGGTCCACCGGCCGCGTGGATCGCCCCGTCGACGCCGCCACCACCGCGCATCGCGTTGTTCGCGGCGTTGACGATGGCATCGACCTCGAGGGTCGTGATGTCACCCTGGACGGCGCTGATCGTGGTGCTCATTCGGGCCTCGTGATCCACGCCTGGGCGCCGGGCTCGTAGGACTCGACCGTGACCGCGCCGAACTCGCCGAGTCGGAACACGATCGGCTTCTTGCCGTCCACGCTCTCGGGCAGGGAGAAGGTCGACGTGGTGGGCACGTAGTCCATCGTGGCGGCGCGCCCCGGGACCTCGCTGACGTCGACGGTGACGGTCTGGTCCTCGGCGCTGACGCCTCGCACCACCGCGGGATTGGAGCTGCTGCCGTACGTCACGACGTGGATCTGGCCGCTCTTGCCCACGACGACCCCGGCCGGCGTGTCGATGCTCTCCTTCACGCCCGCGGGCACCCCACGCGAGGGTGCGGGGGTGATGGTGGGCGTCGTCGGAGCGTCGGGTGACTCCTTCGAGTCACCACAGGCGGCCAGCGCGAGGGCGACCACGGCCACCAACGCGAGACGGATCAGCGTGCGCATCGCGCTCCTTCGCTCAGACAGGCAACAATCGTGTCACGAAGTGGGTCAGCTGATCGACGTTGGCGCACTCGTACATCGGCACGATCTCGGCGTACGCCAGCGCCTCGGAGTCGCCCAGGCCCCACCGCGTGTGGTGCTCGGGGTTGAGCCAGTAGGTCCGCCGCGAGCGCATCGCGATCTCGTGCAGCGCGTCGAAGCGCGGGTTCTGGTTGTTGTTGCGGGCATCGCCGAGGATCAGCACCGCGGTCCGCGGCCCCACGGCGTCGAGGAAGAACTCGCGGAAGTCCAGCAGCGCCTCGCCGTAGTCGCTGCTGGTGTGCCACTTCGTGATCCTGGCCTCGGCGCGGATGCGCGTCTCGATGTCGCCGCCGCCCGAGACGGCGCCGTCGCGCACGATGTCGGTGACCTCGGCCATCGCGTTGACGAACGCGAAGACCCGCACCTTGCTGAACTGGGCGCTCAGCGCCTGGGTGAGAAGCATCGTGAAGTTGGAGAACCCGGCCACGGAGCCCGAGACGTCGCACAGCAGGACGAGCTCGGGACGATTCGGCCGCGGCTTCTCGTACACCGGCCGCATCGGCACACCGCCGGTGCCCATGGCGCGCCGCAACGTGCGGCGCATGTCGATCTTGCCGCGGCGCCGGCGCCGGCGGCGGGCCGACAGCCGGGTGGCCAGCACGCGGGCCAGCGGCTTGACCGAGCGGCGCAGCTCCTCCAGTTGCTGGCGGTTCGCGCTGAGGAAGTCGACGTGCTCGCGTGACGCGCGCACGGCATGGCGGGTCACGAGCTCACGTCCGCGCAGCTCGGCCGAACGGCGGCGCGCCTCGGCCTGGACCATCTCGCGGAACGCCTCGACGCCCTGACGCACCTCGTCGCGGGCCAGCCGGTCGGTGAACTGGGTGCCGAGCCCCTGACCACCCTGGCCGCTGCCGCCGC
Source organism: Aeromicrobium duanguangcaii (assembly GCF_024508295.1). NCBI lineage: Bacteria > Bacillati > Actinomycetota > Actinomycetes > Propionibacteriales > Nocardioidaceae > Aeromicrobium > Aeromicrobium duanguangcaii. The sequence continues at coordinate 1,708,486 of NZ_CP101990.1, read as the reverse complement.
CGGGTCGCATCGCCATCGCCGCGGCGATCAGCGTCTGGGGCTGGAGCCGGTCGATGGTCTGGTAGGCGGACCAGCCGGCGGTCTCGGAGCCGGGCTGTCCGACCTCGCCCAGGACATCCACGGCGATCTCGGCGATCTGCGCCAGAGTCCGGGGGTCGCGGTCCATCAGCGCCATGAGCAGCAGCTCGCGGATCTGCTGGACGTCCATGTCCTCGCCCGCGTCGCGGGCCGCCTCGGGGCGACCGACGCCGACAGGGAAGAAGAGGTCGAAGGTCTGGTCGAACACGTCGCGCTGGCCGCCCCGGCGCACGAGCGCCGCGGCCAGGCCCTCGCGCAGCAGTTCGCGGTCGTCGAGGCCCAGGACCCGCATCACGTCCGCGGCGTCGATCGTCTCGCTCGGGCCGGCGTTGACGCCCTTGGTGCGCAGCGCCTCGACGAACTCGACCAGCCGGGTCGCGACCTGGGACGTCATGACAGGACGGCGTCCAGATCCAGCTTCGTGCGCGCCTTGTCGATGTCGTCCTGGTGCTTCAGCACGACGCCGAGGCTCTCGGAGACGACCTCGGAGGTGAGCGCGTCGGCACCCAGCGCCACCAGGGTGCGGGCCCAGTCGAGCGTCTCGGAGACCGAGGGCGCCTTGCGCAACGGCATGGCGCGCAGGGCGTTGACCACGCGGATCACCGAGTCGACGAGCGCCTGGTCGAGGTCCGGAACCTTCATGGTGACGATGTCGCGCTCGAGCTCGGCGTCGGGGAACTCGATGTGCAGGAACAGGCAGCGGCGGCGCAGCGCCTCGGACAGCTCTCGGGTCGCGTTCGACGTCAGCACGACGAAGGGACGCTGCGTGGCGGTCACGGTGCCCAGTTCGGGGATCGTGATCTGGAAGTCGCCGAGCACCTCGAGCAAGAGGCCCTCGATCTCGACGTCGGCCTTGTCCGTCTCGTCGATGAGCAGCACGGTCGGGCCATCGTTGCGGATCGCCGAGAGCAGCGGGCGGGGGAGCAGGAACTCCTCGGAGAAGATGTCCGACTTCGCCTCGCTCCAGGTCTCGTCCTGGCCGGCCGAGATCCGCAGCAGCTGCTTCGCGTGGTTCCACTCGTAGATCGCGCGGGACTCGTCGACGCCCTCGTAGCACTGCAGCCGCACCAGCTCGGCCTTGCAGGCCTGGGCGATGGCGCGCGACAGCTCGGTCTTGCCCACGCCCGCGGGCCCCTCGACGAGCAGCGGCTTGCCCAGCTCGCTGGCGAGGAACACGGTCGTGGCGACGGCGTCCGACGCGAGGTAGCCGGCCGTGGCGAGGCGGGCCTTGACGTCGGCGACCGACGTGAACGGCATCGTGCCCTTGTTGAACATGGATTCAAGTCTACGCTGACGCTATGGCCACGATGACCCGGGTGAGGCGTAGATCACAGTTGGCTGCGCCCGCAGCCTTCGCCCGGGTGACGGACTGGGAGCGCCATCGCGTGCCCCTGACCACGATCACGGCGACCTCGGACGGGTTCACCGCCCGCACCGGTGTCGGACCGGTCGGGTTCGACGACCCGATGGAGATCACGCACTGGGATCCGCCGCGCCGCGTCCATCTCGTGAAGCGCGGTCGCGTCATCCGGGGGAGTGCCACCATCACGGTCGAGCCCGAGGGCTCCGGCTCGGTCGTCACGTGGGACGAGGAGGCCTCGGTGATCGGGGTCCCCGGGTTCCTCGACCCGGTCGTGCGCCGACTCCTCGGACTCATGGTCTCGTCGGTGCTGCGCCGGCTGCTGCGTGACTAGGGTGGGTCCCATGTCCGCCGCCGAGACCGAGGTCGTCGACCTCTGCCGTGACCTGATCCGGATCGACACGTCCAACTTCGGCGACTCGTCCGGTCCGGGCGAGCGCGCCGCCGCGGAGTACGTCGCGGCCAGCCTGGCCGAGGTGGGCATCGAGTCCACCATCCTCGAGTCAGAGCGCGGCCGCGCCAGCGTCGTGGCCCGGTGGGGCGACCAGAACTCCACCCGTCCGGGACTGGTGGTGCACGGACACCTCGACGTCGTCCCGGCCAAGGCCGCCGACTGGTCCGTCGACCCGTTCGCCGCCGAGATCGTCGACGACTACGTCGTCGGGCGCGGCGCCGTCGACATGAAGGACTTCGACGCGATCATGCTGGCCGTCGTCCGCGATCGTCAGCGGGCCGGCCGGATCCCCGACCGCCCGGTCCTGCTGGTCTTCACCGCCGACGAGGAGGCAGGAGGCCAGCTGGGCGCGCACTGGCTCGTCGCCGAGCATCCCGAGTGGTTCGAGGGCTGCACCGAGGCGGTCGGCGAGGTCGGCGGCTTCTCGACCCAGGTCGCGGGGCAGCGTCTCTACCTGATCGAGTCGGGCGAGAAGGGCATCGCCTGGCTCCGGCTCAAGGCCGCCGGCACAGCCGGGCACGGCTCGATGCGCAACCCCGACAACGCGGTCACCCACCTGGCGCGCGCCCTGGTCAACCTGGGGGAGCACGAGTGGCCGGCCGAGCCGGGCCCCTCGATGCAGATCCTGTTGCAGAAGGTGCGCGAGCTGACCGGTGCCGACGGCACCCCGGACGAGCTCTTCGAGCACTTCGGCCCGGCGGCCCGGATGATCGGCTCCGGCCTGCGCAACTCGACCAACGCCACCATGATCCAGGGCGGCTACAAGCACAACGTCGTACCCGGCGATGCGGTCGCGTACGTCGACGGACGCCCCCTGCCCGGTCACCATGACGGCTTCGTCGATCGGGTGCAGCAGATCGCCGGCGACACCGTCACGGTCGAGCCGTACCACCTCGACATCCCGCTCGAGTACGCCTTCGAGGGTGACCTCGTGGACGCCATGACGGTCTCGCTGCTCAAACACGACCCCGAGGCCCACGTCGCACCGTTCCTCATGTCCGCGGGCACCGACGCCAAGGCGTGGCACAAGCTGGGCATGCGGTCCTACGGATTCGTGCCGCTGCGGCTGCCGGCCGACCTCGATTTCACCGCGTTGTTCCACGGCGTCGACGAGCGGGTGCCGATCGACGCGTTGCAGTTCGGCTGCCGGGTCTTCGACGAGTTCCTCGACCTGGCCTGACCCGATCTGGCGCGAAGGGCGCATACCGGGTCGAGGGCTGGGTACCCCCACTGCACAGACCGTCATCCGGACGGTCGTCAGACACAGGGGGATCCCCATGGCCGGAAAACTGAAGTTCCTCGTCGGAATCGGCGCCGGATACGTCCTCGGCAGCCGCGCGGGACGCGAGCGGTATGACCAGATCGTCGAGAAGGCCCAGAGCCTCTGGAAGAACCCGAAGGTCCAGGACGCCACCCACAAGGTGCAGGACGCCGCCCAGGAGCACGTGCCGGGTGTGAGCAAGTCCACCGGTTCGCGCAGCGCCAGCACCGGGTCGAGCACTGCGAGCGCCGGGTCGACCGACTTCGGCACCGGGTCGACCGGCTCCACGGGAGTCTCCGGACAATGAGCCAGGACCAGTCGGGGCAGTCCTCGGCCACGACGGGTGAGCTCATCTCTCGGCTGACGACCGAGATGAAGACACTCGTCCGCGACGAGATGCGGCTCGCCCAGGCCGAGGTGTCCGGGCGGGCGAAGAAGGCAGGCGTCGGCGTCGGCTTCATCGGCGTGGGCGGACTGCTCGCGCTCTACGGCGTCGGCGTCCTGCTCGCCGCCATCGTCCTGGCCCTCGCCCTGGTGATGGACGCGTGGCTGGCCGCCCTCATCGTGGCGGTCGTCCTGCTCGTCATCGCCGGAATCGCGGCGCTGCTGGGCAAGAACCGCGTCCAGGAAGCCGGCCCGCCGGTTCCCACCGGAACGATCGACAGCGTCAAGGCCGACGTCGACGCCGTCCGCCACGCCCGAGACCACTGAACGAAGGAGTGCCATGAGCGACGAGGACATTCACGCGTTGCGTGACGACGTGGAACGGACGCGCGAGGAGCTGGCCGACACCGTCGACGAGCTCGCGGGCAAGTTCGACGTCAAGAGCCGGGTGAAGGATTCGGCGAACGACTTCAAGGACTCCACGCGCGAGTCACTGAACGACTTGAAGGACTCCACCCGCGAGTCCCTGACCGACCCGGACGGCAAGCCGCGACCGGAGGTGCTGGCGTTGGCCGCCGGCATCACGTCGCTGTGTCTGGCGTTCCTGGTGCTGCGGTCGCTGCGACGGGGGCGTTGATGGCTGAACCTGGCAAGGACGGCGGCCCCGACTCCCCGAAGGACCTCACCAAGCCCTCGTGGTTCTACGTGCTGCGCAAGACGGCGCGTGAGTTCTCCGAGGACCAGTGCACGGACCTCGCGGCAGCGCTGACCTACTACTCGATCCTGGCGTTGTTCCCGGCGGCGGTGGCGGTGCTGTCCCTCGTCGGGCTGGTCGGGCGCAGCGACGAGACCGTCGACGCGCTCGTGCAGATCCTGCGCGACTTGGGCGCCTCCGGCGCGGCCGACACCCTGGAGCCGACCCTGCGCGAGCTGGGCCAGAGCCAGAGCTCGGGTCTGGGCCTCATCATCGGTCTGGCCGCGGCGCTGTGGTCGGCCTCGGGCTACGTGAACGCGTTCAGCCGCGGGATGAACCGCATCTACGAGATCGGCGAGGGCAGGCCGATCTGGAAGCTGCGTCCGGTGATGCTGCTGCTGACGGTCGTCCTGGTGACCCTGACGGCTGTGGTCGCACTCGGCCTGGTCCTGACCGGTCCTGCCGCGCAGGCGGTCGGCGACGCGGTGGGTCTCGGCGGCACCGCCGTGACCGTCTGGAACATCGCCAAGTGGCCGGTCCTGCTGCTCGTCGTCATCTTCATCGTGGCGTTGCTGTACTACGTCACGCCGAACGTCAAGCAGCCGCGGTTCCGCTGGATCAGTCTCGGCGCGGTCGTCGCGATCCTGACGTTGGTCGTGGCCTCGGCGCTGTTCGGGCTCTACGTCTCGAACTTCTCGAACTACAACAAGACCTACGGGTCGCTGGCCGGCGTCATCGTGTTCCTGCTGTGGTTGTGGATCACGAACCTGGCGCTATTGTTCGGCGCCGAGCTCGATGCCGAGATGGAGCGCGGCCGTGAGCTGCAGGCCGGCCTGCCGGCCGAGGAGGAGATCCAGCTCCCGCCCAAGGACACCCGGCAGATCGAGAAGGCCAAGAAGAAGACGGACAAGGACGTCGCCCGGGGCCGCGCACTGCGGCGCTCGCGCGGCGAGCCGAAGAACGACTGAACGACGGTCAGACGGTCGCGCGCATGCGGATGATCTTGCGCCGCAGCCGCACCGTGCGATGACCGGTCGAATCCTTGCGGAGGCGGTCGAGTTCCCATCCCTGGAACTCGGCCGCCTGCGTCAGCCACTGGCACACGGCATTCCGCGACTTCGTCCGCGAGATGGAGACATCCCAGAACTCGTAGTCGATCATCGTGCTCCTTCTGACACATCGCTGAGGGCCGCATTGATCTCGGCCGGCAGTTCCAGTGTCTCCGACCCCAGCGATTCCTGAAGTTGGGCGGCGGTGCGGGCGCCCACGATCGCCGATCCGACCCGGGGCTGGTCGCGCAGCCACGCGAGCGCGACGTGGGACACCGGGGCGCCCAGGCCCTGGGCAGCGGCGGCGAGCGCGTCCACGACGCGGGCCTTCGACGACGTGAGGTGGGGCGCCACGAAGGCCTCCCACCGCGAGTCCGCCGCCCGCGAGTCGGCGGGCACGCCGGCGCGGTACTTGCCGGTGAGCACACCCCGGCCCAGGGGAGACCACGCCAGGATGCTCATCCCGGCGTGCTCGGCGGCCGGGATCGTCTCGATCTCGGGGTCGCGGCGCAGCAGGGAGTACTCGATCTGGGTGCTGACCAGCGGCACGCCGCCGCCCAAGCGGGTGAACGCCTGCTGGGCGGCCACGGTCTGCCAGCCGGTGAAGTTGCTGATGCCGGCGTAGCGGACCCGGCCGGAGCGGACGGCCTGGTCGAGCGCGGCCATCGTCTCGTCGACCGGGACGGTGTCGTCCCAACGGTGGATCTGCCACAGGTCGAGGTGATCGGTGCCGAGGTCGGCCAGGGACTGGTCCAGCTGTCGCATCAGCGATCCCAGGGAGCCGTCGACCACGGCGTGCCCGTCGCGACGGACCACGCCGGCCTTGCCGGCCAGGACGATCCGGTCGCGGACGCCGTGCTTGGCCAGCAGCGAGCCGATGACCTTCTCGCAGCCGCCGTCGCCGTAGATGGGCGCGGTGTCGATCAGGGTGCCACCGGCGTCGAGGAAGACCCGCAGCTGCTCGTCAGCCACGTACTCGTCGACGGCTGCGCCCCAGGACATGGTCCCGAGGCCGAGCCGCGACACCTGGAGTCCCGAACCGCCGAGCCGACGCGCGTGCATGCGATGAGGTTAGTCGGTGCCCCAGAACTTCCTGTGTAGGCTCGCACGGTGGATCTGCTGCGCTCCGTGATCCTGGGCATCGTCCAGGGCCTCACCGAATTCCTGCCCATCTCCAGCAGTGCTCACCTGGCGATCGTGCCGCAACTGCTGGGCTGGGAAGACCCCGGCGCCGCGTACACGGCGGTCGTCCAGATCGGCACCGAGCTGGCGGTCATCCTGTACTTCTGGCGCGACATCTGGACCATCGGCTCCGGCTGGGTCCGCGGCGTCTTCAGCGCCGAGGCGCGCCAGGCACCGGAGTGGCGGATGGGCTGGTTCATCATCGTCGGCTCGCTGCCGATCGTGGTGCTGGGCATCGCGCTCGAGGACGCGATCGATCGCGAGTTCCGGAACCTGTGGTTCATCGCCTCGATGCTGATCGGCATGGGCCTGGTCCTGGGGCTGGCCGAGCGGCTCGGTCGCAAGGCCAAGCCGATCGACGACCTCAACGCCCGTGACGCGATCCTGCTCGGCCTGGCCCAGGCCTGCGCGCTGGTGCCGGGTGTCTCCCGCTCGGGCGCCACGATCTCGATGGGCCTGTTCCTGGGCTACGACCGCCGCGCCGCCACGCGCTACGCCTTCCTCCTGGCGATCCCCGCGGTCGTCGGAGCCGGCATCTACAAGCTCAAGGACATCCCCGGCGGCGAGAACGCCTACGGCACGGTCCCGACCATCGTCGGCACCGTCGTCGCGTTCGTCGTCGGCCTCGCCGTCATCCACTGGCTGCTGCAGTACGTCAGCAAGAACTCGTACGCGCCGTTCGTGATCTACCGCGTCGTGCTCGGTGCGGTCGTGCTCGGACTGCTGTGGGGTGGCGTCATCACCGGCGCCGTCGCCGGCTGACGCGGGCTCAGAGCCAGCCCGACTTCTTGAACCGTCGGTAGACGTACCAGCACACGCCGCCCATGAGAGCCAGGGACAGCGGATAGCCGAAGGCCCAGGAGAGCTCTGGCATGTGCTCGAAGTTCATCCCGTAGATCCCCGCCACGGCGGTCGGGATGGCGAAGAGGGCCGCGCCCGCAGCGAGCTTGCGCATGTCCTCGTTCTGCTGGACGCTCAGCTGCGCCAGATAGGCGTTGAGGGCGTTGGACAGCAGGCTGTCGATCGAGTCGATGGCGTCCACGGCTCGCTGCAGGTGATCGGCGATGTCGCGGAAGTACGGCCGCAGGGCTTCCGGGTCGGCGACGGTGGCGAAGCGGCTCATCGGATCGCGCAGCGGCGCCACGGCGTGCCGGAACTCCAGCGTCTCGCGCTTGAGCCGATAGATGCGGCGGGAGTCCTCGGTGCGGTCGGGCGAGAAGACCGACGCCTCGACCTCGCCCACGTCCGTCTCGAGCTCGCCGGCGACCGACTCGTAGTGGTCCACGATCGAGTCGACGACGGCGTGCAGCCCGACGATCGGCCCGTGGCGCAGCCGATCGGGTGACACCTCGGCCCGGTGTCGCGCGTCGACGAGCGACGCCCCGCCGTGGCGCACGGTCAGGAGGTAGCGGGCGCCCAGGCAGATGTTGACCTCGTTGGTGGTGATGTCGTCGTCGCTGTACGAGACGGCGCGCATCGAGATGAACACGTGATCGCTGTACCGCTCGATCTTCGGCCGCTGGTGCGCGCCGATCGTGTCCTCCACCGCCAACGGGTGCATCCGCAGGGCCTTGCCGAGGCGCTCCATCTCGTCGTGCGTCGGGTTGTTCACGCCGACCCAGATGAAGTCGTTGCCGGTCAGGCCGGCCAGCGTCTCGTCGAGGCTGTCGGGGTCATGGTCGGTGTCGCGGCGCACGCCGTCGACGTAGACCGCGCAGTCGATCATCACCTGCTCATTGTGGCTTCGATGCTCCCGATAGGCTCGGCGACATGCAGAGTTGGTCCCGCCCACCGATCCCACGACTCTCGGACTCCGGGCTCGGTGACGGACCACCCGTCCAGGTGCACGACACCGCCACCGGGAAGCTCGTCCCGCTCGATCCCGAGGAATCCGCGCGCCTCTACGTCTGCGGCATCACGCCGTACGACGCCACGCACCTGGGCCACGCCAACACGTACCTGACCTTCGACCTGCTGCAGCGGGTCTGGCTCGACCGCGGCCTGGACGTGCACTACACGCAGAACGTGACCGACGTAGACGACCCGCTGCTCGAGCGCGCCACCGCGACCGGCATGGACTGGGTGGCGCTGGCCGAGCGCGAGACGCAGCTGTTCCGCGACGACATGACCGCCCTGCGGGTCCTGCCGCCGGAGCACTACATCGGCGCCGTCGAGTCCATCCCGCTGGTCATCGACCTCGTGCAGCGCCTCGAGGCGACCGGAGCGGTCTACCGGGTCGACGACGACCTGTACTTCGACGTCCACTCCGCCTCGACCTTCGGCGAGGTCTCCGGGTTCGACGAGGAGACCATGGTCAAGCTCTTCGCCGAGCGCGGCGGCGACCCGAACCGTTCGGGCAAGCGCGACCCGCTGGACTGCCTGCTGTGGCAGGCCGAGCGCCCGGGGGAGCCCGCGTGGGACACCGACCTCGGCCGGGGCCGGCCCGGCTGGCACATCGAGTGCGCGGCGATCGCCCTGCACCACCTCGGCACGGCATTCGACGTCCAGGGTGGGGGATCGGACCTGGTCTTCCCCCACCACGAGATGTCGGCCGCCGAGGCCGAGCGCGCCACCGGTGAGCCCTTCGCCCGCTCCTACGTGCACGCCGGAATGGTGGGCTACGAGGGCGAGAAGATGAGCAAGTCGAAGGGCAACCTCGTCCTGGTCTCCAAGCTGCGTGCCGAGGGACGGGACCCGATGGCCATCCGGCTGGCGCTGCTCGGGCACCACTACCGCGAGGACTGGGAGTGGTTCGGCGACGAGATCGAGGTCGCCGAGGCGCGTCTGGCTCGCTGGCGGGCGGCCGCCGACCGCTCGGCCGGCCCGTCCGGTCAGGAGCTGGTGGATCGCCTCCGCGAGGCCCTGACGAACGACCTCGACGCGCCCGCGGCGCTGAAGGCGGTCGACGCGTGGACTGCCACGACCGGCGACGACGCCCAGGCGCCGGCCCAGGTGCGTGCCGCCGTCGACGCCCTCCTCGGCATCAAGCTCTGATCGCGCCTCCGGCGCGCGAGATGTGTAGCGCTGTCCACCTGAATCCGGCCGAAACGGCCTGATCCGGGTGCATGCCGCTACACATCTCGCGGGCTAGCGGCCCGCCTCAGGTCTCTTCGGTGGGACGGCGACGCAGGTAGCGCTCGAACTCGCGCGCGATGGCGTCGCCGGAGGCCTCGGGCAGGTCGTCGGTGTCGCGGTCGGTCTCGAGGGACTCGACGTAGTCGCGCAGGTCCTCGTCCTGTTCCATCAGGTCGTCGGCGCCACGCTGCCAGGCCTCGGACATCTCCTGGAGCACGCCCTGGGGGAGCCCGATGCCCACCGCATCCTCGACGGCGCCGAGGAGGGCCAGGGTGGCCTTGTAGCAGGGCGGCTCGGCCACGTAGTGGGGCACGGCGGCCCAGATGCCGGCTGTCGCCATGCCGGCGCGGGCGGCGACGTCGCCGAGCACCGTCGTGATCCCGATCGGCCCGGAGTAGCGGGACTGCTCGAGCGAGAGGCGCTCCAGCATGACCGGATCGTTCGTCGTCCCGGTCACGGGAACCGGGCGGGTGTGCGGGCTGTCGGCCAACAGGGCGCCGAGGGTGATGAGCTCCTGGACGCCGGCGCGCTGCGCGATCTCGACCACCGCGGCGCAGAAGGTCTGCCAGCGATAGTTCGGCTCGACGGCACGCAGCAGCAGGACGTCGCGATCCAGGTGCGGCGGGCGGGCGAAGTAGAGAGTCGGCGTGGGCCACACGATGTCGCGCACGCCGTTCTCGGACGGAGCCAGGACCGGACGGACCGCCTGGAAGTCGTAGAACTCCTCCGGATCGAGCTCGGCGAAGATCTCGGCGTCCCACTCCTCGAGCAGGTGGTCGACCGTGCTGGTCGCCGCGTCGGCGGCGTCGTTCCAGCCCTCGAACGCGGCGATCATCCACGGATTCCGCAGAACGGGGATCTGGGCGTCGGTCACCTTCTCAGCCTACTCATCCTCGGTCCGATAGCCGAGGTTCGGCGACAGCCACCGCTCAGCCTCGGCGATCGTCCAGCCCTTGCGCTCGGCGTAGTCCTGCACCTGGTCGCGGCCGATGCGGCCCACGACGAAGTACTGGGACTGCGGGTGCGAGAAGTACAGACCGCTGACGGAGGCGCCCGGCCACATGGCCATCGACTCGGTCAGCTCCATGCCTGTGCGCGCCTCGACGTCGAGCAGCGACCAGATCGTGCTCTTCTCGGTGTGCTCGGGGCACGCCGGGTAGCCCGGCGCCGGGCGGATGCCGTCGTACTTCTCCTTGATCAGCTCGGTGCTGCTGAGCTTCTCGTCGGGGGCGTAGCCCCACAGATCGGTGCGGACCAGCTCGTGCAGGCGCTCGGCGAACGCCTCGGCCAGCCGGTCGGCCAGGGCCTCCAGCATGATCGCGGAGTAGTCGTCGAGCTCGGCCTTGAACGCCTTGACGCGCTCGACGCTGCCGAGGCCGGCGGTCACGGCGAACGCGCCGACGTAGTCGGGCAGGCCCGTCTCGGCCGGGGCGACGAAGTCGGCCAGCGAGCGGTGAGGGACGCCCTCGCGGTGCGCTGTCTGCTGGCGCAGGTGGTGGAACCGCGTCAGCTCGGTCGAGCGGGACTCATCGGTGTAGACGATCGTGCTGTCGCCGTCGCGTGCGGCCGGGAACAGTCCGGCGACGCCGCGGGCGGTCAGCCAGTCCTCGGCGATGATGCGGTCGAGCATCTCGTTCGCGTCGTCGTAGAGCTTGCGTGCGGTCTCGCCCTGGGTGGGGGAGTTGAGGATGTCGGGGAACGAGCCCTTCATCTCCCACGCGTTGAAGAACGGCTGCCAGTCGATGTACTCGCGCAGCTCGCCCAGCGGGAACGGCCCGAACTCGTGGATGCCGGGGGATGCCGGCACCGGCGGCTTGTAGTCGCTCCAGTCGATCACCGTGGCGTCGGCGCGGGCGGCCTCCAGCGGCAGGATCGAGCGGGAGTCGCCGCGGGCGGCGTGGCGCTCACGCAGCGCGTCGTAGTCGGTCTTGATGTCGGCCATGAGCTTGGGCCGCTGCTCGGAGGACAGCAGCGCGGCCACGACCGGGACCGAGCGGGAGGCGTCCTTGACCCACACGACCGGTCCGGGGTACTTGCGGTCGACCTTGACGGCCGTGTGGGCGCGCGACGTGGTGGCGCCGCCGATCAGCAGCGGGATGTCGAACTCCTGGCGCGCCATCTCGGCGGCGAAGTTCTCCATCTCGTCCAGCGACGGCGTGATGAGGCCGGACAGTCCGATGACGTCGGCGTTGTGCTCGCGTGCCGCGTCCAGGATCTTCTGGGCCGGCACCATGACGCCGAGGTCGATGACGTCGTAGTTGTTGCACTGGAGCACGACGCCGACGATGTTCTTGCCGATGTCGTGGACGTCGCCCTTGACGGTGGCCATGATGACCGTGCCGTTGGAGCTGCTCACGTCGTCGGGGGACTTCTCGGCCTCGATGAACGGGATCAGGTAGGCGACGGCCTTCTTCATGACGCGTGCCGACTTCACGACCTGCGGCAGGAACATCTTGCCCGCGCCGAACAGGTCGCCGACGACGTTCATGCCGTCCATGAGCGGGCCCTCGATGACCTCGATCGGCTTGCCGCCGCGCTCGGAGATCAGCTGGCGGAGCTCCTCGGTGTCCTCCTCGACCTGGGCGTCGATGCCCTTGACGAGGGCGTGTGTGATGCGCTCGCCCACGGGCAGGGAGCGCCACTCCTCGGCGGCGGCCTCGGTCTTCTCGGAGGTGCCGGCGTAGTCGGAGGCGATCTCGAGCAGGCGCTCTGCGGCGTCCTCGCGTCGGTTGAGGATCACGTCCTCGATGCGGTCGCGCAGCTCGGTCGGGACGGCGTCGTAGGGGACCAGGGCGCCGGCGTTGACGATGCCCATGTCCATGCCCGCCTTGATGGCGTGGAACAGGAAGACGGCGTGGATCGCCTCGCGGACCGTATTGTTGCCGCGGAACGAGAAGGAGACGTTCGAGACGCCGCCGGAGACGAGGGCGCCGGGCAGGTTCTCCTTGATCCAGGCGGTGGCCTCGATGAAGTCCAGTCCGTAGCGGGCGTGCTCCTCGATGCCCGTGGCGACGGCGAAGACGTTCGGGTCGAAGATGATGTCCTCGGCCGGGAAGCCGACCTCTTCGGTCAGGATCCGGTAGGCGCGACCCGCGATCTGCTGGCGCCGCTCGAGGTTGTCGGCCTGGCCGTCCTCGTCGAAGCCCATGACCACGATCGCGGCGCCGTACTTGCGGCACAGCCGGGCGTGCTCGACGAAGCGCTCCTCGCCCTCCTTGAGGGAGATGGAGTTGACGATGCACTTGCCCTGGATCGCCTTCAGGCCGGTCTCGATGACCTCGAACTTGGAGGAGTCGACCATGACGGGCACGCGGCTGATGTCGGGCTCGGTCGCGATCAGCTTGCAGAACCGGTCCATCGCGGCGACGCCGTCGATCATGCCCTCGTCCATGTTGATGTCGATGACCTGCGCGCCGTTCTCGACCTGCTGCAGCGCCACCGCGAGGGCCGACGTGTAGTCCTCGGCCTTGATGAGGTTGCGGAAGCGGGCCGACCCGGTGATGTTGGTGCGCTCGCCGACGTTGACGAACAGGGAGTCCTCGGTGACGGTGAGCGGCTCGAGCCCGGACAGGCGCAGCGCGGGGGCGATCTCGGGCACCTCGCGCGGGGTCAGGCCCTCGACCGTGCCGGCGATCGCGGCGATGTGCGCGGGCGTCGTGCCGCAGCAGCCGCCGACGACGTTGATGAAGCCGCTCTCGGCGAACTCGTGCAGCGTGGCGGCGGTCTCGTCGGGGGACTCGTCGTACTCGCCGAAGGCGTTGGGCAGGCCCGCGTTGGGGTAGCAGGAGATGTGGCAGTCGGCGATGCGCGACAGCTCGGCGATGTACGGGCGCATCTCGTCGGCGCCCAGGGCGCAGTTCAGGCCCACCAGCAGTGGCTTGACGTGCCGGATCGAGTTCCAGAACGCCTCGACCGTCTGGCCCGAGAGCGTGCGCCCGGAGGCATCGGTGATGGTGCCGGAGATGAGCACGGGCCAACGGCGGCCGGTCTCCTCGAACAGCGTCTCGACCGCGAAGATGGCGGCCTTCGCGTTGAGCGTGTCGAAGATCGTCTCGATCATCAGCAGGTCGGCGCCACCGTCGACCAGGCCGCGCGCGGCGGTCAGGTACGCGTCGACGAGCTCGTCCCAGGTGACGTTGCGGGCCGCCGGGTCGTTGACGTCGGGGGAGATGGACGCGGTGCGGGTGGTCGGACCGAGCGCGCCGGCGACGTAGCGGGGGCGATCCGGCGTGCCGACCGCGTCGGCCGCGGAACGCGCGAGCTGGGCCGACGTGTAGTTGAGCTCGTAGGCCAGATCGACCATGTCGTAGTCGCGCAGCGAGATCGCGTTCGCGTTGAACGTGTTCGTCTCGATGATGTCGGCGCCGGACTCGAGGTACTCGCGGTGGATCGCCGCGATGATCTCGGGCTGGGTGAGCGTCAGCAGGTCGTTGTTGCCCTGGACATCACACGACCACTGGGCGAACCGCTCGCCGCGGTAGCCGGCCTCGTCCGGACGGTCCCGCTGGATCGCCGTGCCCATCGCGCCGTCCAGCACGAGGATCCGCCGCGCCATCGCCTCGGTGAGCTCGGCGGTGGCGTCGGGGCGGAACTGTGGAACGAATTCGGTCATGGGTGAGAGTCCTCAGCGGTTCGACAGCGGTGGCTGCTGGGATCCTTCAGCCGGCGGCGGGCTCGCCTGGGCCTCGGGAAGGATCCGAACTGTGCCACGAGCATACGTCAGTCCGCCGGAGTCGAAAGTTCGATCGCCGCGGAGTGGACTGACGTGTCGGTCACCCCTCCTGCGGCGGCACGGCGACCGGCGCGGCCGGCTTCGGGGCCTTGACCAGCAGGGCGACGAGCACCGCCACCGCCGAGATCATGCCGCCGTAGAAGAGCGCGGCGTGGACGCCCGAGGCCGTGGCGTCGACGACCGAGGCGCCCGTCTCGAGCTCGCTGACCGAACGGCGCGTCATCACGGTCACGAACAGCGCGGTGCCGGCCGCGCCGGCGACCTGCTGGAGCGTGGAGACGGTGGCGCTGCCGTGCGAGTACAGGTGGTGCGGCAGCGAGCCCAGCGCCGAGGTCATCAGCGGCGTGAACATCAGGGCGAGGCCGATGCTCATCAGGACGTGCACCGCGATGACGGTGCCCTGCGTGGTGTCCGTGTCGAACATCGACATCGACCAGAGCGCGACCGAGGTGACGGCAGCACCCGGCGCCACGAGGGGGCGCGGTCCGTACTGGTCGAAGAGGCGGCCGACGAACGGCGCGAGCAGGCCCATGACGAGACCGCCGGGCAGCAGGACCAGGCCGGTCTCCAGCGTCGTCAGGCCCAGCACCGACTGCAGGTAGATCGGCAGCAGGATCAGGGTTCCGAAGAGCGCCATCATGCTGACGGCGACGAGTCCGGCCGCGATCGTGAAGGTCCGGTGCGCGAAGGTGCGCAGGTCCAGCAGCGCGCGGTCCTGCAGGGAGAGCTGACGCAGGACGAAGATGACGAGGGCGACGGCGCCCACGGCGACCGGGATCCAGGGCTGGACCGGGGTCTCGCCCGCGGCGGCCTCACCGATGCTGCTGAGTCCGTAGATCAGGCCGCCGAAGGCCAGCGCCGACAGCACGACCGAGAGCACGTCGATCGGGACGTCGATCGGCTCGGTGACGTTCTTGACCCACGCCGCGCCGAGTCCGAGGGACAGCAGGGCGATCGGCAGGACGAGCCAGAACATCCAGCGCCAGTCGAGCTGGTCGAGGATGATGCCCGAGATCGTGGGGCCGACGGCAGGAGCCACCGAGATGACGATGGAGACGGTGCCCATCATCCGGCCGCGGCGCTCCGCCGGGACGAGGTTGAGGATCGTCGTGATCAGCAGCGGCATCATCAGGGCGGTGCCGACCGCCTGGACGGCGCGAGCGGCCACCAGCACGGCGAAGGTCGGCGCCACGGCGGCCAGCAGGGTGCCGGCCGTGAAGGAGATCATCGCGGCCATGAACACCCGCCGCAGGGGATAGCGAGTCAGCAGGAAGCCGGTGATCGGGATGACCACGGCCATCGTCAGCAGGAACGCCGTCGTGAGCCACTGCGCCGTCGTCGCCGGGACGTCGAACTCCCGCATCAGCTCCGGCAGGGCGACGCTCATGATCGTCTCGTTGAGGATCACGACGAACGCCGAGCCCACGAGCAGGGCGATCAGCCGTCCTGCGCGGTCGGTGGTGGGCGGTGCCGAGGTGGTGTCGGTGGTGGTCACTGTGCTCCTGCGCGGTGGGACTGACGAGCTGACTGGGCCATGAGGGGCACCAGTGGTCGCAACGCGCGCGCCGCCCAGGTTGTTCCGGTCGGGGCGAGTGACCCACCTCACGGCACGCCGAGCGTCGTGGCGTCGGAGCCACCGGGTTCCTCTGCTGTCGCGCTGCCGGCCGACGTGGGACAGGATCGGTCATGGGGTCGAGACATGATCGTTCACGACATGCAGGACGCGTCAGTCGTCGACGCGCAGGCGGTGGCGGATCGGCTGGAGGTCGTCCCGGCGACGGGTCTGTCGGACGCGGAGGCGGCACGCAGGCTCGAGGAGAACGGCCCGAACGAGCTGCGCGGCAAGGACGCGATCCCGACCTGGCGCAAGATCCTCGCGCAGTTCCAGGACCCCCTCATCTACCTGCTGCTGGTGGCCGTCGTCATCTCGTTGGTCTCCTGGGCCATCGAGGGCGCAGACGGGGTCCCGGTCGACGCGGTCGTGATCGCCCTCGTCGTCATCCTCAACGCCGTGCTCGGGTACACGCAGGAGTCCCGGGCGGAGGACGCGGTCGCTGCGCTCGGCTCGATGACGGCTGCGACGTCGACGGTGTTCCGCGGGGGTGAGCTCAAGACCGTGCCGTCGGCCGAGCTCGTGGTCGGTGACGTGCTGGTCCTCAACGAGGGCGACGCAGTGGGCGCCGACGCGCGACTCCTGAGCGCCAGTGCGCTCCGGATCCAGGAGGCGTCGTTGACTGGTGAGAGCGAGGCGGTGACCAAGAACGCCGCGACGCTGGCCGAGCCGGCGCCTCTGGCCGAGCGACGCGACATGGTCTACAAGGGCACTGCCGTGGTGCAGGGAGTCGGCCGCGCCGTGGTGACCGGAGTCGGCATGTCGACCGAGGTCGGCGCGATCGCCGAGATGCTCGACGCGACGGAGGAGGAGCCCACGCCGCTGCAGGTCGAGGTCGCCTACATCAGCAAGATGCTCGGGATCGTCGTGGTGGTCATCGCGCTGATCGTGATGATCACGATCGTCGTGGTCGACGGGGTGACCGAGCCGGCCGACTTCGTCGTCGTCCTGCTGCTGGGCGTCTCGCTGGCGGTGGCGGCGGTGCCCGAGGGGATGCCCGCGATTCTCTCCGTCGTCCTCGCGATCGGCGTGCAGCGCCTGGCGCGACGCAATGCGGTGGTGAAGCAGCTCAACTCCGTCGAAGCGCTCGGATCGGCATCGGTGATCTGCACCGACAAGACCGGCACCCTGACGCGCAACGAGATGATGATCGAGCGTGTGGTCACGTCGTCGGGCAGCGCCGACGTCAGCGGTGTCGGCTACCGGCCCGAGGGTCAGGTCACGGTGGGCGGTGAGCCGCTGGCGGGGGCACAACGTTCGGAGACCCAACTCCTGCTGGCCGCGGGAGCGCTCGCCAATGACGCCCAGCTGACCGAGCGGGATGGGGAGTGGAGCATCCAGGGCGATCCCACCGAGGCGGCGTTCCTCGTCGCGGCGCGCAAGCTCGAGGGCACGGGGGAGGAACTCGCCCGGTTCGAGCGCCAGGCCGAGATCCCGTTCACCTCCGAGCGGAAGATGATGTCCACGGTGCACCGCGAGCGCGGGGACGGGTCCCGTCTCATCTTCAGCAAGGGCGCGCCCGACGTGCTGCTGGCGCACTGCACGGCCTACCAGGTCGGTGAGACCACGGTGTCGCTCACCGAGGAGGCCCGGGCCGAGCGTCTGGCCCAGGTCGAGGCCCTGTCGGGTGAGGCCTTCCGGACCCTCGGCGTCGCCTACCGGGTGGCCGACGACCTGCCGGTCGACGGACCAGGCGAGGTCGACGCCTCCATCGAACGCGATCTGGTCTACGTCGGCGTCGTGGGCATCATCGACCCGCCGCGGGCCGAGGCCGCCACGGCAATCGCCGAGGCCCACCGCGCCGGCGTCCGGGTCATCATGATCACCGGCGACCACCCGACCACCGCGACGCGGATCGCGGCCGATCTGGGCATCATCGAGCCCGGCGGTCGCGCCGTGACGGGCGCGGAGCTCGACACCCTCGACGACGGCGCGCTGGACGAGACCACCCGCGAGGTGTCGGTGTACGCGCGGGTCTCGCCCAAGCACAAGCTGCTGCTCGTCGACACCCTGCAGTCGCAGGGACAGATCGTGGCGATGACGGGCGACGGCGTCAACGACGCACCCGCGCTCAAGTCCGCCGACATCGGCGTGGCCATGGGCGTGACCGGCACCGAGGTCACGAAGGAGGCCGCCCGGATGATCCTCGGCGACGACAACTTCGCGACGATCGTCATGGCGGTCCGTCAGGGACGGGTGATCTTCGACGACATCAAGAAGTTCCTGCGCTACCTGCTCTCGTCGAACATGGGCGAGGTGCTGACGGTCTTCCTCGGGGTCGTGTTCGCCGGGGTGCTCGGGCTCAACGAGGCGAGCAACGAGACGATCGTGCTGCCGCTGCTGGCGACCCAGATCCTGTGGATCAACCTGGTGACCGACTCCGGCCCGGCGCTCGCGATGGGCGTCGATCCCGAGATCGACGACGTCATGCAGCGACCGCCCCGCCGGCTGGACGACCGCGCGATCGACCCGCGCATGTGGAGAGGCATCGTCACGATCGGACTCGTGATGGCGATCGTGAGCCTGTTCTCGATCGACGTGTTCCTGCCGGGGGGACTGGTCGAGGGCGACGATTCCCTCGAGGTCGCCCGGACGGCCGGGTTCACCACCTTGGTCCTCGCTCAGTTGTTCAATGCGCTCAACGCGCGGTCGGAGACCACGACGGTGTTCCACGGGCTGTTCCGGAATCCCTGGCTGTGGG
The DNA here is from genome assembly GCF_024508295.1 of Aeromicrobium duanguangcaii. NCBI lineage: Bacteria > Bacillati > Actinomycetota > Actinomycetes > Propionibacteriales > Nocardioidaceae > Aeromicrobium > Aeromicrobium duanguangcaii. The sequence goes on along the minus strand of NZ_CP101990.1, from coordinate 1,689,904 downwards.
GCGCGATCGTCCTCGCGGTGGTCCTCCAGGTCGCCGTGGTGGAGATTCCGGTGCTCCAGGTCGCCTTCGGCACCGGCTCCCTGGACCTGGTCCACTGGGTCGTCTGCACGGCACTGGCTTCCGTCGTGCTCTGGTACGACGAGGTGCGCAAGATCGTCATCCGGGGATTCGCGCGTCGTTGAGACGACCCCCGTGGACGCCCCCGTACTGTCGAATGGTGACCGTCATGCGACGGTCCACGACCCGCGAGAGGACCACGCATGATCGAGTCACCCGCGGCGTCACCACGCCGTGCCCTGGTCGTCGGAGTCACCGGAATCGTCGGGCAGGCGGTCGCCCGCCGTCTGGTCGAGGACGGCTGGGAGACCTACGGCCTGTCGCGCAGCGGATCGACGCCGCACCCCGACGTTCGCACGATTCGCGCCGACCTGAGCGATCCCGCCGGGCTGCACGCTGCGCTGGCGGACGTGGCCCCGGAGTTCGTGGCGATCACCGCGTGGACCCGGATGGAGACCGAGGCCGAGAACATCCGGGTCAACGGCGGTGCCGTGCGCGACCTCCTCGGGGCGCTGTCCCCGGCCGCATCGGTGAAGCACGTGGCTCTGATGACCGGGCTCAAGCACTACCTCGGCCCCTTCGAGGCCTACGGCCAGGGCGACATGCCCGACACCCCCTTCCACGAGGACGAGGAGCGGCTGCCGTACCCGAACTTCTACTACGCGCAGGAGGACGAGCTCTTCGCCGCCGCCGAGCGCGACGGATTCACCTGGAGCGTGCACCGCTCGCACACGGTGTTCGGGTTCGCCACGGGGAACGCCATGAACATGGTGGCGACTCTCTGCGCCTACGCGTCGCTGTGCCGCGAGCTGGACCAGCCCTTCGTCTTCCCAGGTTCGGAGCAGCAGTGGAACGGGTTGACGGACGTCACCGATGCCGGCCTGCTCGCCGAGCAGATGACGTGGGCGGCGCGGACTCCGGCGGGTCAGGACGAGCCCTTCAACACGGCCAACGGCGACGTCTTCCGCTGGCGCTGGCTGTGGCCCCGAATCGCGGCGTGGTTCGACCTGGAGTGGGAGGGCTACGCCGGCGCCCCCCGCACGCTCGAGGCGTCCATGGCCGGTGCGGAGACGACATGGCGACAGATGGCGGAGACGTACCGCCTTGTCGAGCCGGACCTGTCCCGGGTGGCCTCCTGGTGGCACTCCGACGCCGACCTGGGCCGCGGGATCGAGGTGGTCACCGACATGAACAAGAGCCGCACCGCCGGCTTCTCGGCGACCCGCGACACCCGCGCGACGTTCTTCGACTACGCCCAGCAGTACCGCGACGCCCACGTCATCCCGTGATTCCCCCACGGGCTCGACTGGGCGCCTCGTGCCGGAGGCGAGGCGGTCAGGAAGGCTGAGCCCCCAGGGCGGCCGGGCGGTCGTCCCTCTCGCGCCGCCAGGCCTTGGCGGCGACGGTGCCGGTGACGACCACCGCGAGCAGGATCAGCGGAGCGTCGATCCAGGTCGGCAGGCCGCCCACGGCATCGACGATCGTGACGGCGTTGACCACGATCACCAGGCCGCCCACCAGGGTGCCCATCGCCGCATGCGGCAGCCGGCCGGCCAGTCGCGCGGCGATCGGGGCCATGATGACGCCGCCGAGGGCGAGGCCGGCCACGGGCAACCACGGGATCCCGTGCTGCGCGGCGCCGGTGAGGAATCCGAAGGAGACGGAGACTGCGACCAGGAACTCGGCGGCATTCGCGGTTCCCACGATCTTGCGCGGCTCGTGACGGGTGACGGTCATCAGGCTGGGGGTGACGACCGGACCCCAGCCGCCGCCACCGGTGGCGTCGACGAAGCCGCCGAGCAGGCCGATCGGTGAGAGCCAGCGTGCGGTGTGGCCGTTCTTGGGTGTCGGGATCAGCTGGGCTCCGAGGCCGAACCTGGCGAAGATCACGAAGCCGAAGAAGACCAGCAGCCCTGACATCCAGCCCTTCGCCGAGGCGAGGCTGATGTTGGTGAGCACGACGGCGCCCAGGAAGCCGCCCACCGCGCCCGGCAGTGCGACGCGGACCAGGACGCCGGTGTCGATGTTGCCCTCACGCCAGTGCGACAGCCCGCTGATCAGCGTCGTCGGCAGCTTCGCCGCGTGGGTGGCGGCACTGGCCGTGGCGGGCGCGACACCCATGAACAGCAGCACGGTGGCCGAGGTGACGCCGAAGCCCATGCCGAGGGTGCCGTCGACGAGCTGAGCAAGCCCGCCCGCGAGCGCGAAGGCCACGACGATCCCCATGCCAACCCCGCCTCAGACGTTCCAGTAGTGGTCAAACACGAGTAGGTTACGTGAGTTAGAAACCATGTGGACGGGTGTCCGGAACGTGGAGCGGCCGCCGGTCGGACGCGACGGCGCACCGCCAGCGTCGGATCCGGAGAAGGTCGCCAACTCCCATGACAGGCCGATCGACACGACGTGACGTCGCCGCGCCTCCTGCTCGGACGCGGTGGGCGCCGGTCCTGGCCGTGATGGTGGTGGCGCCGTGGTTCGCCGAGCTGTCCTGGGGCGGCTATCCCGCCACCGACCTCCCGCTGATCGTGCTGTTCCTCGGTCCGATGTACGGGGGAGCGGCGGTTCTGATCCGCGAGGTGGCTCGACGTACCGGCCGTGGGTGGCCGACGATCGTGCTGTTCGCAGCCGCGTTCGGTGTGCTGCAGGCGGGCTTGGTCGACCAGTCGCTGTTCAACCCCCGCTTCGGGCGCTACGACTTCCAGCACCCCGTGCACATCGAGGGCATAAACATCAGCCTCTACTACCTGGTGACCTTCGTGACCGGGCACGTCGTGGCCAGCATCGCCATACCCATCGCCCTCACCGAGGCGTGGTCACGGCGCGGCGCCGAGCCGTGGCTCAGTCGCCGCGGCGTGTGGATCGTGGTCGCGCTCTACGCGATGGCGACCCTGGTCAACTTCCTTGGCGTCAAGGACGAGGACGGCAACGGCTTCCAGGCCTCGCCGCTCCAGATCGGAGTCGCCGTCGCCGCGGTGTCGTTGTTGGGGGCCGCGGGGCTGTGCTGGCGCCGACGCGCGGCGACGGACACGCGCGTTCCGCCCCCGTGGGTGCTCGCCGCCGGCGGATTCGCCGCGTACCTGCTCTACCTGCCCGGCGAGAACGCCGTCGCCCTTGCTGTCGGTGTTCTGGTGATCACGACCGCCATCATGGCGATCGGCACGTGGTCGCGCAGTCGCCGGTGGAAGTCCGAGCACACGCTGGCACTCGCTCTGGGCGCCGTTCTCGTCGGCGTCGTCGTACCCTTCTGGGCCGACCCCTACGACGACTCGGTGGGCGCCAGCGTGGAGCTCCTCGCCGACCTCGGTGCCGCCGCCATCAGCCTGACGATCGTCGTCGCCACGCTGCTACGCCAGCGCACGCTCCGTGCCGACCCCGATTGACCCATGGAGTTCCTCGTCCGAACCGCAGGGAAGAGTCAGCAATCGCAAGCCTGGGCGGCACGTCGGGACGGATGATGTGGACGTGACAGAGACCACGGGAGCGGACCGGCGTCCGTGACGTCCTGCGCACCGGGGGGAGCCTGATGTGGTGGCTGGTCGACATCGAACTCGCCTTCGCCCCATACGTCGACCGATTCACAACACAAGGGTGCACGGCGAACGCGGTCAGATCCCGCTGGCTGAGTTTGGGGTCAACCACCCGGCCGGTTGGCGGCACATTGGCGACCCAGTCGAGTCCGAACAGCGCCACGACCACGAGCAGAGGGGCTCGACGCCGGGACCCGCCGCCGGGGGCACGGCCAGCAGCGCCGGTCCCGATCCCTCCGGGGTTCCCATGTCCGTCATTCGCGCCTCCATCCCGACTCACACCGCGCACGCGCAGGCCAGGCGATCGGCCGTGGGCCCCCGCGGCAGCTGCCCGCCGCGGGGACCGAGCACGGGCGGCCCCAGCATCGGGTGCACTCCGGCGAGGTGCGGTCCTGTCGTTCAGCGCTTGAAGGTCCAGGCGGTCCTGCCGATCGTGCGGAACCCGGTCTTCGCCGTGACTGTCACCCGCACGGTCTGGCCCTTCTTGACCTTGAGCACGGCCTTGGAGCCCTTGAAAGTGATGGTCCTGACCTTCGCCTTCTTGCCCTTGGCGGTGATCCGCACCTTCACCACGAGACCTTCGGTCCGGGTGAAGGTGAGCGTGCCCTTGCGCTTGACCCACTTCGGCTTCTTCGCCTTGACCTGGGTGACCTTCGCCTTGGCGGGAGTCTTGACCGGCTCGGCGCCGGGCACCGCGGCGGTGTCGTCGGGCGGCGTGGCCGCGGCCGGCGGCGTGGTCGGTGTGGACCACGCCCACGTCGAATCGACGCCGTCGGCGATCCGCACGGTGTCCGACGCAGGCTCGGCGACCACCTTGGCGGGCAGCGCGACCGGGTGGCTCCCAGCGCCGAGCAGCGTGCCGTTGACCCGGTATGCGACGCCTTCGGTCGCGGGCACCGTGATCGTGGACGTGTCCGCGTCGAGGGTGGGTGCCGCCGGGGTGACCGCCGCCCTCAGGTCGAACAGCCACTTCTTCGCGCCGAACAGCTCCCACGAGCGGTTCTCAGCCACTGCCGTGACGACGACTCGGGTGGTGAACTCGTGAGTTCCGGCCGCCACGACCTCTCCGTCGATGCGGTACTGCACCCCGGCGAGAGACGGGACCGTGATGGTCCTGGCGGACGTGTCTGCGGTGGGGGACAGGACGATGACCGCGTGCGTCGTGAACTGGTGGTCCCAGGCCGACGTGGCGCTCTCGTCGATCCTGTACCCCGTGTCGGCCTTGGCGGAGACGCGCACGGTGCCGGCAGACACGACGTGGATCCCCGGCCCGACGGGTTTCCCATCGATCGCGTAGGTGGCCCCGGTGACCTCAGGGATCTCCACCGTCATGTCTTCACCGTCGAAGACGGGTTCCTGCAGGTGGACGATCTCGCCCAGATCAAGTGCCCGCCACCCGGTGAAGCCCACGACGCGGACCTCGGGGCCGGCCGGGACGACACCCACCGCCACGATGCCGCGGACGTGATGGTCGCCGGTTGCTGCCGGCTCACCGTCGATCGTGTAGCTGATCCTCGCGTCGTGAGCCGGTATGGTCAGCCGGCCGGCGTCGAGGTCGACGTCAGGCCACGGAGCCCGCACGAGGTCGAAGCGGAAGTCGTGCTCCCAGCTGGTCGGCGCGCCGGTGGTGACGACGTGCTTGCGCGGCTCCTTGAGCTCGGCGCGGATGCCGACCGTGGTGGTGGCTTCGTTCCGGCCGGGCACGGGGTGCGTCCCGGCCTCGACATCGCCCCCGCCGGAGATCTCGTACTGGAACGCGTCGCTCGACGGGATCGTGAAGGTCTTGGTCGTGTCGTCGAACGTGGGCACCGGCGGGGTCATGACGGTGCGGAAGTCGAAGCTCTCGGAGGTGACGCCCCCCAACCGCAGCAGCGGGTGGGTGGAGACTGCGTGGACCGTGACGATCTCCTCGGAGAACGGACCTTGGAGCCCGCTGACCGGTTTGCCGTCGATGCGGAATTCGATCCACTTCTGGTTCGGGAGCACGAGGGAGTTCCCGTCCTCGCCGACGCGGGCACGGAGCGGCAGGAACGAATCGAGGGCTCCGAAGGAGAACGTCCAGGAGATCGTGCCCGCGAGCATCGTCTCGGCCGGATCGGTCGCGACCGCCGTGATGTCGACGTTGCCCGGCGTCGACTTCTCGTACCAGTGGACGCCCGGCTCCACAGGCTCGCCGTCCACCAGGTACTGCACACCTTCGGTCTGCGGGATCGTGTAGCCGAAGTAGTCGCCCTCGAAGGGCGGGAGGGGCGTGACCCGCAGACGTTCGTCCCACGTCCACGAGGTCTGGCCCTCGATGACGTACCTGGCGGACGCAGGCTCGGCGGTGATGGTGAAGACGCGGGGGAGGTCGTGGACGCCGGTCGCCACCCGCTCGCCGTTCAGGCGGTAGACCACTCCGGTCGTCGCCGGAATCCGGATCCGGTTCCCGCTCAGGAACTCGAACGACGTGACGACGACCTTGATCTGCTCGAAGTCGAAGGTCCAGGACGCGCTGGCTCCGGCGGTCACGGCGTACGTGTCGTCCGCGGTCGTCGCGGTGACGGTCACGGCGCCGCGGCGATCGACCAACCGGCCCTCCTCGACGGGTGTGCCGTCGATCGTGTAGATCAACCCGTGCACGGACGGAATGTCGAGGGTCATCGCATCGAGGTCGGCGGTGGGGGCGACCGGGGTGAGCCGACGACGTACGTCCAGGTCCCACGTCGCGACGCCGTCGAGACGGTGGAACTCGTCGGTCGGCTCGGCGGTCACCCGGACCCGGCCGTAGGGGCCGTGCTGGCCGGGGGCCAGGACCTCGCCGTCGACCCGGTACTTCACGAACGGAGCACTCGGGATGACGATGTGACGTGCCGTGGAGGCCCCGGTCGGAGCCGGGGGTGAGACCGGGGACCGGCGATCGAACTGCCACTGCGACGTGCCGGTGATGCGGTAGAACTCGGCCGGCACGGCGCGGACCAGCACGAGAGTGTGGTCGGCGACCGGGTGGGTGCCGGCGGCAACGGGATCCCCGTTGATCGTGTAAGTGACGTTCGGCGAGGTGGGGATCGTGACCGCCGAGGCGGCCTCGTCGAAGGTGGGAGCGGCTGGGGTCGCCTCACGTGCCAGCAGGGAGACGACCACGGAGTCGACGGAGGCGTTGGCGTAGCCGGTCTTGCTGCCTGTGTCGCGGCGGAAGACCTTCTTGCCGATCATGGAGCCCGGCGGGACCCAGTCGACCGAGGTCGCCCCGGCGATGGGGGTATGGGTCGTGCCTTCACTCTCGAACCATTGCGTGGAGACGGTGACGTCCACGGGGAACCACTGCATCGGCGCGAGGAAGGTCAGAGGCTCCAGAACACTCCACTGCGCGAGACTGCCCCAGCCGTCGGGATGGGAGGGAAGGATGTTCCCCTTCACCACGTTCACGACCAATTGGTTGGATGTCGCGGCCTCCTTGGGCTGCATGAACCCCGTGAAGGACACAGCCTCGATGGTGTACCTCCCTGCGGCGGCCGTACCCGGGATCGTCCAGGTGTAGGTGGAGCCGTAGATGCCGCCCCCGATCGCGGCGACGGTCGGTGCGGCCATCGTGGTCCCGGCGGGGGACTTCATGGCGAGTTCGGCACTGGTGAACGGGTTGCCGAGCCACGTCGCGGAGACGGTACGGCTCTGATTTCCCGTGATGTCGACGAAGGAGCTCGAGGGGCCGGTGATCGTGAGGGCTACGGCGGCGTTGCTCGGAGCTGCCGTTCCCACGAGGACTCCAGCCGCCGTGACCAGGGTGGAGAGCACGATCGCAAGGGCTCGCTTGATGTTCATGTTGTGCCTTCCGGCTCGTGCGCGGGTGCTCATCGGCGGAACGTCCACTTCTTTGCTCCCGAGATCTTGTGGCCACGCAGGGCGGTGGCCGTCACGACTGCGCGTTCACCGCGCTTGATGCGGATCACCTTCGTCCGACCGGTGAACCTCACCGTGACAGTCTTGGCCTTCTTGCCCTTGGCCTTGACGCGCACCTTGTACGTGACGCCGGTGGTGCGGGTCAGGACCAGTCGACCCTTCTTCTTCCGGAACTTCGGCTTCTTGGCCTTCACCGCCTTCAGCGCCGCAGCGGGCTTCGATGGCGACTCCGCCTTGGGAGGAGCGATGTACCCGGCGGGTGCCGCGAATCGCCACGACGCCGTGCCCGTGACGGCGATGCTCGGGTCGACCACCTTGAGCAGGACGGTCGCCGGCAGCCTGACGAGATGGGTGCCGCCGGTGAGTTCGACGCCGTTGACGACATAGACGATTCCGGCCGTCACCGTGAGCGTGATCGTGCTGGAGGCGGCGTTCACCACGGGAGCTGGGACGGGGGTGCGGGTGCGCAGGTCGAACGTCCAGCGGTCATCGCCGTTCAGCACGAACCCCGGACCGGTTGCGTGAGCTGTCACCTCGACCAAGGTCCGGTAGGCGTGCTCACCGGGTCCGACGAGGACACCGTCGATCTTGTACTGGACTCCGGGCGTCTCCGGGATCGTCACCCTTCGCCCACCGAGGTCGGCCGTCGGCGCGGTCACCGTCACCGGCACCGTGAAGTGCGAGACCAACCACGGCCCCATGGACGTGTCGGAGAGGCGATAGGTCTCGTCGGCCGGGATGGCGTAGACCACGAAGAGCCCGACGGCGGGCTGCGGACCGGGAGCGAGCTCCACGACCTCAGGCTGGGCCTGGAGGTCGTCGCCGGGACGGACGGCGGCGTAGATCACGCCGGGCGCGCTGGGGATGACCATCGACTGGGCCTCGGCATCGAAGGTCGGCGCAGCCACCTCGACCAGCCTGCGACCGTCGTACATCCAGTGGCTCGTCCCAGTGACCCGGTAACGCAGTGAGGCCGACGCCGCGCTCACGGCAACCTGGGCCTCGGCGGGCAGGGTGTGCGTACCGGGCGAGACCGGCGTGCTGCCGATGCTGTAAGCGACGCCCGCGACCACCGGGATGGTGACCTTTCCGGTGCGTTCGTCGAGTTCCGGCTTCGGGGGCTCGACGTCGACCTGCCCTCCCATGTCGATCCTCCACGAGGTGGTCGCGTCATCGGTGAAGACGGACTCGTCCGCGTTCGTGAGGCGTGCGTGGATGTCGATCGCGGTGAGCTGGGTGTAGACCCGCGGCTCGAGGACATGCAGGCCCGCGAGGTACTCGACACCGGGGACCGAGGGGATCGTCATCTCCAGTCGGTCCACGTCGGTACCGGGGCCGGGCGGACTGATGCGGACACGGTTGTCGAAGTCCCATCGCGTGCTCGGCGGCTCTTCACTCCACACGGTCGTCTCGGTGTCGACGAGCCGGGCCGTGACCGTGGCGGTCGTGCGCAGCGCGCGAGGACCGGCGTCCGTCACGGGAGTGCCGTCGATGCGGTACTCGACGCCGGACACGTGCGGGATGGTGAGCGTGCGGGCGGTCCGGTCGGCCGATGGCGGGACGAGGGTGACCGGCCGGCGGTGGTCGACGTTCCAGCTGGGCGGTTCGCTCAGGCTCCAGACGTAGTCGTCGAGCAACCGCGCGGTGATGACGGACTTGGTGAGCAGGTCGTGCGTCCCTGCCTCGACCACGATGCCGTCGACCAGGTACTCGATGCCGTCGACCTCGGGGATGACGACGGTTCGCTCATCGCGATCGAGGACGGGCGGCACGACGGCGGCGGCGCGGAGGCGCGTGTCCAGACTGGTCCACGACGTGTCACCGCTCAGGACGAAGGAGTCGTCCTCGGCGAGCGCCCGCACCTCGAACACGCCACCACCGACACGGCCGTCGGTCGGCAGCAGCCGCCACGGAGCAGTGGTGCCGGCGCGGTACTCGTAGCGGGCACCCTCCGGGACGTCGACCTCGATGGTCAGCGGACCCGCGGTCGGGACGGCCGTCTGCACGGTCATGCGCCCGGGTTCGAAGGTCCACGTGGTGTCGCCCAGTGCCTTCTGGGCGTCGGGCAACCGGAACTCCGCGTTCACCGTGGCCGCGATGACGCGGTGGGTGGTGCCGGCCGCGACCGGCTCGCCGTTCAAGGTGTAGGTGAGATCCGGGTGCGTCGGGATGGTGAGCACATGGCCCACCAGGTCGGGCGCCACCGTGGCGATCACTTCACGGGCGTCGACGTCGTAGGAGCTGGTGCCGGTGACCCGGTAGCCAGCGTTCTCCGTCGCACTCACCCGCCAGACGCCGGGCGTGACCACGCCGGTGGCGGGCAGCGTGCTCGGAGGCTGGAAGGTGCCATCCGCCCGCCGGCCTGCTTTCAGGGTGTAACCGGGGTGGGCGACCGCGGCGATGTGTCCGCCCGTGCCGACAGGCTCGGGGAAGGACACCGGCTCACGCGTGTCCGCGCTGAACGTCGAGGTCCCGACCAGCTTGTAACCGGACTGCGCCTGCGCCCGCACCTCGTAGACCTGCCGGCCGGTGACGCCGGCCTCCGGGACAGCCGTCCAGCTCGTCGCGCCCGGGCCGCGGAACTGGTAGGTGAGACCCGCCACGGTGGGCACGGTGAAGGAGCCAACGTTCACCGTGGGTGCGATCGCGGTGACCTTCGGCAGCGGTGCCGTGACGTTGATGGTCGCGGTGGTGGGGGAGACGTCGATCTCCCAGGTGACGCAGCCGGTCTGGCCGCAGCCGTAGCTGACGTACCGCCGCGTCGCCCGAACCCGGAACTCGTACTGGCCGGGCGTGTCGATGCTCATGGGAAACGAGTGCGAGCGGCTCATGGTGGACCACTGATGGGGGCCCAGTTCGATCCACGTGGCGGCACCGACCCTGCGGTAGTCGTAGTACACGCCGCTCATGTCGAAGGTGCTCGTCATCGAGACCGTGAATGATTCCTCTGCGGGAATGCTGGAGACGTTCACCGCGACGCCCGTCGCCGCCTGCGCGGCGGGGACGACCGTCAGCATCGTCGCCAAGGTCGCGAGAAGGGCTGAGAGGAGGATCGCTAGCTTTCTACAGCCACCGGAACTTTGACGCATTTCGGGAGGCTATCGGGGTTCGACGCCTGGAACAGGTGTTCCGCATGATTAGGGTGTGACATAGATCGCGCGGAGGGCTCGACTCAGGAGTGGCCTGCGTTCGGTCCTGCGACGCGGTGGTGATGACACGGAAAGTCGGACCGGATGCGTTGGAGGACAGAGGGCGGGACTGCTGCACGGTTCGTGACATCTGAACTGTGGCGCTGAGTGTGCCACTGGAAAAATGGTCACCATGCAAGACCTATCCCTTCGAAAGCGCCGTGGGTCACCGTGAGTACCGGCCCCACTCCAACGTCAGCAAAGCGGTTCGAGGACGGTGACCTTCGGCTTTCGGCGGCAGCCCTCTGGGACATGGACGACCGGCGCGTCGTTCACTGACGCATAGGGAGGCTTCTCGATCCACGTTAGCGCAGGTCAGAGGCGGAATCGTCATCCATCGAGACGGTCGACCTGCACATTGGACAACACAGGTTCGTGGCGGTGCGCTGCGGATAACCGCATCGATAGTCGCATCGAACTCCGCGCCACGCATCGACTCGGATGGGTCAGCGGGGCCCGCCCGGCGGCGCGATCACTGTCTGGCGTTCTTGGGTTGCGTCGAGAGGAGATCACGCACGGTTGCACGGGCAGCGGTGTACGTCCGGTCCATGATCTCGTGCGCCGAGTCGGGGTCCCGACTTTCGGCAGCCTCGATGAGCTTCGGCACGTGGTCCCACGCCCCGAGGCCTTCGGCGATTGCGTTGATCGACCACAAGCTCTTAGGGCCGGCAGGCGTCCCAGAGTTCGTTGACCAAACGCACCAAGACGGCGTTCGGTCCAGAACGGTAGAGCGCGTTGAGGACGTTCTCGTCCTCGACCACGGCACCATTCACGTCCCCTCGATCGGAAGCGACCTGCAGTAACGCCCAGTGGTGTTGCATCACCGACACGACCGAGTCGTCGGCCCGCCGGGGGATGAGGTGGCGTCGGCCGAGGCGGACGACGGTGATCGTGCCGTCCTCGATGGCGCGGTCGATGGTGCGCGGGTCGGCTCGAGCAGGGTGGCGACCTCGGTGCGGTTCAGCACCTCGCGGTCGGTGTTCAGGAGTTCGGCCCAGGTGCGGATGGGGGCTGCGATGGTGTGGTTCGTCATACCCGACAGGTGCGCGCCGGGACCCCTCCTGCGGTGCTGAAAGCACCTGGACGCGGGACGTGCGCCACGCCGGGTTTCTATGCCGCGGGCCCGCGATCTAGGGTGGATAGTCGCATGGATAGTCGCATGGATAGTCGCATCGGACGGTTTTGAAGCCATGGTGAGTGCCGCCAATTCTCGAGAAACTGCAGGTCAGAGCATGAATGCGCCCTGGAAGCACCCGAAAGCCGTCCTGTGGGACATGGACGACCAGCGCGTCTTCTACTGATGCGTCCAACTGCTTCCAGGTCCCACGTTTCCGCAGGTCAGAGCGCGTCCAATTACCCTCCGGGACTCTGAAGCCGCATAGAGCAACACTCCGGTTCGCCGTGGTGCGCTGCGGATAGTCGTATCGATAGTCACATCGGCCAACGGTTCGATGTTGCAGCGAATATCGCAGACTTGGTCTCCTGAAAGGCCGGGGGCGCGTGCCTCTCGCCGTGCCCCGACGACGACTGGTCGCCGACGTGAAGAACCGACGACGGGCGGTTCGATCCGGCGGTGCGATTCACCCATGCAAAGCATTGCAATCATGCCCGTGGTGTTTCAAGGTGGAGTAATTGCTGTCCTCACGACCGTCTGGACACGACAAGTGGGAAATGCACATGATTCGACCATCGCCGGCTCAGGATCCAACAGTTCCCGAGCTTCGCCTCCAAGCGAACGCTTACGATTTCGACGAGTTGAGTGAACTCGTCGGCCCGGACGGCACGGTCGACAAGCTCGAAGAAGAGCCCCGGGCGCTCACGGGGAGCCTGTCACCATCGCGGTATTGCTGGTCAGCCCGCTCGTGATCCAAGCGATCGCGGCGTGGTTGCTAAAGAAGCGGCGCAGAAAGTCGGTCGAGGTCCTCGCGGAGAAGGTCCAGCCCGACGGGACGCGTGAGGTCCTAATCGTAAAAGTGGACGTGAATGAGTCGAGCACCGAAGCGGAAGTCGTCAAACAGGTGGTCCACGGCTTCAAGCTTGATCCGGACCTCATTACGTCAATCGCGGCGCTCGGCGGCTGAGATGGGCCTCGGGCAAAGCTGGACCGACCCGTTCTCAAATCATACGAACATCACCAACGTCGGAGTCTCCCATCAGCTCGACGACCTCGTCGGGGTCGGGACTACTCCCCTTGAGTTGCTGTTGCCGCTCATGCACGAGTCGAGCCATCACTGGTGCTTCCTGTCGACCGTCGGCAACACGATCTCCGCCATCAACTCTCGCCTTCGTCAGCAGGCGGTCGAAAGGATCGAGACGGCGGCATCGTCCGACGTCCCACTCATCCAGGGGTACGTCGCGTCAAAGGTCGCGACTGAGATGCTGAGACCCATTTCCGAAGGCATCGCCCTCACCATGGAATTCGACAGCGTTAGCCAAGATTCCAACTTTATTTCAAGGCCCTTTCTGGGGGTCGGTCGAGCCTTCGCTCCCGGATATGCCTTGGATCCGGCCATGGCGGCGATGCCGACGAATGCGGCCCTTACGTCGGCACGCATGAGTCCCCGAGGCGTGGACCGCCGGCTGAACGTGTACGCGGACCGCCTCGACGCAGAAGGCAACGGATACCTGCTGGGGTACCTCTCCGCCCGGTCGATGATGCGCAGTTTGTGGTGTGCCTCGTCACGATTGATTAAAGAAGCGGATCTGTGTGCAAGTTACTTGCGCACCTACATCTACGGGGATTGGGAGCTCGTTGACCTTCTCTTGGAGCGGGACGTTGAGGAGATCAGGTTCGCTAACGCGATCCGTGAGTACATCTCGAACCGGTTGTGGGACGTCACCCACGTGACAGAAGCACAGATTGAGCTCTTCGAGACTTTGGCCGCGGAGGAACGTCCCTTGGCTGATCCTCAGTGGGCGGTCGCGCTTCGCTACGACGCAGACAAGGCAGCGCGGGGCCAGCGACGCCTCGAGGCACTCGCGGAGAAGCTCGAATCGCTGAGGTTGCCCGACCACCCTGAGCTGGCCGAACTGTATGCCGGCTTGATTTTGGTGGACAGGGAGATCTCGAAAGCTCGGCCAAGGGTCTACCTCGGTGGCGACGACGTGACTATCCAAGTTGAGCACGGCGAGTGCACGGTTCGACTCGAAGGGCGCACGCTGCTCGCGAGCGTCCCGACGGATGCCGAAGACGGGGTGGCGACCGGCTCCATCGACGTCTACTACGATAGTCAAGCCCTCGACGCGCGCCGATACGTGCATATCTGTTCCGAACAGCAAGGCACCATCGCCTTTGTCATCGCCGGACCGGACCTGTCCGGCGCGGCGGTCCACGACTTCTCGCCCTTGTACTCCGCTCACACGGTTCGGGAACTGAGCGCCGTCTACGACTCGCTGGTTGCCCAAGCAGTAGCCAGCGGCCATGCCGGAGTCGCAGTTGCGCACTTCGCACGCGGCCTGCCCGACGTCTGCCAGAGCCTGTATCTCGACGTCGCAACGCGCTTTATTGACGTCCGCTCCCGCGCCCAGGTCGTGGAGACGCTCAGCCGGGGGGCCTGCGCGCGATCCTTCGCAACGACCAGGACCTTGCCGAGGCGCAGGCGTTAGCCGCAGCGACGACGGCTGTGGCAACTTCTAGGCAAATCGTCGAGGCCGTGCTCGGCAGCAACGGACTACCCGCGGAATTGATCGACGAGTTGCTCGCCATCAGCGCAGAAGGGCTGGAGTTGGCGCTCAACAAGGGTGATCTGCTCCGGACGCTCACCTAGCCTCCGGCCGTGCCGGATTGGCACCACGGGGCAAGGCGGTCGCAAGAATTGCTGAACTCACCGACCGGGACGCTAAGTCGTCGCGCGGGTCGAAAACCCTCCCGCTTGAACCACAGGATCTCCAACATGCAAGAAGTTCGTTCGTGTCCTGCCGCAGCCATGGAGTCGTTTTTCATCCCTGCTGCGAAAGGACGTCCTGAACACTTAGCGCTGCTATACACGAGAGGAACTCCGGCTCGCGATCGCGAGCCGGATCGAGACCAAGTCCCACCGCAAGCGTCGACAACGAGGCCTGGGCTAACTGACCCGGGTCGAGATTGAGGGCATTTACATGGCCTCTGGCTGTGAAGTCTCAGGCGGGGATGGGGTTGTTCTCGGAGAGTACTTCGTGCTCGATGGATGTGCGATAGGCCAACGAAGAATGGCGGCGTTGTCGGTTGTGGAAGATTACGATGCTATGCGGGGATCGCGTTCGACAGTTCGAGGCGCGTCTTCCCCTTCTTGCGGTTGAGGAGTTCGATCTGCATTGACGACCAGAAATCTTGGCGGCTTGTGCCGTCGAGGATGTCACCGACCCTGGAACCTCGTAGTGATGCCACGGACGATCAGGAACGCCGCGGCGCCACAGATGAGCGTCGTCATCTGGTGCCCGCTGCCGAGGTCTCCGCACGAGCCGGACGTCAGGACCGAGCCCCATAGCGAGGCTGCGGCGAGGGCGAGGGCGAGTACCCCCATGAGGAAGGTTGGTGCAAGGCCGACCAGTAGCCCGAGGGCGATCGCGACCACGTTGCCGACAAGCCGTTGGCCTCCCACGAGGTCGAGCCCCAGCGGAGCCGTGAGGAAGGCCGCCAGTTCGGCGATCACGAACATCTCCAAGCCAACTGTCGGGTTGATCCCGCGACGCACCACCGACACCAGCGTTGCCGCGGCAAACAGGCCAAGTGACGTGAAGAACACCACGGCGCGCTCAGCGGTCGCACCGCCACAGTTCGCGGGGCTCAGAACCGAGACGACGGTGGCCACCGCTGCGAAGGCGCCGAGGATGCTCAGGCCGGCGTCGCGGATCGGGCGAAGCGCCCCCGGCATCAGCGCACATGCTGCACCGAGTATGGCGCCCGACGTCCCCGCGCCGGTTCCGTCCGTGGGCAGTAGCGATGCGAGTGCGAGCAGCGCGATGACCGGCGCCGACCAGTCGGCGGCATCCTCGGGGGAGCCCCACGAAGTCATGGGCTTACGGCCTGACTTGAATCGTCGATCGCGCAGTGCCGACCGGGGGATGAGCAACGAGTAGACCCAGACCAGGGCGGTGCCCACAAGCACGCCACCGAGCAGTTGTTGCATTTCCTCAGCCCAGCCGGACCGCGACGATGCTGACGTTGTCAGGCGCGCCCGCCCGGCACGCCGCGCTGACGAGTTCGTCCGAAATCTGGACCACGTCCTTCGAGTGGGCGACGATCCTGCCGATGGTGGCATCGTCGACGACGTCCGTCAGGCCGTCCGAACAAAGGACGAGTACGTCCGCTTCGCGAGGTGCAAATCGTTCAGCGTGGGCGTCGACGACCGTTGCCTGAGTTGCGCCGCCGAGACATTGAGTAAGCCGAGTGCGCCCCGACGCGTCCACGTCGGTCCTGTCGATCACGGCGAGCTGTCCGACGAATCCATCCGTGATGCGCAGAATCGAACAGTCGCCCACGTTGAACAGCAGCAGGTCGTCGGGCGTGACCACGAAGCCGGCGATGGTGGCCCCCATGTTCGCGTGGCCCTCGGTGATGGCGCCGACTCCACGCACGTGATCGGAGACCTGTTGCAGAATTTGATCGACGTCTTCGGCGCTGGTGGCGTTCGCCAGGCGGCAGTCCGCGAGATGGGCAGATGTAATGCGTGCCGCCACCTCACCACCTGCGTGCCCGCCCATGCCGTCGATCACGGCAACGACACCGTGACCGTCAAGGTGGTGCCGCAGCCGACTTCCGGACGATGAGGCGGTCCACCCGTCGATGTGGAGGCAGTCCTGGTGACTCGTGCGCACCAACCCCAGGTGGGTCGCGGCGCCGATCCGAAGCTTCATCGCCATCCTCAGTAGTTCGACAGGACGAAGGCACCGATGCCCAGCACAAGCACAACGCCGGAGATCATGATCACGCCTGTGAGGTAGAGCGGCCACAAGAACACGACCGCCACGAGAGCTGCCACAAAGGTGACGGTGAGCAGAGCGAGCTCCAGCCACGTCCGGCTCGGAGTGTTCTCGAACGCCAGGAGCGTGAACAGGGCGAGCCCCGACGGGATCGCCCACCAGACCCCGCGGTCATCGAAGAAGTGGTCGTACTCGTTGAAGACGTCGTAGACCGACCCCAGCCATGGCCAGGCGTCGGCCTGTAGTTCGGCCACGACAACACCCAATGCCATGCGTGTCTCTGGCGAGGTATCCCACAGCATCGTGAACACGCTGAGGGGCAGCACGACGGTGGCGCACAGCGACAGCCGTTCGCCCCACTGCGCGGTGCGCCCCGTGACCTCGGCCGCGGCCGTGGGCCACCAGCTCCAGGGTCTGATGGCCCAGGTCGCGACGGCCGCGACTAGGTATCCCGTTCCGGCACCGATGAGCGGGTCACCCCACCGATACAACGATCCATACTCGGAGAGTCCCTCCCAGCCGAGCCAGAAACCGAGCGGGAAGAGCACGGCGAGCGCAACCGTCGATGGTCGACCGACCAGAGCGTCGGCCGCGACGGCGGCACCGATTCCGACAGCCAGACCAATAGCGACCGCTTGAGCGGCAGTCCTCAGCAAGTCAGCCTGAATCTCCTCAGGACCGCCTGCGGATGTCGAGACGACGAACGCGACGAAACCGCCGACGCTGTAGAGAACGCCTAGCCAGACCTTCGGCCACAACCCCGCACGAGCTTGGCCGGCGCGGTTTGCCCGGATGGTCGCACTGCGCTCGGAGCGTTCGCGATTTCGCTGTGCCCGGATGGCCGAGGCGACGGATCGGCCGTCGGTTGCGGCCGCAGGCGCTAGGAGGATCAGGAGCAGGTCCGACGGCGGATGGGATCCTGATTGTCGCCGGGAGCGGAGTTGGTCGAGCCAACCGGCCGTGTCGCGGTTGATCTCGGTCGATCGCGATCTCGCGTGCAGTTCCGCCGCGTGGTGGTAGTCCAACGCTGCCGAGAGAAGTTCGCCTTCGATCCGATCGCGTGAATCGGTGACAACTGCGGTGACACTCCGGAGGGCTGGGGTCTCGTCCCCGGTTTGCTGATCACGCAGCCACGATTCCTGGGCCCCCAGCAGTGATGCCGACAACTGCTCCAACTCGGTCCACCACTGGGTCACGATCGCGTCGGTCTCGACGAACTTCCGGTGCTCAGGGTGTCCCATTGCCAACTGAAGGATGTGATCCTCGCGCAGACGCCGAATCCAATCAGCGGCGTCGGCGTCGCCGTTCGCCGCCCGCGAGCCCACCGAGATGAGGTTCTCGCTGCTCAATTCGTGGCCACGGAAGGTGGGTTCGCGTCCGGGAGCCAACTGCCGGGAGAGATCGAACAACAAGGCATTCGTACTCAGGCTGCCCCGATCGTGCAGGTCGAACAGCGCGTGCACCGCCTCAGCATGAGCCGTGCGCGCCAGTGCATTTCGGGTTGCGGTCCTACCCCTGCCACTAAGGAAGGCACCGGCCGCCTGCCACTGGTCGATGAGTCCGTGGCCGACTGCCTCGGGACTGTCGAAGGTGCCCCAGTTGGGCGCCACCAGTTGCCATTTCGTCGGTGTCGTGTCGACGGTTCCGCGGTGGACGGCAGGAGATTCTCCGGCCAGCCAGCGTTGGACCTGATCTCCACCCCACCGTTGCTGGGGATCTTTAGTCAGCAGGCCCCGGATCAGAATCTGCCACCGTCCGTCGAGACCCGACACGTCAACGTCGTTGCTCATCAGATGGGCGAAGATGCGTGCCTCGGTCCAGCGTCGGCCTTCCGCGTCAGCGAAGGGATATCGTCCCTGTCGTACCTCGAGCAGGGTGATGCCGACGGCCCACCAGTCGCTAGGAAATCCATGTACTCCCTGCAGGGCTTCGGGTGAGCCGTAGCCGCGTCCGTGCGACGACGATCCCGCTTCCGCCCCCGCCATCAGTTCGCGGGCGAGGCCGAAGTCTGCGAGCACCAGGTCGATGGGATCGAGCCCGCGGACGAGCACGTTGCTCGGTTTGACGTCGCGGTGGATCAGGCCTGCGGAGTGCGAATGCTGAACCGCTGCGGTCAACTCGCGCACGATCTGCGCGTAGAACTCCTCGTTGACCGTGACCATGGGGTGTTCGGGGAGAGTGGTCAGAGTTCCGAAAGCGGCATGCTCCTGGATCTCCCATTGCTCGTCGCCGTGTTGCCCGAATCGCGTGCGGATCACGTGCTCGTCACTGGCTGCTTCGATGAGTCTGATGACGTCATCATTGAGCCGGTGGTTCGGCGTGGTGTACAGCTTGATCGCGACCACGTCGCCGCTGGGCGTGTGTCGACAGCGGTAAACTTCGGCTTGGTTGCCGCGGCCGATGAGTGACTCGATCTCGTACTCGTCGACCAGTGTCGACGGCAGGCTGCGGCGGATCGACTTGGTCGGAGTGTCGGACATCCCATCGAGTTCGGTGGGCTCGTGGCCGCCGGGAAGAGAGTCGAATTCGGTGGGGTGATGGTCGCTCACGGTGTTCTCACTTCCAGTTCCAAATGGCGGCTGAGACCGATGACGATGCCGTCCTCGACTGGCACGGAGGCGGCCCCGTCGATCCTGATGCCGCGAACCCAGGTGCCGTTCGTGGAACCAAGATCGCGCACATGAAGCACGCCGCGGTGGAGCACCACCTCGGCGTGCCGTCCCGAGACCTTGAGGTTGCTCTCGGCGAGCCGTGCCCACGGACTGTGCTGGGGATTGCGCCCGAGCACTACGGGAACGCCCTCGCGCAGTTCAATGGTGGTGCCGTCGGGAGCGACGAGAGTGGGGGTGGGGGTGGGCTCTGTCAGCCTGGGGTGTGGTTGCGCGGCCGGGGCGGGCTCCCCACAGTAGTCACAGTGGGACTGTCCCGTCGGGATCGGCAACGCACAGTCGGAACGGGTGCAGAGCATGTGCTCGACAGTGGTGGTGGCGCCGGTCGGCGCGCTGGCCTCCTCGCCGAGTTCGGGGCTCGTTGGAACGATCTGTTCGAAGAAGCTCCCTGAACACATGCCACACACGCCGGGGTCTGCTGGATACACCTGCTGGCATCCGCCGCAGCGGAATCCACCGCTCATGCCTCCCATGACGCCGACCCGAACTCGATGCCTCGCTTAGCCATGAGCAGGCGGAATCGATCAAGGTCTCCTGCGTCCGGCAGTCCCGCCATCACGAGATTGCCGCTGGATTGACCGACTTGGATGCGTCGAGTGTCCGGGCGTGCGAATCGCGTACGCGCCAAGTCCGTGAGCAGCGTCATCTCCTGGTTGCCGCTGGCCAGCAGGTTTCCGTCCCCGGGACGCGAGGCGACATAGGGGCCGCTGACGACGGCATCGACCAAGTCGAGGACTCGCGGCCCGATGCGTTGAGCACGAGACCATGCGTAGCCGGTGAACAGCAGCACGTCGCGGCTTTCCAGTGCGCCAATCCGTCGCATGCGAGTCAACAAGGCCGTCAGTGATGTCGCCTGCTGGAGCGGCTCGCCGCCGGAGATCGTCAGCCCGGAGAGCTCGTGCTGGTCGAGCCGATCTGCCAGTTCGGGGACAAGCTGCTCGACAGGACGGACGACTCCACCTGCCGCTTCCCACGTGTCTGTGGAGGCGCATCCGGCGCATCCGATCGTGCAACCCTGGACCCAGAGGCCGAGCCGTCGACCGGGCCCTAAAGACGTGACCGGGGCAGCGATACGGTTGATTTTCAGCCGATGTCCAACGCCCATGCGCCACCTTCCTCCCGGATGAAATTGCGGATGTGGATCGGACTGTCGGAGTCGTCGTGGAGGAAGACTGCGCGGGCGAGGGGGTTGGTCAGGACGGACTCGACTCGTTGTCCGATGCCGCGGCCACCCATCGAAAGATCTGAGCAGCATTCACGCCACAGGGTCTTGTGAGCCGTCTCAGCCAGCGTCACGTCGATCGCGTGCAATTCACGGACGCGGGCCAAGGTGTTCGCAACGAAGTTCGTCAGCAATTCGGTCGCGACATCAGTGCGGATGAAGTCGAAAACCACGATGTTGTCGCCGAGGCGGTTGAGCAGTTCGGGTCGGCCGAGCTCTTCGGCGAAGTGTCTTGACACCGACTGACGCACGTGCGCGTCGAACTCGGGGAAGCCCAACTTCGCCGTCGGCAAGTCCCCGTTCGGTAGAGGATCGGCCATTCCCTTGTTCGACGTAAACACGATGATTGTCTCGGAGAAGTGCACCGTTGCACCTGACCCGTCGGTGAGTCTTCCGTCGCTGAGGATCTGGAGGAACTTGTCCATGATCGGCGGGTGGGCCTTCTCGATCTCGTCGAACAGAACTAGGCTGAACGGCTTCTGCCGGACGGCGTTCGTCAGTTCTCCGCCCGCCTCGTGGCCGATGTAGCCGGGCGGGGCGCCCATTAGTCGCAGGTCGCTCCCCGTGTTCGAGAACTCGCTCATGTCGAAACGGATGTAGGCGTTCGGGTTGCCGAAGATCACTTCAGTGAGGATCTTGGCCAGTTCAGTCTTGCCGACGCCGGTGGGGCCGGCGAGGAACAGCACGCCTCTCGGTCCGGTCGACCGACCTCCGGTGTGCGCGGATGTCAGTCCGGTGGTGGATCGCATCAAGATATCGAGGGAACGGCGGATCGCGCCCGGTTGGCCCAGGACACGTGACGACATGAGTGTTCCGGCATCCCTGATGTTCTGTCTCAGTGCTGCTTGGTTCCACGGATTGTCGATCAGGCCCACCCGGTACATGCGGATCGCGCTCTCGAACTCGGCAGTCGACAACCGCTGGTCATTCGCGAGCTGGATGATCTCGAACATCGCGCGCAGCGTCATGCCGTCGGTCTGCGAGACGAACTCACGGCGCTGGTCGTCGGTGAAGTCGCCCATTCCGCGTTGGCTCAATCCGGCGGCAAGTTGCCGCGCAGCACGAGCGCGGGCATCGAGGTCAGGAAGGGGTATCGGCACCGGGTGGCTGCCGTCGGTGGCTCCCACCAGCCACCCGGGCAGGTCTGACGGTCGATCAACGATCCAGAAGACCGGGTTGTAGAGCGAGGTCCGTTCCATGTCGGCCACGTAGGTCTGGCGAGTCCGGTGCATTCGATGCAACGCGGTACGGAACACCCCGTGCAGGCCCTCGCTCGTGGCGGCTCCCGCCGGTGAGAACTGCGAGACGTAGTCGATGGCCAAGGCAACGCGGGCCCGTGGTTGCGCCGGTTGGACGGCGGTGATGAGTTCGCCGAGCGCCTCGAAGCTCAGTGGGCGACCAAGTCGCTCGATCCACTGCTGCCCTCGTTCCAACTGGGCGAGAGCGGAACGGGACTCTGCAGTGTCGGGTTGGAGCCCCAAGCCGCCGACCGGGTCGTAGGTGATGACGGCGGCATAGTTGCTCAGCTCGAGAAGTGCGGCGAGCGCCTGCGGCGTTTCCAGGAATCGAAAGGAGCTGTCGACCGGGATGAGGTGACGATCGCGGATGTTCCCGTGCAGGACAAACTGGGCCGCCACGGGAAGGTGAGCATCGACGTCGCGCAGCCAATGCGGGAACTCGCTCGCCAGCGCACGCGGTGTCATCGGATCAGTTCTGCTCACGGCGCGCCGCGTCCTGCTCTGCCTTGATCGCTGTGGTGGGCGAACTGTCCCGGTGCCGCAGTCGCTGGACGGGGAGCTCGCCGGCGGCCTTGTGTCGCGAGAGCTTCGTCGAAAGCCCGCGAGCGTCGAGACCGCGCATGAAGGATCGGATGTCGCGACAGCTTTCCTCCTCCACCTCCAGGTCACGTCGCGGGTCAGTCTCGGTGAGTGCCACGACATTCGTTCCGAGGCCCAGGCCATCGCTGGCCAGGCGGATCTGCAGAGCGTGATCGGGCCACTCGTCGCGCGTGAGCAAACCCGATCCGCCTGCGAGTGTCAGATCCACGAGATCCGCGTCGGCGACATAGCCCAGTTCGCGCCAGACTTCGATGGCCGAACGCACGACGTGAGCACGTTCTGATTCACGTTCGGCAGCGGCAACCGCCGCCAACAATCGAGGACGTAGCCGTTCGACGTCGGTGGAACCGGCTGCTGCGGCGAGTTGCGCCCGCAGGTCGTCCGCTGTCGGCCCATCGATCCGCGCGATGACGGACTCCAACTCGCGAGCCAGCCTCGCACGTAGCTCCTCGTCGCGCGATACTCGGACTGCGTCGGTGATTGTGCGGGTGAGTGTGAGCCACGACGTGCTCGA
Organism: Aeromicrobium duanguangcaii; assembly: GCF_024508295.1. Taxonomy (NCBI): domain Bacteria; kingdom Bacillati; phylum Actinomycetota; class Actinomycetes; order Propionibacteriales; family Nocardioidaceae; genus Aeromicrobium; species Aeromicrobium duanguangcaii. Next base: position 1,667,109 of record NZ_CP101990.1, on the reverse strand, counting down.
ACCGTCGGCATCAGTCGCGCCGAGCTCCGCCACCTGACGGGTCAGGGGACCGCGCACTGTGTCAGGGACTTCGGCGAGCAACTCGGCCAGACGTTCCGCCAGTGGCGGGATGACGTCCCGCGTTGATGGGTTGGCCTCGCTGGCGGGTGAGTTGATCCGTCCCGCCAAGACGGAGCGTGTGCGAAGTGCGTGTGCGTCGGTGCGCGCACGACGTGCACCCGAGACGACAACCTCGACGGCGGCCTGGAAGCGCGCAAGCTCGTCGAGATCGGCATTCGAAGGATTTTCGCACCGGGCGGATTCGAACCCTGCGCGAGACAACGCAACGGTGACATCGAAGTCGACGGCATCGCGTCGGATCTCCTTTCGGAGTTCGACCAACGACTCGTACGTTGCCGCCCACGACCGCCGTTGGGCAGCGAGCTCTCGTTCGCGCTGCAGTTGAAGTTCGAGCTCGACGTCGTACCCCTTGGGTCCGCTCAAGGCCTCTCCTCCCGAACAAAGGCAAAGAATGGCAGAAACGCCGGGCGCTCAAGGGCGTTTCGCGCAATTGAGCGAGATTCCTTCGTGCGTGCAGCAGCAGATCTCCCCTGCCGGTCCGCTCGGAGTCGCAGCGCGGGGAACGGGGGTAACGGAACAAATACCGGATGCCCTCCATGCAAGTCAAGGCGGCGCTAGCATTTCAAAAATCTCACCCGCGAGTGGCAACGGAAGGGAACCCGATGAGCAACTGCAAGAAGTGTCACCGACCCGTGAACGACTGCCAAGCTTGCAACGGGGGACGAGCGAGCGGCGCGTTCGGCAAACTCACATGCAGCAAGTGCAACAACACCGGAAGCGTCTGCAGCGAGCATGCCGGTCGCTGGAAGTGACCCGGACGGGATCGTAGTAGTTGGACCTCCGCGAGACGCGGCTCATCGTGAAGTTCCGAATGCTAGTGAGATCGCATGACACTGGATCTCTTGTAAAAGCACCGCCGGAGACATCGACGGGGTGCTTGGCGAGGCCGAGGGAACGGGCTCCTTCGGAGCAGTGTTGACTGAGCAGTTGGCCGATCTCGGCTTGAGTCGTTGAGCGCCTTCTCAGTCGTTGAAGCGCCTTCTCAGCTGGCTGTCCGGGTTCGTGGAATCGGCAAGACCGACAGGTTGGACGCGATCACTGCGGCACGTTCATCGCTGGTGATGAGGTTGGGTCGTCTTCTTGAACGGCGCGCGAGTGAACTGCAGGTGCCGTTGCCGATGGAGTGCCCGTCGAGCCACCGTCGCGCATATGGGGTGAAGGTGTCGCGTCCGACGGCCTGCGGGATCTTGCGGATCACGTCGGCGCGCACCAAGGTGATGGCCTCGTCGGCCTCCTCGTAGCTGGCAAAGCCTGCACAGGTCTGGCTGCGGCTACCGGCTTCGGGGTGGCCGGGCTCGACGGGGACGTTGATCTCGTAGCGCCACCGTAGCCCGGACTTGGTCTGGTACTTCGTGACGGAGCCGGTGCCCTTCTCGCGCCGAGCGCGTGCGGCGACCGGCTTCGCCCGAGGGCTCATCAGGATGCCTCCGATGATGGTCTGCTCGCTGCGTCAACGCCGAAGGCGGCCAGGAAAGGGCGTCGGGGGATGAGGTGGCGTCGGCCGAGCCGGACGACGGTGATCGTGCCGTCCTCGATGGCGCGGTCGATGGTGCGCGGGTCGGCTCGAGCAGGGTGGCGACCTCGGTGCGGTTCAGCACCTCGCGGTCGGTGTTCAGGAGTTCGGCCCAGGTGCGGATGGGGGCTGCGATGGTGTGGTTCGTCATACCCGACAGGTGCGCGCCGGGACCCCTCCTGCGGTGCTGAAAGCACCTGGACGCGGGACGTGCGCCACGCCGGGTTTCTATGCCGCGGGCCCGCGATCTAGGGTGGATAGTCGCATGGATAGTCGCATCGGACGGTTTTGAAGCCATGGTGAGTGCCGCCAATTCTCGAGAAACTGCAGGTCAGAGCATGAATGCGCCCTGGAAGCACCCGAAAGCCGTCCTGTGGGACATGGACGGCACGCTCGTGGACACCGAGCCGATGTGGATCGCGGGGGAGCACCAGCTCGCCGAGGACCACGGCGCGGTCTGGACCGAGGAGGACTCGCTGCACCTGGTCGGCAGCGACCTGCTGGTGGCGGCGCGCTACATCAAGCAGCGGATCGGCGGTGACATGACGCCGGAGGACATCGTCGACTTCCTGGGCGGTCGCGTGGCCACCGCGCTGCGCCGGCAACAGGAATGGCGTCCCGGCGCCCGCGAGCTGATCGAGGAGTACCGCGCTGCGGGCGTTCCGCAGGCCCTCGTCACGATGTCGTACGGCTACATCGCCGAACCGGTCGTCGACGCGCTCGGGTTCGAGGCGGTGGTGACGGGCGACTCGGTGACGCAGGGCAAGCCGCACCCCGAGCCGTACCTGAAGGCCGCCGAGCTGCTGGGGGTGCGGGCCGAGGACTGCATCGCCATCGAGGACTCGCGAACCGGTGCCGCGTCGGCCAACGCCGCGGGTTGCTTCGTGATCGCGGTGCCGCACGCCGTCGCCGTCCCCGAGGCACCGTTCCGGGCGGTCGTCCCGACCTTGGCCGGCCTGACGGCAGACCACGTGGGGCGACTGGCCGGGCTCGGTCACGAATGACCAGTGATCTCCTCGTCACCCGCCAGTAGGTTGTACGCATGAGTGGTGGCTGGCGCGTCGCGCGCATCGCGGGCGCGGACATCCGCGTGCGTCCTTCTTTGCTGTTGATGGGCGTCATCCTGGTGATCGTCTTCGCGCCGCAATTCGAGTCCCTGGGGGCCGGGCCGAACCCGTACCTGACGTCCATCGTGTTCGTCCTGAGCCTCTACGTGTCGGTGTTCCTGCACGAGCTCGCCCACCTGGGCGTCGCCCGGTGGTTCGGCATGCGGGTGCCGATGGTCGAGCTGCACCTGCTCGGCGGTGAGACCCACATCGAGGGCGACTCGCGGAACCCCTGGCAGGAGCTGGCGACATCGGTCGTCGGTCCGATCGCCTCGTTCGTCGTGGGCATCGCGGCGCTCTGGGGCGCCCAGGCCACGGAGGGCGCGACGCGCTCGGTGCTGTGGTCGGTGGGCTTCATCAACGTGCTCATCGCGATCTTCAACATGCTCCCGGGCCTGCCCCTGGACGGCGGCCGCGTGCTGCGCGCCCTCATCTGGGCCGTCACGGGCAGCGAGCCCAAGGGCGTGCGCGTCGCCGGCTGGATCGGCCGACTGGCCGCCCTCGGACTCGTGGTGATCTCGATCATGATGATGTTCGGCGAGGACACGTTCGCGATCGGTCGAGCCCTGTTGCTGCTCGCCGTCGCCCTCTTCCTGTGGCAGGGCGCGTCCTTCGCGCTGCAGCAGGGGGTCGCCCTGGCCCGGATCGGCTCGTTGTCGGCCTCCACGCTCATGGACCAGGAGCATCCTCCGTCCGGCGCCGTTCCGATCTCCGTCGAGCTGTCGGGGCGCGATCTGCTGCTCGCGATGGCCGAGAACCCCTCGGATGCCTATGCGCTCGTCGACGACTCCGGGGTCGTGGTGGGAACCCTCTTCGCGTCCGCTGTGGACCGCGCCTATCGTGAGGCCGGATGAATCTTCAACGCACGGGCCCGTTCGTCGAGGGCGAGTGGATCCGCCTGTCCGACCCCAAGGGCCGTAAGCACAACATCCAACTCGTCGCGGGCAAGGAGTTCAGCACCAAGAAGGGGCAGATCCGCCACGACGACATCATCGGACGCCCCGAGGGGATCGTCGTCGAGACCTCGCTGGAGTTCCCGTACCAGGTGTTCCGGCCCCTGCTGTTCGAGTACGTCGTCTCGATGCCCCGCGGCGCCGCGATCATCTACCCGAAGGACGCCGCCCAGATCCTGGTGCAGGCCGACATCTTCCCCGGCGCCCGCGTCATCGAGGCCGGCGCCGGATCGGGCAGCCTGACCACCTACCTGCTGCGAGCGATCGGCCCCGAGGGACACCTGGAGTCCCACGAGCTGCGCGAGGACTTCGCCGAGACGGCCCGCAAGAACGTCGAGCTCGCTCTCGGCGGCTCTCCCGACACCTGGTCCCTCACCGTCGGCGACCTGCGTGACGCCGCGGAGGGCCCCGAGGTCGACCGCATCATCTTGGACATGGTCGACCCGTGGACCTGCATCCCCCTGGCCCTCAACCGGCTCGTCCCCGGCGGCATCGTCTGCGGCTACGTCGCCACGACCACCCAGCTGTCGCGGTTCGTCGAGACGTTGCGCGAGTCGGCCGGCTTCACCGAGCCGCACGCGTTCGAGACGCTCGTGCGCGACTGGCACCTCGAGGGACTGGCCGTTCGCCCCAACCACAAGATGAACGGGCACACCGCGTTCCTCGTCACCGCACGTCGCCTGGCTCCCGGTCAGCGTCCGATGCCCAAGACGCGCCGGCCCGCGCCGGGGGCCTACGGGCCCGACTACGTCGGCCCGCGTCCTGCCGATCTGCAGGACTGACCGGCCTCGGTCGGAAGGGTGCGTGATCAGCCGGCGACACGATCGCAACACGGCTGTCTCACGACGAGGTGTTGCGTGCGTCTCAGACGGGTAGGGTCGTGGACATCACCCTCCAGGAGGTGCACATGAACGGCAATGAGCCCACCGATCGGTACATCGAGGCCCGTCTCGCGGACGTCGAGTCCCGGCTCGCCACCACGGCCGCGCAGAACGAGCGGCTGACCTCCACGCTGCGTGAGGCGCGCGACCAGATCGTGGCCCTCAAGGAGGAGGTGGACCGTCTCGCCCAGCCGCCCACCGGGTTCGGAACCTTCCTGAAGCGCAACGACGACGACTCGGTCGACGTGATGACCGGCGGCCGAAAGCTGCGCGTCAACGTCAGCCCCGCGGTCGACAAGGACTCGCTGCGCAAGGGCCAGGAGGTCATCCTCAACGAGGCCATGAACGTCGTCGCGGCGCTCGAGTTCGAGCAGATCGGCGAGGTCGTCATGCTCAAGGAGCTGATGGCCGACGGCGACCGTGCGCTCGTCCTGGGCAACGCCGACGAGGAGAAGGTCGTGCGTCTCGCCGACACCCTCGCCGACGAGCGGCTTCGCGCCGGCGACTCCCTGCTGCTGGACAGCCGCGCGGGCTACGTCTACGAGCGCATCCCGAAGTCCGAGGTCGAGGAGCTGGTCCTCGAAGAGGTGCCGGACATCGACTACACGAGCATCGGCGGCCTGGGCAACCAGGTCGAGATCATCAAGGACGCCGTCGAGTTGCCGTACCTGTACCCGGACGTGTTCATCGAGCACGAGCTGAAGCCGCCGAAGGGCATCCTGCTCTACGGCCCTCCCGGCTGCGGCAAGACGATGATCGCCAAGGCCGTCGCCGCGAGCCTGGCCAAGAAGGTCAGTGAGCGGACGGGGGAGGAGGGTCGCTCCTACTTCCTGAACATCAAGGGTCCCGAGCTGCTCAACAAGTACGTCGGCGAGACCGAGCGGCACATCCGCCTGGTGTTCCAGCGCGCCCGTGAGAAGGCCAACGAGGGCACCCCGGTCATCGTGTTCTTCGACGAGATGGACTCCCTGTTCCGCACCCGCGGGTCGGGCGTCTCCTCCGACGTCGAGAACACGATCGTCCCGCAGCTGCTCAGTGAGATCGACGGCGTCGAGGGTCTCGAGAACGTGCTGGTCATCGGCGCCTCGAACCGCGAGGACATGATCGATCCGGCCATCCTGCGGCCCGGGCGCCTCGACGTGAAGATCAAGATCGAGCGCCCCGACGCCGAGGCCGCCCGCGACATCTTCAGCAAGTACCTGACCATGACGCTGCCGCTGCACGAGGACGATCTGCGCGAGTGGGGCGGGGACCGTCAGGCCTGCGTCCACGCCATGATCCAGCGCACCGTCGAGCGGATGTACACCGAGAGCGAGGAGAACCAGTTCCTCGAGGTCACCTACGCCGGCGGCGACAAGGAGATCTTGTACTTCAAGGACTTCAACTCCGGCGCGATGATCCAGAACATCGTCGACCGCGCGAAGAAGATGGCGATCAAGGACCTGCTCGACCACGGCAGCAAGGGCCTGCGGGTCCAGCACATGCTGCAGGCGTGTGTCGACGAGTTCAAGGAGAACGAGGACCTGCCCAACACGACCAATCCGGACGACTGGGCGCGGATCTCGGGCAAGAAGGGCGAGCGCATCGTCTTCATCCGCACGCTCATCACGGGCAAGGGCGGCAACGAGCCGGGTCGATCGATCGACACCGTCGCGAACACGGGACAGTACCTCTGACACTCGAATTGCGCGTGGTCCGCTACGACCACCCGGACGCGGTGAAGCTCACCGAGCTGGTCCAGGCCGAGTACGTCCGGCGCTACGCCAGCGAGGTGGGCGACGCCTCGCCGATGGATCCGTCGGAGTTCGACCACCCCAACGGGATCTTCTTCATCGGGTACGTCGACGAGGTGCCCGTGGCCATGGGCGGCTGGCGCCGCGGCGGCCCCCACGGTGAGACCGACGGCGAGATCAAGCGGATGTTCGTGCTCGACTCGCACCGGGGCCAAGGACTCTCGCGCCAGGTGCTCGACGAGCTCGAGCGCAGCGCTGCCCGCCAGGGCATCGTCCGGCTGGTCCTCGAGTCCGGGACCGAGCAGCCCGAGGCGATCGCGCTCTACCGGTCTGCCGGCTACGTCGACGTCGAGCCGTTCGGCTACTACGCCGGCTACGACGACTCGGTCCATCTCGGCAAGTTCCTCTGAGCCACGGTGCCGCAGGTCACACGACGTAGGGTGAAGACGTGAGCGTCCGACGAGTGCAGGGGTCCGAGGTCGAGTACGGGATCGCCGTCCAGGGCCAGCCCCAGGCGAACCCGATGGTCGCGGCGACCCACGTGGTCAACGCCTACGCCGCCGCCAACGGGCTGACCCGGCGAGCGCGCTGGGACTACGAGGAGGAGAGCCCGCTGCGCGACGCGCGCGGCTTCGACCTCGGCCGGGACGTCGCCGACCCGTCCCAGCTCACCGACGAGGACATGGGTCTGGCCAACATCATCCTGACCAACGGCGCCCGGCTGTACGTCGACCACGCCCACCCCGAGTACTCCAGCCCCGAGGTCACGAACCCGCTGGACGTCGTCCGGTGGGAGAAGGCCGGCGAGCTCGTCATGGCGCGCGGCGCCCGCCTGGCGGCCCGTGTGCCCGGCGTCGCGCCGATCATGCTCTACAAGAACAACGTCGACAACAAGGGCGCCGCCTACGGCTCGCACGAGAACTACCTGATGCGCCGGGACGTGCCGTTCCTGTCGATCGTGCAGCAGCTGACCCCGTTCTTCGTCAGCCGGCAGATCATCACCGGAGCGGGCCGCGTGGGCCAGCGTCAGGACGGCAGCGTCCACGCGTTCCAGATCAGCCAGCGGTCCGACTACTTCGAGGTCGAGGTGGGTCTGGAGACGACGCTCAAGCGCCCGATCATCAACACGCGCGACGAGCCGCACGCCGACCCCAAGAAGTACCGCCGCCTGCACGTCATCATCGGCGACGCGAACCTCTCCGAGACCTCGATCTACCTCAAGCACGGGACGACGTCCCTCGTGCTGGCGATGATCGAGGCAGACGCCCTGCCGGCGCCGCTCATGCTCGCCGACCCCGTCCGCGCGCTGCACCAGATCTCCTACGACCCGACGCTGCGCACTGCGGTGAAGCTGGCGGACGGCCGCACGATCACCGCGCTGGAGTTGCAGGGCCACTACCTCGAGCACGCGAAGAAGTTCGTCGAGACCGAGGGCAGCGACGAGCAGACCGACGACGTCCTGGCGCGCTGGGAGTCGACGCTGACCCGGCTGGCCGACGACCCGATGAACCTCGTGCGCGAGCTCGACTGGGTGGCCAAGCTGGCGCTGCTGGAGCAGTACCGCGAGCGCGACGGGCTGGACTGGGACCACGCCAAGCTCCACCTCATCGACCTGCAGTACCACGACATCCGTCCCGAGCGCGGGCTCTACCACCGCCTCGTGGCCGGCGGCCGGATCGAGCGCCTCCTCGATGACGAGACGATCGCGGCGGCCGTCACCGAGCCACCCCACGACACGCGTGCCTACTTCCGCGGCCGGTGCCTGGAGCGGTTCGCCGCCGACATTGCCGCAGCCTCCTGGGATTCGGTCATCTTCGACCTGCCCGGATACGACTCGCTGCAGCGGGTCCCGACCATGGAGCCCCTCAAGGGAACAGCCGAGCACGTGGACGGATTGTTCGGCCAAATCCATTCGGCCACAGAACTCTTCCGGGCCATCACAGGTCGCTAGGGTGTGATCATGGCCGAGCAACAGCACCGGAGCACGCGCAAGAGCGACGTCGACGACGAGCAGGTCGAGGCGCCCGAAGTCGACACCGAGCGCAAGGAGAAGCTGGACGACGACGTCGACTCGATCCTCGACGAGATCGACGACGTCCTCGAGGAGAACGCCGAGGAGTTCGTCCGCAGCTTCGTCCAGAAGGGCGGCCAGTGATGCTCGATGGAGGCTTCCGCGCCGTCGGATCCTCCTCGTTCACCGAGTTCCTCGCCACTCAGGCCCCTGATCTGCTGCCGAACGCCTCCGGAGGGTCCGTGTCCGGTCTCGACGTGACGCACGGGACGACCATCGTCGCCGCGACGTTCGACGGGGGAGTCGTCATGGGCGGCGACCGCCGCGCCACGATGGGCAACGTCATCGCCCAGCGCGACATCCAGAAGGTCTTCCCGACCGACGAGTTCAGCTGCGTCGGCATCGCCGGCACCGCGGGCATCGCCGTCGAGATGACCCGCCTGTTCCAGGTCGAGCTCGAGCACTACGAGAAGATCGAGGGCATCACGCTGTCGACCGACGGCAAGGCCAACCGGCTCGCGACGCTCATCCGCGGGAACCTCGCCATGGCCATGCAGGGGCTGGCGGTCGTCCCGCTCTTCGCGGCCTACGACCTCGACGCCCAGTGCGGCCGCATCTTCGCCTTCGACGTCACGGGCAACAAGAACGAGGAGCGCACCTTCCACTCGGTCGGCTCCGGCTCGACGTTCGCCCGCGGCTCGCTCAAGAAGCTCTACCGCGCCAACATGAGCGAGTCCGACGCGGTCACCGCCGTGATCCAGGCGCTCTACGACGCCGCCGACGACGACACCGCCACCGGCGGCCCCGACCTCACGCGACGGATCTTCCCCTTGATCTCGGTCATCACCCGCGACGGGTACCGCGCCTGGGACGAGTCCCGCACCGCCGCCGTCGCCGACGCCGTGATCGGCGGCCGCATGCAGTCGCCCGACGGCCCGTCCGCCCCGCTGACCTAGGAGCGCCCTGATGACCACCCCCTTCTACGTCTCGCCCGAACAGCTGATGAAGGACCGGGCGGACTTCGCCCGCAAGGGCATCGCCCGGGGCCGCTCCGTCGCGGTCGTCCGCTACGCCGGCGGGATCGTCTTCGTCGCCGAGAACCCCTCGCGGGCCCTGCACAAGATCAGCGAGATCTACGACCGCATCGGCTTCGCCGCGGTCGGCCGGTACAACGAGTTCGAGAACCTGCGGATCGCCGGCGTGCGCCTGGCCGACATGCGTGGCTACTCCTACGACCGCAGTGACGTCACGGGGCGCGGACTGGCCAACGCCTACGCGCAGACCCTCGGCACGATCTTCTCCAGCGGCGGCGAGAAGCCGTACGAGGTCGAGATCTTCGTCGCCGAGGTCGGCGCGACTCCCGAGGCCGACCAGATCTATCGCCTCACGTACGACGGCTCCGTCGCGGACATCCAGAGCTACGGCGTCATGGGCGGTCAGAGCGACAAGGTCGAGGAGTATCTGCGCACCCACTACACGCCCGATCTGACCCTGGCCGACGCCCTGCGCCTCGCCCTGACCGCGCTGGGCAACGACACCGAGCCGGCCCGCACGATCGCTCCGGGCGACCTCGAGGTGGCCGTCCTGGACCGCACCCGCAGCCAGCCGCGGAAGTTCAAGCGGCTGGCCGAGTCGCGGGTCGCCGAGCTGCTCGGCTGACCGTGGGCCCGCCCTCCTCCGCCCGGTGAGCTTCGTCACGTGCGGCTGGCGCTCACAGGTCTAGGCTGGCTGCATGGACCGGCGGATCTTCGGAATCGAGAACGAGTACGGCGTGACCTGCTCGTTCCGTGGGCAACGCCGTCTGTCTCCGGACGAGGTGGCGCGCTATCTCTTCCGCCGCGTCGTGTCGTGGGGGCGCAGCAGCAACGTCTTCCTGCGCAACGGCGCGCGCCTGTACCTGGACGTGGGCAGCCACCCCGAGTACGCGACGCCCGAGTGTGACGACATCGTCGATCTGGTCACCCACGACCGGGCGGGGGAGCGGATCCTCGAGGGCCTCATGCTCGACGCGCAGGAGCGCCTCGCCGAGGACGGTGTCGAGGGCGACATCTACCTGTTCAAGAACAACACCGACTCGGCCGGCAACTCCTACGGCTGCCACGAGAACTACCTGGTGGGCCGCAGCGGCGAGTTCAGCAAGCTGGCCGACGTCCTGATCCCGTTCCTGGTGTCGCGCCAGATCATCGTGGGCGCCGGCAAGGTGCAGCAGACGCCTCGCGGCACCGTGTTCAGCGTCAGCCAGCGGGCCGAGCACATCTGGGAGGGCGTCTCCAGCGCCACGACGCGCTCGCGGCCGATCATCAACACCCGCGACGAGCCGCACGCCGACGCCGAGCGGTTCCGCCGCCTGCACGTGATCGTCGGCGACTCGAACATGAGCGAGACGACCACGATGCTGAAGGTCGCCACGACCGACCTCGTGCTGAAGATGATCGAGGCCGGCGTCACGATGCGCGACCTGACCCTCGAGAACCCGATCCGGGCGATCCGCGAGATCTCGCACGACATGACGGGCCGCCGCAAGGTCCAGCTGGCCAACGGGCGTGAGCTCTCGGCGCTGGAGATCCAGGCCGAGTACTTCGCCAAGGCCGCCGAGTACATCGACCGTAACGGGCTCCGCACGCCGACGATCGACCGGACGATGGACCTGTGGGAGCGCACGCTCAAGGCGGTCGAGAGCGAGGACCTCAGCCTCGTCGAGCGCGAGATCGACTGGGTCATCAAGTACCGGATGCTCGATCGCTACCGGACGCAGCGCGGGCTGTCCTGGTCCGATCCGCGCATCGCTCAGCTCGATCTGGCCTATCACGACATCCGTCGAGACCGCGGCCTGTTCTACCTGCTCGAGAGCAAGGGTGCGGTCGCGCGGGTCACGAACGACCTCGAGGTGTTCACCGCCAAGTCCGTCCCGCCGCAGACGACGCGGGCGCGGCTGCGCGGTGACTTCATCGCACGGGCGCAGGAGCGGCGCCGCGATTTCACGGTCGACTGGGTGCACCTGAAGCTCAACGACCAGGCCCAGCGGACGGTGCTGTGCAAGGACCCGTTCCGTTCGCAGGACGACCGCGTCCAGCGCCTCATCGATTCGATGTGACCTCTCAGTTCATCCTTGGAATCAGCCGTTACTGTGGGCACGGCATCGATCCTCAGGAGGAACCTCATCGTGCGTCGTACCGCTCTCGTGGTTGCCATGACCACCGCATCCATCGTCCTCGCTGGCTGTGGCGGCGGCAATGACCTCGACGGGATCGAGGTGAGCAAGTCCGGTACCCCGAAGGTGAAGGTCGAGAAGGACTACACCACCGAGAAGACCGAGGCCAAGGTCGTCTCCAAGGGCGGCGGTGACGAGATCAAGTCCGGCGACACGATCAAGCTGAACTACGTCGCCGTGAACGGCCGCACGGGCAAGGAGTTCGACAACTCGTTCAAGAACGAGACGCCGATGACGCTGACGCTCAACGAGAAGACGGCGCTGCCGGGCTTCTACAAGGGTCTCGTCGGCCAGGACATCGGTTCGCGCGTCGTGGTGTCGGTGCCCTCCAAGGACGGCGCCTCGCTGCTGCAGAGCGTCGAGTCGCTCGGCCTGGAGAAGGACGACACGATGGTCTTCGTGTTCGACCTCGTCTCCAAGATCCCGCCGAAGGCCGAGGGCAAGGCCGTCAAGGCGCCCGCCTCGCTGCCGAAGCTGACGTACGACAAGGACCAGCAGCCGGCCAAGTTCGTCAAGACCAAGAAGACCGCTGCCAAGCTCGGCAAGTCCGGTTCGTACGTCCTGATCAAGGGCGAGGGCGACAAGGTCGAGAAGGGCGCCACGGTCACGATCCAGTACGTGGGCCAGAAGTACCCCGCCGGTGACGTCTTCGACGCGTCCTGGGCGAGCGGCCCGCGCCAGATCTCGCTGGCCGAGGGCAACGCCGTGGGCTGCTTCACCGATCAGGTGCCCGGCAACACGCTCGGCAGCCGCATCGTCGTGACCTGCACCACGGACGACGCCTACGGCAAGGACGCCAAGAAGAACGGTCAGCCCGAGGGTCCGCTGATCTTCGTCGTGGACCTGCTCGACGCCAGCTAGTCTGTCGCTCATGGCGCAGCGGAAGACCGAGCGGTTGATGAACCTCGTCTTCACCCTCCTGGCGACGAACCAGTACCTGACGAAGGACCAGATCCGGTCCTCCATCGCCGAGTACCGCGAGGACACCGACGTGGCGTTCGAGCGCAAGTTCGAGCGGGACAAGCAGGAGCTGCGCGACCTCGGGCTCGAGATCGAGACCGGCACCTACGACGCCCTCGGGGGCGTCACGGGCTACCGGCTGCTGCGGGCCGAGGTCGAGCTGCCGCAGATCGACCTGACGGTCGAGGAGGCCGCCGTGATCGGTCTGGCCGGTCAGCTGTGGGACCACGCCGGCATGGCCGCCGAGACCACGACCGCGCTGGCCAAGCTCAAGGCCATCGGCAACGACTTCGACCCCTCGGTGCTGCGGATGACCGAGGCGCGGCTCAGCGCCGAGGAGCCGTCGTTCGACGCGGTCTTCGACGCCACGGGCCGCCGGATGCCGATCGCCTTCGAGTACCGCCGCCCCGACGGCGAGACGACGATGCGGCACCTGGAGCCGTGGGGCATGACCTCGTTCCGCGAGCGCTGGTACGTCGGCGGTTTCGACCGTGACCGCCGTGGCCCGCGCCTGTTCCGGCTCTCGCGCATCGTCGGCGACGTCAAGCCCGACGGCGAGCCGGGGGAGTACGAGGTCCCCGAGGACGCCGACCTGAAGAAGGTCGCCCGCGCTCTGTATCCGCCCGAGCCGAACGCCTCTGCCGTCCTGCGGGTCGCGGCGGGTCGCGGCCAGTCGCTGCGCCGCTACGCGGTCCGGATCGATCCCGTCGACAGCGCGACGGACGAGGTCGAGATCGCCTACGCGGCGCTGGATGACCTGGCGGCCGAGGTCGCCTCCTACGGCCCCGACGTGTTCGTCGTGTCCCCGCCCGAGCTGCGTGACGCCGTCATCGCCCGCTTGCGCTCGATCGCGGAGGCCCACGCGTGAACCCGTCCCTGAAGCAGGTCGTCCGCATGCTGGCGATGGTTCCCTACCTGCAGAGCAACCAGGGGATCCCGCTGGCCGACCTCGCGCGTGAGTTCAACATCAAGCCGGCCCAGGCCCAGCGCGAGCTCGAGATCATGATGCTCACCGGCTGGGGGGAGTTCCACGGCGAGCTCATCGACTTCGACGTCACCGCCCTGCAGGACGAGGGCGTCGTCTACATCCGCGACGCCGAGTTCATGTCCCGGCCGCTGCGCGTCTCGCGCAGTGAGGCCGCGGCGCTCATGGTCGCGCTGCGCACCCTCCGTCAGTCGGCGGCGGGCGACCAGGCGGCGCTGATCGACTCGGCCCTTGCCAAGCTGGCCGAGGCCGCCGGCACCGATGTCGAAACGTCCGTCGACGTGCTCCTGCCCGAGGTCGACCCCGCCGTGCAGACCGCGGTCGCCGAAGCGCTGGCCGGCGAGCGTCAGCTGCAGATGGTCTACGCCAACGAGACCCGGGACGAGCAGACCGAGCGCACGGTCGACCCGCACCGCGCGTTCACGCAGGACGGTCACCGCTACCTGTCGGCCTGGTGTCACAAGGTCGAGGCCGAGCGGCTCTTCCGCGTCGACCGGATCGTCGCGGCCACCGTCCTCGACGCGCCGGTGACGACCGACGCCGATCACCGCACCCGGCTGGAGGATCTCTTCCCCCTGGGACCGGACGCGCCGTCGATCGTCGTCGAGATCGACGCCGGAGCGACCTGGGTGCTCGAGCAGTACCGCACGGAGGTCCTGGAGGAGCGCCCCGACGGCTCGGTCCGGGCGCGACTCTTCGGCAGTGACCCCTCGTGGCTGCGCCGCGTCGTGATGCGCGCCGGCGGCGGCGTTCGTGTCGTGGAGCCGGCCGATTTCGCCGATCAGGTACGGGACACCGCCCGCTCAGCGGTGGACGCGTACGATGGAACAAGTTCCGTCTAAGGAGTTCCCCATGTTCAACGGCATCGGCGCCCCCGAGATCCTCATCGTGTTGGGGATCATCGTTCTGCTGTTCGGCGGCCGCAAGCTGCCCGAGCTGGCGCGAGGCTCCGGCCGTGCGCTGCGCATCTTCAAGTCCGAGATCCGCGAGAGCGAGCAAGAGGACAAGAAGGCTGACCCGACGGCGCGGGCCATCGATCCCGCCGCGGTCGAGCGTCACGACGACACGACCCGCTGACCGGGGTGGCCCTCGGATTCGGGTCGGCCCGCCGCCGTCCGGGCGCCGGCGGCGAGATGCCGCTGCTCGATCACCTGGCGGAGCTGCGCGCTCGCCTGATGAAGGCGCTCGCGTCGATCGTGATCGGCGTCGCCGTCGCCTGGTACTTCTACCCGCAGATCCTCGAGTGGCTGACCGATCCCTATGAGCAGGTCCGTCCCGCGCTCGAAGCGAAGAACATCGACAGCGAGCTGATCGTCAGCGGCATCGGCGGGGCCTTCCAGTTCCAGCTCAAGACCAGCGTCATCGCGGGACTGGTCCTGTCCAGCCCTGTGTGGATGTGGCAGCTGTGGGCCTTCGTCCTGCCCGCCCTGCACCGGCACGAGAAGCGTGCCGCGCTGCTGCTCACGGCGACCTGCCTGCCGCTGTTCCTGGGCGGCGCGTGGGTCGGCTACTGGACGTTCCCCAAGGCGATCGAACTGCTCGTCGGCTTCGCCCCCGAGGGATGGACCAACCTGCTCAACGGCGCCGACTACCTTAGCTTTGCGACGCGCATGATCATCCTGTTCGGCGTCGGCGCGCAGATCCCGGTGGTCGTGGTGATCCTCAACCGGATCGGCGCGGTCAGCGGCGCTCAGCTGATCCGGGCGCGCCCGTGGATCATCGTCGGCATCTTCGTGTTCGCCGCCATCGCGACGCCCACCGTCGACCCCGTGACCTTCCTGTTCCTGGCGATCCCGATGAGCCTGTTGTACTTCCTCTCCGAGATCATCGCGCGCGTCACCGACCGGCGCCGCGGTCGCGGCTCGGAGGCCTGGGACGACGAAGAGGCCTCGCCGCTCGAGGCTCCTGGAGGCCTCGGCGACTGATCCTCCGTAGGCTGGAGGCATGTCCACCCCGGCCGAGCAGTACGCCCGATTCCGCAAGGACCGCAAGCATCCTCACGTCGCGGCCTTCCGAGACCTCTACCCCTTCGGCCTCGACGAGTTCCAGGTCCGGGCGTGCGAGGCGCTGGAGGACGGCCACGGAGTGCTGGTCGCCGCGCCCACGGGCTCGGGCAAGACCCTGGTCGGCGAGTTCGCCGTCCACCTGTCCCTGGCCACCGGGCGCAAGTGCTTCTACACGACGCCGATCAAGGCGCTGTCGAACCAGAAGTTCAGTGACTTCGCCGATCGGTACGGTGCCGAGAACGTCGGCCTGCTGACCGGCGACAACACCATCAACGGTGAGGCCCCGATCGTCGTCATGACGACCGAGGTGCTGCGCAACATGATCTACGCGGGCTCCTCGACGCTGAAGAACCTGGGGCACGTCGTGATGGACGAGGTGCACTACCTCGCCGACCGCTTCCGCGGCGCGGTGTGGGAGGAGGTCATCATCGGCCTGCCGCCCTCGGTGTCGATCGTCTCGCTGTCGGCGACCGTCTCGAACGTCGAGGAGTTCGGCGCCTGGCTGCACGAGGTGCGCGGCGAGACCGACACGATCGTCGAGGAGAAGCGCCCCGTCCCCCTGCACCAGCACGTGCTGGTCGGCCGCAAGATGTTCGACCTGTTCGAGCCGAACAGCACCGAGGTCAACCACACCCTCGAGCAGATGGCCCGCGACGACGCCCAGTGGAACCGCGCGTTCGCCAAGAACCGCTCGCGCCGCCCCCAGAAGGGCGGCCGACGGCCGCGCAGTCGCCACCGCACGCCGGACCGGATCGACATCGTGCTCAAGCTCGAGTCCGAGGGGATGCTGCCGGCGATCGTCTTCATCTTCAGCCGGGCGGGCTGCGCCACCGCCGTCGAGCAGTGCCTCGCGGCGCGGCTGATCCTCACCTCGCAGGAGGAGCGTGAGGCCATCCACGCCCACGTGGACGCCGCCTGCGCCCACCTGCCCGACGAGGACCTGGCGGTCCTGGGGTTCCACGAGTTCCGCGAGGGGATCGGGCGCGGCATCGCCGCCCACCACGCCGGCATGCTGCCGACCTTCAAGGAGTGCGTCGAGGACCTGTTCAGCGAAGGTCTGGTCAAGGTCGTGTTCGCCACCGAGACGCTGGCCCTGGGCATCAACATGCCCGCGCGCTCCGTCGTGATCGACCGCCTGACCAAGTGGAACGGCGAGAACCACGTCGACGTGACGCCGGGGGAGTACACCCAGCTGACCGGCCGCGCGGGCCGGCGCGGGATCGACGTCGAGGGACACGGCGTCGTGCTCTGGCAGCCCGGCCTGGACGCCCGCCACGTGGCCGGCCTGGCGTCGACCCGCACGTATCCGCTCAACTCCTCGTTCCGGCCGTCGTACAACATGGCGGTCAACCTGGTCCATCAGGTCGGCCGCGAGCGCGCGCGTGAGCTGCTGGAGATGTCGTTCGCGCAGTTCCAGGCCGACCGTGCCGTCGTGGGCATCGCCCGCAAGGTCCGCAAGGCCGACGAGGCGATCGAGGGCTACCGCGAGTCGGCGATGTGCGAGCAGGGCGACTTCATGGAGTACATGGGTCTGCGCCGCAAGATCAGCGAACTGGAGTCGGCCGGCTCGAAGTCCCGTCGCGCGGCCAAGCGCGAGGCGGCCCTCGAGTCCCTCGGCCGGCTGAAGCGCGGGGACGTCATCAACGTGCCGGCGGGCAAGTTCTCGGGCCTGGCGGTCGTGCTCGATCCCGACGCGGGCAACCTCGACGGACCGCGCCCGATGGTGCTGACGGCGAACCGGCACGCCCGGCGACTCGCCGCCGTCGACTTTCCGAGCCCGGTCGAGCCGCTGATGCAGATGCGGATCCCCAAGGCGTTCAACCCGCGCGACCCGCAGTCGCGGCGTGACCTCGCCTCGTCCCTGCGCGACCGCGCAGGTCACCTGGCGGACTACCCGCGGGCGTACCGGGACGGCCCGACCGTCGAGGACCCGCGGATCGCCGAGCTGCGCCGTCAGCTGCGCGACCATCCGTGCCACAGCTGCCCCGACCGTGAGGCGCACGCCCGCTGGGCCGAGCGCATGATCGCGCTGGACCGCGAGACCGAGAGCATGCGCCGCCGTGTCGAGCAGCGCACGAACAGCGTCGCCCGCCAGTTCGACCGGGTGTGCGTCGTGCTGGACGCGCTGGGCTACCTCGAGGGCGATGACGTCACGGCGGAGGGCCGGCGCCTGCAGCGCATCTACGGCGAGTCGGATCTCATCGTCAGCGAGTCGCTGCGCAATGACGTCTGGGAAGGGCTGTCGCCCGCGGAGTTCGCCGCGGTCGCCAGCGGCCTGACCTACGCCGCGCGCAATTCCGAGGACGCGCCGCCGGCCCGGTTCCCGACGAAGGCGGTCGCCCGGGCGGCCGAGTCGCTGGGCATGCTCTGGCTCGAGCTGGACCAGCTGGAGCGCGAGCACCGGCTGAAGTTCCTGCGCCGTCCGGACTTCGGGTTCGCGTACGCGGTCTGGATGTGGTGCGAGGGCACCAGTCTGGACCTGGTCCTGGGCGCCGCCGAGATGGCGGCCGGCGACTTCGTGCGGGCGATGAAGCAGCTCATCGACACCGTCGCCCAGATCGCCGACGCGGCCGGTCCGGGCACGGTGCGCGACTCGGCGCGTGCCGCGCTGGACGAGCTGCGCACCGGCGTCGTGGCGTACTCCAGCGTCACGTCCTGACGGACTCCAGCAGCCGCTCGATCGGGCCGGCGACGTTCCACTGCTCGCCGAACGCGCGCAGCCCGTCGACGTCGATGGCGCCGGCGACCGGGTCGGCCAGGTCCAGGTCAGGGCGCACCGTGACGACCTGGACGGCGGCGTCGATGTAGTCGGCCGAGTCCAGCAGCGACTGGCGGATCCTCGGCCGCAGGGAGGACGAGGGGTCGGCGGCCGCGGCGCGGATCCCGGCCAGGTCGCCGAACTCGCCCAGCAGCGTCGCAGCGGTCTTGTCGCCGATCCCGGCGACGCCGGGCAGTCCGTCGGACGCGTCCCCGCGCATGACGGCGAAGTCGACGTACTGGCTCGGCTCGATGCCGTACTTGTCGCGCACCCACGCCGCGTCGACGACGTCGTGCTTGCTGACGCCGCGGGCGGTGTAGAGGATGCGGACGTCGCGGGCGTCGTCGACCAGCTGGAAGAGGTCGCGGTCTCCCGTGACGACGTCGACGCCGGTGTCCCACCGCCGCACGAGGGTGCCGATGACATCGTCCGCCTCGGCCTCGGGAGCGCCCACCACGGTGGCGCCCGCCAGGGTGAGCACCTCGGCGATGAGGGGCACCTGGTGCGCGAGCAGGTCGGGCGTCTCCTCGATGCCCGCCTCCGGGTCGGCGAGACGGTGCGTCTTGTACGTGTCGAGCAGCTCGACGCGCCACGCCGGCCGCCAGTCGTCGTCCCACGCCGCGACCACGACCTCGGGCTCGTAGCGCGACTGCAGCGTCGCCAGGAAGTCGACGATGCCGCGGATCGCGTTCACGGGGCGGCCGTCGGCGGCCTTGATCGAGTCGGGCACGCCGTAGAACGCGCGGAAGTAGAGGCTGGCGGTGTCGAGCAGGAGCAGTCGCGAGGACATGGCGTCATGATGGCACGCCCGGACATGCGTCGTCCCCGCCACCGCGAGCGGTGACGGGGACGAGCGCGGGTGATCAGCGAGCGGCGCCCGCGTGACCGTGGGCCTTGCCGTGTGCCTTCTTCATGGCCTTGCCCGTGACCTTCTTGGCGGCCTTGCGGCTGCCGTCGGGGTACAGGCCGGACTTCGACAGACCGATGGTCGCCACCGCGTGCGCCGCGGCGTCGCCCAACTCGTTCAGCGCCTTCACGCTGATGTTGGTCGTGTCGTCGCACGCCTGGTGGTAGCACGGGTCGTAGGCGACGCCGGCGGTGCCGCCGTACAGCTTGACCTGCTCAGGCGTCTTGACGCCCTCCGCACCGCTGAACAGTCCGCCGGCCGGGATCCCGACCGCGATGAACGGACCGTAGTCGGACCGGCCGTCGAACGCCGTCGGCTCGCTGGCGAGCTTCTTGCTGGCGAAGAAGTCCGTGAAGATCTTCTCGATCTCGCCCGATCCGGCCGGGCCGGCCTCGCCGTTCGAGCCGTCACCGTCGTACACGAACCGCGCGTAGTTCGGCGAGCCGATCATGTCGAAGTTCAGGTTCGCGTAGATCTCGGAGAGCTCGTCGGACGACAGGCTCGCGACGTAGTGCTCCGAGCCGAGCAGACCCAGCTCCTCCGCGCCCCAGAAGGCGAAGCGGACCGGACGCTGGAGCTTGCGGTCCAGGCCGGTCTTGGAGAGCTGCTTGGCGATCTCCAGGGTGCCGGCCGAGCCGGAGCCGTTGTCGTTGATGCCCGGTCCCTCGGTGACGCTGTCGAGGTGCGAGCCGACGACGACGACCTGGTCTTCGTTCTTGATCTTCTTGAGCTTGGACTTCGGCAGATCGGCGATGACGTTCCACGTCGTACGGTTCGGATCGGCCTCGACCGAGGTCGTCAGCGTGCCGGTCGGGGTGCCCTGCGCCGCGATCGCGGCGCCGTCCTCGTAGGAGACACCCGTGACCGGGACGTCCTTCGGGACGCCGAGCGTGCCGTTGATGAGGTCCGTGCGGCCCGGCTGGCCCTCGTTCATGAGGATCACGGCGTCGTAGCCCGCGGCCACGGCGTTGTCGACCTTCGCCTCAAACGTGCAGGTGCCGCGCTGGGTCAGCGCGATGGCATCCGTGGTGGGAGCGGCCGGGAAGTCAGACGCCTCGCAGCCGGACGTGCTGCTGTTGGGCTCGGCGCCCGGCGGGATCTGGATGTCGTTCGTCGGGACGATCGGACCCGTGACGCTGCCGCTGCCGGAGTAGGTCGCGATGCCGGACGCGACCTCGGCACCCGCGACGGTCAGCGTCGTCGGGGTGAGCTCCTCGAAGTACGGGAACGTGAACTCCTGCTTCGTGACGTCGTAGCCGGACTTCTCCAGCTCGCGGGTCACGTAGTTGACGGAGGCCTCGTACCCGGGCAGGCCCGAGGCACGGTTTCCGTCGTTCGCGTTGGCGATCGCCTGGAACTGGCGTAGGTGCTTCAGAATTCCGTTGACGGTGACGGCCTCGGTCAGCTTGGTGGTCTGACCCTTCGGTGCCGTCGGGCCCGGCTTCGCTACCGCGGGTGACGCGGTGACGAGGCCGGCGGTGAGGACCGCCGTCGATACGGCGATGACTGCCTTCTTCATGGATCCCCCGATCCTGGGTGTGTGGAGAGATAGGCCCTACGGTCACACATCCGCTCGGGTTCCGCCAGATAGCCTCGGGGTGTGACTGAACGCCTTGACCGCGCCCGCATCCTTTCCAGCCAGCACGGTGTCGATGCCCTGCTCGTGACCCCCGGCGCTGATCTGCGCTACCTCACCGGATACGCCGCCAAGCCGCTCGAGCGACTCACCTGCCTCGTCGTGACCCAGCTGGGGAGCCACCTCGTGGTTCCCGGACTCGAGCGAGCGGCCGCCGAGGCGGCGGACGTGTCGATGCCGATCGTCACCTTCAACGAGACCGACGACCCCTACGCGATCGTCGCCGATCTGGTCCGCCATGCCGACGTCGTGGCCGTCGACGACCAGATGTGGGCGTCGCGCGTGTTCGCCCTGCAGGAGGCGCTGCCCGAGTCGAGCTTCGTGCTCGGAGGACAGCTCGTGTCGGCACTGCGGGCGGTCAAGGACGACGCCGAGGTGCAGGCGCTGCGCGAGGCCGGCGCCGCGATCGATCGCGTCCACGCCCGGATGGGAGAGTGGCTGCGTCCCGGCCGCACCGAGCGCGAGGTGGGGGCCGACATCGCCCGCGCCATCGTCGAGGAGGGCCACGAGCAGGTCGACTTCGTCATCGTCGGCTCGGGCCCGAATGGCGCGTCCCCGCACCACGAGGTCTCCGACCGCGTGATCGGCGCGGGTGAGCCGGTCGTCGTCGACATCGGCGGCACGACCCCCGCGGGCTACTGCTCGGACTCCACCCGCAACTACGTCGCGGGCGGCGAGCCCGACCCGGGCTACATCGCCATGCTGGCCGTCCTGCAGGAGGCCCAGCAGGCGCAGCGTGAGTACGCCCGTCCCGGCGTGAGCGCCGAGTCGGTGGACGCGATCGGCCGTCAGATCATCGCCGACGCCGGATACGGCGACCGCTTCATCCACCGCACCGGCCACGGGATCGGCCAGGAGACGCACGAGGAGCCCTACATCGTCGAGGGCAACACGACGGTGCTGGAGCCGGGCATGGCCTTCTCCATCGAGCCGGGGATCTACGTCGAGGGCCAGTGGGGCGCGCGCATCGAGGACATCGCGGTGTGCACCGAGGACGGTCTCGAGGTGCTGAACAACACCCCGCGCGACCTCGTCCGCCTGTGAGACAGGTCCTCGCGGCCGCCCTGCTCGGCGCCGCGTCCGCCGCGGCCTTCGAGCCGCTCGCCGTCCCGGGCCTCATGGTCCTGACCCTGGCCGGGTACCTCGCCGTCGTCCGGACGCTGCGTGATGCGCCCGTGTGGCGGGTGTTGCTGACCGGCCTGGTGTTCGGGCTGGCCTTCATGGGCCCGCTGATCTGGTGGATGAACGCGGTCGACCCGTGGGCGTGGGTGGCCCTCGTGTCGATCGAGGCGCTGTTCCTCGCCGGCATCACGTGGGCGCTGCGGGCGGCCGTGTGGGCTCCCTTCTGGCCGGTCTGGGCCGCTGCGGTCTGGGTCGCCGGTGAGCAGCTGCGCGGCGCGTTCCCGCTGAGCGGCTTCCCGTGGGGCCGGCTGGCCCACACGGCGCTGGACACGCCGCTGGAGGGCTGGGTGCGCCTCGTGGCGCTGCCGGCGACGTCCTGGTTGATGGCGTTGATGGCCGGGCTGCTCGTGGTGGCCGTGAAGGACCGCCGGCTGACGGCGCTGGCGGCCGCCGTGGCCATCCCGGCGATCGGGCTCTTCCTGCCCGTGGGGATCGCCGACGGGGGAGAGTCCCGCACCGTCGCGGTGGTCCAGGGCAACACCCCCGGGCCGTTCCTGCAGTGGCCGCGCGCCGAGATCTTCCGGCTCCACCTCGCCGAGACCGAGCGCATCGACCAGCCGGTCGACATCGTGATCTGGCCCGAGAACGGCTCCGACCTGGACGTGATCAAGAACCCGTGGGCCCGTCAGGAGCTGACGGAGCTGTCCGCCCGGCTCGACGCTCCCATCCTGGTCGGCGCGCTGCTGGACGGTCCTCGTGAGGACACGGCGTACAACGCCTCGGTCCTGGTCGACGCGAACGGGCCGCGCGACGACATCTACCTGAAGCAGTACCCGGTGCCCTACGGCGAGTACGTGCCGTTCCGCGCCCAGCTGGGCTCCTTGGTCCCGCGGTTCGACCGCGACATCCCACGCGACATCCTCGCCGGCGACGAGCCCGGCGTCATGACGCTCGACGACCTCGCCATCGGGCTGACGATCTGCTGGGACATCGCCTACGACGGCGCGGTGCACGGGGCCGTCGAGCGTGGCGCCGAGATCCTCGCCGTCCAGACCAGCAACGCCAGCTTCATGGACTTCGGCCGCGGCGTGCAGCCCCAGCAGCAGTGGGCGATCTCGCGCCTGCGGGCGATCGAGACGGGGCGCTGGGTGACGGTCGCGTCGACGAACGGGATCACGGGTATCGTCGATCCGAGCGGCCGCGTCGAGGGCCGCGCCGAGCCCAAGGAGCCCGCCACCGTGGTCGCACAGGTGCAGGCCGCACGCGGCACGACGCCGGCGACGACGTGGGGGCACCGATGGGCGGTGGTGATCTACGTCATGTCCGTGGCAGGATGGGCCCTCGGTAAACGGAAGTTACGACTGGAGCGGCCATGAAGACGTTGATCATCATTCCGACCTACAACGAGGCGGACAACGTCGGTTGGATCTGCGAGAGCGTGCTCAAGGAGCAGCCCGACGTCGAGATCCTGGTCGCCGACGACAACTCGCCCGACGGCACCGGCGAGATCGCCGACAAGCTCTCGGTCGAGGACCCTCGGATCCACGTTCTGCACCGCCAGGGCAAGGAGGGTCTCGGCGCCGCCTACCGGGCCGGCTTCGCCTGGGGGCTCGAGCGCGACTACGACGTGCTGGTCGAGATGGACGCGGACGGCTCCCACCGGCCCGAGGACCTCGGCAAGCTGCTGGAGTCGGCGCGGTCGGGCGTCCCGTTGACCCTCGGGTCGCGCTGGGTCCCCGGCGGCTCGGTGGTCAACTGGCCCAAGCGGCGCGAGGCGCTCTCACGCGGTGCGTCGCTGTACGCCCGGATCATGCTGAACCTGGGGGTCAAGGACGCCACGGCAGGCTTCCGGGCCTTCCGACGCGAGACGCTCGAGGCGATCGACCTCGACGCCGTCGAGTCGCAGGGCTACTGCTTCCAGATCGACATGACGCGCCAGACCCGGCTCGCCGGACTCGACGTCGCCGAGGTCCCCGTGACCTTCGTCGAGCGGGTGCACGGTCAGTCGAAGATGAGCCTCGACATCGTGAAAGAGGCCCTCACACGGGTCACCGTGTGGGGCCTCCAGCGGATGAATCCGTTCGCCGCTAGGCGTTGACGGACTTCTTCCGCGACTTGCTCTTGCGGTGCAGGTGCGGGGGGCCGATCTCGCCGCCACGCAGCATCTCCAGCCGCTCGGTGAGGATCTCCTCGAGTTCAGCCTCGGAACGACGCTCCAGGAGCATGTCCCAGTGCGTGCGCACGGCCTTCTGCTCCTTGCGGTCCGGCTCGGCTCCGCCGACCCGGCGTCCCATCTGACCGGTCTTGGGATCTTCCCACTCGGCCGGAACCTCGGCCTCGTCGGACATCGTCACCGTGAAGGTGTGTCCGTCGGCGCACACGTATTCGATCTGCTGGCGCGGCGCCATCTCGACTCCGCGCTCGTCCTCGAAGCTCTGGGCTCCCAGCCGCGCTCCGCGCAAGGCTCGTTCTGCCATCGTCGGTCCCCCTTCTGAAAGGTCTCCGTCCTGTCCAACGTACGACAGATCCGTGAGATTCCCCTGAGAGCAGCTTTTCGCGACTCAGCCGACGATGGCGCGGGCGCGGTCCTCGACCTCGCGGGGGACCCGCAGGAGCAGGAGCAGTCCGACGGCTAGAACCACCATGATCCCAGCGATTCCCCAGCGGTCGGTGTCGGTGCCCAGGATGAGGTTTCCGGCCCAGATGGTGAGGGCGAACATCAAGGGCGCCATGAACGAGACCGCGCGTCCGGTCATCGCGTAGAGGCCGAAGTTCTGGCCCTCGCGACCCGGCGTCGTGATGCGAGTGAGATACGTCCGCGAGGCGGACTGCGCCGGCCCGACGAACAGGCACAGACCCAGACCGAAGATCCAGAACATCCGGGGACCTTCGACGAACAGCAGGACGGTGCCACACACGATCATCGACACCAGGGAGAACACGATCACCGAGCGGGGTCCGATGGAGTCGTCCCACCGTCCGGCCAGGAGGGCGCCCACCGCCGAGATGACGTTGGCGGCCACGCCGAAGAGGATCACGTCGTCCTTGTCGATCGAGTACACCGACACGGCCAGGACGGCACCGTACGCGAAGACGCCGGCGAGACCGTCGCGGAAGAACGCGCTGGCGATGAGGAACTTCAGGATGGAGCGGTCCTCGCGCCACATCTGGGTGATGTCGTTCCAGACGCCTCGGTAGGAGTCGGCGATGCCGACCTTGGGCGCGTCGGGGGTCGCCGTGGCCGGCAACTCGGGCACCTTGAGGAACAGCGGGATGGCGAACAGCAGGAACCAGCCGGCCGCCAGCGGCGCGATCAGCCGGATGTTGAGTCCGTTGTCGGTGGGGACGCCGAGGAAGCCACGCGTGTCGCCGTCACCGGCGACGAAGCCGAAGTAGCAGATGAGCAGCAGGACGATGCCGCCGAAGTAGCCCATGGCCCAGCCGAAGCCGGAGACACGTCCGACGTCGTCGGGCGTCGAGACCTGCCGCAGCATCGCGAAGTACGGCACCTGGGTCAGCTCGAAGATGACCGAGCCGGCCGCCAGGAGGACCAGGCCGAGCCACAGGAAGTGCCAGTCGCTCTCGACGAAGAACAACGAAGCGGTGATGAGCACGACCGCGAACGTGAGCCAGAACAGCGTCTTCTTACGCGCGCCGCCCGCGTCGGCGCGTCGGCCCAGGACAGGCGCCAGGACGGCGATCAGCACCGCGCCGGCCGCGCTGGACAGGCCCAGCCACGTGGCGGCGCGGAACGGCCCGGGGAGGTCGTCTCCGACGCCCTCGACGAGGTACACCGAGAAGATGAACGTCACGATGACGGCGTTGAAGGCCGCCGACCCCCAGTCCCACAGCCCCCACGCGATGACGCGTCCTCGGTTGCGTTGGCTCGCGACGAGCTCGTGGGTCATGCGGGGTCCTTCCACTGGCCGCGCTCGAGGAGCACGTTCTTGAGCAGGTCGGTGCGATCGGTCATGATCCCGTCGACCCCGAGGTCGGCGAGACGGTGCATCTCCTGCGGGTCGTCGACGGTCCAGACGTGCACGTGCTTGCCGGCGCGATGGGCCCGGCGCAGGAAGCCCGGCGTCATGATGCGGGCGTGCCCGTGCCGGACCGGAACCTGGAAGATGAGGGGAGCGGCCGGCACGCGCCGGGTCAGCACCATCTGCGCGACCTCGCGCGACGACGCGGACGTGACGACCCCGGGGTGGCGCGCGCGCATGCGGACGAGGCGGGCGTGCGAGAACGAGGCGAGGCAGATCCGGTCGAGGATGCCGAGCCGCTCGACCAGGTCGGTGGTGGCGTCGACCGCGTCGTCGGCCTTCACGTCGATGTTCCACCGGGCGTCGGGGAGCGCCTCCACGAGCGTCTCGAACCGCACGATCGGCTCGCGGTCGCCGAGCAGCGCCCGGTCGATCGTGGCCGAGTCGAGGTCGGCGATCGCGTCGTCGGTGCCCAGCAGGCGGTCGAGCAACTCGTCGTGGCACGCGTAGACGACGCCGTCGCGGCTGCAGCGGACGTCGGTCTCCATGTACCGATAGCCCAGCTCGTAGGCGTGGCTGAACGCGGCCAGGGAGTTCTCGATCCCGAGATTCTCCTCGACCTTCGCGCCTCCGCGATGGGCGAAGGCGATGGGCGGCGGGTGCTCGAGGTACGGCGGTGTCCTCACCCGCACCAACCTAGGCCACGGCGGGCCCGCCGCCGTGGATCTCAGATGTCGCGGAAGGTCTCGATCTCGGCGCCGAGGGCGTTCAGGCGCAGGGCCAGGTCCTCGTAGCCGCGGTTGATCACGTAGACGCTGCGCAGCACCGAGGTGCCCTTCGCGGCGAGCATGGCGATCAGGATCACCACGGCGGGCCGCAGCGCCGGCGGGCAGACCAGCTCGGCGCCGCTCCAGCGCGTGGGTCCCTCGATCAGGACGCGGTGCGGGTCGAGCAGCTTCACCTGGGCGCCGAGCTTGTTCAGCTCGGTCAGGTAGATCGCGCGGTTCTCGTAGACCCAGTCGTGCAGCATCGTCTGACCCTCGGCCTGCGCCGCGATGACGGCGAAGAACGGGAGGTTGTCGATGTTGAGACCCGGGAACGGCATCGGGTGGATCTTGTCGATCGGCGCGCGCAGCTTCGACGGGTGCGTCGTGATGTCGACGAGGCGCGTCTGACCGTTCTCGGCGAGGTACTCCTCGGAGCGGTCGTAGCGGAAGCCCATCTCCTCGAGCAGTGCCAGCTCGATCTCCATGAACTCGATCGGCACGCGGCGAACGGTGATGTTCGAGTCGGTGACGATCGCGGCGGTGATGAGGCTCATCGCCTCGATCGGGTCCTCACTGGGCGCGTAGTCGACGTCGCCGCGGATCTCGCGCTTGCCGGTGACGCGCAGTGTGGTGGTCCCGATGCCCTCGATCTCGACGCCGAGCTTCTCGAGGAAGAAGCACAGGTCCTGGACCATGTAGTTGGGGCTGGCGTTGCGGATGACCGTGACGCCCTCGTGGCGCGCTGCGGCGAGCAGGGCGTTCTCGGTGACGGTGTCGCCGCGCTCGGTCAGGACGATGGGACGCTCCGGCACGACACCGCGCGCGGCGGAGGCGTGGTAGCTGCCCTCGGTCGCCAGGACCTTGAGGCCGAAGGGGCGCAGGGCGGTCATGTGCGGCTCGACCGTGCGAGTGCCGAGGTCGCAACCGCCGGCGTACGGCAGGTCGAACTCCTCCATGCGGTGCATCAGCGGGCCGAGGAACATGATGATGCTGCGGGTGCGGCGGGCGGCCTCGGCGTCCATCTTGGCCAGGTCGAGGGTCTCGGGAACGACGAGTTCGAGGTCGTTCGCGTCGTTGAGCCACGTGGTGCGCACGCCGATCGACTCCAGCACCTCGAGCAGGCGGTTGACCTCCTCGATGCGCGCGACCTTGCGCAGGACCGTGGTGCCGGTGTTCAGCAGGGCCGCGCACAGCAGGGCGACGCCAGCGTTCTTGCTCGACTTCACGTCGATGCTGCCCGACAGCGTCGTGCCGCCCTTGACGCGCAGGTGGCTCGGTCCGGTCGCCGTGGCCACGCTGACGAGCTCGGAGTCGAGCGCGGCCCCGATGCGGGCGAGCGTGTCGAGCGTCAGGTTCTGCTGACCCTTTTCGATGCGGTTGATCGCGCTCTGACTGGTCTTCAACTCGGCCGCCAACTGGGCCTGGGTGAGGCCCGAGTGCTGGCGCGCGTCACGGATCAGCGTGCCGATCCGCGAGAGGTAGGAGTCGTTCTGAGTCATGCGCTCCAGCGTATATCAGTTGTGAGATAAAGCCAGTTTGCACCAGGCGTGCCGGGTGTGAATACCGACACCCCGGTCTCAGAGGTTGAGGGCGCCGCCCTGGGGGAGCCGCTGCAGGTCGTCGATCCCGGCGTGGTTCTGCAGCTGCATCCAGTAGATCCCGTAGCCCGCCTCGGAGACGGTGCAGTCGTGGATCGGGAACGCCGTCCGTGGCGCGATGGCACGGGCGAACTCGACGGTCTCGCTGAGCTTGGCCCACGGCGCCGAGAGCGGCAGCGCGAGGATGTCGACGTCCTCGGGCCGGTACTCGTAGGTGTCGCCGGGGTGGAAGAGCGTCGGCTCGCCGGGTGCGGTGACGAGCATGCCGACGTTGCCCACGCGGGGGATGGTCGGCAGGATCTCGGCGTGACGCGAGCCGACGCCGGTCAGCGTGGCGCCGCCGATCTCGTAGGTCGCGTCGCCGGCCGTGGACTCCCAGCCCTCCAGCGTGGCGGCGGTCTCCGGCTCGGCCAGCAGCCGGGCCGACGGATTGGCTGCCAGCAGGGGTCCGACGCGCTCGCGGTCGAGGTGGTCGGGGTGCTGGTGGGTGACCACGATCGCGTCGAGGTCGGTCAGCTCGAAGGTGGCGGCGGTGCTGAAATTGCCCGGATCGAGGAGGATGCGAGCGCCTGCGACCTCGACGAGCACGGCTGCGTGACCGAATCGGGTGACGTCCATGCTCGTCATCGTGCCACGATGGGCGCATGGACGAGCGCGAGATCCTGACCTGGCCGACCTACGGAACCGCGATCCGCGAGCTCGCCCAGACCGTGGCGGACTCCGGTTTCCGGCCCGACATCGTGCTCGGCATCGCCCGCGGCGGGCTCATCCCCGCCGGCTCGGTCGCCTACGCGCTGGACTGCAAGAACCTGTTCACGATGAACGTGGAGTTCTACACCGGCGTCGGCACGACCCGCGAGGAGCCGACCCTGCTGCCTCCGTTCCTGGACCTCGCCGAGCTCGACGACCTCTCGGTCCTGGTGGTCGACGACGTGGCGGACAGCGGCAAGACTCTCGAGCTCGTCGCGCGGATCTGCTGGGAGCACGCCGGCGACGTGCGGTCGGCCGTGATCTACGAGAAGCCGCGCTCGATCATCAAGCCGGACTACGCCTGGCGCCAGACCGACCGGTGGATCAACTTCCCGTGGTCCAGCGAGGCCGTCATCACGCCGCGCACGGGCGTCGTCGACGCCTGAGGGACCGGACATGACCGCTGCCGACCTCGCCCCGCACCTGCGGGACGTCGTCGGCCGGATGTCCGTCCCGGGGATGACGTGGGCGGTCGTCAGTGGTCCTCGCCAGACGATCGGCATCGGCTCCGCCGGACCGTTGGGCCGCGACTCGATCTTCCGGATCGCCTCGGTCACCAAGCCGATCGTCGCGGTCCTCACGCTGCGGCTGGCCGAGCGAGGTCTGTTCGTCCTCGACGAGCCGATCGACCGGTGGCTGCCGGAGTTCGCCGACCGACGAGTGCTCCGCGCCCGTGGCGCCGCCCTCGATGACACGATCCCGGCGACGCGCCCGACGACGATCCGCGACCTGCTGCAGATGGGCTCGGGGTTCGGCTGGGACATGACGGCGACCGCCACGGATCCGTTGGCCGGCGAGTTCGAGCGCCGCGGCCTGGTCTCGACCTGGCAGCCGCCCGTGGTGCGCCCGGACCGGTGGGCCCAGCTCGCCGGACCGCTGCCGATGGCCCACCAGCCGGGGGAGGGCTGGCTCTACCAGTTCTCCTTCGATCTGCTGGCGGTGTTCCTCGAGCGGGTCACCCGACGGCGACTCGACCTGGTGCTGCGCGAGGAGGTGCTCGCTCCGCTCGACATGCACGACACCGGGTACGCGATCGCGATGAAGAACGTCGATCGAGTCCCGTCGTCCTGGTTCCCGAACCGCCGTGGCACGTTCGTCGAGGTCGCGCCGATCGGCGACCCGAGACTGATGAACGTCCCGGTCTTCCGGTCGGCCGCGACGGGGCTGCTGTCGACGGCCGACGACCTCGCGAAGTTCGTCCGCATGCTGCTGCGTGGCGGGCGCGGACCGCGCGGGCCGGTGATCTCCGCGGCGTCGTTCGACGCCCTGCGCACCGTCACGCTGGGGGAGTCGGCGCGCGCCATGTCCCACGAGTTCCTGGAGCCCAGCGTCGACTGGGGGCTGGGAGTCGGCGTCGACAACACGGCGCGCTACCCGTCCTCGCATCCAGGTCGCTTCGGCTGGGACGGCGGAACCGGGACGAGCCTGTGGGTCGATCCCGAGGCGGGCGTGGGCGGCGTGCTGCTGACGCGCCAGGGGATGGGCACGCCGGAGCCGCCCGAGTATCTCGACGCGTTCTGGCGAGCCGTTCACGCGTGACACGCCGCGCGCCGTGATCGAACACCTGTTCTGTCTTCGTCGTAGAGTGGCAGTCATGTGGCTCCAGGGATCCTTGCTCGACGGCGACGCCGGGGTGCGCGTCGGTCCGCTCGACGGAGTGCGGCGTCACGAGCTCTCCGACGGCGCCTGGGTGGACACACTTCCGGGCTGGGTCACCGGATCGGACGAGCTGTTCGACGTGCTGCGCACCGAGGTCCCGTGGCGCGAGGAGCGCCGTGAGATGTACGAGCGGGTCGTCGACGTCCCGCGACTGCTGTGCTTCTACGGGCCGCGTCGCACGTTGCCCCACCCCGCACTGGAGGAGGCGCGGAACGCCCTCTCGGCGCACTATGGCGACGAGCTCGGCGAGCCGTTCGTCACCGCCGGCCTGTGCTTCTATCGCGACGGCAACGACTCGGTGGCGTGGCACGGCGACCGGATCGGCCGCAGCCGCACGGAGGACACGATGGTCGCGATCCTGTCGCTCGGCGCCGAGCGCAAGCTGAGTCTGCGCCCCGCCGGCGGAGGACCCCAGACCGGGTTCAGTCTCGGTCACGGTGACCTGTCGGTCATGGGCGGCAGCTGTCAGCGCACGTGGGAGCACGCGATCTTGAAGACCGCGCGCGCCGTGGGCCCCAGGATCAGCGTGCAGTTCCGCGTTGCCGGCGTTCTCTGACCAGTTGCAGCGCATCGGTCGACCACAGCGCCCACACCACGAGGACGGGCTGGAAGAACAGCCGGATCAGGCGCGAACGGTCGCTGTCCAGGCCGAACGCGTCCACCCCGTTGAGGTACTGCGAGACATTGCCGGGGAACACCGCGACGAAGAAGGCCGCGCCGATGAGGCCGACGACGCGCCGCTGCCGCGGCAGGGCCATGAACGCCGCACCGAGGGCGATCTCGACGATGCCGGACGCCACGACCACGAACTCCTCGTCCAGCGGGATGCTGTTGGGGACCTGGGCGTCGAACTCGTCGCGGGCGAAGGTCAGGTGGCTCACTCCGGCGAAGGCGAGCATGGCGCCGAGCGCGAGTCGGGCGATGGTCTTCATGGCACCCGACGCTAGGTCACTGCGCGGCGATCCGCTCGTAGAGCACGTGGTCGCGCCAGGCACCGCCCACGCGCAGGTAGTCGCGGGCGATCCCGACCCGGGCGAAGTCGTTGCGCTCCAGGATGCGCTGGCTGGCGGCGTTGTCGAGGCGGGTGGCCGCCTGGATGCGGTGCAGCCCCAGCCGCCCGAACGCCAGGGTGACGATCTCGTCGATCGCGCGAGTGGCCAGGCCGCGCCCCTGTGCTTTCGCGTCGAGGTAGTAGCCGAGCTCGGCCCGGCGGGCCGGGCCCTGGACGATCTCGCTGAGGTTGATCCGACCGACCACCGTGTCGTCATCGAGGATCACGCGCGGGAAGGCGAGCCCCTCGGAGTAGCGGCGCAGGGCGTCCTGGATGATCGCCCGCTGGCCCTTCGTCGTGAAGTAGATCGAGGGACGTCGTGGCTCGATGGCCGCCATCGCCTCGCGATTCCGGCTCAGGACGTCGGCGAGGGCCTCGGCGTCGGTCGCGGCGACGAGGCGGGTCACGGGCATGCGCCCAGTCTGGCAGCCCGACGCGGGGGAGGGGAGGGTCTTGACGGCCTCAGGGATATCGTGTTTCGATAACATCGACAAACGATATGGATGGAGAAGCCATGAAGGCACCCTTCGGCACCGCCACTCGCGCGGACGTGTGGTTCACCGCCAGCCTCGCCCTCATCGGCATCCTGGCGACGCTGACCGATGCCGTCTCGCGGCTGAGGGAGGTGCTGCCGAACCGGGACGTGCCGGTGGACGTCGACCTCCAGACGTCGACCCAGCCGATCGCGATCAGCGGCGTCGGTGACGCGATCCCGGTCGAGATCGACCGCGTCACGGTGAGCGTCAGCGACCTGTCGCCGACCTCGTACGGCGCGGTCATCGCGTCGATCGTGGTGCCCGCGGTGAGCATCATCGTCGTGCTCGTGTGCCTGACCTGGCTGCTCCGCAACATCGGAGCCGGGGAGTTCTTCAGCCGCACGAACACCCGGCTCGTCACCGGCGCGGCGCTCACGGCCGTCCTCGGCTGGCTGCTCACGACCGTCGCGACCACCGGTGCCGCCAACGGCGCGCTCGCGAAGCTCACCACGGCGGACGATCCCGGGTTCGAGATCTCGATGAACATCTCCTTCCTCGCCCTGTTCGCCGCGATGGTCGCCGGATGCATCGCCAGCGTGTTCCACACGGGTGAGCGGATGCAGCGCGACTCCGAGGGCCTGGTCTGATGCCTCCGCAGGACGAGGCGCACCGGGTTCACTGCCGGCTGGACGAGCTGTTGGCCCAGCGGGGCATGACGCTGACGAGGCTCGCCGAGCTCGTGGGCGTGACGGTCGTCAATCTGTCCGTCCTCAAGAACGACCGGGCCAAGGCGATCCGGTTCACGACGCTCACCGCGATCTGCGACGCGCTCGACTGTGAGGTGGGCGACCTCCTGGTCGTCACGGAATGATCCACGACGCAGGACGTTGACCCGGACATGAAGAACATCGGGTTCCTGTCCTTCGGCCACTGGTCGGACTCACCGCAATCGGCCACGCGGTCGGGAGCGGACGCGCTGCTCCAGTCGATCGACCTGGCCGTCGCTGCCGAGGAGCTCGGCGCTGACGGCGCGTACTTCCGCGTGCACCACTTCGCGCGCCAGCTGGCGTCGCCGTTCCCGCTGCTGTCCGCGATCGGCGCGCGCACCTCGCGGATCGAGATCGGCACCGGCGTCATCGACATGCGGTACGAAAATCCCTTGTATTTTGCGGAGAACGCGGCAGCCGCCGACCTCATCTCCGGCGGCAGGCTGCAGTTGGGCATCAGCAGGGGATCACCGGAGCAGGTCATCGCCGGCTACAAGTACTTCGGCTTCGAGCCGCCCGAGGGCATGACGGACGCCGACATGGCGCGCGGCCACACGCAGGTCCTCCTGGAGGTGCTCAAGGGCGAGGGCTTCGCCGAGCCGAACCCGCGGCCGATGTTCCCGAACCCGCCGGGACGCCTCCCGCTGGAGCCGCAGTCGCCGGGGCTGCGTGACCGCATCTGGTGGGGCGCCGGCTCGCGCGCGACTGCCGAGTGGACCGCCGAGCAGGGGATGAACCTGATGAGCTCGACGCTGCTGACCGAGGACACGGGCGTGCCGTTCCACCAGCTGCAGGCCGAGCAGATCCAGCGCTTCCGCGATGCATGGACGGCCGCCGGACACCAGCGTGAGCCGCGCGTCTCGGTCAGCCGCAGCATCTTTCCGCTGGTCTCGGACCTGGACCGTGCCTACTTCGGTAGCGAGTCCCGCAGCACCGACCAGGTGGGCTTCCTCGAGGGAGGAGCGGCCCGGTTCGGCCGCACGTACGCCGCCGAGCCCGACCGCCTGATCGAGGAGCTGCGCGAGGACGAGGCGATCGCCGCGGCGGACACGCTGCTGATCACGGTGCCGAACCAGCTCGGCGTGGACTACAACGCCCACGTGATCGAGAGCCTGCTGACGTACGTCGCGCCCGGCCTGGGCTGGCGCTGAGCGTCGGTCAGCGCACGACGCCGTAGCGCAGGAACTGCACGCCGGAGGCGAACGTCCGAGCGTCCAGCAACTCGAGATCGAGGCGCTGCTCGTCGTGGGCGAAATAGGTGTTTCCGCCGCCGACCAGCACGGGGTAGACGCGCATCCAGTACTCGTCGATCAGGCCGAGCTCGGCAGCCTGCTTGGCGAGGCTGGCGCCGCCGATGGCGATGTCTCCGTCGCCGGGCTCGGCCCGGAGCGCCTCGATCTCGTCGGCCAGGGCGCGCGTCGCCAGAGTCGCGGCGCCCTCGACGCTGGACAAGGTCCGTGAGAACACGACCTTCGGCAGCGGGTTCCACAGGTGGGCCCACGTCCACTCGGCCTCGCCGAAGCCCGGCTGCTCGGCCGGGTCCTGCCAGTAGAGCATCGTCTCGTAGAGGTTCCGGCCCATCAGGTGCACGTCGACCCGGCGGATCTCCTCGATGCTGAAGGCGAACACCTCCTCGCCGAAGCCGGGCCAGTCGAAGGTGCCGTCCGGTCCGTTGACGTAGCCGTCGAGGGACAGGCCCATCGAATAGGTCACCTTGCGCACGCCGCACCCCTCGCGGTCTGGTCGGATTTCGAGGCTACAACCGGCATGCAGGTGTCCGGAAGAGCCGAACACTCTGGGCTGGCGCAGATCGGGCGACCGGGTGATATTGGCTCCATGAGCACGGTTGACACCCCGACGATCATCGCTGCCGGTCTGGACGACTGGCGGCCACTGGTCCACAGCCTGCATGCCCGGTTCCGCACGGGCGACTTCGCGACAGGTCTGGACTTCCTCGTGGACATCGGTGCGGCGGCGGAGGCCGCGAACCACCACCCGGACGTGCAGCTGACCTATACCCATGCCGACATCACCCTGACCAGCCATGACACCGGAGCGGTCACCGATCGCGACCTGGATCTGGCGCGGATCATCAGTGACCTGGCGGCCGAGCGCGGACTCGAGGCCGATCCCGGCCGGCTCACGCGCCTCGAGATCGCCCTCAATGCCGTCGACAAGGACACGATCGGCCCGTTCTGGGCCGCCGTCCTGACCGGTGAGGCCGACGCCTATGACGGCGAGCAGGTCGTCGATCCCACCGAGCAGGTGCCGTTGCTGTGGTTCCAGCCCACGCCGCCGCGCGACGGCGTGCCGCAGATGTGCTTCCACCTCGACATCTGGATCCCGGCCGGCCAGCTGCCGTCCCGCATCGAGGCGGCCGTCGCCGCCGGGGGCCGCGTCGTCGACGACTCCGAGTCCCCGTCGTTCGTCGTGCTGGAGGATGCCGAGGGCAACAAGGCCTGCCTCTGCACGGTCCTGGACCGCTCCTGACGGGCGATCCACCCGGAGTCACGAGGGAGCGAGCTTCGCCGCCTTGCCCTCCAGCCACGCGCGCTCGCGATCGTTCGTGGCCTGTGCGGCGGCGCTGAGGAACTCCCCGCGCGCCTCGGCGGTGCGGCCGAGGCGCTGCAACAGCTCGGCCCGGACGCTCGTCACGAGGTGACTGGTCGCCAGGTCGCCGCCGGCCGTGATCGCCTCGACCTCGGCCAGTGCGGGCCTCGTCCCGTCGGTCGTCATCGACAGCGCCGCGGCGCGGTTCAGTCGGACGACGGGACCGGGGGAGAGGGCCAGCAGTGCGTCGTACAGGACGACGATCCGCTCCCAGTCCGTGGCGGCGAAGGACGGGGCGGTGGCGTGACAGGCCGCGATCGCCGCCTGCAGGGCATAGGGCCCGCGGCCGCGGCCGAGCGCATCGACGCGGTCCAGGGCTGCCAGCCCGCGTCGGAGCTGGGCCTGGTCCCACAGCCGACGGTCCTGGTCGGCCAGCAGGACGGGGTCGCCCGCCGCGTCGGTCCGCGCCGCGAACCGTGACGCCTGCAGCTCCATGAGCGCCACGAGTCCGTGGACCTCGGGCTCGCGGGGGAGTAGCCGGCCCAGGACGCGACCCACGCGCAGCGCCTCGTCGGCCAGATCGCGGCGCACCCACCGGTCGCCGCTCGTGGCCGCGTAGCCCTCGGTGAAGAGCAGATAGACGACGGTCAGGACCGCGTTGAGCCGCGGCTTCCACTCCGTGTGGTCGGGCACCTCGAACGGGACCCGCGCCTCGGACAGCGTCCGTTTGGCCCGGACGATCCGTTGCTGGACCGCCGGCACGGAGACGACGAGCAGCCGGGCGATCTCGGCCGTCGACAGGCTGGCGACGACGCGCAGGGTCAGCGCGACCTGTCCCTCGCGGGGCAGGGCCGGATGGCACGCCGTGAAGACCAGTCGCAGCAGGTCGTCGTCGATCGGCTGCCAGACGTCGTCCGCCAGCGACGCGAGGTCTCGGGCGAGGCTGCGACGGCGGTCGTCCAACGCCTCGCGGCGGCGCCACCCGTCGATCGCACGCCGCCGGGCCACCGTCGTCAGCCAGGCCGCCGGGTTGCGGGGGACGCCCGTCGTCGGCCACGACCGCAGTGCCTCGGCGAGCGCCTCCTGGGCGAGGTCCTCGGCCTCGGCCAGATCTCCCGTGACGCGGGCCAGGGTGGCGACGATCCGCGAGCCCTCGATGCGCCACAGCGCATCGAGGGTCCCGGACACGTCATCCATCTCAGGCGGTGCCCAGCTGCTCGCGCCAGCCGGCTTCCTTCTGCACGTACTCGTTGTCGGCGTAGTCCGCGAAGTCGGACTCGTCGGTCACGCGGCGTACCTCCAGCTTCGAGCCGGGCCCCAACGGGCAGCGCCTGGCCCACTCGGCGGCCTCCTCGCGGGAGCCGACCTGCAGCAGCCAGAAGCCGTTGAACAGCTCGTGCGTCTCGCCGTAGGGGCCGTCGGTGACGATCGGCTCCTCACCGGAGAAGTCCACGACGAACCCCTCGGACGGATCGGTCAGGCCGTCGCCGCCGATGAGCACCCCGGCGTTCATCATCGCCTCGTTGTAGGCGCCCATCGCGTTGATGATCTCCTCGAAGTCGAGGTCCTTCGTCGCCTCGAGTGCCGCGTCCGTCGTGCGCATGATCAGCATGTACTTGGTCATCGTGGTCCCCTTCCGCCGGGCGCCTCGCGCGCCCTCTCACCCTGACGTCGAACGGCGTCGGCCGGGATCGACACGGTCGCGGGATTCTCTTTCGCGAGGCCGCGCCCAGACGCCTTCGGGCGTTCCGCTCACCGTACTGGCGCGGCTATCGTTCAGGAACCGCTCATCGGGAGGAACCACCGCGTGACCCATCCGGCCGACAGCCACGACCTCATCCGCGTTCACGGCGCTCGCGTCAACAACCTCAAGGACGTCGACGTCGAGCTGCCCAAGCGGCGGCTCACCGTCTTCACCGGCGTCTCGGGATCGGGCAAGAGCTCGCTCGTCTTCGGCACGATCGCTGCGGAGTCCCAGCGGCTGATCAACGAGACGTACAGCGCGTTCCTGCAGAACTTCATGCCCACGACCGCGCGCCCGGACGTCGACGTCCTCGACGGACTGACCACCGCGATCCTCGTGGACCAGGAGCGCATGGGCGCCGACCCGAGGTCGACCGTGGGCACCGCGACCGACGCGAACGCCATGCTGCGGATCCTGTTCAGCCGGTTGGGTGAGCCCCACATCGGCTCGCCGCAGGCGTTCTCGTTCAACGTGGCGTCGATCAGCGGCGCCGGCGCCGTGTCGTTCGAGACCGGTGGGCGCACCGTCAAGGAGCGCCGTGAGTTCTCGGTCACCGGCGGCATGTGCCCCCGCTGCGAGGGACGCGGTGCGGTCTCCGACTTCGACCTGACGGCCCTGTACGACGACACGAAGTCGCTCGAGGACGGCGCCCTGACGATCCCCGGTTACACGATGGACGGCTGGTACGGCCGGATCTTCCGCAACGGGGACTTCTTCCCCGCCGACAAGCCGATCAAGGACTTCACGAAGAAGCAGCTCGACGCCCTGCTCCACCAGGAGCCGACGAAGATCAAGGTCGACGGCATCAACGTCACCTACGAGGGGATCATCCCCAAGATCCAGAAGTCGATGCTGTCCAAGGACCGCGAGGCGATGCAGCCGCACATCCGGGCGTTCGTCGACCGGGCCATCGCGTTCCAGACGTGTCCGGAGTGCCACGGCTCTCGGCTGAACGAGGGCGCTCGCTCCTCGAAGATCCGGGGCATCAGCATCGCCGACGCGTGCGCCATGCAGATCACCGATCTCGCGGCCTGGGTCCACGACCTCGACGAGCCGTCCGTGGCACCGCTGCTCAAGGTGCTGTCCGACACGCTGGACTCGTTCGTGCAGATCGGGCTGGGCTACCTGTCGCTGGACCGTCCGGCCGGCACCCTGTCCGGCGGCGAGGCGCAGCGCACCAAGATGATCCGGCACCTGGGGTCGTCCCTGACCGACGTCACGTACGTCTTCGACGAGCCCACGGTGGGGCTGCACCCGCACGACATCGACCGCATGAATCAGCTGCTGCTGCAGTTGCGGGACAAGGGCAACACCGTGCTGGTCGTCGAGCACAAACCCGAGGCCATCGCGATCGCCGATCACGTCGTCGACCTCGGCCCGGGTGCCGGCAGCGGCGGTGGACAGATCATGTTCGAGGGCACCGTCGACGGCCTGCGCGAGAGCGACACGGTCACCGGGCGGCACCTCGACGACCGCGCCTCGCTCAAGGACGAGGTCCGCAAGCCCACCGGCCAGCTCGAGATCCGGGGTGCGAACAGCCACAACCTGCAGGACGTCGACGTCGACATCCCGCGGGGCGTCCTCGTCGTCGTGACGGGGGTCGCGGGATCGGGCAAGAGCTCGCTGATCCACGGCTCGGTCGCGAAGCTCGAGGACGTCGTCGCCATCGACCAGGGGGCGATCCGCGGATCGCGGCGCAGCAATCCCGCCACCTACACCGGCCTGCTCGACCCGATCCGCAAGGCCTTCGCGAAGGAGAATGGCGTCAAGCCGGCGTTGTTCTCGGCCAACTCCGAGGGCGCGTGCCCCAACTGCAACGGCGTGGGCGTGGTCTTCACGGACTTGGGCATCCTCGCCACGGTCGAGTCGCCCTGCGAGGTGTGCGAGGGACGGCGGTTCGACGCCGCGGTGCTGGAGTACAAGCTCGGCGAGCGTGACATCAGCGAGGTGCTGGCCATGCCGGTCGCCGAGGCACACGCCTTCTTCGCCAAGGACGGCGTCAACGTGCCCGCGGCCGCCCGGATCCTCGCGCGGCTCGAGGACGTCGGCCTGGGTTACCTGACGCTGGGCCAGCCGCTGTCCACCCTCTCGGGAGGCGAGCGCCAGCGGATCAAGCTGGCGACCCACATGGGCGAGAAGGGCGGCACGTACGTCCTGGACGAGCCCACGTCGGGTCTCCACCTGGCCGACGTCGAGCAACTGCTGGGCCTGCTCGACCGCCTCGTCGACTCGGGCAAGTCCGTCATCGTCATCGAGCACCACCAAGCCGTCATGGCCCACGCCGACTGGATCATCGACCTGGGACCGGGCGCGGGCC
Organism: Aeromicrobium duanguangcaii; assembly: GCF_024508295.1. NCBI lineage: Bacteria > Bacillati > Actinomycetota > Actinomycetes > Propionibacteriales > Nocardioidaceae > Aeromicrobium > Aeromicrobium duanguangcaii. The sequence continues at coordinate 1,627,548 of NZ_CP101990.1, read as the reverse complement.
ACGACGGCGGACGGGTGGTGTTCGAGGGCGTGCCCAGCGATCTCGTGGCCCAACAGTCGACCCTGACGGGAGAGCACCTGGCTGCCTACGTCGGGCCCTGAATGCTTCGCTCCCGGCGCGATCTGCGTCACCGGCGCGGCGGATCGGCCGCACGCATCCGCCAAACAGGGTTACCGTGAGGTAACCCGACCGTTCCAGGTCTAGGAGGCCCTGTGCCGAGCTCGCCCCACACGATGGTCCTGCACGGCCATCGACTCTCGTACCTCGATCGCGGCGACGGCCCCGTCGTGCTGTTCATCCACGGCATCCTGGGCTCGCAGCACAACTGGAAGCACCTCGTGAACCGGATGGACGACACCCAGCGGGTGATCGTGCCGGATCTCTTCGGCCACGGCGCGTCGGCCAAGCCGATGGGGGACTACTCGCTCAGTTCCCACGCCGCGACGCTGCGCGATCTGCTCGACCGCCTCGGGATCGACACCGTCACCGTCGTCGGGCACTCCTTGGGTGGCGGCATCGCGATGCAGTTCTTCTACCTGTTCCCCGAGCGCGTCGAGCGGCTCGTGCTGGTCGCCAGCGGCGGGCTCGGTCGCGAGGTCAGCCCGCTGTTGCGGTCCGCGACGTTGCCCGGCGCCGAGCAGGTGCTCAGCGTCGTCGCGTCGGGGTGGGTGCTCGGAAAGGTCGAGTCGGTCGGTCGCACGGCTGCCAGGATCGGCTGGAAGCCCGGAGCCGACGTCGGGGCGATCTGGCGCGGGTTCACGTCGCTCGGCGATCGCGAGAGTCGCAAGGCCTTCCTCGCCACGACCCGCGCCGTGGTCGACCCCGGTGGGCAGACCATCAGTGCCCACGACCACCTCGCCCACGTGCGGCCGATCCCGGTGTTGCTGGTGTGGGGGACCAAGGACCGCATGATCCCCGCCTGGCACGCGATCAATGCCCAGAAGTCGGTACCGAGTTGCCGCGTCGAGCTGTTCCCGGGTGCCGGCCACTTCCCGCACCTCGACGACCCCGACCGGTTCGCCGACGTGCTGGCCGACTTCATCGCGTCGACGGCGATCGAGGAGTAGTCCGCCGTGGCGGTCGTCCTGATGTGCGGTGCGACGGGCGCCGGGAAGTCGACGTACGCCCGGAACCTCGAGGCTGCGGGCTGGCTGCGACTCTCGTTCGACGTCGAGACGTGGCGGCACGGGTTCCGGAGCCCGGACGTGCCGCAGGACGTCCTGGTCGAGATCGAGCAGGACCTGCGCGAACAGCTCGTCGAGGCGGTCATCGAGGGGGAGGACGTCGTCGTGGACTTCTCGTTCAGCACCCGTGCCCTGCGCGACGCCTACCGCGCGCTGGCGGCCGAGATCGGCGTCCTGGCCGAGACGGTGTTCCTCCCCGTCGATCGCGGGACCGCGCTGGCCCGCGTCCGCACCCGCACGGGATCGGGCCCGGACGACCTGCAGCTCTCCGACGAGCAGGTCGTGGCGCACGTCGACGGCTTCGAGGTGCCGACCTTCGCCGAGCACCCCCTGCGCGTTCGCGATGGCGATCTGGAGCTCCGCCACGCGGTGGTCGCCGACATCGAGATTCTCTTGGCGTTCTGGGCGATCTCGGCCGAGAACGCCGCGCGGCCGGCCGATGAGGCCCGCCCCGTCGCGCAGTTGTTGGCGCGCGACCCGGCGGCGATCATCGTGGCCGAGCAGGCGGGCGAGATCGTGGGCTGCGTCGTGGCCTGCTGGGACGGCTGGCGGGCGAACCTCTACCGGCTGGCGGTGCACCCGCAGCAGCGGGGGAGGGGAGTGGGCTCCCGGCTGCTCGACCAGGCCGAGCGCCGCCTGGCCGCGCTCGGCGCCACTCGGATGTGCGCGATGGTCCTCGACGAGAACGATCCCGGCGTCGCGCTGTGGCGCTCCGCCGGCTACGCACCGCAGGGGGAGTGGAGCCGGTGGGTCAAGCCGGTCGTGCTCCACTGAGCACGCAGAACTCGTTGCCGTCCGGATCGCGCATCACGACCCAGCTGACCCTTCCCTGGCCGATGTCGGTGCGGGCGGCACCCAGCTGCTCGAGCCGTTCGACCTCGGCAGCCTGGTCGCCGTAGGGGCGGATGTCGAGATGCCAGCGGTTCTTCGGCGGCTTCTCCATCAGGGGCGGTCCGCCCCACGAGATCTTCGTCCCGCCGTGCGGCGACTGGATCGCGGTCTCGTCGCCCTCGTCCCACACCATGAGCCAGTCGAGCGCCGCCTGCCAGAACTCGCCGGCGGCCCGACTGCCGTCGCACGAGAGGGCGCCGATGCGTCCGCACCCAGCGGTGAACCGGTTGTCGGGGCCCAGCACGCAGAACTCGTTGCCCTCGGGGTCGGCGAGGACGACGTGCGGCTCGGTCGGCAGCTGCCCGACGTCGAAGTGACGGCCGCCGAGCGACAGCACACGCTCGACCGTCGCCTGCTGGTCGTCCGAGGACGAGCTGGTCAAGTCGAAGTGCATCCGGTTCCGCAGGCGCTTGGGATGGCGCGTCGGCTCGATGTCGATCGGGAACGAGACGTCGTCCGGCGCCGTCAGGGTCAGGACGCCGTCGTCGTCCGGGCTCTCGACGACGTTGCGCTCGAGGACGCTGCCCCAGAACGCCGCCAGCCGCGCGGGATCGTTCGCGTCGAGGACGAGGGCTTCCAATCGACTGGTCATGTGAGCCACGTTACGTCGGAGCGGAGCCGTCGGTCAGCCCCACGGCGTGGGCGGCGCGGAAGCATGTCCGTGGGTTTCCATCCGCATTCGAGTGGGCCAATGTGGACCCATGGCCCGCCAGAACGTCGTGATCTCATTGCCGATCTCCGACCGCAGGACGTCGTGCGACTTCTACGAGCGCGTCCTGGATCTCACGGCGGTCGGCGAGCCGGCCGACGACGGTGTGCCCGAGCCGTTGCAGTTCTCGTTGTCCGAGACCGTCAAGCTCATGCTGATCCCGTCCGGCGGGTTCGGCTGGGTCACGGGCGGCCGCCCGGTCGCGCCGGTCGCACAGCACGAGTGCCTGTTCACGTGGTCCGCGACGAGTCGCTCCGAGGTCGACGAGCTCATCGAGCGGGCACGGGCGGCCGGCGCCGAGATCGTGAGCGAGCCAGCGGCCCAGCCCTGGGGCTACACCGGAACCTTCGCCGACCCCGACGGGCACCTGTGGGCGGCGACCGCCGAGGAACTGTCCGAACCGAGAGGTTGAGTGGAGCCATGAACTCCTCCGTCATCGCCCGAGGCCTCGAGCAGGCCGAGGCATTGTTGTCCGACGTCCCCGAGGCTGCGTGGGACGCCCCCACGCCCTGCACCGACTGGACCGTTCGTGAGCTGATCGATCACCTGGTCAACCTCCCGGCGCAGTTCACGACCATGGCCTTGGGGGAGTCGGTCGACTGGACCGCACCGACGCCCCGACACGACGACTCCGCCGAGGCATTCAATGCGCACGCGAAGCAGCTGCTCGCGGCACTGGGCGCGCACCCCGAGTCCGTTCCGGAGGGGATGCTGGCCGGCGAGCTGTCCGTGCACAGCTGGGACCTGGCGTCCGCGGTCGGCGGTGACAGCTCCGGCTTCGACCCCGAGATCGCCGAGACGGGCTACGCGTTCATGTCGGTCGCGCTCACCGACGAGCAGCGCGGCCAGGCCTTCGGGCCCCGAAGGCCGGCCCCGGATGGCGCGAACGCGTACGAACGGCTCGCGGCTTTCGCTGGTCGCGAGGTTCCCTTCCGTCCCGAGCGTTGATCTGATCCTGCAGGCCAGGGGAGCAGCTGCGTACCATTGACGTTACGTAACGATGTGGGTACGCTCAAGTCATGGATGCCGTTCTGCAAGCGCTGGCCGACCCGAGCCGCCGCACCGTGCTGGAGATCCTGCGCGACCACGAGGCGACCGCGGGGGAGTTGGCCGACGCGCTGCCGATCGCGCGTCCCGGAGTGTCGCGGCACCTGCGGGTGTTGCGGGAAGCCGGACTGGTGGACGCGCGTCAGGAGGCGCAACGGCGGATCTACCGCCTGCGGCCGGAGGCGCTGATCGAGGTCGACGAGTGGCTCGACGACTACCGCGCGTTGTGGCAGAACCGCCTCGACGCCCTGCACACCGAGATCGCTCGAGGGAAGAAGGCCGGCTCATGACCACGACGACGATGCGCGCACTGGACGCCACGACAGGCGCGGTGCGGGTCGAGGACGTGTACGACACCGACATCGAGGACCTGTGGGACGCCTGCACGACGCCCGAGCGGCTCGCACGGTGGATCGCCCAGGTGTCCGGCGACCTGCGGGTCGGCAGCACCATCGAGATGACCTTCACCAGCACCTGGAGCGGTCCGGGCAGGATCGACGCCTGCGAGCGGCCGCACCATCTGCTCGTCACCACCTTCGCCGGCACCGACCGGGAGTGCGAAATCGAGGCGTGGCTGACCGCCGAGGGCGCGCGGACGCGATTGGTCATCGAGGAACGCGGCCTGCCGCTGGACGAGCTCCACATTCACGGGGCGGGCTGGCAGGCCCACCTCGAGGATCTGGGTCGGTCGCTCGAGCTCGATGGGACGGCGCATCCTGACGGCTGGTCCGCCACGGAGCCGTCGCCGCACTGGCGACGCCGCTGGACCGAGCTGGCGCCGTCCTTCAAGAACGCCGACGTGTCGTGACGCCTGAAGCGATCACCCTGAGTGACATCACGCTGAACGCACCCGACGCGTTCGCGCTGGCACGGTTCTACGCCGTCATCACTCAGGGCGAGGCGCACGGCACGTCGGCCCGGGCCCGGGTCACCGGCCCGGGCGGACAGATCGGGTTCCAGCAGGTCGCCGACCCACTGATTTCCCGGTCTGGCAGTTTGTCCGATAATGCACATTATGTCAGTTAGCGGTGAGCTGACTGCCCCAGATGACTCATCAGGGTGGTTGACGTCCCTCCCCCGCGGGTTGTCGCAGTCCGGGGACCCGACCTGCAGCAGCACTGCTGGGTGCGCAGACGTCCTGTCTCCGAGGCGGGGCCGGTCAGGCGGTCGACATGTGGCCTCCTGTGTTTCACGAGATTCCTCAGGATCTGACGTCTGACGGGCCTGCGGGCACGTGAGGGCGGGCACGGCCGAAGCCGTGCCCGCCCTGGAGATCACCTCAACACGATCGCGTCAGCGAGGCGTGTCCATCAGGACCGGAAGCACGTTCTTCCGGGTGCCGGGAAGGGTTCCTGGCACGATCTCACTGCGCTTGGGCAGCCAGTTCCAGTTCGATGCCCACGTGGGGTGCGGCAGGGCCAGGCCCGGCAGCACGAACTGCGACTTCGCGAGATCCAGCGTGTACGTCGACGACGTCGTGTCGACGTTGCGCACACGGCCGTTCGCCGCGCCCACCACGACGACTCCGAGTCGGTGCCCCTTGGCGACGACGGCGTCGTCGGGGTCCAGCGTCACCGTCACGTCGTGCGTTCCAGCGCCGTCGAGCCGGGCCCAACCGCGCCCCAGGACCTGGAGCGGCGTCGTGCCCACGTTGCGGGTCATCGTGAAGTAGCACGCGTCATCGTTCGCGGTCGATTGCCCGACGCAGGTCTCAGTGGTCGTCGTCGACGCACCGTCGCCCGTGGCAAGGACGCGATCACCCTCGCCGTAGTCGACGAGCATCACGCCCACCTGCCCGGTCGGCACCTCGGACGTCACCCGCAGCTTCGCAACCATCGAACCGCTCATCCGGGCGTCGGCGAGCAGCGGAGAGGTCGCGTACAGGAGGCGGTTGGGGTTGTCGCCCTCGGTGACGGCGACGTTCTCACGCTGGCTGGGCGAGTTCACCCAGCTCTGCTTCGACTTCTCGATCGACCGGGCCAAATAGCCGTCGGCCTGGGGGCGCAGGGTCGTCGTCGTGAGCCGCGTGGGCCACGAGTAGGAGTTGACCCAGCGATTGGGCTTGGTCTCCACCTTGACCGGCGGCTCCAGCATGATCGTGTTCTTGATGTCCATCAGCTCGTGATCGAACCACCGGTGCAACGTGCGGACCCACTCCTCACGGTCGACATCGAACGGATCGACGTGCCCGACCCGACTCAACCACAGCTTGCGAGTGACCCCGGCCTTGCCCAGGTCCTTCCACCAGTCGGAGAAGTGACGCGTCTTGACGTTGGTGTCCTGCAGACCGTGATAGATGAAGACGCTCGCCTTGACCTTCTTGGCATTGAGCTGGGCGGAGTCACGGTAGTTGCGCTCGTCCCAGAATGCGTTGTGCTCACCGGTCTCGTCGGCGTCCTCGGCGTCCATCCGCGCGAGCGTCGCCGAGCAGTCTTGGGGCTGCGTGCGGTTGCCGGCGACGCGGCTGGCGAGGCCGCTGGAGTAGTTCCAGCTGTACGGAAGACCCTGCGAACGGCTGTAGTCGTACCAGGAGCTGATCGCGCTGATCGGCACGATGGTCTCCAGCCCCTTCACGCCGGTGGCGGCGACGCCGTTGGCCAGGGTGCCGTCATAGCTCTTGCCGATCATGCCGGTCTTGCCGTTGCTCCAGCCGGCCTTGACGGCCTTGCCGTCGGCGTCGACCGCCTCGGCGTTGCCGTTGAGCCACTGCACGACGGCCTTGGCCGAGCCGACGTCGGACTTGCCGCCGGTGTCGACGCAACCGGTCGACCGCGAGGTGCCTGCGATGTCGGGTGCGACATAGGCGTAGCCGCGCGGCACGAAGTAGTTGTCGTAGAACAGCGGGAACTTGATGAGGTTGCCCTCGGCGTCGAACGACTTGAACTCCGACTCGTTGCCGCGTCCGACGCTCGTGTAGTACGGGCTCGCATCCATCACGACCGGCACCTTGACCCGCTTGGCGTCGAGCTCGCGCGGACGAACGATGTCGACCGCGATCCGGTCCTTCTCGCCGTCACCGTCGAAGTCGGGCGCGATGACCCACACCGTCTCGCGGATCGCGTCGGCATAGCTGTACACCGGGGATGACTCGCCCCCCTTCAGCACGTACGGCTTCGGCGCAGGCGCTGCCGAAGCTGTGCTCGCCGTGGTCGCGAGCAGGCCCGAGCTCGCGAGGGTGAGGGCAAGGAATGCACCGAGTGCTGTCCGGGATCTGCGTGCGCGCCACGCCGCGTTCGTCTCTCTCATAATGGGAGTCTGGTGCACAGGTGGAGGGCTCGGCAATGCCCAATTTCTGAAAACCCGGGACAAACGCCCTGATCTCGGCTAGTACTCGTCTCCCCTGCGGCATCGATCACATCGTCGAGCAGGATTCTCCCCTCACCGGGTCGGTGACCCGGTGAGGGGAAGAGCCTCCGCCGCGTGTCACATGCTGCGGCGGCGATGCAGGGTCAGTGCGGCGCCACCGGCGACGAGCAGCGCGACGCCGATGCCCCAGGCCGGACCCCAAGGCCCGCCGGTGCTGGCCAGGAAGTCGTCGTAGCCGCCGTAGTCGCTGCCACCGCCGCCACCGCCCCCGTTGTCATCGTCGCCACCCTGGTCCTGCGTCCGGTACGTGTTGGTGGCCACGACCTCGCCGACGAGCTCTTCCACGATCGTGACCGGTCCGGGCGTGATCGTCACCGGCGTCGACAGGACGACGGTGTCCGTCTCGCCGGTGGCGGTCTCGGTGACCTCGCAGTTCGTGCCGGCCGGGATGCCCTCCAGCGTCTCGACGTAGCCGCCCGCGAGCGAGCCTGCCGGGATGGTGAACTGCTGGTCGAAGGCGTTGTCCGCGTCGTCACAGTCGATGTCCAGGACGACCTCGCCCTGCTCCCCTGCGGCCGGTCCGCCGATGATCTTCGTGACCTGCAAACCTCCGACGGCGCGGGCGTACTCGTTCGTCACGGCGACCGGCTCGTTCGTGTTCTCCACGACCGTGACGGTCTCGGGGTCGATGGACGAGGCGGTCAGGCTGACCAGTCCGTTGTCCCCGTCCTGGGGCTCGGTGATCGTGCAGGTCGAGCCGGCCGGGAACCCGGTCAGCGTGGTCGTCTCGTCACCCGCGCCCGTGCCGGCCGGAATGGTGACCGACTGCTCGATCGTCCCTCCGCCCTCGTCGGGCGACGTGCAGCTGACGAGGATCTCGACCGGCCCCTGGAGGCCTGCTCCCCCGCCGCTGATCGTCTTGGTGACGGTGATTCCACCGACCGTGGCGTCGTACTCGTTCGTGACGGCCACGGACGGGCTCGTGCCCTCGACGATGGTGATCGTCTCGGGGTCGATGGACGTGGCGGTCACGTCCACCCGGCCGTTGTCGCCGTCCTCGGGCTCGGTGATGGTGCAGGTCGCGCCGGCGGGAAGCCCGCCGAACGTGTCCGACACCGTGCCGGCCGGACTCCCCGCGGGGATCGACAGGGTTCGCTCGACCGCGGAGCCACCACCGGCGGGCGTGCAGGACACGAGCACCTCGATCGCGTCCTGCAGGCCGGCGCCACTACCGGTGATCGTCTTCGTGACCTGGAGGCCGCCGACGGCCTGCGCGTACTCGTTCGTCACCGCGACGGCCGCGTTCACGTCCTCGGTGATCGTCACCGAACCGGGCTCGATCGTCGTGGCGGTGACGCTGACCTGGCCGTTGTCGCCGTTCTCGGGCTCGGTGATCGTGCACGAGTAGCCGGCCGGGATGCCCGACAGGGTCTGGCTCTGCGAGCCCGTGGCGCCGGCGGGGATCGTCACGGTCCTGGCGATGTCCTCTGAGCCCTGCAGCGTGCACGCGACGTTGATCACGACGGCGCTTTGCAGACCGGCACCGTCGCCGGTGATCGTCTTGGTGACCTCGATGCCGCCGACGGCGATGTCGTACTCGTTGGTCACGGCGACGGGCGTTGCTCCGTCTTCGACGATCGTGACGGTCGCGGGGTCGATCGTGGTGGCGGTGACACTGACGCGTCCGTTGTCACCGTTGTCGGTCTCGGTGATCGCACAGGAGTACCCGGCCGGGATGCCGGTCACCGGCGTGGTCTGCGACCCGGTGGTGCCGGCGGGAATCGTCACGGTCCGCGAGACCGGGTCTCCGGTCCCGGGCGATGTGCACTCGACGCTGATCTCGACGGCACTTTGCAGACCGGCCCCGGCGCCGCTGATCGTCTTGGTGACCTGGAGTCCGCCGGTGGCGACGTCATACACATTGCTGACCGCGACGGCAGAGGTCTGCCCTGAAGCGACCGTCACGGTCTCGGGATCGATGGTGGTGGCGGTGACGCTCACGCTGGCGTTGTCGCCGTTCTCGGACTCGGTGATGGCGCAGGAGTAACCGGCGGGGATCCCGGTCAGGGTCGTCGTCTGCGATCCGGTCGTCCCGGCGGGGATCGTCACCTGCCGCGTGACGGGCTCGCCCTCCACGGGGGCCGTGCACTCGACGTCGATCACGACGGCGCCCTGCAGGCCCGCGCCGTCACCGGTGATCGTCTTGGTGACGGCGATACCGCCCGGGGCCTCGCGGGTGATCCGGACGCTGGCCACCGCCTCGATCGACTCCTCCTGGGCCAGGATCAGCTTCTGCCCGCTTGTGCGACCCGGTGTCTGCCCGTCGTACAGATAGACAGTGCTCTCCTGCACGGTCTCCGGCCGCCGCAACGAGAAGCCCTGCGAGGAGCCCAGGCCGGTCGCGCGGGCCCACAGCTGCGTTCCCGGCTGGACCGTGGCGCCCTCCGCCAATGGCTGGGTGCCCGCGGCGTCGGCGTAGACCTGGACGCCCTCGACGACCAGGGTGGCCGGTCCGTCCGCGGTCACCGTGAACGGCCCGGCGAGCTCGCCGCTCGCCGGCGACACGGCGGACTCGGGTGAGACGCTCAGGTTCGGCTGGGTGGGCTCGGTGGTCGGGCCGTTGGCCCTGGCGTCCTCGACGATCGCCTGCGTGAGGCTGAACAGCTGCGGATTCGCCGTCGAGTTCAGCACCAGGTTGTCGCTGAAGTACCAGATGGCCGCCTGCACCGCCGCGGCCTTCACGTTGTTCGCGACCCCTGTCGGGGCGTCCGTCGTCGGGTAGTAGTTCTGCAGGATGTAGCCGACGTACCCGAGGTTGCGGACGTTCGCCTCGGTCCAGTCCCCCCGCTCGTACGTGACGCCGGCCTCCGTCGAGGTGAACAGGTCGATGCAATAGGTCAGCACCTCGGTGCCCGCCGCGTCGCTGGCCGGAATGGCACCGGCATAGCGGACCGTGTTGGTCGTCGAGCCCGCCGGGCGCGTCGACGGGTACGCGGTCGCGACCGGGTCGAACGTCGTCGGCGCGTTGTACGCGGAGACGTTCCGCACGCCGAGAGCACCGGTGATGGGACCGACCTGCAGCTCGGTGAACGGCAAGCCCGCCGGGAAGGGATCATCCTCGCCACCGACGATCGGCTCGGCGTGCGCCGGCCACGCCGTGAACAGCACGCCTCCGAGCAGGAGCAGTGCCGCGAGCAAGCGCGCCAGTCGCGTCGTCGCGTTGGATGTCGTTCCGATGTGAGCCACAATCGAACCCCCCGATTCGTCTTCGCCCAGATCCCTGGCGAGGGATCCGTTACTAGAGTGTGACCCGACTCACGGTAGGTGTCTACGTAGGCGTCTACGTAGACACCTAGTGGGAGGCGCCGCGCTTCCTTCCGTTCGCGTGGCCACAGAGTCTCTCGACCTTTCATCGAACACGCGTTCTACAGTGGTCACATGGGTCACAACCGCAGGTACGGCGACCCGCTCACCGCATTGGACGGTCCGGCGGTCACTCCCCCGCCTCGGATCAGGCCCCAACACGTGTGGGTGAATCTGTCGACCGTGCAGCACGCGCCGGCCGTGTGCCCGGGCGTCCTCATCGAGTGGCGCCCGGTCGTGAAGGGGTGGGAGGCGCTGTGCACGTGGGTCTCCCCCGACGGTGTCGTCCACACCGGCTGGCTTTCCGCAGCGAGGCTGAGGCCGCTCACGTGAACGGGCCGGGTGGTCACGAACGCCGTAGGCTCGCGCCATGACCCCCGGATCTGCACCCTCTGCCGCGCGCGCCGTCGACAACCACCCCGCCATGGACTACGTGGCGCGGGCCGGCCTGGTGGCGTTCGGCGTCGTCCATGTGGTGATGGGCTGGCTCACGCTGCAGCTCGCGTTCGGGGACCGCGAGAACAAGGCCGACAGCAGCGGCGCCGTCCAGGAACTGGCCGAGCAGCCCTTCGGCGGGGCGATCGTGTGGGCCGTCGCCATCGGCATGATCCTGCTCGCCGCCTGGCAGGCGATCGAGGCCGCCGTCGGACACCGCGAGGACGACAACCCCAAGCGCCTGCGCAAGCGGCTGACCAGCCTGGGCAAGGTCGTCATCTACCTCGCGATCGCGATCAGCGCGATCAAGGTGGTCACCGGCTCGGGCTCGTCGAAGAAGGACGGCACGACCCCGGTGAGCGTGAAGCTCATGGACCTGCCGATGGGCCAGTTCATCGTCGGCGTCGTGGCTCTCGGCATCGCGGCCGTCGGTGTCTACCTGATCTACAAGGGCGCGACCCGGCGCTTCCTCAAGGACATCGAGGCCGGTGGCACCAGCGGCCGTGTCGGCACGGCGTACGTCTGGCTGGGCACCTGCGGTTACGTCGCGAAGGGCGCCGCGATCGTGGGTGTCGGCGCGCTCTTCGGCTACGCCGCGATCACGCACGAACCGAAGAAGTCCGGCGGGATCGACGAGGCGCTGCTCACGCTGCTGGAGCAGCCCTTCGGTCCGGTCGTGACTGCGCTGGTCGGTGCGGGATTCGTCGCCTTCGGCCTGTTCTGCTTCGCGTGGGCGCGGCACATCGACCGCTGAGCCGCCCCTGACACCGTGTCCGACGGGCGCCGGCCCGCGGCTGCGGCCCCATCCGATCGTGGCCGCGCAACGAACCACACCCATGAACCGCCATGATCTCGCTCTCGGGGCGGGTGCAGGCCTGCTCTCGGCCGCCGCCGGTCTCGCAGCCGGACACCTCGTCGCAGCACTGATCGGTCCGGCCGCCTCGCCGGTCCTGGCGGTGGGGAGCGCGGTGATCGACCGGACGCCGACGCCGCTGAAGCAGTGGGCGGTCGAGACGCTCGGGAACGCCGACAAACCGGTCCTGCTGGGCAGCGTCCTGGCCGGGACCCTGCTGCTGGCGGCGCTCGGCGGCGTGGTCGCGCGCCGGACGTTCCCCGTCGGCGCCGGCGTGGTCCTGGTCCTGGTCGCCGTGGCCGGCTGGGCCGCTCTCTCGCGTGCGGCCGCTCGGCCCGTGGACGTGATTCCCGCGATCGTGACCGCGGCCGTCGCGCTGGGAGCGCTGCGCTGGCTGTCCCCCGACGCAACAGGGCCGCGGGAGGTCGTCGACGGCATGGGGCGTCGCCGCCTGTTGATGCGTGCAGGAGTGATCGCCGGCGGGGCACTGGTCGCCGGAACCGCCGGGCAGTGGCTCGTCGCGCGGGTGCAGGACGTCAAGAACATCGCACTCCCCCGCGCCCGTCGTCCGCTGGGGCCACTGCCACGCGGCCTCGAGAGCCGCTACCGCGGCGTCACCCGATTCCAGACGCCGAACGAGGACTTCTACCGCGTGGACGTGAATCTCACCGTTCCGATCGTCGACCACGACAGCTGGACCCTGCGCATCGACGGCATGGTCGACCGGCCGTACGAGCTCACCTTCGCCGAGCTGCTGGACCTGCCGATGATCGAGTGCGACATCACCATGTGCTGCGTCTCGAACGAGGTGGGCGGACCGTACCTCGGCGGCGCTCGCTGGCTGGGGGTGCGCGTCTCTGATCTGCTGGCCCGCGCCGGCGTGCGTCCCGGCGCCGACCAGATCCTCAGCACGGCGACCGACGGCTTCACGATCAGCACTCCCCTGTCCGCCGCGCAGGACGGGCGGGACATGATCGTCGCCGTCGGCATGAACGGCGAGGCGCTGCCCCGTGAGCACGGCTTCCCCGCCCGCCTCGTGACGCCCGGCCTGTACGGATACGTGGGCAGCACCAAGTGGCTCACGAGGATGACGGTCACGACCTACCGTGATCGCAGCGCGTACTGGACCGATCGCGACTGGGCCACCGACGGCCCGATCAAGATCGCGTCGCGCATCGACACTCCCGCCGCGTTGAAGTCGGTCGATGCCGGACGCATCGTCGTCGCGGGCGTGGCGTGGGCGCCGGGACGCGGGATCGCCGCCGTCGAGGTCCGGGTCGACGACGGTCCCTGGCAGGAGGCGCAGTTCGGACCCGACGCGGGTGTGGACTACTGGCGTCAGTGGTACCTGCTGTGGGACGCCGACTCCGGCCGGCACACCCTGACCGTCCGCGCCCGCACCCCCGACGGCGAGGTCCAGACCGATGATCGCGAGCCGCCTTTTCCCGATGGTTCCAGTGGTTTGCAGCAGATCGTCGTGATCGTTCGGTGATCGGACCCATCCGATCCGCCGACCGTACCGAACCACTTGCACCATCGTCACCAATGAGAGGCACGACCATGAACCGCTTGCTCCCCCACCGCGCCGCCGCAGCCACCGCCGCCATCGTCATGTGCTTCGGTCTGGCCGCCTGCAGCAGCAGCGACGACTCGTCCAGCGACGACTCCAGCTCGAGCACCCCCTCGGCCTCGATGTCCGCCAGCGAGGACATGGACGAGGCTTCCGGCCCGTTCGGCGCCGGCTGCTCCGCCGTCCCCACCGAGGGTGAAGGCTCCGTCGAGGGCATGGCCGACGACCCGGTCGCGACCGCCGCCTCGAACAACCCGCTGCTCACCACGCTCGTCAAGGCCGTCACGGCAGCCGACCTCGGTGACACCCTCAACAGCGCCGAGTCGCTGACGGTCTTCGCGCCGACCAACGACGCGTTCGCCAAGATCCCCGCCGCCGACCTCAACGCCCTGCTGGCCGACAAGGCCGCGTTGACCAAGGTGCTGACGCACCACGTCGTGGAGGGCGAGCTGTCCCCCGAGGACGTGGCCGGCGAGCACAAGACGCTCGCGGGTGACACGATCACGGTGGAGGGCTCCGGCGAGGAGTTCACCGTCGGAGAGGCCGGCGTCATCTGCGGCAACGTCGACACGGCGAACGCCAAGGTGTACGTGGTCGACTCCGTGCTGATGCCCTGACCATCCATCCCACGAGGGCGATGAACTGGTGAATCAACTGCGTGCAGCGACCTCGGGCGGCGACACCTCGCCGCCCGAGGCGCTCGCGCCGCTGCTCAAGCGGTGCGGACTGGGCGACGAGTATGCGTTCGCGGACCTGTACGACCAGGTCTCACCGCGCATCTTCGGTCTGGTCAAGAGGATCATCCGTGATCCGGCCCAGTCCGAGGAGGTCACCCAGGACGCCTTCCTCGAGATCTGGCGCCAGGCCGCTCGCTTCGACCTGGACCGGGGCTCGGCCCTCGCCTGGATGATGACGATCGCGCACCGCCGTGCCGTCGACCGGGTCCGCAGCGTCGAGGCCACCAGCACGCGTGACGTGGAATACGGCCACCGTCATCAGGCCGTGGAATACGATTCGACTAGTGAAGTGGTCCAGTCCCGGCTGGACGCACAGCGGGTCCGCAAGGCGATGGGAAGCCTGACGGACACGCAGCGCCAAGCCATCGAGCTGGCCTATTTCCGGGGATGCACCCATACGGAGGTCGCCACCATGTTGGGAGTGCCGCTGGGAACAGCGAAGTCCCGCGTGCGCGACGGCCTGATCAGACTGCGCGACACGATCGGAGGTGAACGATGAGCGACGTGCATGCCCTGTCAGGTGCCTACGCGCTCGACGCGGTCACCGACATCGAGCGCCAGCAGTTCGAACGGCATCTCGCCGGGTGCGACATCTGTAGCGAGGAGGTCGCCTCCCTGCGTGAGGCCGCGGCCGAGCTCTCTGCTCTCACGGCGGAGGAGCCGCCGTCGGAGCTGCGTGGCTCGGTGCTTTCCGCTCTGTCCGAGGTCCGCCAGCTGCCCCCGCTGGTCCGTCCTCGCACGGCGCCGGCACGCCGGTCCCCCCTGCGCCTGCTCGTGGCCGCGGCCGCGGCCGTCGTGGTGGTGGGAGTCGGCGTCGGCGTGGCCCGGCCCTGGCAGGACGACGCGGGATCGGGACAGACCGTCAGCGTGGCCGACCGCGTCATGCGAGCCGGGGACGCCCAGCGCATCACCCTGGAGTTCGAGGGCGGCGCGAAGGCGACCGTGGTCCGCTCCCCCTCGATCGGCCGGGCGGTCCTGGTCACCCGGGACATGCCGCCGCCGCCCAAGGGCCACTCGTACGTCGTGTGGCTCCAGCAGGGCGACGCGATGGTCAACGCCGGCGCGATGGCCCAGAGTCCCGACCAGACGGTGCTGCTCTCGGGTGATGCGGCGACCGCCTCGGCGGCCGGCGTCACCGTCGAGTCCAACCCCGACGTCGACAAGCCGACCGAGGCCCCGATCGCGCTGTTCGAGTTCTGAGCGTGCGCGACGACAGCCGGGTGTTCGAGTTCGCCGCGGACCTGTGGCTCTGGCGCGAGAACGGCGCCTGGCACTTCATCACGGTGCCCCCGGACGTGAGCGACGAGATCGAGGACCTGGCCGGCCCTCGCGGCGGGTTCGGCTCGGTCAAGGTCGAGGCCACGGTGGGCGGCACCACGTGGCGGACCTCCCTCTTCCCCAGCACGGAGCAGCGGTCCTTCGTGATGCCGGTGAAGCGGGCCGTCCGGGTCGCGGAGTCGTGCGGGGCGGGCGATCGGATCCGGGTGCGCCTGTCGCTCCAGCCGTAAACTGACGCCGTGGACCGCATCACAGGATCCGCTGAGCCGATGGACGAGGACGCTCGCAACCGCGCCGCCCGGTACCGGATGGATCCGGACGCGGATCGCGCCGACGAGTCGCCGGACGAGGACGCACCCGTCCCGCCGCAGCGTCGTCCCGAGGACCAGACACTGTGGGTCGACCAGCAGATCCGGGCGGCGATGGCGCGGGGCGAGTTCGACGACCTGCCCTACGCCGGCAAGCCGCTTCCCCACATCGACACCGCGGCAGAGCCCGACTGGTGGCTCAAGAGGTTCATCGAGCGCGAGCAGATCACCGGCGTGCTGCCGGAGGCACTGCAACTGCGCAAGGACGACGCGATCCTGGACGAGCAGCTGGACCGGCTGCGGTCCGAACGTGCCGTGCGCGAGGCGGTCGAGGAGTTCAACCGGCGCATCGTCGCGGCCCGTCGCCAACTGCAGGGCGGTCCCCCGGTCGTGACGCAACTGCGCGACATCGAGGTCGAGGTCGCCGCCTGGCGGGCACGTCGGGGCCGCAGGGCTCAGGCGTCGGCGCCGCTGCCCGAGCCTCCCCCGCCCGGGCTCATTCGAAGGGCGTGGGATCGCCTGCGCCGACGCGGATGACCTCGGCGTAGCCACTGGAGAGGTCCACGACGGTCGTCGGCTCGCCGATGACCTCGTCGCCGGAGTCGACGATCGCGTCGATCTGGTCGCCGATGGCCTCACCGATCTGCCACGCCTCGGTCATGGGTGTCGTCTCGCCGGGCAGGATCAGGGTCGAGGACAGCAACGGCTCACCCAGGGCCTCGACGAGGGCCAGCGCGACCTTGTGGTCGGGGATGCGCACCCCGACCGTCTTCTTCTTCGCCTGCAGCAGGCGCCGCGGCACCTCGCGGGTGCCGGGCAGGATGAAGGTGTACGGACCCGGCGTCGCGGCTTTGACCGCACGGAACACGGTGTTGGCCACGTTGACGAAGTGCCCCAGCTGGGCGAAGTCGCAGCAGACCAGCGTGAAGTGGTGCTTGTCGTCGAGCTCGCGAATGCTGCGAATGCGCTGGAGGGCGTCGGCGTTCCCGATCTGCGCGCCGAGCGCGTAACCCGAATCCGTCGGGTAGGCGATCAACCCACCGCCGCGCAGCACCTCGACCGCCTGATCGACAGTGCGCTGCTGGGGGTCGACGGGGTGGATGTCGATGTAGCGGACCATGCTCGCCACCCTAGACGTCAGCGGCCCGGGGCGGCATCGCGCGCTCGGAGGTGCCCCGGAAACGACCATCCCGCCGCTCCCAGCACCGCGACCGTCCGAGGACGATGCGATGCCGAGAACCGGCGGGATGTATGTCGTGGTGGGCGGACCTTGTCCGCCACCGGTGACGTCAGTCGATCAGGTGAAGAGGCTGACGCCGCCCGGGCCGACGAGCAGGGCGATGACGATGAGCACGGCGCCCATCACGAAGTCGCGCTGAACAAGCCGGATGATGCCGAAGATCGCGATAATCACTGCCGCAATCCACAAAATGGTGTCCCACATGGGGTGACTCCCTTCGATAGGTTCGCACCTACCCTGTCGTAACTTCCGGGTGTTCGCATTTTGGACGCATCGGCTCGGTGCTCCCGAGCGCATTAGTGTCGGCAGGGTGAGCACCCTCAGCCTGGCCGAACGGCGTGAGCGTCAGCTCGCCCACGAGCGGGAACGCGCCGCCCACCTGGCCCAACGAGGTGGGCGGGTCAGGGACCGGCGGACCACGCCCGAGCTGCGGGCGATCGCCCTGGAATCAGAGGGAAAATTCGCCGACGGCGACACAGATGCCCTGCTGGCCTGGGTGGCGGAGGAGTTCGGCGATCTGACGGCCGTCGCGTGCTCGATGGCCGACGCCGTGCTGCCTCATGTGGTGGCTCGACACATCCCGTGGGTGGACACACTTTTTCTCGAAACCGGATATCACTTCGCCGAGACTCTGGGCACGCGAGACGCCGTCGAGTCGTCGATGCAGCTCACGATCGTCGACGTGCAGTCCCGCCAGAGTGTCGCCGAGCAGGACGCCCGGTACGGCGAGCGACTCTACGAGCGCGACCCCGCGTTGTGCTGCCAGCTGCGCAAGGTCGAGCCGCTGACCGAGACGCTCGGCGGCTACGAGGCCTGGATCACCGGCGTGCGCCGTGACGACAGCCCGCTGCGCGCCGACACCCCGTTCGTGACGTGGGACGAGAAGAACGGCCTGGTCAAGATCAACCCGCTCGCCGACTGGACGCTCGACCAGGTGCTCGCCTACGCGGCGGAGCACGACGTGATCCTCAACCCGCTGCTGAACGACGGGTACCCCTCGATCGGGTGCGCCCCGTGCACGCGCCGCGTCGCACCGGGCGAGGACCCCCGGGCCGGCCGGTGGGCCGGTCTGGACAAGTCGGAGTGCGGCCTGCACACGTGAGCATCTTTCCTCTCGGGCTGCGCCTCGAAGGTCG
Organism: Aeromicrobium duanguangcaii; assembly: GCF_024508295.1. Taxonomy (NCBI): domain Bacteria; kingdom Bacillati; phylum Actinomycetota; class Actinomycetes; order Propionibacteriales; family Nocardioidaceae; genus Aeromicrobium; species Aeromicrobium duanguangcaii. Next base: position 1,609,491 of record NZ_CP101990.1, on the reverse strand, counting down.
CCGCGTCGTCGTGGTCGGTGGCGGTCATGTGGCCACCCGCCGCGCGTTCGCGCTGGCCGAGTCCGGCGCCGACGTCCACGTGGTCTCCCCCGCCGTCTCGGACTCCCTCGCGTCGTCCATCGGCCGGGGCACGATCACGTGGCACGCCCGCGCCTATCGCTCCGGTGACCTCGACGGGGCCTGGCTGGTGCAGACCGCGACGGGGATTCCGTCGGTCGACGACGCCGTCGCCGACGACGCCGAGTCGCGTCAGATCTTCTGCCTCAAGGGCGGAGACCCCGAACGGGCCACGGCGTGGATGCCGGCCGTCGCGCGCGTGGACGACGTGACGATCGCCGTCAGCGGCGGTGGCGACGCCGGTCGCGCCTCCGCACTGCGAGACGCGCTGGCCACCGCCCTGCAGACCGGTGATCTCCCGTTGCGGCACCGCACCCATCCGCGAGGGCTGGTCGCGCTCGTCGGAGGTGGCCCGGGCGATCCCGGCCTGTTGACCGCTCGCGGACGTCGGCTGCTGGCCGAGGCCGACGTGGTGGTCTTCGACCGCCTGGCGCCGCAGTCGGTCCTGGCCGAGCTCGCGGCCGACGTCGAGGTGATCGACGTCGGCAAGCAGCCGGACCACCATCCGATCCCCCAGGAGCAGATCAACGCCCTGCTGGTCGACCGTGCCCGCGAGGGCAAGGTCGTCGTCCGCCTCAAGGGCGGCGACCCGTACGTCTTCGGCCGCGGCGGCGAGGAGCTGCTCGCCTGTCGCGAGGCCGGCATCGAGGTCGAGGTGGTCCCGGGCGTCACGTCGGCCATCGCCGTCGCCGCGTCCGCCGGCATCCCCGTCACCCACCGAGGCGTCGCGCGAGGCTTCTCGGTCATCACGGGGCACGAGTCGCTCGGCGAGCTGCCGCGGCGCGGCGACCACACGCTGGTGATGCTCATGGGCGTCAAGCGCCTGCGCAGCACCGCGGAGGAGCTCATCGCCGCCGGACACGACCCTGCGACGCCGGCGGCCGTGATCGAGCGAGGGTTTTCGCCCGACCAGCGCACCACGATCGCCACCCTCGGCACGATCGCCGATCAGGCGTCCGACGCCGTGTCGCCGGCGATCACCGTGATCGGCGACGTCGTCAGCCTCGCTGCTGCAACCACCGGTTCAGCCGTCGCTCACCAGACTTCATGACCTGGTCGTGCGCCAGCACGAAGACCGGGCGCAGCACCCGCTCGGAACGCCGCATCCACGGCGCCGTGGCGTCCACGTGCCAGTCGATCGTCAGATCGGTGCGACCCGGCCGCCCCGGCTCGAACGACAATGCGGCACTGCCCTCGAGGTCCCCGCGTGACCGGAAGCGCATCGCGCTGGTCGGCTCCAGCTCGAGGTCGTAGACCGTGAACCGCAGTCGGTACCCGAACACGCTCCGGGCGACCAGGTCGATCTCCTCGCCGCGGTGCGCCGTGACGCGCACGGCGTCCCACCACGGCAGCGGATCGTCCTGCTCGAGGAACTGCTCGAGGGTGTGCCACAGCAGATCCGGCGGCTCCGCCACGTCCCAGACCGAGCGGAACTCGTACGATCGCGCGCTCATGCGGCCGTGTCGGTGCCGGGGATCGTGACGGCTCGGCGTTTGAATGGAGCCAGCCCCGCACGGTATGAGCGTGCGGGGCTCTTCTCGTCCCCGGGCCGGCTCATGGGCGGGTCCGCCGCAGCCACCACAGCCCGATGAACGGCAGCACCAGCGGGACGTAGCCGTATCCCGCACCGAAGCCCGACCACACGGTGGCGTCCGGGAAGAGGTCGGGATCCACCAGGCTCAGGACGCCGACGGCGAGCACGCCGACCAACTCGAATCCGACCGCCGCGGTGGCGACGCGACGGTTGGCGTTCGCCAGCGCCCACGTGGCGACGCCGTAGACGACCCCGGCCACGGCCGAGAGCGCGTACGCGACCGGCGCCTCGTCGGCCTTCACGATGAGCTGGTAGACCGATCGCGCCGTGGCGGCGACGGTGAACACGGCGTAGACCGCCACCAGGGCGCGTCCGAATCCGTGCTGGGTGTCGCCCGCCTGCTCAGCCACGTCCCTCCCAGATCTGGTGCGTACGGATCAACATGACCGAGACGGTGAACAGGGCGACTCCGACCACGCCGGTGCCCCAGCGGGTCTTGTCACCCACGCCCCACAGCACGGCCGCCGGCGGGATCAGCACGGTCGTCACGAGATACGACAGGTAGAGAGTTTTCTCGATGTCGCGGTCGGTGCCCGCAACCGCCACGATCCCCCAGATCAGCGCCACGAGCAGCAGCACCTCGACCAGTGCGATGGCGTAGAAGAGCGGGTTGCTGAACCGGTACGACTTCACGGTGTGCCACGCGGCGAACAACGAGGCGACGAAAGCGGTGGCGGAGGTCACGTACACCAGTGCGTCAGGCATGTCAGAGCCGAGTCTTTCACGATGCCAAAATGACGCGGTGAGCACCCCGATCGTCCTGATCTCCCCCGCCATGGCGGTCCCGTCGTCCTTCTACTCCCCCCTCGTCGAGGCCTTCGAGGAGCGGGGCTGGGCCGCGCGCGTCCTGCCGCGCCGTGGCTTCGAGCCCGGCCTTCCGCGCGCCTCCCGCGAGCACGACTGGTCCTTCGCCGACGAGATCGCCGACACCCAGGCGTCCGTCGACGCCGCCCGCGCCGACCATCCGGACCGGCCGGTGCTGCTGTTCGGGCACAGCCTCGGCGGTCAACTGTCGGCGGCCGTGCAGATCGGTGCCCGGCCCGCCGACGGGCTCGTGCTGGTGGGGGTATCGCTGCCCTACTTCCGCCACTACCCCGGCGGCGGGCTGCCGATCGCCACGATGGCGCTCAGCGTCCCGGTCGTCGGCCGGCTGCGCGGCTTCGTGCCCAAGCCGTGGTTCGGCGCACCCGGCGCACGCACCCTGATGAGCCAGTGGGCTCGCGTCGTGCGTATCGGGCGCCCTCCGTTCGCGGTCGACCGACGGGTCGCCGCGCCCACCCTCTCGGTGCAACTGGCCGGGGACGGGTTCTCGGTCGCCGCGGCGGTGCGCCGGTTCGACGACTCCCTGATCGAGCCCGCGGCACTGACCCGCTGGGAGTACACCCGCGACCTGGTGCCCGAGGGCGGCTCGACCCATCACGTGTTCTGGGTCAAGCGGCCCTCGCCCGTCGTGGACCGGGTGGTCCGGTGGTGGACCGATCAGGCGAACGCCTCCGCCGGCGGGCAGGAGCAGACCAGGTTCCGGTCGCCGTAGGCGTTGTCGATCCGCCCCACCGGCGGCCAGTACTTGTCCTGCGTCGTGCCGGCCGGGAAGACGCCCTCGGCGATCGGGTACGGGTGCTTCCAGTCCATCAGCTCGTGCGCGGCGTGCGGGGCGCTGGTCAACGGGTTGTCCTGCGCGTCGTAGTCGCCGGCCGCGACCTGGTCGATCTCGGATCGGATCGCCAGCATCGCGTCGCAGAACCGGTCGAGCTCGGCGAGGTCCTCGGACTCCGTCGGCTCGACCATGAGGGTGCCGGCGACCGGGAAGCTCATCGTCGGGGCGTGGAACCCGTAGTCGATGAGCCGCTTGGCGACGTCGTCGATCGACAGCTTCGCGTTCTTGGTGATCTCCCGTAGGTCGAGGATGCACTCGTGGGCGACCAACCCGTGGTCCCCGGTGTAGAGCACGGGGAAGGCGTCGCCCAGGCGTGCGGCGACGTAGTTGGCGGCGAGCACCGCGACGGAGGTCGCGTCGGTGAGGCCGTCGGCACCCATCATCGCGACGTAGGCGAACGGGATCGGCAGGATGCCGGCCGATCCGTACGGCGCCGCGCTGATCGTGCCCGCGCTGCCGCGCCGATCGGCGTCGGGGTGGAACGGGTGCTTGGGCAGGAACGGCACGAGGTGCTCCCCCACCGCGACCGGGCCCACACCGGGTCCGCCACCGCCGTGCGGGATGCAGAAGGTCTTGTGCAGGTTCAGGTGCGAGACGTCGCCGCCGAACTTCCCGGGCTGGGCGTGACCGAGGAGCGCGTTCAGGTTGGCGCCGTCGACGTACACCTGACCGCCGTGCTCGTGGACGATGTCGCACAGCTCGCCGATCCCGTGCTCGTAGACACCGTGGGTCGACGGGTAGGTCACCATGATCGCGGCCAGGTCGTCGGCGTGCTTCTCGCACTGGGCGCGCAGGTCGTCCAGATCGACCTCGCCGGCGCCGGTCGCCTTGACGATCACGACCCGCATGCCTGCCATGACGGCGGACGCGGCGTTGGTGCCGTGGGCCGAGCTGGGGATGAGGCACACGTCGCGGGCCTGCTCGCCCCGGCTGCGGTGGTACTCGCGGATGGCCAGCAGCCCGGCGAACTCGCCCTGAGATCCGGCGTTGGGCTGGACCGAGACGGCCGCGTAGCCGGTCACCGTGGCGAGCCACGACTCGAGCGTCTCGACCAGCTCGATCATCCCGGCGGCATCCTCGGCCGGGACGAAGGGGTGCAGGTCGGCGAAGCCGGGCCAGCTGATCGGCTCCATCTCCGTCGTGGAGTTGAGCTTCATGGTGCAGCTCCCGAGCGGGATCATGCCGCGGTCGAGAGCGTAGTCGCGGTCGCTGAGCCGGCGCAGGTAGCGCAGCATCTGGGTCTCGCTGCGGTGCTCGACGAAGACCGGGTGGGTCAGGATCTCGTCCTCGCGCAGCCAGCCGGCATCGAGGGAGCTCTCCCCCTCCGCCGGGAGCTCACCGGCTCCGAACGCTCTGAGGACGGCGTTCAGGTCGTCGATCGTCGTCGGCTCCGAGACGGCGATGCCGACCCGGTCGGCGTCGAAGCGCCACAGGTGGATCCCGGACTCCCGGGCGGCCGCGACGACCTCGTCGGCGCGGCCCGGCACGATCGCCGTCACGGTGTCGAAGAACCGGTCCGACGCCAGCTCGATGCCGGCAGCCCGCAGGCCCGCGGCGAGGCGAGTGGCGTGGCCGTTGACCTGCTGGGCGATCGCCCGGAGGCCCTCGGCGCCGTGATAGACGGCGTACATCGCCGCAACGACGGCCAGCAGCACCTGCGCGGTGCAGATGTTCGAGGTCGCCTTCTCCCGGCGGATGTGCTGCTCCCGGGTCTGCAGCGCCAGCCGGTAGGCAGGGCGGCCGGCCGAGTCGACGGACACCCCGACGAGGCGCCCGGGAAGGTGGCGCTCCAGTCCCGAGCGCACGGCCATGAAGCCGGCGTGAGGCCCGCCGTAGAACATCGGGACGCCGAATCGCTGGGTGGAGCCGACGACCACATCGGCGCCGAGGCTGCCCGGCGAGCGCAGCAGCACCTGCGCCAGCGGATCCGTGACCACGACGGCGAGCGCGCCGGCCGCGTGGACCTGCGCGATCACCGGGGCCAGGTCGAGGACGGCGCCGTCGGCGCGCTGGTAGGCGATGATGACGCCGCTGAAGTCCCCCTCCGGCATGCCGTCGCGCAGGTCGGCCTCGACCAGCGGCAGGCCGACGGCCTCGGCCCGGGTGTGCAGCACGGCGAGCGTCTGCGGCAGTAGGCCGTCGTCCACGACGACCGGCAGATCGGTGCGCTTGCGGTCGGCACGCCGAACGAGCGTCAACGCCTCGGCCGCAGCGGTCGCCTCGTCGAGCAGGGACGCGTTCGCGGTGGGCAGCCCGACCAGGTCCTCGACCATGGTCTGGAAGGCCAGCAGCGCTTCGAGACGGCCCTGCGAGATCTCGGGCTGGTACGGCGTGTAGGCGGTGTACCAGGCCGGATCCTCCAGCACGTTGCGGCGGATCACCGCGGGCGTCGTCGTGGGGTGGTAGCCCAGGCCGATCATCGAGACGCCGGGATGGTTGCGGTCGGCCAGCGCCCGCAGCCGGGCGGTGGCCTCGGTCTCGCTGGCGGCGGCCGGCAATCCGTCCAACGCCGTGCGGATGCCGGACGGAACGGCGGCCTGCATCAGCGCGTCGAGGCTGTCGTACCCGAGCCGCTGGAGCATCGCGGCCTGGTCGGTGGCGCGCGGACCGATGTGACGGTCGACGAAGCGGGTGGCGGGCTGGCGGTCGTGCTGCGACATGGAATGACTCCGGAGGGCTCGACGAACAGGGCCCTCCCCCTCTGTCGGCGTACCTTCAGAGTCGCCTGTGACGTGCGGTCCGGTGGCCTGAGAGGTTCCGGGGAGGAATTGCCCCTTCGGCGCCCTGAACGGGACTCTCCCGCACGGTTCAAACGGCAGTCGTCAGCCTACCCCGACCGGAGCCGGAACGGCTGACCGACAGGTCAGTTGGCCTTGCGGGCGCGGCGCTGAGCGAGCTCGTCGCCGGCGAGGGGCGCGTCGGACTCGGCGCGCTCGGTGGGCAGCTCGTGGAGCGTGCCCTCGATCTCCTTCCACACACCGCCGATGGCGATGCCGAAGACACCCTGACCGCCCTGGAGCAGGTCGATGACCTCGTTGGCGGAGCGGCACTCGTAGACGCTGGCACCGTCGCTCATGAGCGTGACCTGGGTCAGGTCCTCGGTGCCGCGCTCACGCAGGTGGTCGATCGCGGTGCGGATCTGCTGCAGCGAGACACCCGCGTCGAGCAGACGCTTGATGATCTTGAGCAGCAGGATGTCCTTGAAGGAGTACAGCCGTGCGGTGCCCGAGCCGGTGGCCGAGCGAACCGTGGGCTCGACCAGGCCCGTGCGGGCCCAGTAGTCGAGCTGGCGGTACGTGATGCCGGCGGCGTTGCACGCCGTCGGACCGCGGAATCCCGTGTCCTGGGGCATGGGCGCGAGGTCGTCGTCGAACAACAGGCCCTGGGCACTGGCATGTGCCTGCGCCTCTGCTGCCTCGTCACGAGGTTCGATCATGATCACGCCTTCCTGGCGACCGGTTGGACCGGCCTCCCACAACAAGAGAACCACACCGCTGTGGTCTTGCGTACCCTCAAGTTAGACGTGAGAGTCTCTCGACGCACGCACCAACACGCGTGTCGGGCCGTCTATTACATTCAACCTTCACTTGAGGGTTTCTCGAAGTCCTCCGGATCGACGTGATCGAGGAACTCGCGGAACTTCGCGATCTCCTCGTCCTCGTCGGGGGTCTGGGCAAAGCCGGCGACGTCCAGCACGTCCTCGGCGCAGACCACACGCACGCCCGTGCGCAGCGCCAGGGCGATCGAGTCCGACGGCCGGGCGTCGATGACCGCTCCCCCGGCGAACGCCAGCTCGGCGAAGAACACGCCGTCGCGCACGTCGACGATGCGGACCTCGAGCAGCTCGTCACCGAGGCCCTCGATGATCGACGCCATCAGCGCGTGCGTGGGCGGTCGTGGCGCCTCGGTGCCCTGCTGGGCGAAGGCGATGGCCGAGGCCTCGATCGCGCCCACCCAGATCGGCAGGTACCGCGTGCCCTCGAGCTCCCGCAGCAGGACGAGCGGCTGGTTGGTCGGCATCTCGACCCGGACTCCGACGATCTGCAGTTCACGCATCGGTGGCTCCGTTCAGCCGCGCAACCCGGCACGTACGAGCACGGTGTGCAGGCGCACGGCCAGGGCGGCGAGTTCAGCCAGCTCGGCGGCGGCACCGGACTGCTGGCGGGCGGCGGGGGGAATGACCTGGTCGAGCAGGCCGAGCTCACGATCGGCGGCGCTGCGGAAGCCTCGCAGGTGGCGCGGCTCCAGGCCCAGCTTGGCCAGCTCGCCCACCAGGGACGCCACGACGAGGTCGTCGGTGTCGTAGTACCGCTGCTGCGGGCGGCGGCGGATCAGCTCGAACTGCTCGATCTCGTCGAGGGTGTCGCCGTCGATGCCGGCCGCGTCGAGCAGCTCGTCACGGGTCATCCGGGTCGAGCCGGCGCCCTCGGTCATGGACTGCGCCGTCGGCGTGCCGTCGGCCGCGAGCGTCACCTGGGGCACGCGCAACGTGGCGCGCAGCTCGGTGTCGGGCACCTCGCCGGAGTCCATCTGGTCCAGGACCTGACGGATGTGGCTCAATGGCCAGTAGCGGTCCTTCTGCATGCGCAGCACGAACCGCAGTCGCTCGACGTCGCCGTAGGTGAACTTGCGGTACCCCGAGGGGGTGCGCCGCGGCTCGACCAGGCCCTGCTCGTCGTAGTAGCGGATCCGGCTCTGGGAGATGTCGGGGAACTCCTCGGACAGCTCGGCGATGACCTGGCCGATGCCGAGCAGTTGCTCGCGCGCGGCCTCGGTGCCGCTCACTGACCGCTTTCGGAGACGACGGTGCCGGGGAAGTAGATCAGGCGGTACTTGCCCAGCTGGACCTCGTCGCCGCCCGACAGCGGGATGTCGCCGTCGATGCGGTCACGGTTGACGTAGGTGCCGTTGAGGCTGCCCAGGTCGGTGACGACGTAACCGCCGCCACGACGCGAGAACGTCGCGTGCCGGCGCGAGACGCTGATGTCGTCGAGGAAGATGTCGCTGGAGGGATGACGCCCCGCCGAGACCACGTCCTGGTCGAGCAGGAAGCGCGAGCCGGCGTCCGGGCCCCGCTGCACGAGCAACATCGCATTGCCGACCGGCAGGTTCTCGACGGCGAACACGTCGCCCGCCGACATCTCCTCGGTATCGGCGTCGATGACCGGGATGAAGTTGGTCTCATCGAAACCGTCCGGCGTCGTCACCGCGATCAACTCCGTCTCAAGTACAACTTGAAGCTTTCGCTCAAGTCGGGGTTCAGGGTTCGTTCGCCCCCAACCTAACACCCGGGGGTGGACAGGGTCAGCCGCTCACCACAGCCGAGTACGCCTCGGCCGTGAGCAGCCCTTCGGTGACGTCCTCGCCGGTCGTCCGGACCTTGATCAACCAGCCCTCGCCGTAGGGGTCGGAGTTGATCACCTCGGGCGTCGCCTCGAGGGCGTCGTTGCTGGCGATGACCTCACCGGAGACGGGCGTGAACACGTCCGAGACCGACTTCGTGGACTCGAGCTCGCCGACGACCGTGCCGGACTCGACGGCGTCGCCCTGGGACGGGAGATCGACGTAGACGATGTCGCCGAGCTGGTCCTGGGCGAAGTCGGTGATGCCGATGATGGCGACATCGCCTTCCAGCCGCACCCACTCGTGCTCTGCGCTGTAGAACAGGTCTTCAGGGATCACGCTGGCTCCTCCGTCGTCACGCGTCAGTCGTTCGCGGGTCGAGCGTACTGGGGCTCGGGATCATCGGCCACGGCGGTGATGCGGATCCGGCGCCGCTCCTCGACGCCGACCTCTCCCCCGCGTCCCTCGACGCGGTCGGCCAGGCCGCCACGGAACCTCACCGCGTCGGCGAGGGTGTCGGGATCGCCGATCACCTCCATGACGTACGGCGGCTTCAGGACGCGTCCGCTGACCCGCACGCCGGCGTCGTCGTCGAGGAACCAGGTCTGGGCCACGACGCGGGCGACGCCGTTCAGCGAGATCACCTCGGCGCCGGCGTCGCGCATCTCCTGCACGGCGTCCAGCAGCACCGAGGCCGTGACGGCCCCGGGCGGCGCGGTGATCGTGATCTCGATACCCGGGCCCTCGGCACCGACCGTGCCGGCGAGGATGGCCAGCGCGTTGGCGCGCCGGACCGCCGCCTCGCGTGCCTCGGCCGTGCTCTTGTTGGAGTCGCGCAGGTCGTCGCGGGACGCCTCGAGCGTCTCGATCTGCTGGGTGAGGCGCGCGTTCGTGGCGTCGAGCGACTTCAGCAGCTCGGCCAGCTCGATGCCGCGCACGCCGCTGAAGTCGTCGGTCTCGTCGCCCTCGCGCCACTGCACCGTCATGGTGAAGGCCAGCAGCCCGATCAGCAGGCCGACGATCCAGCTCGACCGGCGGCGCAGCGCGTTGCGCAGGGAGAAGGACTCAGGCATGGAAGATCAACCTGCGGATGGCGGCCGAGTTGGCGAAGATGCGGATGCCGAGGACGACGATCACGCCGGTCGAGAGCTGCGAGCCCACGCCGAGCTGGTCGCCGACGAACACCATCACCGCGGCGATGGCGACGTTGGAGACGAACGAGATCACGAAGACGCGGTCGTCGAAGCGACCCTCCAGGAAAGCCCGCGCGGCACCGAGCACGGCGTCGAGCGCCGCGATGATCGCGATGGGCACGTAGGGCTGCAGCCCCGTGGGGACGGTCGGCTGCAGGATCAGGCCGATCGTGACGCCGACGACCAGACCGATGACCGGGATCACGACTCGCTCCTCCTGAGTGGTTCGGCCGAGACGGACAGCCGCGCCTCAGGGGCGGTGCCGAGCTCGACGTCGTCTGATCCTCGCACGTCGAACGTGACGCCATCGGCTTCGGCACGCGCGGCGAGATAGCGGCCGGACGGACCTTCCTCCCAGCGACTGCGCAGCACGTCCTCGTCGCCGATCGCCTCGATCACGATCGGCTCGATGACGGACCGGTAGTTCACGGTGATGGCCTCGCCCGCCGAGCGGATCGCCGAGGTGGCCGTCAGGCGGTGTCCTCCGACCGAGACAGCCTCCGCCCCCGCGAGCCACAGTCCGTTGACGACCAGCTGCAGATCGGTGTCGGTGATGCGCCCGTCCGGACGGTCCTCGTTCGCCGAGGACTTGACCGTGATGACGACGCCCGGCCCCTCGACGGCGACGGCGCCGGCGGCGATCCGCAGCCCGATCGTGCCCGGGCCGTCGACGACGGACTCGGCCTGGAGGTCGGCGATCTGCTGCTGGAGGCCGACCACGGTCTCCTGCTTGCTCTCGACGAGGTCCTCACGAACGCGGATGTTCTCGATCAGCGCATCGCGCTCGGCCTCGGTCGACGGCCGGTCGTTGCGGGTCTGGACCGCGGCGACCGTCACGAGCAGTCCGAAGACGCCCGCCATCACCGCCGTGAGCACCTTCGCGACGGGTCGGGGCGGCGAGTGGTGCGCGGCGTAGTAGTCGTCGTCGAGCGCCGTGGCGGCCAGCCGCTCCAGGATCGACTCGGCCTCCTCGACCGACGAGCCGGAGTCGGGCTGGCGACTCACGGCGTCCGCGGGGTCGAGGCCAGCAGGCGGCGCACCTGCACGGCGTACAGGATCCCGGCCCACCAGTACAGCGCCACGCCCCAGACCGTGAACGCCCAACCGAAGACGCGGGCCAGGTTGGCCACTGCCCCGTCACCGTCGCCGAGCAACAGCAGCGGGAACGCGTACAGCAGCCCGGCGGTGGCCGCCTTGCCCAGGAAGTGCACTGGCAGAGCACTGAAGCCGCGGGTGCGCAGGAACGGCACGAGCGAGAACAGCACGACGTCGCGCAGCGGCAGGATGACCGCGAGCCACCACGGGATGATGTCGCGCAGTCCCAGGCCCACCACGACAGCGAGGATGTAGAGCCGGTCGGCGACCGGGTCCAGGATCGCCCCCAGACGGGTGGTCCGGCCCGTGGCGCGGGCGATCTTGCCGTCGAGGTAGTCGGTGATGCCCGAGACCACGAGCACGCCGATCGCCAGCACGTCGCGCTCGGGCACGAGGACGAGCCACAGGAAGACCGGCACCAGGACGATCCGGATGGCGCTGAGCAGATTGGGGATCGTGAAGAGCTCGTCCTTCAGGGACGGCTGGGAGTCCTTCTCCGCAGGCTTCTCCGCGGGCTCCTGCGTGAGTGGCGCCTTCGGCTTCGGGGCCGGGCGTCGGGGGGCGGACTGCGGCGCGGGCGCGTCCTGAGCGGCGACGACGTCCTCGGAGGGCGTCGTCGTCTCGACGTCGTCCGAGCCCTCGACCCGGCGGATCCGCTTGCCTGCCACGGGACCAGCCTACTGCCGGGCGCCCCGCGATCCGGCCCGACCTTGCCCGAGGGAATTCAACTGACAGACTGAGACTTGACCCTGAAGACGATCACCAACGACGACCAGGAGGACGAGTGGCCGACTACACGCTGCCGGAACTGCCTTACGACTATGGGGCATTGGATCCCCACATCTCGGGCAAGATCATGGAGCTTCACCACACCAAGCACCACCAGAACTACGTCAACGGCCTCAACACCGCTCTCGAGAAGCTCGAGGCGGCCCGTGAGGTCCAGGAGTTCGACACGATCAACCTGCTCGAGAAGAACCTCGCGTTCAACCTCGGCGGACACATCAACCACTCGATCTTCTGGAAGAACCTCTCGCCGGACGGCGGCGACAAGCCGACCGGTGAGCTGGCCGCTGCCATCGACGACAACTTCGGCTCGTGGGACGCCTACCGTGGGCAGTTCGAGCAGGTCGCCCTCGGCATCCAGGGCTCGGGTTGGGCCATCACCGCGTGGGACACGCTGGGCCAGCGCCTGGTCATCGTCCAGCTCTACGATCAGCAGTCGAACATCCCCGCGACGCTGATCCCGATCTCCCAGCTCGACATGTGGGAGCACGCCTTCTACCTCGACTACCTCAACGTCAAGGGCGACTACGTCAAGGCGTTCTGGAACATCGCGAACTGGGCCGACGCGCAGGAGCGCTTCACCGCCGCCACCAGCGGCGGACAGATCCTGTTCTGAGACCCGATCTCGCCTCGCGGCGAGAGACACGACTGCCCGGTCACCTCGCGGTGACCGGGCAGTGGCGTCTCATGGCGCTCAGCGATTCGCGGGGCTGTCGTCCTCCAGCCGCGCCAGGTACGCGTTGTACTTCGCCAGGGCGGCGTCCTCGTCGCGGTCGGCCGCACGATCGCCGCGTGTCGCCTCGCGCGAGTCCGAGCGGAACCACTGGATGAAGATCGCGCCGATGACCAGCAGCAGCGGGACCTCGCCCATCGCCCACGCGATGCCGCCGCCGAGGTACTGGTCCTGCGCGAGGTCCGTCGCGTACGGACGGTCCAGCGCCTTGTAGTAGGACTCGGCGATGACCACGCTCGACGACATCAGCGCCACCGAGAAGAACGCGTGGAACGGCACCGAGAGCATCAGCACGCCGAACCGGGACAGCGGGCTGAGCCGCTTCGGCGACGGATCGATGCCGATGATCACGTAGTAGAAGAGGAACCCCGAGATCAGGAAGTGCAGCTCCATGAACGCGTGCCCGGAGTGGGTGCGCATCATCGACTCGAACAGACCGGTGTAGTAGACCGCGTACAGCGTGCCGAGGAAGATCACCGCGGCCACGATCGGGTTCGTGTAGAACTTCGACACCGGCGACTGCAGCGCGTCGCGCAGCAGCGACCGCGGCGAGTGCTCTCCCGGACGGCGCGGGCCGGGCAGCGTGCGCAGGGCCAGCGTCATCGGCGCGCCCAGCACGAGGAAGATCGGCGCGATCATCGACAGCATCATGTGCGACACCATGTGCAGGCTGAACGTGACGCTCGAGTAGGCACCCAGTCCCCCGAACGTCGCCCAGCCCACGATGGCCAGGCCGAAGAACCAGCTGATGGTCCGGCCGACCGGCCACCGGTCGTTGCGCCGGCGCATCATGATCAGGCCGGTGACGTACAGCGCGGTGCCGAGCCCGACCACGGCCAGGCCGATGCCGTCGGGGTAGAACCCCACCAGCACGCGGCCCAACGTCGGCTCCGGCGGCAGCTCACGGCCGAGCAGCAGCTCGGCGGGGCTCGTCAGGACGTCCTCGCCCACGGGGGTGGCCGTGCGGCCCAGCACGACGGCGACCGCCATCGTCAGGGTCATCAGCACGGCCTCGGAGACCGCGAAGCGGGTGAACCCGGCGGACTTGAGCCGCAGCCGGCGTCGCTGAGCGATGCCGAAGGCGCCCAGGCCCACCAGGGCGATCGCCTTGACGACGACGAGCGCGCCGTAGGTGGAGTCGATCCCGCCGAACGAGCCGAGGTTCACGCTGGCGCTGATGACGCCGGAGATCGCCACGATCGCGAAGCACCAGGCCGCCAGCGTCGAGTAGCGCGCCACGGCGTCATCGAGCCGACGGCTGTGCCGCAGGGCGACCCACGCCAGGGCGATCAGGCCGCCGACCCAGACGACGACGCCGACCAGGTGCAGGACGAGGCTCGTCGTGGCGAGCATGTGGGAGCCGGCCGAGGCGGAGTGCCCCGTCATGCCGACGGCTGCCACGCCCACCACGGCGATGGGCACACAGATCGCCAGCTGGCGCACCGAGAAGGTCCAGTGGGCCCACAGGGCGACGACCAGGGCGGCGACGGCCTGGACCAGAAGTCCGCGACCCGTGGCGAAGACGGAGGCATAGTCGACCAGCTGTCCCAGGCCCACCTTGGTGAGCGGGCGCGCGTACAGGTCAGCGACGTTGGCCCAGTAGAACAGCGCCACGGCGGCGAGCCAGCCCCAGGCGGCCCTCGACGCGATCCGCACGGCTTGGACGGCAAGGCCCTCGAGGTGGTCGCCGGAGGGCAGCAACACGACGGCGACCAGCAGGAAGCCGACGGTGACCGTGGCGAGCAGATGGGACAGGAAGCGGCTGATCGGCAGGGCCCAGGCGACGAAGGGCCCCGGATCGGGCAGGCCGGCCGGCGGCGGCTCGGGCGTGGCGCCGGTGCCGACGATCAGCCCGACGACGGCGATCAGGCCGACTCCGACGAGTGCGGCCAGGCCCAGACCGGCGACGCCGGGCCGGGCCGTGCGCTCAGGAACGCTCATGGCCCGACGTGCGGGAGCGACCCCGCACCAGAAGCAGCACGGCGGCACCGAGGGCGACGGCTGCCACGAGGACGCCCAACAGCAGCGGCGAGGTCCAGACTGAGCCGTCGTCCTGGGTGGAATCGCCCGCGTCGGACGTGGCTGCGCCACTGCCCTCGTCGTCGACGACGGCGTCCGCGTCGCCCACCGCGAACTCGAGCGTTCCGGTCACGGGATGCCCATCGGCCGAGACAACGCGATAGTTGACCTCGTAGGTGCCGTCGGCCGCATCGGCCGGCGGGGTCACGACGACACGCGGGCCATCGACGTCGATCTCGGCGGTCAGCGCCGTCCCGTCGACCAGCAGGCTGGCCTCGGAGGGCTGACGCAGTGTCTCCGTGAAGGTGAGGACGATTTTCTTGGGAGCCTGTTCCAGCCGTGCCCCCTGAGCGGGGTCGGTCGAGACCAGGGAGGTGTGCGCTTGGGCAGGCATCGACCACCCGACGAGTACGGCAGTGACGAGGAGAAGAAGACGAGTCAGACGCACCCCATCAGCGTATCCGGCGCCTGTTCGCAGGCCGCGTGGCCCATCGGCACCATGGCCGATGGTCGGTCAGAAGTGACTCGTGGGGATTATGTGAACAGCCGATTGGGCGACGTGGTTCACTCACGGTGGGAGGTGTCGCACTGATGCGTATGACTCGGGTCTTCGCTGGGGTGTCGGTCCTGGTCGCCACGCTGGCGTCCCCGACCGTCGTCCATGGTGACGAGCCCTCCACTCCTTCGGTCAGCACCAGCACCGCCACGACCTCCTCCTCCCCCACGGCGTCCGGGCCGACGCCGTCCTCGCCGACGGGGTCCGCGCCGACGGGGTCCTCACCGACGGGGTCCGCGCCGAGCGTCCCCGTGCCCGACCCGCTGGCGATCGCCCCCACCGCCATCACCGAGCTCACGACGCTCGCGCTGCGCTACGAGGCCAACCTCAGCGTGGCCGAGGACCGGCGCAAGGAGGCGGCGGAGCGGCTGCGCGACGCCGACCGCCAGCGCCGCGTCGCCCGCGCCTACGTGGCCCAGGTCGTCGAGTACGCGATGTCGCCCAGCGGTGATCCGTTCGCCCAGAAGCTCAGCGCACTCGCGGCGGCGAAGGAGCCCGAGGACCTCATCACCGGCATGTTCAGCAGCGAGCAGGTGACGGACGCCCAGGAGGGCCACCTCAGCGACGCCAAGCTCGCCTTCGACGCCGCGCAGGTGCTGCAGGCCCGCGCGGACCGCGCCACGCGCGCCGCCGAGAAGGCCGGGGAGGCGGCGGCCCGCCAGCTGAAGCAGATCGGTGATCTGGCCGAGCAGCTCGGTCTCGGCGCCTCCTCCACCCCCGAAGGACTCCCCCAGACCCGCACGGAGCAGGAGTCCTGGAACGCGACCGCCGCCACGTCCTGGAAGCGGTACCGCAAGCAACTGGCCCGGCTCAGCGTCAAGCCGCCCAACGCCCGGCGACTGAAGGCCACCGGTGGCGTCGGAAAGGCCACCGTGGGATCGCGCACCGTCGAGGTCCTGCCCGTGCAGACGATCCGCCTGGTCGACGCCCTGGTGAAGCGCATCGGCGACGACTACGCCGCCGAGAACACCCGCGGCGCCTGGAGCTGTGGCGGGCTCGTGCAGGTCAAGGGCGGGTACGACCTCTCGGGCACGCCCGCGCAGATCTACGCCCGCACGGTCGAGGTCGACCCGGCCAAGCCGCGACGCGGCGACCTCGTCTTCACCGCGAACCAGGAGTCTGGCGTCCATCACGTCGGCGTCTACATCGGCGACGGCAAGATGATCGACGCACCGGGTACGCGCGCCCAGGTGGGCGTCTCGCTGGTGCCGGCCAAGCCGTTCGCCGTGACACGTCCTGCTCTCGGCACGGGGAACAACCCGGTGCCGCGCGGCACGGCCAAGGCGCCGACCACCGTCTGCAACGCCACCAAGCCGGTCGCCGCCACGCGCCAGGCATGGACCTTCCCGCTCAAGCAGGGCAGCTACTCGATCTCGGCCGGCTTCGGCATGGGCGGCGGCATGTGGCAGTCGACCCACACCGGTCAGGACCTCGCAGCGCCCATGGGCACCCCGATCTACGCCTCGCGCGGCGGCGTCGTCGGCCTGCAGGAGATCGGCTGGGCCGGAACGCTCATCACGATCACGCACCCCGACGGCACCGCGGAGCGCTACGCACACTCCTCGAAGGTCCTCGTGCAGGACGGCCAGAGCGTCAACGCCGGCGACGAGATCGCTCTCGTGGGCTCGCGCGGCAACTCCACCGGGCCGCACCTGCACTTCGAGATCATGGTCGCCGATCGCTTCATCGATCCGATGCCCGTGCTGGTGCAGTACCTGACCAACAACGGCGCCGGCAAGGGCTGGGGCGGCTACAGCAACGGTCAGGTTCCCCGGGGCGTCCTGTGCGCCACCGGAGACACCTTGCTGCGATGCGACGCGGCCCAGCGCGCCGAGCAGCTCTCGGTGGGGTTCAACCGCAAGTTCGGCGCGCCGCTGGAGTTCACCGCCGGCTACCGCGACATCGTGGGTCAGATCCAGCGCGGGCCCGAGGGCACGCTCGTCGACATCCCGGGCACGTCGCCCTTCGGTTGGGGCACGCGGTTCACGGTCGGCTCACTGTCGAAGAAGCAGCAGGACTGGCTCGCCGACCGGGCGCGTGGTCTCGGACTGAAGTTCGAGGGCGACGCCACCTGGTCGATCCCCACCGCCTGACGCCTCTGCCGAAGGTTTGGCCGGATCCCTGCGCGGACTGGCACGGATGTGCTGGTGCGCCCCCGGTGCGGGCGGGTTTGATGAGTGTCAGGACCACGAGGACAGGACGGTCATGACAGGGCACATCGCCGGCGACCAGCACACCGAGGTCTCCCCCGGCACCCTGTGGCTGGCGCTCGTGGTGGTCTACCTCGCTTGGGGGTCGACGTACCTGGGGATCCGTGTCGTCGTCGAGGACATGCCGCCGCTGATGTCGGCCGGCGCCCGCTTCCTCACCGCCGCCGTGCTGATGGGGACGTTCCTGACCGTCCGGTCCGGTCCACGCGCCCTGCGGGTCCATCCCCGCGAGCTGCGAGGGGCGGCGGTCGTCGGAGTCCTGCTGCTCGCCGGCGGCAACGGCGGCGTCGTCCTCGGTGAGCGCACGGTCCCGTCCGGGCTGGCGGCACTGCTGGTCGCGATGGTCCCGCTCTGGCTGATCCTGCTGCGCTTCGCCAGCGGCGCTCGCCCGCACCTGCTCACCTGGGTCGGCGTCCTCGTGGGCTTCGTGGGCCTGGGAGTGCTGGTGCTCCCCGGCGGCGCCGGCGGCACGACCGCGGGCATCGTGACCATCGTCGGTGCGTCGCTGTGCTGGTCGATCGGCTCGTTCATGTCCCAGCGGATGCCCATGCCGACGAACCCGTTCGTCGCCACCGTGTGGGAGATGCTGGCCGGCGCGATCACGCTGCTGGTCATCGGCACGGTCAGCGGCGAGCGTCCGAGCGATTTCGGTGACGCCGCGGCGGCCTCCTGGATCGCACTGGGGTACCTCGTGGTGTTCGGGTCGATCGTGGGCTACTCGGCGTACGTGTGGCTGCTGCAGAACGCGCCGCTGCCGCTCGTGTCCACCTACGCCTACGTCAATCCCGTGGTCGCGGTGCTCCTCGGCGCCCTCATCCTCGCCGAGCCCCTCACCGCCACGATCCTCATCGGTGGCGCCATCGTCGTCGTGGGCGTCGCCATGGTGGTCCGGGCCGAGCGACAACGGCCACCCGACACCCCGCGGTCGCCCAGGACATGACGAAGGGGCCCACCGCTCGTGCGGTGGGCCCCTTCGTTCGGTGCGTCAGGCCTGGTCGAGGTCCTGGGCGACGCGGCGGTGCGCCTCCCAGATCCGCTCGGGCAGGTTGTCGAACGCCTTGAGGTGCGCCTCGCGCAGGTCGATCTCCTGCTTCCAGCGCTCGACGTCGATCGCCAGCAGCTGATCGAGCACGGCGTCGTCGATCTCGAGGCCGTCGAGGTTCAGCTCGTCCTTCGTGGGGACGACACCGACCGGCGTCTTGCGACCGGTGACCCGACCCTCGCGGTAGTCCATCATCCACAGCAGGGCGCGCAGGTTGTCGCTGTAGCCGGGCCACAGGTAGCCACCGTCGGCATCGCGCTGGAACCAGTTGACGTGCGCGAAGAGCGGCTTGTCGGTGACCTGGTCGAGGATGTCGAGCCAGTGCTGGGCGTAGCGACCCTCGGGCAGCGCCAGGAACGGACGCATCGACATCGGGTCGTAGCGCAGCTGACCGGCCACGCCCTCGGCCGCGGCGGTGGCCTCGGCGCCCAGCGTCAGGCCGTCGTAGACGCCCTCGGCCGGATCCTCGATGGCGCGGATCAGCGGCTCGCGGTCGCGCGTGCGGCCACCGTAGATGATGCCGTCGATCGGCACGCCGGCCGGATCGTTGTAGTCAGGCGACTCGTTCGGGACGTTCGACATCGTCGACGTGAAGCGGCAGTTCGGGTGGGCCCACACGTGGTCCTTGGAACGCTGCTCCTCGACGGGGCGCTCCGAGATCAGGTTGCCCTTCCAGTCGCGCCACCCCTCGACGTCCTCGGGGTAGTCGGGCGTCTTGCCCTCCCACCAGGTCTCGTGCGTGTTCACGTTGTACGCCGTGTTGGTGAAGATGGCGCCGGTGCCGGCCTCGACCGCCGCGAGCGCGTTCGGGTTGGTGATCGCGTTCGTGTCGATCGCCACGCCGAACACACCGAACTCGGGGTTCATGCCGTAGAGCTTGCCGTCGTCGCCGACCCACAGCCACGCGATGTCGTCGCCGAAGAACTCGACGTAGTAGCGGTCGCCGAGGGCCTCCGGCGCGACCATCATCGCGAGGTTGGTCTTGCCCGAGGCACTCGGGAAGCCACCGGCGATGTGGTACTTCTTGCCGGTCTCCTTGTCCTGGATCGCGATGAGCATGTACTGCTCGGCGAGGAACTTGCGCGAGGCCCAGCCGTCCCAGTTCGCCTGACGCAGACCGTGGGCGATCTTGCCCAGCAGCGCGTTTCCGCCGTAGGACGAGCCGAAGTGCAGGATCGTGCGCTCGTCGGCGACGGTCACGAAGTAGCGCTTGTCCTCGGGGGTGCCCTGGCCGAGGTTCTCCAGGTCGCCCGTGACGTGGACGGCGCGAACGAAGCTCTCGGGGTCCTTCAGGTTCTCGAACAGGTCGACACCCACGCGAGCCATGCGGATCATCTGCAGCACGACGTTGCGGTTGTCCGTCAGCTCGATGCCGGCGGCGTACGCCTCCAGCGGCGAGCCGGGCGCGGCCATCAGGTAGGGGATGACGTACATCGTCTTGCCCTGCGACGCGCCCGTCATGTTGTTGATGACGACCGGCTTGATCTCGTCGGCATGGCGCCAGTTGTTGTAGACGCCCTTGTCCTCGGGGTTGCTGGTGGCCACGATGGTCCGCTCCTCCGAGCGGGCCGTGTCCTTCCAGTAGCTCTGCGAGTAGTAGAGACCATCGCCGGCCGGCTCGAGCTCGCCCGCGTCGAGCGACTCCTGCAGCAGCCGAGCGTCGTCGCTGGCGCTGACGACCTCGATGCGATCGGGCTGGGTGACTCCCGCCCAGTGCTTCACGAACTCATGGACGTGAGGGTTCTTCAACCCCGCGTCATCCAGGACCTTGTCCACGTCGACCATCGGTCTGCCTGTTCCTCTCCTGGACCAGCCCGCCGGCTGGTCCGGTCACGTCGATGTTCCGTCGCGTGCCGGCGGAGATTTCCGACGGCACGATCCCGGAGATTACCGCGACCTTACCGCGCCGAAGGGGGCATGCTCAGTAGGGCCCTGTGGGATAGGCCACAGCCGAAGACCGTCGCGGGCGTGTGACCCTGCGCTCACAGTCGCGTGACGACCCGGTCACGATCGAAGCGCCGGACCGCGAGGTGGAAGACGACCAGATCGCCGATCGCCGCGAGGACGCCGACCACCACGACGACTCCGCGGTCGAACGCCATGGCGCCGGTCGCCTGCGACATGATCAGCAAGATGACCGGCAGGACGAGCAGTCCGGCGACCGCCTGGGCGCCCTGCAACGTCGACGCGCGGTGCGAGATCAGGACGATGCACCCGATCGCGAAGAACGAGACCAGCGGCGCGATGACGCCCACGAGGACGAGCCAGGTGGCGTTGGGGAACACCCAGCCGTCCTGCCACGGCCGGGCGAGCATCGCCACCACCGCCGTGTAGATCACCGTGGACAGCCACGTCACCGTGACAGCCGGGATCCACGAGACGAGGATCTTGCCGATCACGAGCTCGCGGTCGGTCAGCGGCGTGAAGAGCAGGCCCTCGAGCGTGTCGCGCTCCTTCTCGCCGACGAAGGCCGCCGTCGCAAACACCGTCGCGACCACGACCGGGATCATCAGGAAGATCGGCGCCATGAAGTACTCGACCATCGCCCGCGTGGGATCGGCGGCGATGGCCGGCGGCAGGCTCTCGAGGTAGGAGTTGATGAAGTCGAGGCGCGCGAGGGCCTCGGGCTGCCGGGTCGCCGCGATCATCGTGGCCGGCAACAGCAGGGCGAAGACGATCGGCAGCATGAGGACCGGCGAGAGGGTCTGGCGGTTGCGGCGCAGCTCGATCCAGTCCTTCACCATGAGCGCACGGACCCGCCGGGCGTTCACCGCTGCTCTCCCGCCAGCATGCGGAAGTAGAGGTCGTGCAGCGACGGATCGGCGCTCTCGGGGTCGTCCACCGTGAGCCCGGAGGCGCGCAGGTCGGCGACGACCCGGTCGGCGATGCCGCGATCACCCACCCGGATCACGTACTCACGGGTGGGCCAGTGCCGGGCCAGCAGGTCGTCCACCTCCCCCGCGGCGACGACGCGGCCGCGATCGAGCATGACGACGTCGTCGCACAGTGACTCCAGTCCGTGCAGCTGGTGCGTGCACAGCACGATCGTGGTCCCGGCCTCGGCGCGCAGCTTGGCCAGGTGATCGAGCACGTCCAGCGTCGACGCGGGATCCAGGCCCGCCGTGGGCTCGTCCAGGAAGAGCAGCTCGGGCTCGTGGAGCAGCGCCCGTCCGATCTTCGCCTTCTGGCGCAGGCCCTTGCTGAGCGAGCCGACCGGAGTGTCGCGGCGGTCAGCCAGGCCCAGGACCTCCAGGACTTCGGTGAGTCGGCGCTCGGTCGTGCGCCGAGGCAGGCCGTGCAGGTCGCCCCACGTGCGCAGGTTCTCGGCGACCGTCACCCGGTGATAGAGGTTCGCCTCGGTCTGGACGCCCACCCTGGCCCGCAGACCTGGCGCCGACGCGGGAGTGACCGGTTCCCCGAACAGCTCGACCGTGCCGGACGAGGGACGCAGGAGCCCGGTGAGCATCCGGACGGTGGTGGACTTGCCGGCGCCGTTGGGGCCGAGCACGCCGAGCACGCGACCGCGCTCGACGGTCAGGTCCAGGGCGGCCACGGCGACGCGGCCCTCGAACACGCGCGTCAGACCGGCCGCGCGCACCACCGGTCCGCCCGTCATGGCTCCATCATGGTGGCTTCAGAGCAGGCGCGTCGACCGTTTGCACTGACCGTCGGACGGCGGCTCCGGCGTGCGGCGCTCGACCCCCTTGAGCAGGTAGACGCGGTAGCCGCACAGCGTGGCGACCTGGCGGTAGCGCCGATCGACCACCGCCTGGGCGGCATCCGCGTCCATCCCCCAGCCCTCGAGCTGGCGGCGGATGACCAGCCACGTGGGCGCCGCCGCCCCCGCGACGAGCTCGCCGAACATCTCGAGCCGCGGGTCGTCGGTGCGGACGGGCAGGCTCCACAGGTGCTCGTAGGGTGAGTCCAGCCCGGTCGCGTACACCAGATCGACCCGACCCCAGGCGCTGACGATCGTGTCGCCGGGCTCGGCCACCGCTGCGATCGCACGCCCCACGGCCACCGGGCCGTCGACCGAGCCCACGGCGGGCAGGATGAGGACGGTGCCCACGACGCCGGTCACGACCGAATACCCGATCGTCGCAGGGGCGACGATCCGGCTGCGGGCCGCGATGACTCCGATCCCCACCGCCACCGGGACGGCCAGCTCGACGAGGTAGTGGTTCCACCAGCTGCCGCCGGCGATCACCGAGAAGCACCCGAAGGCGGCCATGGCGGACAGCGCCCAGGACTCCGACGACCGGAATCGGCGCAGCAGCGGGGCGCACAGGACGACCAGGACCAGGAGCATGTGCCCGCTGATCGCCCACCGCCGCAGGACGCCGTTCCGTCGCCCGACCCGCGCGCCTTCCGGATCGGAGGCGAGGACCTCGGCGGCGCGCAGCCGGAACGAGAAGAGCGCGTCGAACAGCTCACCCGGGGCGGTGCCACGCGTCCAGGCGGCCAGCACCACGACGAGCGACACCAGGGCCGCACCGCCCAGCGCGCCGGCCGCCAGTCGCGCCGCGGCCGCGGGCTGCACCCGGCCGGTGACGAGGCAGCCGATCAGCAGCACGACGGCGAAGACGGCGGCGTCCGCGTGGTTCTGCTTCGTCAGGACGGCGCCGGCGATGGCGGCACCCGTGGCGAGCCCCCAGCGCGCCGTCGGGTTCTGGACCGCACGGATCGCGGCGTACACGCCGAGGGCCAGCCACGGAGCGGCGAAGAGCTCGGCGTTCACCCGGTCCGCGCCGAGCCACGGACTGACGGTGAGGACTGCCGCCGCGACCGCGGCCCACCGCGCGGCACGGTCGCCCGCGATCCGGCCCGCGGCGGCCGAGCAGACGACGATCGTGACGATGACCGGGATCAGGCCCACCAGCCGCAGGGCCACCACTCCCCCGGTGTTCGCCGCCAGCCAGGCCCAGGTGAGCAGGATCGGTGGCCGGTCGATCCAGTAGTCGCCGTAGAGCGAGTCACCGACGCCCCACTGGCCGCCGATCATCAGCAGGCCCGCCTCGTCGGGGCTGGGCAGGACGCCCAGGAAGGGCAGCCGCAGGGCCACTGCCGCCACGACGGCGAGCAGTACGGTGCGCTGTGTCCCCATGGTCCCCCGACCGTTCCTCAGTCCTCGATCCGCACGGCGGGATCGCCGTCGAACAGCCGTCCGTCCGGGCGACCCAGTGCGGTGAGACGGTCCACCGCGGCGGGGTCCAGCACGATCTCGACTGCCGCCAGGTTCTGGCGCTGCCGCTCGGCGGAGGTCGCCTTCGGCAGCGGCAGGGTGCCCACCGCCGCGTGCCAGGCCAGGACCGCCTCGGCCGGCGTCACGTCGTGCTGCTGCGCGACCTCGGTCACGACCGGGTTCACCAGCAGATCGCTCTTGCGCCCGAGCGGACTCCACGCCTGCGTGACGATGCCGCGAGCTCGGTGCTCGGCGAGCGCCTCGACCTGTGGGAAGTAGGGGTGCAGCTCGATCTGGTTGACCGCGGGCAGGACGCCGGTCTCGGCCTCGAGCCGGTCCAGGTGCTCGGGTAGGAAGTTGCAGACGCCGATCTCGCGGACGAGCCCGCGGCGCTGCGCATCGATCAGCGCCTGCCACGCCTCGACGTAGAGCCCGCGCGAGGGATTCGGCCAGTGGATCAGGTGCAGGTCGAGGTGGTCGAGACCGGTCCGCAGCAGACTCTCCTCGATCGAGACGACGGCCTCCTCGTACGCGTGGTGACGGCCGGGCAGCTTGGACGTCACGATGACCTCGTCACGGGGCACGCTCGACGCGCGGACCGCCGCGCCGACGGCGCCCTCGTTCTCGTAGTTCATCGCCGAGTCGAGCAGCCGGTAGCCGACCTCGAGCGCGGTGCCGATCGCCGCGACGCCGGCGAGGCCGTTGAGCTTGTAGGTGCCGAAACCGACGGCGGGCGGGTCGAGGGTCACGTCCCGACTCTAGGGCCCGACGGGCAGCCGACCAGCCAGGCGCTCATGGCGTGACCGGCTCGCCTCGTTGAGGCCCTCGATGGTCACCTTCTTGCCCTTGGCCGCGTACTTGGTCTCGATGGCGTCCAGCGCGGCGACGCTGGAGGCGTCCCAGATGTGCGAGTCCGACAGGTCGATGACGACGTGACGCGGGTCGCCGGCGTAGTCGAACTGGTGGACCAGATCGTTGCTCGAGGCGAAGAACAGCTCGCCCACGACCTTGTAGACGCGGGTGTCCTCGTCGGGGCGCGCCACCACGATGACCTGGGTGAAGTGCGCGACGCGCCGGGCGAACATGACCGAGGCCACCAGGACGCCGACGACGACGCCGATCGCGAGGTTCTCGGTGGCCACGACCACCACGACGGTCGTGACCATGACGAGGGTCTCGCTGCGGGGCATGCGTCGCAGGGTGGACGGCGCGACGCTGTGCCAGTCGAAGGAGCCGACCGCCACCATGATCATGACGGCGACCAGCGCGGCCATCGGGATCGTCGCCACGACATCGCCGAAGCCGACGACCAGGATCAGCAGGAAGACACCGGCCAGGAAGGTCGAGATGCGCGTCCTGGCTCCCGAGACCTTCACGTTGATCATGGTCTGGCCGATCATCGCGCAGCCGCCCATGCCGCCGAAGAGCCCCGTGACGATGTTCGCGACGCCCTGGCCCCACGTCTCGCGGGTCTTGTCCGAGTGGGTGTCGGTGATGTCGTCGACCAGCTTCGCCGTCATCAGCGACTCCATGATCCCGACGAGCGCCATCGCGAAGGCGTAGGGCGCGATGATCCGCAGGGTCTCGAAGGTCAGCGGCACGTCGGGCGTGAAGAGCGCCGGCAGACTGCTGGGCAGCTCACCCTCGTCCCCGACGTCGGGCACGTCGAGTGCGGCGACCACGGTGATCGCGGTCAGGATGACGATCGCCACCAGCGGTGCCGGGACGACGGTCGTGAGCCGCGGCAGCAGGACGATCACCACGAGCCCGAAAGCGACCATCGGATAGACCAGCCACGGCACGTCGATCAGGTGCGGGAACTGGGCGACGAGGATGAGGATCGCCAGGGCGTTGACGAAGCCGACCATGACCGAGCGCGGGATGAAGCGCATCAGCTTCGCCACGCCGCCGACGGCCATCAGGATCTGCAGCAGCCCGCCCAGCAGCACGGTGGCGATCAGGTGGTCGAAGCCGTGCTCGCGCATGACCGGGGCCACGACCAGCGCGACGGCCCCGGTGGCGGCAGAGATCATGGCCGGCCGGCCACCGAGGATCGCGACCGTGACGGCCATCGTGAACGAGGCGAAGAGACCGACCCGGGGGTCGACGCCCGCGATGATCGAGAAGGAGATCGCCTCGGGGATCAGGGCCAACGCGACGACGAGCGCAGCCAGGACCTCGGTGTGCAGTATCCGCGGCGACCTGAGGGCCCGGCGCACCGAATGGACCTCGTCTGACTCGGGGACGTGGGCGGGCGCGGGCAGGGTCATACGGTTCCGTTCGGGGGCTGGTTCGTCGGGGCGACCCGCGATTCTAACGCGACCTCCGCAGGCCCGCCCATGTCATGCGAGCCCCTGCCCGCGGAATTAGAGTTCAACCATGGCGGTCCACAAGCTGCGTTACACGCTGGACGAGGTGGTCGGCTCCGGGGGAATGGGGGCCGTGTACCGCGCCACGGACACCCGACTGGGCCGGACGGTGGCGGTCAAGGTGCTGCGCGCGGACCAGAGCACCGACGAGGTCGCCCGAGCGCGGCTGCGCAGCGAGGCCCACCTGGCGGCCTCCATCCAGCACCCGGGCGTCGCGCAGGTCTTCGACTTCGAGGAGGACGACGCATCGGCCGACCGCTCCACCTACATCGTCATGCAGTACGTCGAGGGCCGGTCCCTGGCCGAGTTGCTCAAGGAGCGCGGGCCGCTCCCCCCGGACCAGGTGATGTCGATCGTCCACCAGGTCGCCGAGGGCCTGCAGGCCGCCCACGACGCCGGCATCGTCCACCGCGACCTCAAGCCCGCGAACATCATGCTGACGCCGGCCGGCCGGACGGTGCTGGTCGACTTCGGCATCGCCCAGGCGACCACGAGTGACCCGCTGACCGACACCGGCGCGCTGGTCGGCACGACGGACTACATCAGCCCCGAGCAGGTGCGCGGGCAGGCCGCGAGCCCGCAGTCCGACATCTACTCCCTCGGGCTCGTGGCGTACCACTGCCTCACGGGGCGCTCTCCCTTCCGGCGCGACACCCACGTCGCGACGGCGATGGCGCAGCTGCACGACGAGCTGCCGGCCCTGGACGCGTCCGTCCCGGCCCGAGTCGAGCGGCTGATCCGCACGATGACGGCGAAGAAGGCGGCCCACCGGCCCGTCACGGCCGCCGACGTGGCGCACGAGGCGATGATGCTGGGTGCGGCCGAGTCGATCGACCTGCCGGCCACCTTCGAGATCTCCCTCCCCCAGCCATGGCAGTCGACGGCTGACGTCAACACGGCGCCGACCCCCGCCCCGGCCCGCGAGACGCCGCGGCGCGGTACGCCCCTGCCGGCCTATGCGGCGATCGCGGTGGTACTGGCGCTGGTCGTCATCCTCGGCACCAGGCAACTGCTTTCCAGTGACCCCGTCGTGCCGGACGTCGTCGGAATGAGCGCGCAGGACGCCGCCGAGGAGATTCGCGCCGCCGGGTTCATCCCGCGTGCCGAGGTGGTCGACGTGGCCACCCGTGCGGAGGGGGACGTGGTCGAGCAGTCGCCCTCCGCGGGCAGCGAGGAGCAGGAGGACGCCGCGATCGAGATCTCGGTCGCCTCGGGCAAGGTGCCGGTGTCGGCCGCGTCGGTGATCGGCACGGGCTATGCCGAGGCGGCCGCCGCGCTGGAGGAGCAGGGATTCGTCGTCAGGCGCGAGGAAGTCACCCGGTCGAGCGACGTCGGCGAGGTCGTGGCGATGGACAAGTCGGGCCGGCTGCCCGACGGCGCCACCATCACGCTGTCGGTCGCCGTGGCGCCGGTCATCACGGCCACCCGCTCCGGCGGGGCCACCCGGCCTCCCTCCGCGGCCGGTGGCCCGAAGGACAAGCCGGGCAACAACGGGAACAAGGGCAAGGCCAAGGGGAAGAACCGCGGTAACGGCCCGTAGGCCCTCCCGCGTCACTGCGAGCCGTTCTCCGTTCGGGACTCCGTCAGCCCCGTGCGCGGCCCACCGCGCCGCCACGGTGGCGGCAGGGGGTCGAAGCGCAGGCTCAGCACGGCGCCCAACGTGAAGTAGCTGCGGATGATCCGGAACACGAGGTACTCGGGCACGTACAGCAGCGCCCGCGGCTGCCGGTTCATCACGCAGACCGCGACGGCGACGAGGGCGGGAAGGCCCACGATCATCGCGAGGACCGGCTGCCACCGCAGCCCCGAGAAGGTGTTGGGGAAGACCGCGAAGACCAGGACGGCGAACAGCAGCAGCGGGGCCAGCAGCGCCCGGCGTGCGGAGTTGAACAGCGCGAAGGGCAGCACGAACACCCCGGCCATGGAATGGGCACGCAGCAGGGTCCGGCGATGGTGCGACGCCACGTGATAGGTGCTGCGGAACCAGCGCAGCCGTTGCTCCCGCATGTGCGCCCAGGTGTGCGGTGTCTCCGTCAGGTACCGGATCCGCGGATCGGCCAGGCAGAGATACCCGAGCGCGTTCAGGCGCATGCACAGGTCGGTGTCCTCGCCGTTGATCCCCTCACGGATCGGTCCTGCCTGGGCCAGCGCGGAGCGGCGCACCATGGTGAACATGCCCGGCACGCCGACGATGCCCTCGTATCCGGTCCTCGCCACCTGGAAGTAGGCGTGACGCACCAGCACCTCGATGGTCCGGACCCGGCTGAAGAAGGTCCCCACGCGTACCGGGATGGGCACTCCCCCGACCGCGCCGACCCGCGGGTCGTGGAAGTGCCGGGCCGCCAGGACGATCGCCTGGTCGTCGAGCATGACGTCGGCGTCCACTCGCACGACGAAGGGCTCCGTGATGCGCGCGATGCCGTAGTTGAGGGCACGGGCCTTGCCCGCCGTGTGGCACTTCAGTTGGATCCCGCTCAGGTGCTGCGCTCGGTCGATGGCGCGCTGCGCGATCTCCGCGGTGTCGTCCGTGGAGTCGTTGTCCACGACGTAGAGCCGGACCGGACCGGAGTAGGCGCCGGCGGCCACGTCGATCGCCCCGATCGTGGCGGCGATGTCGTGGGCCTCGTTGTGGGCCGGGACCACGACGCCCACGGCCGGCGCGAAGGGATTCTGGCGTGACCGGCGCACCACGACCGTGCCGATGACGAACGCGAGCAACACGATCAGCTGCTGAACGAGGAAGACACCAGGGCCGACGCCACCGATCAGGGCGAACTCGCGCATCGTCCAGACCACGGCGTCGAACCGCCGGGCCGCCAGCTCAGCCAGGATCACGGCGAGCGTCAAGGGCCCGAAGAAGCGCAGCCAGGCGCTCACGGTGAGGTGCTGGAAGCGCGCGGGACGCGGCAGCGGCTCGGGCAGATGGGCGTTGTAGAGCACCACCACGGGGAAGATCGCCAGCGCGACGATGCCCGAGGCGATCTGCTGAGCGGCGACGGGGATCTCGATGTCGAGCGTGCCCTCGAGCGTCCACGCCGCGGTGTCGATGAGCAGACCGGTCAGCAGCAGGCCTCCGCAGAGCTGCAGGAGCACCCACGCGCGCCGCCACGCGTTCGTGGCCAGACTCAGGCTGAAGACGACGAAGAACACGAGGATGAAGATCCGGACGGGAATCAACGCCCGATCGCCGCCGGGCGCGTAGAAGACGGCGTCACGCCGCTCGTCGAGCCACCCCGTCCGGACCAGGATCACCATCGCGAGGAGCACCAGCAGCCCGAGGGCAGCGAAGGACACCAGACAGGCATTGACGACCCGGTCCGGTCGGTCCACCGAGTACTCGATCGGGGCGCTGTCGACGGACCGGTAGTGGTCCCGCACCGCTTCGGGCACGTCGAGGTGATCGAGGTCGGCGTCGGGCGGGACAGCCGGTCCGGGCGGCTCCGTCATCAGTCCTCGATGCCGGCGCGCGCCGCGGGAACAGTCTCCACCCGCCCCTGGGGCGTCACGACGAATCCGCCACCGCCGGTGGCGACCACGCGGGTCCGCTCGCGGCCGTAGGGCGGCACCTGGTCGTCCGGCTCGCCGACCGGGGTGAGCGCCAGACCGGGTGTCGCGCCCGACGTCACCGGCTGCACCACGTACCCGTCCTTGAACGCGCTGAGATCCAGACCCGCGGCCTCGATCCGTCCGTCGGCGACTGTGACGACGGGCGCCAGCGCACGCTCCGGCTCGCCCAGCAGCAGGAAGGGACGCTGCGCCGGGGCGCCGTCCCAAGCGAACCGAGCGGCCTCACGCCACCTGCTGAACTCCGCGAGCGTGGGCACCAGCGCGGCCAGCGTCCGGGTGGGGTCGTCGAGACGCGACGAGTCCAACACCACGTCGAATCCGCCGGAGAAGTCCGCCGGCACGGCGGTGAACCCGGCGCCGTCCCCGCCGACCGTCAGCGTCGAACCGGGCAGCAGCTGCACGTCGTACGAGGTCCGGCGCACGTTGCAGCCACCGAGGTCGCGATCCCTGATGAGCGTCACCGCGAGGTCGTTGCGGACGAGCTCGCGACCGGCCGGGAGCGGCACTGCCACGTTCTGGCGGCCGATGCCCCCGAGCCGCTGGGTCGCCACGAGGTCGTCATTGAGCCGCACCTCGACGATCCAGCGAGCATCCACCGTGGTGGCCGGGACCATCATCTGCAGGCGCAGGGCGGTCGGCACGGTGCCACCGGGAAGATCCGGGAGCGCGTAGTCGATCTGCCACGTGCGGCGATCGCTGATCTGCTGGACCGAGGTGTCGGCGCCGAGTCGTTCGAGATTGATGGAGGTCCCGCTCGCCTGCTCCACCTCCTCGCGCTCCGGAGTGCTGCTCTCGGAGTCCGCGGTGGTGACCGGACTGGTCGTCACGAAGGTGGGCACCACGTCCGCGGCGGGCTCGACCACCGCCAGCACCGGCTGACCGTCCCGGCGCGCGACCCGGACCGATCCCTCGTCATCGGACTCCCAGTCCACTCCGTCGAGGCCGTCGGCCGTTCCCACCAGGATCTGGGAGTCGCCGTCGCCCGGCTCGCTGGAGTACGTGACGTCGTGTCCCTGCTGGGTCAGGAAGGCGGCCAGCTCGGCGGCCGTCGCGAACCACTCCTCGCCCTCGGCCGAGTCCGACAGCACGAGACGCACCTCATGGTCGAGGCCGGCCACGACGTCGCGCACGGTGTGCACCCGCTCGTCCAGACCGGCGCGCACCCCGGTGCGCTCGGGGTCGAGGAACACCAGGGCGCCGAGATCCTCGGTGATGTTGCAGCGCCGTTGGTCCAGGCTGCCGTCCGTCTTGACCTGCACGTTCACGACGCCCTTCTCGACGGCACTGTCAGGCAGGTCGATGTCGGCGCTGAGCTTGTGGTCGCCGCGCCTGAGCTCGTCGACGTACAGCGCCTGCCCGTCGACGAGGACCCGCAGGAAGACGGTGCTCGACTCGGCGACCTGCGTCTGGCCGCGCAGCCTGAGCACGGGGTTCTCGATGCGCGAGTCGACCGGGACGGGCAGCGAGAAGCTCCGCGACGTCGTGTTGTCGTCGCTCAGCCGGACTCCGTCCTCCTCCCCCACGTCCAGCAGCGACTTGGCGTACTCGCGCTCCCCCGGCGCCGCGTCACCGTCGAACCAGGACGGCCGCGCGATCGCGAACCCGATCACGATGAGGATCGCCGCGACCAGGAACGCCAGTGCGCCCCATGGCAGCCAGGTGCGTGTGCTGTTCACGACTCGGCCTCGACCGCGGCGCGGCGCTCCTCGTTCCAGTAGGAGGTCGCGCGGATCTTGGAACGGTCACAGCGATCGGCGTACCGGGCGGCGATGCCGACGGACTCCTCGAAGAGCCCCTCCTCCAGCAGGATGGGGTCGAACCCCAGGTTGCGCAGGTTGTCGTTCACCATGTCGAGGTCGTTCTCCGCGCTCTCGTCCCGAGGGTTGGGCAGGAACTCGACCGTCGCGCCGAGCTCGCGCTCGATCAGCCGAGCCAGGTCGATGACCCGCAGGGTCTGCGCGAGCTGGTTCATGATCCGCACCTGGCCGTGAACCGTGCCGCCGGACTCGACCGCCAGCCGCACGCACGTGGCCGTGTCCTGCACGTGGATGAACGCGCGGGTCTGGCCGCCGGTGCCGTGCACCGTCAGCGGGTAGCCGATCGCGGCCTGCATGAGGAAGCGGTTCAGGACCGTGCCGAAGTCGCCGTCGTAGTCGAACCGATTGATCAGTCGCTCGTCGAGGCGGGTCTCGTCGGTCTGGGTGCCCCACACGATGCCCTGGTGCAGGTCCGTGATCCGCAGGTTGTCGTACTGCGCGTAGAACTGGAACAGCAGCTGATCGATCGACTTGGTCATGTGATAGACGCTGCCCGGCTTCGTCGGGTACAGAATGTCGCGGGTGACGGTCGCGCCGAGCCGGTCCGGATAGGACACGGTCAGGTAGCCCTCGGGGATGTCGATGGGCGAGCTCTCGTACCCGTAGACGCCGGTGGTGCCCAGGTGCACGAGATGCGCGTCGAGCTTCGCCTCGACGAGGCCGGCCAGCACGTTGTGCGTCCCGTTCACGTTGTTGTCGACGGTGTAGCGCTTGTGGGCGCTGTCCTTCATCGAATAGGGGGCCGATCGCTGCTCGGCGAAGTGGACGATCGCGTCGGGACGCCACGACTGGAACACCTCGAGCAGCGCCGGGTAGTCGTGGGCCAGGTCGATGTCGTGGTGCACGATCCGGCGCCCCGTCTTGTCCTCCCAGCAGTCCAGCCGCTCGGGCAGGGACGCGATCGGCGTGAGGGACTGCACCCCGAGCTCCTCGTCCATGCGCCGCCGGACGAGGTTGTCGAGGATCGCCACCTCGTGCCCCGCGTGGGAGAGCGACAGGGCGCTGGGCCAGCCGCAGAAGCCGTCGCCGCCGAGTACGAGAACCTTCATGATCGCCGCCTAAGGGATCGTGCCACCGGGGGGCGGATTTTCAGACTACGCTCGGGTCAGCGATTCCCACAGTCCCCCGAAGGAGCGCACGACCGGCGAGACGTCGGCCCGAAGGAGGACGCGATCACGATGAGCGACGCGCGGTCATCCCGCTCCGAGGTCCGCCGTCTCGGCTGGATCGCCGCGGTCCGCATCGCGGTCTCGCTCGCCGCCCTGGCTGCCGCCTACTGGCTCGTGCCGCTTCGCTCCGCGGGGACGGAGTTCACGGGACTGGCCGTGGCGCTGGTCGTGTTCGGTGCCGTGGCCGCGGTCCAGGTTCCGCTCATCGTGCGCGCGACCCATCCGACCATCCGTGCCGTCGAGGCGCTCTCACTCGTGGTGCCCGTCTTCCTCGTGATCTTCGCGCGGACCTATCTCGCCGCGTCGACGAACGATCCGGCCGCTTTCAACGAGCCGCTGACGCGCACGGACGCGCTCTACTTCACGGTGACCTGCCTGGCCACGGTCGGCTTCGGCGACATCGTGCCGGTGACCCAGTCGATGCGGCTGTTGGTGACCGCCCAGATCCTCCTCGATCTGGTCTTGATCGGCGTCGTCGTGAAGCTGTTCGTGTCAGCCGTGCGCTGGGCCCGCACGGACCGTCGTCGGTCGCCCGGCGAGTACTGAGGTCTCAGCGGCCCAACAGCTCGTACTGCCGGGCGACCCGGACCGCGGCGTTGCGGCGCGACACCCCGAGCTTGCGCAGGATGTGGCGCACGTGCGTCCGCACGGTGTTCACCGAGATGTACATGGCCGAGGCGATCTCCTCCGTCGTCAACAGCTCGCCGAGGTGCTCGAGCACCTCCAGCTCCTTCGTCGTGAGCGGCTCGACGGGTCGTGGGGGCGGAGACTCTCCCGCGGCACGGCGCTGCGGCGGCGGACCGGGCCGATGATGTCCGGCCAGCCAGTCGGCGGTCTGGCGGTGCAGCTCGATCGCCCGCTGCGGGGAACGGTGCGCCAGCTCAGCGCGCAGGAACGCGCGGAAGAACGGTGCGAGCCGGTGGTGGCCAGGAAGGCCGGGAACGGCGTCGATGAAGGCGTTGGACCGACCGAGCCCCGCGAGCATGCGCGCGGCTGAACGACCGCCCAGGACCGCCACCAGTCCCGGCGGGAGGGTCGCCGGGACGCTCATCGCCATGAGGAACTCGCTCTCGTTCGGCGAGCGACGGGCCAGTACCTCCGCCCGGAGGTACTCCGCGATGTCCCCGCTGTCCGCGGTCACGCGGGCGATGGCCGCGTCGCTGTCCTCCTCCCCCGCCAACGCGTGCCCGAGGAAGCGCAGGCCCGTGACCCAACCTGCGGTCCGCAACTGGAGGGCGTCGAGCACGTCCGTCGGTGCGCGCACGCCCATGCCGGCCAGCAGCAGCTCGGACTCGGGGCGGGTGAAAGCCAGGTCCGCGGGGCCGATCTCGATCATCGCGTCATCGAGCCGGTACCGGTACAACGGCAACGCGGGCTCGTCCCGCGTCAGGAGGACCACGCGAAGCCGACCCCCGCCGTGGCGCAGCAGCAGGTCCAGGTCGGTGGACGACCGGAGCGAGTCGATCTCGGGCCCGTCGAGCACAACCGTCAGGGTCTCCCGCGCCCGGGCCACGGTCCGCACCAGCGCCCGGCGCGCCTCGGGACCGAGCGTGGTGCCGCGCTGCAGGCCACTTCCGGGTGGCGCCGGGATCCCCCACCGCACGAGGGCGCCGAGGATGCCCGGCCAGAGCAGGTCACCGCGCTCGAAGGTGACCCACTCGACCCTGCCGGACGCCCGGCGGGACACCCAGTCGGACACCAGTGCGGTCTTGCCGCTCCCGGCCGGGGCCCGCACGAGGACCAGGCGGCAGCTCGAGGCGGCATCCAGGAGGTCGAGCAGTCGATGTCGGCTCAGGAAATGGGACGGCCGACCCGGAACCCCGGGCCAGCCGGCTCGTGCTGCCGCGTGCGCCGCACGCGGGACCGGCCCGAGAACGTGCTCCTCGAGAGCGAATGCCTCGGCGGGCCCGCGCGGTCCGACAGCCGTCATGCTTCGAGCGTATGACGGCCCGGACGGGCGCGCTCCGCGTCACTCGGTGCCGAAGGCCTCCCGCAGTGCGGACTCCTGGTCGCTGCTGAGGTTGGTGAAGAGCAGGTCCTCGGGCTCGTGGCTCGCGAACGCCTCCTTGACCTTGTCCAGCACCACGTCCGAGGTCAGCACGAAGAGCGCCGACGTCCCGGGAGTCACCTTGTCGCGGACCTTCTTGATGAAGTCGTCATCGATCCCGACGTCGGTCAGCGCTCCCGCGAGGGCGCCGGCCGCCATGCCGACGGCGGCTCCGATGACCGGCAGGAAGAAGATGATCCCGAAGAGCAGGCCCCAGAAGGCCCCACCGAGCGCGCCGACGCCGGCGGTCGAGTACAGCTGCTTGGTCTTCGGCTTCTTCTTGCCCTCCGGCCAGGAGACGGTCGCTGCGTCGAGCAGGTTGAGGACGTTCTGCTTGCTCAGGTCCTGCAGGGTGCGCTCGGCCTCCTCCGCTCCCTCGGGGGTGTTGAACTTCCAGACGGTCAGTGTCGATTGGGCCATGGTCGATCTCCTTCTCGGTGGCACGGTGCCACACCCCAAGTGCACCCCCGACCGCGCCGATCCGCATCATCCCCAGGGGATGATGCGCCGCCTCGGGATCTGGGAGACGCTGCGCGTGGCATCCCCCGCGGCAGGAGCTCACGATGTGTCGATGGCTGGCGTACTCAGGCAGTCCGATCCTGCTCGAGGAGCTGCTCTACCGGCCGTCGCCCTCGCTGATCGACCAGAGCCTGCACGCGCAGATGGGGGCCGAGGCGACGAACGGCGACGGCTTCGGCGTCGGCTGGTACGGGCTCGACACGTCGACCCGGTCCATGCCGGACACGCGAGGCCCCGAGGTTCCGGTGCTGTTCCGCGGCGTCGAGCCGGCATGGAACGACCAGAACCTGCGCGAGCTGGCCCGCTCGACCTCGTCGGGCCTGTTCTTCGCCCACCTGCGCGCCAGCACCGGCTCGCCCGTGCAGCAGACGAACTGCCACCCCTTCCGCCACGACCGCTGGCTGTGGATGCACAACGGTGCGATCCGCGAGTTCGGACGGATCAAGCGCGACCTGTTCCTGGCGATCGACCCCGAGCTCTTCTCCTGCGTCGAGGGCTCGACCGATTCGGAGTTGATGTTCCACCTCGCGCTGACGTTCGGGCTCCGGGACGACCCCGTCGCGGCGGTCGAGCGGATGGTCGGATTCGTCGAGGCGACCGGGCGGCGCCACGGCGTGGAGCAC
This sequence comes from Aeromicrobium duanguangcaii, assembly GCF_024508295.1. Classification (NCBI taxonomy): domain Bacteria; kingdom Bacillati; phylum Actinomycetota; class Actinomycetes; order Propionibacteriales; family Nocardioidaceae; genus Aeromicrobium; species Aeromicrobium duanguangcaii. Next base: position 1,573,853 of record NZ_CP101990.1, on the reverse strand, counting down.
CCGATGCAGATGACGGTCGCGACCTCCGACGGCGAGAGCCTGTGGGCCTTCCGGTACTCCAGCGAGCACCAGAGCCGCACGCTCTACGTCAGCGCCGACATCACCACGTTGCGCAGCCTCTATCCCGACAACCCGGCGTTCGTGGGTCTGGACGAGGAGACGCGGGTCGTGGTGTCGGAGCCGCTCGGCGACTTCGCCGGGGCGTGGCACCCCGTCCCCGAGTCGAGCTACGGCATCGTGCAGCCGGGCGACAACGTGATCGGCGACTTCAGGCCGCGCCTGCCCTGAGACGAGGTCACGGAGTTGTGACGAACCCCGCTCGGCGCAGGTGGGCGAGGAGGGTCTCCACCAGCGGCAGATCGACGAGACGGTCGGGGCTGAACCACGCCGCGTCGTCGGCATCGTCAGCAGCTCGCAGCGTTCCACCGACGACCGTGGCGACGAAGTCGTGGATCTCGTACTCGCGTCCGTCGCCGGTGGGCACGACGGCGACCCAGAGCTCGCGTCCGACGGTGACGAGCAGACCGGTCTCCTCCAGCACCTCTCGGGCAGCGGCCTCCGCGAGCGTCTCCCCCGGCTCGACCTTCCCGCCCGGCACCGACCACAGCCCGCGTCCCGGTTCGTGTCCACGTCGGACCAGCAGGAGGCGACCGGCGGGATCCACGATGACGGCGCCGGCGGCCAGGACCGGAGATTCGGACATGCCGTCCATGATGCCCCGGCGTAGCGTGACGCCATGCCTCGCTCCATCGCCACCAACACCCGCGTCGACCTCGACGAGCTGCTGGAGTTCGTCCGGCCGCGTCACCGGTTCATCCTCATCACGCGCCGCGCCGACGGCCGCCCCCAGGCCTCCCCCGTCACCGGCGGCGTCGACGACTCCGGACGCCTCGTGATCTCCACCTACCCCGAGCGCGCGAAGACCCGCAACGCCCGGCGCGATCCGCAGGTCAGCGTGGTGGTCCTGTCGGACGAGTGGAACGACGCCTGGGTGCAGGTCGACGGCACGGCGGAGGTCCTCGACGTCCCCGAGGCGCTCGATGCCTTCGTCGAGTACTTCCGCAACATCTCGGGTGAGCATCCCGACTGGGACGAGTACCGCCAGGCGATGCTGGACCAGGGCAAGAGCATCATCCGCATCACGCCGACCTCGTGGGGCCCGGTCGCCACCGGCGGCTTCCCGGCGCGGTTGGTCCAGGACTAGAGCGGAGCCAGCGGCAGGTGGGGACCGTCCGGCAGCGTCACGGCGATCGGCTGACCTGCAGCAACGTCGCCGCCGATCTCGACCACGGCCATCACGCCCACCTTGCGGACGACCGACGCCCGGCTCAGCGGCACGGGACGCTCCGAGGGCGTGCCATCGGCCTTCGACAGCACGACCTTCATCAGGCCGGGCTTGAACCGGTTGATCTGCACGCACGGATTGCGCAGGCCGGTGAGCCGAACGACGGGCCCGCCGAGGTCCACCAGGGTCCCCTCCGGCAGGACCTGGAGGTCGACGCCTTCTGTGAGCACGTTCTCGCCGAGATCGCCCGGGCCCAGCTCGTAGCCCGCGGAGCGCGCCTCATCGAAGAGCTCCGAGGCGAGCAGATGCACCTGGCGCAGGTTCGGGAGCGTCTGTCCACGGTGCGGCCCGTACCGATGCTTGAGTGTCGAGCCGGCGTGGACGTCACCCTCCACGCCGTGGCCGGCGACCAGGTGGATCGACGTGGCGGGCACCTTGCTGAAGCGGTGCCGGTCGTCCCGGCTGACGGCGACGACGCGGGGCTCGGACACGAGGCCCATGCTGCCAGAAGTCGCCGATCCGGGGCACCGGCAACATCCCATCTACGCCTGCGCTTCCAGGGCGAAACCGGTGGCGAATCGCGTCTGACTTTCCACTTCATCGGGTCGGGCCTAGCCTGAAATAGGTCCCCCCAACCGGAGTTACCGATTGCCATGGGGGCGTAATGGTCACGAATTCCACCCGAGCAGCACACCGCGCCGAGGAGCCGGGAGTGGTCGAGCTCAATCCGATCTTCGCACGGCCCGGAGAGGCCACGGAACTGCCGAAGTTCGACTTCCCGCCGGGCGAGTCTCTTCCGGAGACCGCCTACCAGATCGTCCACGACGAGGCGATGCTCGACGGCAACGCCCGTCTGAACCTCGCGACCTTCGTCGGCACCTGGATGGACGATCACGCGTCCCGCCTGATGAGCGAGGCGGCGGACAAGAACATGATCGACAAGGACGAGTATCCGCAGACCGCGGCCGTGGAGACGCGCTGTTGGACGATGCTCGCCGATCTGTGGCACGCACCGGACCACGAGCACACGATCGGCACCTCGACGATCGGCTCCTCGGAGGCCGCGATGCTCGGCGGACTGGCGCTCAAGCGCCGGTGGCAGGCCGCCCGCCGCGCTGAGGGGAAGTCGACCGACCGGCCGAACCTCGTGCTCTCCACGGCAGTGCAGGTCTGCTGGGAGAAGTTCTGCAACTACTTCGAGGTCGAGGCCCGCTACGTGCCGATCTCGCTCGAGCACAAGGTCCTCGACGGATACGACCTCGAGTCCTACGTCGACGAGAACACCATCGGCGTCGTGGCGATCATGGGCGTCACCTACACCGGCATGTACGAGCCGGTCACCCAGATCGCCGAGGCACTCGACCGGATCCAGGAGTCGACCGGGCTCGACGTCAAGATCCACGTCGACGGAGCCTCCGGCGCCATGATCGCACCGTTCATCCAGCCCGACCTCGCCTGGGACTTCCGGGTCGAGCGCGTGGCGTCGATCAACACCTCGGGTCACAAGTACGGACTCGTGTATCCCGGTCTCGGTTGGGTCGTGTGGCGCGATCTGGAGTCGTTGCCCGAGGACCTCATCTTCCGGGTGTCCTACCTCGGTGGCGACATGCCGACGTTCGCGTTGAACTTCTCGCGGCCGGGCTCCCAGGTGCTGCTGCAGTACTACATGTTCCTGCGCCTGGGCCGGACCGGCTACACGGCGGTCCAGGAGAACTCCCGCAACGTCGCGCTCTACCTCTCGGGCGAGATCGCGAAGATGCCGGCGTTCGAGCTCTGGAACGACGGTTCCGACATCCCGGTGTTCGCCTGGAGCCTGCGTGAGGGCCACACCGAGAACTGGAATCTCTATCACCTGTCGGACCGGCTGCGTACCAAGGGCTGGCTCGTCCCGGCCTACCCGATGCCGGCGGATCTGCCCGACCTCACCGTGCAGCGCATCGTGGTGCGCAACGGGTTCAGTCATGATCTCGCGTCGTCTTTCCTCGCGGATCTGCGCGATGAGGTCGCGTATCTCGATGCGCTCACCGGCCCGATGCCCACCGAGGGGCAGAAGTCCGGCTTCCACCACTGAGTGTGTTCGCACGAGCATCGAAAGTTCGCACGACCGTCGACAGAATGGGGCGAGATCATGACGACAGGGCACAGGGCAGCAAACACCAGCGGTGGCACAGGCAAGTTCCTCCGGGCGGACGGGACACACGCGCCGTCGGCCGAGCACATCAAGCCGCATCCCTACGGGGAGCCGGGACGGCGTAATCCTCCGGAGCACTCAGGGCCGGCGATCGGGGCACCGGCGGCCAGCGCGAAGGTCGCGATGTCGGTCACCCAGTTGGCCATGCTCACGGTGGTGGTCGTGGCCTCGCTGCGGTCGCTCCCGGCCATGGCCCTCTACGGGCTCGGGTCGATCTTCTTGTTCATCGTGCCCGCGATCGTGTTCCTCGTGCCGACGGCGCTCGTCGCGGCCGAGTTGGCGACCGGCTGGAAGGGTGGCGTCTTCACTTGGGTGCGCGAGGCGTTCGGCGACCGGCTCGGGTTCGTGGCGATCTGGCTCCAGTGGATCCAGAACGTCGTCTGGTACCCGACCCAGATCGCGTTCATCGCGGCCAGCCTGTCGTTCGTGATCGGTGACGAGGGACTCGCGAACAAGGGCCTCTACACCGCGGCGGTCATCCTCGTCCTGTACTGGGGATCCACGCTGATCACCTTGGCCGGCGGCAACCTGTTCGCCAAGGTGGGCTCCTGGAGCGGCATCTTCGGCACCCTGCTGCCGGCGGCGCTGCTGATCATCTTCGGCATCGTGTGGCTCACCACCGGAGAGAAGTCGCAGACGTCCCTGGAGCCCGAGGCGGTCATCCCGCCGTGGACCGGCTTGGCGTCGATCGTGCTGATCGTCTCCAACGTGCTCGCGTACGCCGGCATGGAGGTCAACGCGGTGCACGCGAACGACCTGAAGGATCCCGGCCGCGGGTTCCCGAAGTCCATCGCGCTGGCCACGGGGCTGATCCTGCTGGTGTTCATCCTGCCGACGATCGCGATCAGCCTGGCCGTGCCCAAGAAGGAACTCGGGCTGACGACCGGCATCAACCTCGCATTCCAGGAGTTCTTCGACCACTGGGGCATGTCCTGGGGCACCCCGGTGATCTCTGCGCTCATCGCGCTGGGCGCGTTCGCGTCCGTCGTGACGTGGATCGCCGGCCCCTCGCGTGGTCTGCTGGCCGCGGCCCGGAGGGGTCTGCTGCCGCCGCTGCTGCAGCGCCGGAACAAGGCGGGCGTCCAGGTCGGCATCCTCGGCGTGCAGGGCCTCATCGTGTCGCTGCTGGCGCTGCTGTTCGTGCTGCTGCCGAACGGCAACACGGCCTTCATCGCACTGGTGGACATGGCGGCCGCGTTGTACCTGATCATGTACATGCTGATGTTCGCGGCGGCGCTGAAGCTGAGGAAGTCCCAGCCCGACGTGGTGCGGACGTATCGGACTCCGGCGATGACGTTCGTCGGCGGGTTGGGCTTCGTGGCCTGTGCCGCGGCGTTCATCCTGGCGTTCGTCCGGCCCTCGGGCTTCAGCGGACTGTCCGAAGCGGGGTACCCGCTCGTGGTGCTGCTGGTCGTGATCGGACTCGGCGTTCCCCCGCTCATCTTCTACGCGCTGCGCCGGCCCGGGTGGGACCAGCGCACCGACGCCGAGCGGACGACGGCCGACACCGTGCTGGTCAACCCGCCACCCGCCGCCGGAGCGCAGACGACGCCCGCCGGAACGGCGACGCCCGGCGGCACCGGCACCTAGTTCGCTGTCCCGTCCGCGCCGACCGGCGCGGACGGGAACAGCCGGTCCAGGACGTCGGTCATCGTGATCACGCCGTAGGTCGCCTCGCCCGCTGCGGTCACCACGGCGAGGTGGTTCCGGGTCTCGCGCATCGACGTCAACGCCTGGTAGACCGGCGTCGACGGCTCGAGGGCCAGCACCGGCCGCAGCAGCGCATCGGCGTTGCTGTCGTCGGCGTGCAGCAGGGTGTCGCGCACGTGCACGAACCCCCGGGCTCCTTCATCATCGGCCAGGAGGATCCGCAGGTGCCCCGAGTGCAGGGCCGCCTGCCGCACCTCCGCCACCGAGGCGTCGGTCGCCACAGCAGTGGGCCGCGTCCCCGGCTCGACCAGGTCCGCCACGGTCAGCGACTCCAGTTCGAGGACGATCGCCAGTTGACTGGAGTAGGTCGGGTCCAGGGTGCCGGCGGTGGCCGAGTGGGCCACCAGGTGCCGGAGATCATCGGAGTTCTGCCCTGCCGACAGCTCGTCAGCCGGTTCGACGCCGACCTTCCGCAGGCACCAGTTCGCCATCTCGTTGAGCCCGATCAGCAGCGGACGCGTCAGCCACATGAACCCGCGCATCGGGATCGCCAGCACGGTGGCCGAGAGCTCCGGGTGCGCGATGGCCCAGGACTTCGGCGCCATCTCCCCCACCACGAGGTGCAGGAACGTCACGATCGCCAGCGCCAGCGCGAAGCCGGCGACGTCCGCGACCCACAGCGCCATGCCCCAGGTCTCGAACCACGGTGTCAGCCAGTGGTGGACGGCCGGCTTGGTGATGGCGCCGAGCGCCAGGGTGCAGGCCGTGATGCCCAGCTGCGATCCCGCGAGCAGCAGTGTGAGCTCGCCCGAGCTGCGCAGCGCGGCGCGCGCGGAGCGACTGGTGGCGGCGGCGTCCTCGAGCCGGTGCCGCTTGGCGGCCAGCAGCGCGAATTCCACCGCGACGAAGAAGGCGCTCAACGCGATGAGCGCGACGGTCGCCGGACCGATCACCCAGGGGTTGCTCATCGGTCGCTCTCCTCGTTCTCGTCCGTGATGTCGATCGGGCACGTGATGCGCACGAGCGCGGGGACGTGCCGGTCGATCTCGAGCACCTCCACGCGCATCCGCGTCCTCGGCGGTGCGTCGATCTCGGCCAGGGTGGCCGGGTCCACGGGCAGGTCGACCTCGACCGTGGAGCCGACGTCGGGCAGGGTGCCGTGCTCGGCGATGACGAGTCCTGCGATGGTCTCGTAGTCGCCGTGGGGCAACTCGCGATCCACGGCGCGCTCGACCTCGTCGATGTGGACGTCGCCGCCCATCACCCAGGTGCCGTCGTCGTCGATCGACTCGACGGACGGATCTGCCGGGTCGTGCTCGTCGGTGATCTCCCCAACGAGCTCCTCGGCCATGTCCTCGATCGTCAGGACACCGTCGAAGCTGCCGTACTCGTCGACGACGCAGGCCAGCTGGCGCTTGGACCCTCGTAGTTCTCGCAGAGCCATCGGAAGGTTCATCGTCGCGGGCAGGATCAGCGCGGGACGCGCCAGCGTGGCCGCCGTGCGCCGGGGATCGTCCGCGACGAGGACGTCGGCCAGCTCGACGATGCCCAGGATCTGCTCGTCCTCGCTGAGGACCGGGTACCGCGAGTGGCCCGACGCCATCACGGCGCGCACCTGCGCGAGCGTGTCGTCGGCGCGCAGCACGTCGACCCGCGACCGCGGGATCATGGCGTGCTCGACGTCGGAGTCGGGGAAGTCCAGCACACGGTCCAGTAGCGTCGACAGCTCGTGCGGCAGGTCGCCGCTGCGGCCGGAGTGCTCGACGATGTGCTCGAGGTCGCGCGGGGTCGCGGCGTGCTCGACGTCGTGGACGGGCGCGATCCTCAGGACGCGCAGCAGCGCGTTGGAGGCCGCGTCGAACAACGTGATCAGCCAGCCGAACGCGGCGAGGTAGAGGGTCGTCGAGCGAGCGAGCCACAAGGCGACGGGCTCGGGCTTCGCGATCGCCAGGTTCTTCGGGAACAGCTCGCCGAAGATCATCTGCACGAAGGTCGAGAACAGCAGGGCCAGGACGGTGCCGATGGCGATGCCGACACCGGTCGGCACGTCGACGCCGCCGAGGGCGGTGCCCAGCGACGCGCCGATCAACGGCTCGGCGACGTAACCCACGAGCAGGCCGGTCACGGTGATGCCCAGCTGGGCGCCGGACAGCATGAACGAGGTGCGGCGCGTCACCGACAGCGCGCGCTCGGCGCGGCGGTCACCGCGCTCGGCCAGCGAGCCCAACCGGGCCCGATCGACCGCCATGTAGGCGAATTCCTGGGCGACGAAGTAGCCGGTCACCGCGGTGATCAGCAACACCACCAGGACACCCAGCAGCAGAGTCAGCAGCCACATCAGTTCCCACTCCCCCCGACCGCGTGTCGCTCAGTTGCAGGCAGGGGGTTCGTACTGTGTATGTCCATGTCTCTCTTAGGTCGAGGGTCGCGACGGGCGTCACGGTGAAAGGTGAGTCTAGAGGGATCAGACAACCGGCTCGACACAAGCCACCCGCCGGCCCCGGATCCGAAACGTGGACGTCACACGTCGTGTCTAGGCTCGCGCCATGTCTTCCCCCCACGCCGCCGCACCGCTGACCCTCGCGCTCCTGCACCTGCGCACGAACCGCCCTCACGCGCCGCACTTCCAGGAGAAGCTGGATGCGCTCAACGCCGCGACAACGGCTGTCGCCGGCAGTCTCGGATGGCGCGTCACGGCGGTCGCCTCGGCAGAGGTCGAGGTCGATGAGACGCTGGCGGCGGTCGACCGGGCCGACGCGGTCGTGCTGATGGGTGGGGAGGACGTCCACCCCTCCTTCTACGAAGGGGCCACCGAGTACCCCGGGTCGGGGGTCCACGAGCCCGCCGCGGACCGTGCCCACATCGCGGCCGTCCGCCGCTGCCTGACCTCGGGCACCCCGGTGCTGGGCATCTGCCGGGGCTTGCAGGTCCTGAACGTCGCCCTGGGCGGTGCGCTCGTGCCTCACCTCGAGACCGGCCACACCCACCGCGCCGAGGGCGACGATCCCTTCGTCCGCAACCGGGTCGCCCTCGCCGACGACACGCTGGCGTCTTCCGTCGACGTGAGCGAGGACGTGCGGTGCAGCCACCACCAGGCCGTCGACCGGCTCGGCGACGGACTCCGCGTCGCCGCGTACGGCGTTGACGGCGTGGTGGAGGCGGTCGTCCACGACAGCGCGCCGATCACCGGGATCCAGTGGCACCCCGAGCATCCTGCGGTGGCCGAGCGCCAGCTCGCTCCCCTGCTGCGGCGTCTCGCCGAGCAGGCCGGCGTGCCGCAGCGGCCCGGTCAGGAGTACTCGGCCAGCACCGCGCGCGCCGCCTCCGCGACCACCACGTCGTCGTACTCGGCCTCGGGATCGTTGGTCGACGTGAACACCGCGAGGTAGACCGTCTGACCGCCGGGGCCGGTGACCACGCCGATGTCATTGCGCATGCCGCCCGACCCGCCGGACTTGTCCGCGACCTTCCACTCGGCGGGAAGCCCCGCACGGATCAGCGCGTCGCCGGTGCTGTTGCCGCTCATCCAGTCGAGCAGCGTGCGGCGTTCCTGCGGTTCGAGGGCGTTCTTCTCCAGCACGACCCGGAGCGCAGCCCTGAACGCGGCCGGGGTGGTCGTGTTGGCGGGCTTGCCCGGCGTCACTGTGTTCAGGTCCGGCTCGTAGGAGTCGAGCTGCGTGCGGTCGTCGCCCAGGGTTCGCAGGAACTTCTCGACCGCCTCAGCGCCGCCCACGGACCGGAGCACGAGGTTCATCGCCGTGTTGTCGCTGTCGCGCACGGCGCCCTCGGCCAGTTCGTCCAGGGTCAGACGCCGCTCCAAGTGCGCAGACGTCACGGGCGAGTAGCCGGCAGCGTCGATGTCCGCCTGCGTCCATCGCACGCTCTTCGCACGCTCCTGCGGCGTCTTCTCGGCCAGCAGCGTCGCGGCGGCGAACACCTTCACCGTCGACGCGTAGCCGAACCGGTCGTCGGCCCGGTACTCCAAGAGCCTTCCCTGCGCGTCGACGGCGCTGACGCCGATCGTCACGTCGTGCTGCTCCTCCAGCGCTGCGAGCCGATCAGCAACCTGGGCGCTGGCGGGCGACTCGGTCGTCGTCTGCGTCGCTGTGCGTTCGCTGGTCGGCTCGGACGCCGCGGAACACCCCGTGAGCACCAAGGCAGCCGCCGTGAGACCCAGCAGCCTGGAGAACGTTCTGGTCGTGAGTCTCGTCATCGGCGGCACTCCCCCCTCGTCCTCGTTCGCGTCAGGAACGGTCGGTGCCCGGAAATGACGAAAGCCCCGGTCTCCCGGGGCTTTCCGTTGTCGGGCTGACAGGATTTGAACCTGCGACCCCCTGACCCCCAGTCAGGTGCGCTACCAAGCTGCGCTACAGCCCGTGACAACCTGCAAGAGTCTACCGCAGGTCCTGCAGGAGTCGTCATCGGGCCACCCCGGGGTGACACTGGAGACATGGCCGTCATCGAGAACTCCAAGGTCGCCGTCATCGGAGCCGGCAGCGTGGGCACCGCGATCGCGTACGCCTGCCTGATCCGTCGCTCGGCTCGCACCATCGCGCTGTACGACGTGAACCAGGCCAAGGTCGAGGCGGAGGTGCTCGATCTGCAGCACGGCGCGCTCTACACCGGCAGCAGTCAGATCATCGGGGGCGCCGACCCGTCCGTGGTCGCGGGCGCCCATCTGGTGGTGATCACGGCGGGTGCGAAGCAGGACCCGGGCCAGTCGCGCATCGAGTTGGCCGGTACGAACGTCCGGATCCTCGAGAGTCTGCTGCCAGTGCTCATGGAGCAGGCGCCGAACGCCGTCTACATGCTGGTGACCAACCCGTGCGACGTCCTGACCGTCGCCGCGCAGAAGATCACCGGACTGCCCGACGAGCGGGTGATGGCGTCAGGCACGGTGCTCGACACCTCGCGGCTGCGTCAGCTGCTGGCCACCCGCGCGGGCATCGCGCCGAACAGCGTCCACGCCGACATCGTCGGTGAGCACGGCGACACCGAGTTCGCCCTCTGGTCCCAGGCACGCATCGGCCCGGTGCCCATCCTGGATTGGCAGCCCTCCAGCGCCACCCCCGGGCATCGCCCCTTCACCTACGCCGAGCTCGACGAGATCGCCGACACCGTCCGCAATGCGGCGTACAAGGTCATCGAGGGCAAGGGGGCCACCAACTATGCGATCGGCATCTCGGCTGCCCGCATCGTCGAGGCGATCCTCAACGACGAGAACGCCGTCCTGCCGGTGAGCATCGTCCACCGCGGCCACCACGGCATCGACGGCGTCGCGCTGTCCTTGCCCAGTGTCGTGAACTCTCGCGGCGTCGCCCAGGTCCTCGACGTGCGCATGTCGGCGCAGGAGGAGCGGCACCTGCGCGCCTCGGCCGAGGCCCTGAAGAAGGTCCAGGAGGACCTCGGAATCTGACGCGGTCGTCGGCTCTGCAACGGCCCCGAGGCAGTGTCGGAGGTCCCTCGTAGGTTTTCGGCATGGACACCTCGACCGCCTCGATGCTGCGTACCGCGGCACGGGTGCAGGCGCGTGCCGAGTACGCGACGTGGTCGATGATCCTGGCCGCTCACACGCTCGGCACCGACGAGGTCGACGCCCAGGACGTGCCGCCGATCGGCAAGGAGCTCGGTCGGCGCGAGGTCACCCTCGAGATCGCGCAGGCGCTCCACGTCACCGAGAACCGGGTGTGGGCCATCGTCAGCGACGCCCGCACCGTCCGGGATCGAGCGCCCCGCGTGTGGATCGCCTTCCGCGACGGCTCGCTCGACGCCGTCCGCGTCTCGCAGATCGCCGCCACCATCGACCGCCTGACCACAACGGCCTCCGTCGAGGCACTCGATGCCAGCGTCGTCGGATACGCCACCACACACACGCTGGGCGAGCTGCGCAGCTGGTTGAAGCGCCTGCGCGCGCGGCTCGAACCCGCTGCGGTCCAGGCAGAGGCCAGCCGTGCGGTCGAGACGCGCCGGGTCGACATCAGCCACAACGACGACGGCACGTCCTGGCTGTCCGCACTGCTCCCCACGCCTGTCGCGATCGCGGTCGGCGAACGACTGCGGCGCGCCGCCAAGGCCCTCCCGAAGATCGACCCCGACACGGGCGACCGCGACCGCCGCACTCGCGACCAGAAGCAGGCCGACCTCGTCGGACACTGGCTCACGTCGTGCACCGGCACCGAGACGCAGATCCACGCCGAGATCGCCATCGCGATCGATGCGGCCGACCTCGTCGGTCTCACCGACGGCCCCGGCATCACGCGCGACGGCGAACACGCGCTGGCGCCCGAGTGGGTACGCGACCTCGCCGCCTCCGAGACAACGCTGTTCCGTCGCCTCGTGCTCGACCCCGTGGGCAACGTCCTCGACACCAGCGCGCTGGGATACCAGCCACCCGGAGCACTCAGAGCCGCGCTGCACTGGCGCGACGGAACCTGTCGGGTGGCGGGATGCCGGGCCCCGGCTTCAGAGACCGACCTGGACCACGAGCTCGCCTACGACCGGGGCGGTGGCACCACCGCGGCGAACCTCCGTTGCCTGTGCCGCAAGCACCACAACATGAAGTCGCACGGACGACTGCCCGAGAAGTACATCGCCCCGCCGGTTGAACGGCGCGAGCGATGGCACCTGCCCTCACCCGTGGTGATCGAGTTCGACCTGTGCGCCGGCTAGTCGAGGCGGTTGGTGTCGTCCGCGTCGACGACCCGGACCGTGAAACCGTCCTCCTCGAGGCGGCTCTTGGCCTCCAACACCATCCGGCGGCCGACGTCGCTGATCTCACCGACGCGAGAGATGTCCAGGATGACGGCCTCCGTGCCGGGCGCGTCGGCGATCAGCCGCGCGAAGAGCGACTCGGCGCTGGAGAACAACAGGTCGCCGGCCAGCACGTACACCGTCTGGTCGTCGTCGATCTGCACGTCGGACAGCGCCGACTTCGACGGCCGGCCCGGGTTCATCAGATGCATGCCCATCTCGTCCGACAGACGACGCATCATCTCGACGCCGACGACGCTGGTGCCGTGGTCGTCCAGCTCGGGCGAGAACACCGCGACCCCGACCTGACCGGGCAGCACGCCGATGATTCCGCCCGAGACGCCGCTCTTGGCCGGGATGCCGACCGAGGCGAGCCAATCCCCGGCGTCGTCGTACATGCCGCAGGTGGCCATCACACTCAGGACCTGGATGGCGGTCCGCTCGGCCATGAGCCGCTCCCCGGAGTCGGGGTGCACTCCCCCGTTGGCCAGCACCGACGCCATCGTCGCCAGGTCGCGAACGTCCACCGACAGCGCGCACTGACGCAGGTAGTGCTCGACCGCCTCGACGGGCTCGTCGATGATCTCGTACGCGGCCAGCAGATGGGCCAGGGCGAGATTGCGGTGCGCGTCGTCCATCTCTGACGCGAACACGTCCTCGTCGATCCCGAGCTCGCGGCCGGCCAGCTTCGAGGCGAACTCGGCGAACGTGTCGAACGAGCCGATCAGCCCGGCGGTGGCGATCGCGCCCGCGTTGATCATCGGGTTGTGCGGACGCCCGGTCTCCGAGTCCAGCGAGATCTCGTTGAAGGCCTCGCCCGACGGCTCCACGTCGATCTTCTCGTGCACGGCGTCCCAGCCCAGCCGCTCGATCGCCAGCGCATAGGCGAAAGGCTTGGACATCGACTGGATCGTGAAGCGGTGCTCCACGTCCCCCGCCCCGTGGTGGGCGTCGTCCACTGTGGTGAGCGCCATGGCCGCCGGCTCGGAGTCGTCTCCCTGGACGCACTCCCGCAGGAGCTCGTCGAGGTACTCCGGAACCGGCGACCTCATCAGCGGCGTTCGCGCTTCTTGCGGGGGCGCTGTGTCAGGTGGATCGGGCTGCCCACGAAGCCGAACTCCTCGCGCAGACGGCGCTCGATGAAGCGCAGGTATCCCGCCTCGAGCTTGCCCGAGGTGAACAACACGAAGGTCGGCGGCGCGGTGGAGGCCTGCGTGCCGAACAGGATCTTCGGCTGCTTGCCGCCACGCACGGGGTGCGGGTGCTCGGCCACGAGGCGACCCAGGAACGAGTTGAGCGCGCCGGTCGACACGCGGGTCTCCCAGCCCTCGAGTGCGGCGTCGAGCGCCTTCACGAGCCGGTCGATGTGCCAGCCGGTGCGGGCCGCCACGTTGATGCGCGGCGCCCACGGGATCTGCACGAGGTCGCGCTCGATCTCGCGCTCGAGGTAGAAGCGGCGCTCGTCGTCGACGAGGTCCCACTTGTTGAAGGCCAGCACGACGGCGCGGCCGGTCTCCTCGATCGAGTTGATGATCCGCAGGTCCTGCTCGCTGATGGACTCGCTGGCGTCGATCACCATGACGCAGACCTCGGCGCGCTCGATCGCGGCGGAGGTGCGCAGGCTGGCGTAGTACTCGTGACCGGTCGCGGTCTTCACGCGCTTGCGGATGCCGGCGGTGTCGATGAACGTCCACACGCGGCCACCGAGCTCGACCAGCTCGTCGACGGGGTCGACGGTCGTGCCCGAGACGTTGTCGACGACGACGCGGTCCTCGCCGGCGAACTTGTTCAGCAGGCTGGACTTGCCCACGTTCGGCTTGCCGACGATCGCGACCCGGCGCGGGCCGCGCGGGGCGTCGAAGTCCTCCTCCGGGGCCTCGGGCAGCGCGTCGAGGATGGCGTCGAGCATGTCGCCGCTGCCACGGCCGTGCAGGGCCGAGACGGCGTACGGCTCGCCGAGTCCGAGGTTCCACAGCGATGCGGCCTCGAGCTCGCCCTTCTGGTCGTCGACCTTGTTGGCGGCCAGCACGACCGGCTTGCCGGAGGCGCGCAGCAGCTTCACGACCTTGTCGTCGATGTCGGTCGCGCCGACCGTGGCGTCGACGACGAACAAGATGGCGTCCGCAACGGCGATGGCGACCTCGGCCTGGGCGGCGATGCGCTCGGCCATGCCCTTGGCGTCGGGGTCCCAGCCGCCGGTGTCGACGACCGTGAAGGCACGGCCGTTCCAGATCGCGTCGTAGGGGACGCGATCGCGGGTCACGCCGGGAACGTCCTCCACGACGGCTTCGCGGCGACCGATGATGCGGTTGACGAGAGTCGACTTACCGACATTGGGACGGCCGATGACGGCGAGAACGGGCTGTGTGGACACCCCACAAGCCTATCGGGGCGGTGTGAACGTCGTGGAGGCGAACTGGGCCGAGTACAACCGCTGGTACGCGCCCGCGGCCGCGATGAGCTCGTCGTGGGTGCCCTGCTCGACGATTCGGCCCTGTTCCATGACCACGATCAGGTCCGCATCACGGATGGTCGAGAGCCGGTGCGCGACGACGAAACTGGTGCGACCGGAGCGAAGATCGTTCATCGCCGCCTGCACCAGCGCCTCGGTGCGGGTGTCCACCGAGCTGGTCGCCTCGTCCAGCACGAGGATCGCCGGATCGGCCAGGAAGGCACGGGCGATCGTCAGCAACTGGCGCTGGCCCGCGCTCACTCCCCCGCCGTCGTCGGCGACGACCGTGTCGTAGCCGTCCGGCAGGGTGCGCACGAAGTGGTCCACCGAGGCGGCCTTCGCGGCCGCCATGATCTGCTCCTCGGTGGGGTTGTCCGCCCCGTAGGCGATGTTCTCGCGGATGGTCCCCGAGAACAGCCACGTGTCCTGCAGCACGACCCCGAAGTCGTCGCGCAGGTCCCGGCGGCTCATCTCGGCGATGTCGACGCCGTCCAGCGTGATCCGGCCGGCGTCGACGTCGTAGAACCGCAGCACGAGGTTCGTCAGGGTCGTCTTGCCCGCGCCCGTGGGCCCGACGATCGCGACGGTCTGGCCCGGCTCGGCGACCAGGCACAGGTCCTCGATCAGCGGCTCGTCGGTGTAGGAGAAGTCCACGTGGTCGAACACGACGCGGCCGCGTAGCGGGTCGGGCGTCGGTGCGTCCTCGCGGTCCGGGCGCTCGCGCTCCTCGTCGAGGAAGGCGAAGACGCGCTCGGCCGACGCCATCCCCGACTGGAGCAGGTTCACCATCGCGGCGACCTGCGTCAGGGGCTGGGTGAACTGACGCGAGTACTGGATGAACGCCTGCACGGAACCCAGCGACAGCGACCCCGAGGCGACCTGCAGGCCGCCCACGACGGCGACCAGCACGTAGTTCAGGTTCGAGACGAACATCATCAACGGCTGGATGAGGCCGGAGATGAACTGGGCGCGGAACGAGGCGCCGAACATCGCGTCGTTCGTGGTGGCGAACTCCTCCTCGGCGGCCTGCTGGCGACCGAACACCTTGACGACCTCGTGGCCGGTGAACGACTCCTCGACGATCGCGTTGAGCCGTCCGGTCTGCGTCCACTGCGCCACGAACTGCGGCTGCGAGCGCTTCATCACCGCGCCGGTGATCAGCAGCGCCACGGGGATGGTCACCAGCGCGATGATCGTCAGCAACGGCGAGATCCAGAACATCATCGCCAGCGTGCCGATCACCATGAGGATGCTCGTGATCATCTGGCTCAGCGTCTGCTGCAGCGACTGGGCCAGGTTGTCGAGGTCGTTCGTGGTGCGCGACATGATCTCGCCGCGCTCCTGGCCGTCGAGGTGCGCCAGCGGTAGGTGGTTCAGCTGGTCCTCGACGTCGTTGCGCAGGTCCGCGACCATGCGCTGGACGACGGTGGTGGCCAGGACCCCCTGCAACCACATGAACACCGACGCCACGAGGTAGATCGCGGCGACGATCGCCAGGACGGTCCCCAGCTCACCCATGTCGATGCCCTCGCCCGGGCGCAGGTCCAGCGCCCCGACCAGCTCGGCCAGCTGGTCCTGCCCCTCGGCACGCAGCGAGGCGACGGCCTCGGCCTTGGTCATCCCCTCGGGGAACCGGCTGGAGATGAAGCCGTCGAAGATGATGTCCGTCGCGTGGCCGAGCACCTTCGGCCCGATCACCGACAGCGTCACGCCGATCAGGCCGAAGACGGCCAGGCCGACGACCAGGGCGCGGTCCAGCAGCAGTCGGCGGAACACGCGAGCGAACGTCGCGCGGAAGTTGTTGGCCCTGGCCGGCTTCTGCGGCGACCCGTGCCAGCTCATCGGGCCTCCTCCGGCGAGAGCTGCGACAGGACGATCTCGCGATAGACCTCGCAGTCCGCCATGAGCACGTCGTGGGTACCCGTGCCGACGACCCGCCCCTCGTCGAGGACGACGATGCGGTCGGCCTGGCGGATCGTGCTGATCCGCTGGGCGACGATCAGGACGGCCGCGTCGGCTGTGACGGGCTTCAGCGCGGCGCGCAGCGCGGCGTCCGTGGCGTAGTCCAGGGCCGAGAAGGAGTCGTCGAACAGGTAGATGCGCGGGCGCTTGACCACGGCACGGGCGATCGCGAGCCGCTGACGCTGGCCGCCGGAGAAGTTGGACCCGCCCTGGGAGACCACCGACTCCAGGCCCTCGGGCATGGCGCGCACGAAGTCCTCCGCCTGCGCGATCCGCAACGCCTCCCACAGCTCGCCGTCCGTCGCGTCCGCGCGGCCGAAGCGCAGGTTGTCGGCGATCGTGCCGCTGAACAGCAGGGCCTTCTGCGGCACGAGTCCCACCGCGCGCCAGACGTCGGCCGGACGGACGTCGCGGATGTCGAGGCCGTCGATCAGGACCCGTCCGGCGGTGACGTCGAACAACCGCGCGACGAGTCCCAGCACCGTGGTCTTGCCACTGCCGGTCGAGCCGACGATCGCCGTGGTCTCGCCCGGCCGGGCGATGAAGGAGACGTCCTCGACGACCGGGTGCTCGGCGCCCGGGTAGGCGAACGCCGCGCCCTCGACGTCGACCCGCCCGCCGACCAGATCGACGCTGGGCACCGCGGGGTCGAGGTCGATCGCGGGCTCGGTGCGCAGCACCTCGGTGATGCGCTCGGCGGACACTTCCGAGCGGGGCCACAGCATGAACATGAAGGTCGCCATCATGACGGCCATGAGCGTCTGGATCAGGTACTGCTGGAACGCCGTCAGCTGCCCGATCTGCAGGTCACCCGCCCCGACCCGTGAGCCGCCCCACCACAGAACGAGGACGACCGACAGGTTCATGATCCCCATCAGCAGGGGGAAGAACGTGCTCATCAGCCGGCCGGCGCCGACGGCCACCTGCCGGTTCAGCTCGTTGGCCTCGGCGAAGCGTGCCGCCTCCTGCTCCTCACGCACGAAGGCACGCACGACGCGAACGCCGGTGATCTGCTCGCGCATGATCTGGTTCAGCGTGTCGATTCGCACCTGCATCAGCCGGAACAGCGGCCGCATGCGGCGGATGATGAGCCCCAGCGAGATCGCCAGCACCGGCAGGACGATGAGGAAGACCCCCGAGAGCGGCACGTCCTGGCGCAGCGCCAGCACGAGACCGCCGATCCCGGTGATCGGCGCGGCGACCAGCATCGTCAGGCCCATGAACAACAGCAACTGCACCTGCTGGACGTCGTTGGTGTTGCGGGTGATGAGCGTCGGCGGGCCGAACGAGGCCACCTCGCGGCTGCCGAACGACTGCACCTTGCCGAAGACCTCGCGTCGCAGGTCCCGCCCGACCGCCATGGCGACCCGCGATCCGACGTAGACGGCGACGACGTTGCACACGACCTGGAGCACCGTCACGCCCAGCATGAGGCCGCCGACGCGCCAGATGTGGCCGACGTCGCCCTGGGCCACGCCCTCGTCGATGATGTCGGCGTTCAGGCCGGGCAGGTACAGCGTGGCCACCGTCTGGACCAGCTGGAAGAGGCAGACCACCAGGATCTGCACCCGGTAGGGGCGCAGGTGGTGGCGCAGGAGCGCGATCAGCACGTAGTCACACTACGAGGCCCAGCAACATCACGAAGATGAGTCCGGACACCGACAGCACCGTCTCCATGAGCGACCACGTCTTGATCGTCTGGCCGATCGTCATGCCGAAGTACTCCTTGACCAGCCAGAAGCCGGCGTCGTTGACGTGGCTGAAGAACACCGAGCCGGCGCCGATCGCCAGCACGAGCAGCGAGACCTCGGCGGTCGGCAGTCCCTCCGCGAGCGGCACCATGATGCCCGCGGCGGTCACCGTGGCGACCGTCGCCGAGCCCGTGGCCAACCGGATCAACACCGCAACGAGCCAGGCGACGAGCAGCACCGAGAGGTTCGAGTCCTCGACCCATTCGGCGACCACGTCCGCGATGCCCGTGTCGACCAGCGTCTGCTTGAAGCCGCCGCCCGCCGCGACGATGAAGACGATGCCGGCGATCGGCCCGAGTGACGCGCCGATGCTGTCGGTGATCTTCTCCCACGACATCCCGCCGGCGCTGCCGAACGTGAACAGGGCCACCAGCACCGAGATCAGCAGGGCGATCAGCGGCGTGCCGATGAAGTCCAGCGTGGACCGCAGCGCGCCCTGCGCGTCCAGGATGTCGGCGAGCGTCTTGCCGAGCATCAGGACGACCGGGAGCAGGACGGTGGCCAGGGTGAGCGGGAACGAGGGACGGTCCCCGCTGCGCTCCTTCTCGTCGACGTCGAACAGGGACGGGGGCGGGACATCGACCCACGTCGTCGCGAGCCGCGCGAACAGCGGGCCGGCGACGACGATCGTGGGGATCGCCACGATGACGCCCAGGCCGAGCGTCAGGCCCAGGTCCGCGTCCAGCTGACCCACGGCGGCCAGCGGCCCGGGGTGCGGCGGGACGAAGCCGTGCATCGCAGACAGGCCCGCGAGAGCCGGGATGCCGAGCGCGACGAGCGAGCGGCCCGACCGCCGGGCCACCAGGAAGATCACCGGCATCAGCAGCACGAGGCCGATCTCGAAGAACATCGGCAGGCCGATGAGCGCGCCGATGCCGGCCATCGACCACGGCAGCATCCGATCGGAGGACTTGCCGATGATCGTGTCGACGATCTGGTCCGCTCCCCCGGAGTCCGCCAGCAGCTTGCCGAACATCGCGCCGAGGGCGATCAGCATGCCGACGCCCGCGACGGTCGAGCCGACACCGGCGCTGAAACTCTCGACCGTGTCGGCCATCGGCAGCCCGGCCACGGCGCCCACGGTGAGCGAACCGAGCGTCAGGCTCAGGAATGGGTGCAGCTTCGCGGCGGTGATCAGGACGACGATGACGGCGATGCCGGTGAGCGCCGCCAGCAGCAGTTGTGTCGATTCACTCATGGAGGTCCTCCCGGCTGCGCAGCCAGATCAGGAACGCCGCGGCGATCCGCTCGGGCGTCTCGGTGATGTCGAAGACGACGCCGTTCTCGTCGGCCTCCAGCGGCTCGAGGGTGGCCTCCTGGGACTCCAGCAGGGACACCGGCATGAAGTGGTCGCGCGACTCCATCCGCGACTGGATCAGCGCGTGGTCCCCCACGAGGTGCAGGAACACCGTGCGCGGCGCGTGCTGGGTCAGCACGTCGCGATAGACCCGGCGCAGGGCCGAGCAGCTGATCACGCCGCCGGTCGCATCGTGATCGGCGAGCCACTCGCCGATGAGCTCGAGCCAGGGCCAGCGATCCTCGTCGGTCAGGGCGTGGCCGGCCGACATCTTCTCGATGTTCGCCGGTGGGTGGTAGTCGTCGCCGTCGGCGTACGGGACCCCGGCCTGGTCGGCGACGGCGTGACCGACGGCCGACTTTCCGACGCCGGAGATCCCCATCACCACGACCAGCACCGGATTCATGGCCAGAACCTTACGCCGCCACGCGGCGACCGTCGCGTCAGAGCAGGTCGCGCAATTCCTTGGGCAGCTCGAAGTCGTCGGCGGAGTTGGCGTCGAACCCGAACGCGCCCGCACCGGCGGGCTTGGTCGGCTCGGCCTTGGCCGCGGCGGCGCGCTTGGCGGGGTTGCCCGACACGCGCTTGCCCTTCTTCTTGCTGGCCTGCTTCGGCTGCTTGGCGCCGGCGCGCTTGCCCGCACCCATGCCGGGCATCCCGGGCATGCCACCCATACCGGGCATGCCTGGCATGCCGCCGCCCTTGGCCATGCGCTGCATCATCTTGGCCGCCTCGAAGAAGCGGGTGACGAGCTGGTTGACGTCGCTGACCTGCGTGCCCGAGCCCCGGGCGATGCGGGCGCGGCGGGAGCCGTCGATGATCTTGGGATTGTCGCGCTCTGCGGGCGTCATCGAGCGGATGATCGCCTTGATCTTGTCGATGTCCTTCTCGTCGAAGTTCGCGAGCTGGTCCTTGAACTGACCCATGCCCGGCAGCATCCCGAGCATCTTGGTCATCGACCCCATCTTCGACAGGGCCTCCATCTGCTGGAGGAAGTCGGCCAGCGTGAACGACCCGCCGGCGACCTTCTCGGCCGCGGCGGCCGCCTGCTCGGCGTCCATGACCTTCTCGGCCTGCTCGATGAGCGTCATGACGTCGCCCATGTCGAGGATGCGCGAGGCCATGCGGTCGGGGTGGAAGACGTCGAACTCGTCGAGCTTCTCGCCCGTGGAGGCGAACATGATCGGGCGGCCGGTGACCGAGCGGACCGAGAGGGCCGCGCCGCCGCGGGCGTCGCCGTCGAGCTTCGACAGGACGACGCCGGTGAAGTCGACGCCCTCGAGGAAGGCCTCGGCCGTGCCGACCGCGTCCTGGCCGATCATCGCGTCGATGACGAACAGCACCTCGTCGGGCTGCGTGGCGTCGCGGATGTCCCGGGCCTGCTTCATCAGGTCGGCGTCGATCGCCAGGCGGCCGGCGGTGTCGATGACGACGACGTCGTGCAGCGTGCGCTTAGCCTCGGTGATCGCGTCGCGCGCGACCTGGACCGGGTCGCCCACGCTCTGGGTGCCCGAGGTGGTCTGCACCGCGCCGACGTTGCCGGCCTCGGGCGCGAAGACGGTCACGCCGGCCTGCTCGCCGACGACCTTCAGCTGGGTGACGGCGTTGGGGCGCTGGAGGTCGGCCGCGACGAGCATCGGCGAATGGCCCTGGGCCTTGAGCCAGCGGCCCAGCTTGCCCGCGAGGGTCGTCTTGCCCGCGCCCTGGAGGCCGGCGAGCATGATGACGGTCGGCGGGTTCTTGGCGAAGCGGATGCGACGCGTCTCGCCACCGAGGATGCGCACGAGCTCGTCGTTGACGATCTTGATGACCTGCTGCGCCGGGTTGAGCGCCTGGCTCACCTCGGCGCCGCGGGCGCGCTCCTTGACGTTGGAGATGAACTCGCGCACGACCGGCACGGCGACATCGGCGTCGAGCAGAGCGACGCGGATCTCGCGGGCGACCGCGTCGATGTCGGCGTCGGACAGCTTGCCCTTGCCGCGGAGTCCCTTGAATGCCGACTGGAGCCGGTCCTGCAGCGAATCGAACATAGGTCCCCAGAGTAGCCGAGCGTCCGTCAGGACAGGGCGTCGCTCACCGCCTGGCGCAACACCTGTGCCGCCTCGTCGGTCAGGGCCCGGTTCTCGTCGTCCGTCACGTAGAAGACGTCACGGGCCTCGTCGCCGTAGGTGGACAGGTGCGCCGAGCGGATGTGGTGGCCCAGGGACGCGATCGTGTGGCACACCGTCCACACCAGACCGCGGCGATCCAGCGTGCGGACCTGCAGCAGCGTCGCGGACTGCTCGAACGTGTCCAGGACGGTCACGCGGGGCTCGTACTCGTCCCGCTCGAGCTTGTAGGCGAGGCGCTGGGACAGGTCCGTCCGGCCCTCGACCACCGGCCGCAGCCGCTCGGTGAGCGCCGTCGTGTCGATCTCGGGTCGGGACACCTCCCACAGCGTCGCCGCCGCGGTGCCGACCGTGACGCTGCGGCAGGAGCGGATGTTCAGACCGGCGACCGTCAACCCGCCGGCCAGGTCCGCGAGCATGCCGCGGCGGTCCGCCGAGACGATCGTGATGAGCGAGCCGTCGTGGTGGGGTTGGGCGGTCAGGACCAGCTCGTCCGGCGCCACCGCCACGACGTCCGGGATCGGAACGTGCGACGGCCAGCCGGCGTACTCCGCTCGGTCGGCGGGAGCGCGACCGCACAACTGGTCGCGCACCTTGCGGACGAGACCCTCGACCAGGCTCCGCCGCCAGTCGCTCCATGCCGAGGCGCTGGTGGCGCGAGCGTCGCAGGCCGTCAGGGCTGCCAGCAGGTCCAGCGCGGACTCGTCCGGGATGAACTCGGCCACGTTGGCCGCCGTGACCGGGTCCTCGATGTCGCGACGGGTCGCGATCGTCGGCAGCAGCAGGTGCCGCCGGACCAGCCAGCCGATCGTCCGGGCGTCCGCGTCGTCGAAGCCCCAGCGCCGGGCGATGGCCACGGCCATCGGCTCGCCGACCTCGCTGTGGTCGCCCTCGACGCCCTTGCCGATGTCGTGCAGCAGGCACGCGACGGCGAGCAGGTCGGGTCGCTCGACGTCGCGGTTGAGCTCGTCGGCGTTGACGACCGCCTCGAGGCTGTGCCGGTCGACGGTGAACCGGTGGATCGGCGACGACGACCCGCGCAGCCGGATGCCGGCCCACTCGGGACAGAACGGGTCGATCAGACCGGCGAAGTCCAGTTGCAGCCAGACCGGCACCAAGCGGCGGCCGGTCGTCAGCCACTCCAGAAGCCAGCGGTGGGTCGAGGGCGGCATCGGCTCGTCGGGCCAGCGGACCTCACGGGCCAGCCGGTCGAGCGATGCCTGGTTGATCGGCAGGTTGCGCCGGGCAGCCGATGTGGCCACGCGGAACAGCAGCTCCGGGTCGTCGGCGGGCTTCGCGTCGGCCGTCAGCACGATCTCGCGGTCGAGGACGCCCACACCGGGGACGAGTCGCTCGATCACCGGACCGCGACTGCCGATGGGGCGATGCGGATCGCGGTCGAGCTCGTCGATGCGCCGCCACGCCCTCGCCACCAGGTGATCGATCCGGCGGCCGACGTCGCGCACGTGGACGTCCAGGTCCACCGGCGACCGGCCCATCCGCGCGGCGATGTCCGGCACCAGCTCCGCCAGCAGCTTGTCCGTGCGGCGGCCACCGACCTCGTGCAGCAGGTCGCGAACGTCGAGCAGCTCATCGGTCAGCTGCGACACCTCGTGGGTGGGCACGTCGACCAGCCAGGTCGCCGCGATCGCCTTGAGCAGCACGGTGTCGCGCAGTCCCCCACCGGAGTTCTTCAGGTCGGGGACGGCCTCGTACGCCAGCTGGCCCGAGCGCTCGAGCCGGGCGTCCCGGTCCTCGCGGACCGTGACCAACCGTCGCCTGGCCTCACGGCGCCACCCGGCCAGCACCGTCGATCGCATGGCGACGACGGCGCCGGCATCCCCCGCCACGCAGCGCGCGTCGATCACGCCCACCGCGACCCGGTGGTCCGTCGACGCCAGTTGCTCGGCCTCGCTGATGGAGCGGACCGAGTGGTCCAGGGGCACCTTCGCGTCCCAGAGCCGGCTCCACAGCTGCGCAGCGCGCGCGTCGACCTCGGCGGGGTCGAGCTGGTCGGAGTGGATGAGGACGACGTCGACGTCACTGTGCGGCGACAGCCGACCGCGCCCGTAACCGCCGATGGCCGCCAGGGCCAGGCCGGTCTCGATGTCACCGGCCACTGCCGCGAACGCGTCGCGCAGCAGCCGGTCCATCTCCTCGGCCCGGCCCCGACGGGCCAGGTCCAGCTCGGGGCTCAGAGTGCCGCTTCGTCCGTCTCGCCGGTGCGCACGCGCACGACGGAGTCCACCGGCATGACCCACACCTTGCCGTCGCCGATCTTGCCCGTCTGGGCGGCCGAGACGATCGTCGAGACGACCCCGTCGACGTCGGCGTCGTCCACGACGACCTCGAGACGGATCTTCGGCACGAGCGAGACGTCGTACTCCGCGCCTCGGTAGACCTCGGTGTGACCCTTCTGCTGGCCATATCCGCTGGCCTCGGTGACGGTCATTCCGGCGACGCCCGAAGCGGCGAGGGCCTCGCGGACCTCTTCCCACTTGTGCGGCTTGATCACTGCGGTGACGAGCTTCATGCGTTCATTCTCCCGTTCTCAGAGGATCGTGCCGGAGGACCCGGCGATGTCGTAGGCGGATTCACCGTGCTCGGCGAAGTCGATCCCGTTCGTGACCTCGTCCTCGTCCTCGACGCGCCAGCCGATCGTCCTGGCGATGCCGAGCGCGATGAGCGTGGTGAAGACGCCCGTCCAGACGACCGCGATGACGACGGCCATCGTCTGGTCGATGAGCGAGTCGAAGCCGCCACCGTAGAAGAGGCCGTCGATGCCGCCGGGGGCCGACGAGGTGGACAGGAAGCCGATCAACAGGGTGCCGACGAGGCCACCGACGAGGTGGACGCCCACGACGTCGAGCGAGTCGTCGAGGCCCCACTTGAACTTGAGGCCGACCGCCCAAGCGCACAGCGCACCGGAGATCGCGCCGATCGCGATGGCGCCGACGATGCTGACGGCGCCGGCCGCCGGGGTGATCGCGACGAGTCCCGCGACGATGCCCGAGGCAGCGCCCAGCGAGGTGGCCTTGCCGTGCAGCAGCTTCTCGACCAGCAGCCAGGCCAGGATCGCGGCCATGGTGGCGACGGTCGTGTTCATGAAGGTGATACCAGTCTCGGTCATGAACTGGGCGGTCTTGTCCGCGTCGCTGGCGTCGTCCGGGAAGACGATCGAGCCGACGTTGAAGCCGTACCAGCCGAACCACAGCAGGGCGGCGCCCATCATCGTGAGCGGCAGGTTGTGCGGACGCATCTGCTCACGCGGCCAGCCGATGCGCTTGCCGATGATCAGGGCGAGGATGCCGCCCGCGAGACCCGCGTTGATGTGCACCACGGTGCCGCCGGCGTAGTCCTGGGCCGGGAAGTGCTCGTGGATGAAGCCGGTGTCGGTCCAGACCATGTGGGCGATCGGGAAGTACGAGAACGTGACCCACAGCGGCAGGAAGACCAGCCAGGCCGAGAACTTCACACGGTCGGCGATCGCGCCGGAGATGAGGGCGGCGGTGATGATCGCGAAGGTCATCTGGAACGCGACGTAGATGTAGTCGCCTCCCTCGACCCCGTCGAGGCCGAAGAGCTCGAAGGGGCTGGCGAAGAAGCCGCCCACGTCCTTGCTGCCGAACGCCATCGACCAGCCCCACAGCACGTAGACGAGACCCACGACCGCCACGGCGGCGTAGGACATCATCATCATGTTGAGCACGGATCGGGCTCGGGTCATGCCGCCGTAGAAGAGGGCGAGCGCGGGCACGGTCATGAAGAGCACCATGGCCGTGGCCATGAGCATCCAGGCGTAGTAACCATCCATGACGGTCACTGTGTCGAAGTCGGATTTCGCGGAGCGGCCCCTTCGTGTTTCGTGTGCGTGACACAACTCGGCGCTTTGTTAACTCTTCATTTCGTGCCGACGACCCCGTCGGGAACCTCAGTACGTTTCACGGACCAAACTCAGAGTTACATCGATCGGGGTCCCACATGCTCAGACGCGTCTTCGTCGTCCTGTTCACCGTCCTGCTGTCCTCCACCCTGCTGTCTCGTCCCGCGGAGGCGAAGGAGACGAACTACTCCTGGTCCTACGTGCAGCCGTACACATGGCATGCCAAGGACCTGGACCGCTGGTTCAAGCTGGAGTTGACCGGCAAGATCACGGCACGCGCCTGGACCACCGGCAGCGGGAAGACGACGAGCTTCCGCTTCGGCCAGCCGAAGCTCCACAGCCCCGTGCTGAAGGTGAAGGTCTACTCGGACAAGAAGATGACGAAGCCGGCGAAGGTCAGCAAGCTGGCGCTGCGCCAGTTCCACTACGACTCGTCGTGCAAGACCTCGCCGTCCTTCTCGGCGTCGCTCTCGACGAGCAAGGCACTGAGCATCGGCGTCTCCGCCACCCGCACGTGCTCGGAGTTCACGACCGCCTTCATGTCGTCGAACTTCGGGAAGGCGGCCTCCTACAAGCAGAGCGCGTCCGGCTCGGTGGTCGAGTGGAAGAATCTCGTGAAGTCCGCGCCGGGCGTCTCCGGCGGGAACAAGAAGAAGATGACCGTCTGCCTCTCGCCGGAGTTCAAGATGGTGGCCTACCGCGGCACCAACCGCTCCGACCAGGTCACGGCTCCCTTTCCGAAGCTCTGCGTCAGCAACAGGGCCTAGTCGAGGAGGGCGTCGACGAAGTCCTCCGGCTCGAACGGAGCGAGATCGTCGGGGCCCTCCCCCAAGCCGACGAACTTCACCGGGACGCCCAGCTCGCGCTGGACGGCGATGACGATGCCGCCCTTGGCGGTGCCGTCGAGCTTGGTCAGGACGATGCCGGTGACGTCGACGACCTCACCGAACACCCGCGCCTGCGTGAGGCCGTTCTGGCCCGTGGTGGCGTCGATGACGAGCAGCACCTCGGTGACCGGGGCCTGCTTCTCGATGACGCGCTTGACCTTGCCCAGCTCGTCCATCAGGCCGGACTTGGTGTGCAGGCGGCCGGCCGTGTCGACCAGGACGACGTCGACGCCGTCGGAGATGCCCTGCTTCACGGTCTCGAAGCCGACGCTGGCCGGATCGGCGCCCTCGTGGCTGCGGACGACCGGCACGCCGACGCGTCCGCCCCAGGTCTCGAGCTGGTCGGCGGCTGCGGCACGGAACGTGTCGGCGGCACCGAGCAGCACGGAGCGGTCCTCGGCGACCAGGACACGCGCGAGGCGGCCGACGGTCGTGGTCTTGCCGGTGCCGTTGACGCCGACCACCAGCACGACACCGGGCTTGTCGTCGTCCCCGGTGGCGTGCAGCGTGCGGTCGAGTGACGGACCCACCAGCCCGAGCAACTCCTCACGCAGCACCTGCTTGGCGCGGGCGGGGTCCTTGGCACCCTCCGCGGCCAGCCGGGCGCGCAGGTTCGTGACCAGCTCGGTGGTCGGGCCGACGCCGACGTCTGCGGCCAGCAGGGTGTCCTCGATCTCCTCCCACTGGTCCTCGGTCAGGTCGCCACCGCCGAGCAGGGTCAGCAGACCGCGACCCAGGCTCGACTGCGAGCGCGAGAGCCGCGAGCGCAGCCGCGCGAGCCGGCCCTGCGGGGTCTCGGGACGCTCGATCGTGGGCGTGGCCAGTGCGGGCTCGGCGACCGGCTCCTCCTCGAGGACCCCGGCCTCGAGCTCCTCGACCTCGTCGAGGTCGACCTCGCGCAGCTCCGGATGAGCGATCTCGCGCTCGGTCAGCTCGTCCATGACGTCCGGCGGGGGCAGCTCCCGCTGCCGGCGCGCGACGAGATAGGCGATGCCACCGCCGAGCACGACGACGGCCGCGGCGATCAGGACGACAAGCAGGACAAGGCTCTCGTTGGTCACGGGTCCACCCTAGACAGGGACCGCCGCGGTTCCGACGGGCCTCTCGGCGGGTCGCACGTCCACGACCGATGCGAAGCGCGCCAGCACGCTGGGGCTGTGGGTGATCACGACCAGACTGCGACCTCCCGGACCGGCCAGCGCGATCACGTCGTCCATCAGCGCCTCGGCCGTCGGAGCGTCGAGATGCTCGGTCGGCTCGTCCAGCACCAGCACCCGGTGGTCGGCCAGCAGCAGCCGCGCCAGGCACAGGCGCTGGCGCTCTCCCCCGGAGAGACGGCCGCCGTGCTCGCCCACCGGGGTGTCGAGCCCCTGCGGCATGGCGTCGACCGCATCGAGCAGCCCGGCGGACGCCAGCGCGGTGCGCAACCGGTCGTCGTCGGCGTCCGGCGCGGCGATCCGCAGGTTCTCGCGGACGGAGGTGTCAAAGATCGCGTCGTCCTGCCCGAGGTAGCCCACCCGGCGGCGCACGTCGGCCGCGGTGAGGTCACGGGTCGGGACCCCGCCCAGCACGATGTCGCCCTGCCAGGTCGGCAGCAGCCGCGCCAGGGCGTAGGCGAGAGTCGACTTGCCGACGCCGCTGGGTCCCGTGACGGCGATGATCTCGCCCTCGCCCACACAGAACGAGATCGGCGTCGTCACCGGGCCGTCCCACCCGACCACGACGTCGTCGACGACCAGGTCGTACGCCTCGGGCAGCTGCGCGGGTCGCTCCGGATCCACGACCGGGTTCGGCAGGGCATCCAGCGCCGCCAGCCGCTGGGCCGCGGCGGCGATCTCGGGCCGGAGACGCTCGGCCTCGGACCAGCCGTCCCACGGCTCGACGAGCGCGATGGGCGCCAGCAGGATCACGCCGATGACGACCGGATCGACGCCCGCCGACCACGCGGCGAGGACGGCGACGGTCAGGCCGGCCACGGCCAGGACGATCGCCGAGCCCATGCCGGCGACGCTCGCGCCTCCGGACTGCGCGGACTCGGCGTCGCGCGTGGCGGCCCATGCCTTGGCACGTGCCTCCCCAGCGGCGCCGAACGCGACCAGCTCGCGCGCGGCGACCGCCGAGGCCGCGACCTCGGCCGACAGCCGGCCCTGGGCCTCGGCCCGGCCGCTACGGCGGGCACCGATCAGCGGCACCAGGCGATGCAGGGCGATCGCGCAGACGACGACGCCCGCGAGGATGACGAGGCCGGAACGTTCGTCGAGGAGGCCGACGACCCCCACGACCACGAGAGTCGCGGCCAGTCCGACCCACCACGGCACACGCAGTCGCAGCAGCCGGTCCTGCATCCGGGCGACGTCCGCGACGACCCGGCTGACCAGATCACCCCGGCGCAGGCCGCCGAGCCCGGCGGGGGCGGCGCGGTCGAGGGCGACATACGTCGTGACGCGCTGTTCGACCGCGTCGGCGAGCGCGACGTCATGGGTCGCGAGCCGCTCGACGTACCGCAGGACGGAGCGCGAGATGCCGAAGAAGCGCACCGACACGATCGCGACCATGAGGTAGAGGACCGGCGGCTGCTCGGCGGCGCGGACGATGAGCCAGGCCGAGGCCAGCAGCAGGCCGACGGCCGCCAGCTGGGCGGCGATGCCCATCGTGACGCCATACGCCAGGCGCGCCCGGCGGGGATACGTGCGACTCATGACGCGACCTCCACGACGCGATCGGCGGCGGCCACCGACTCCGGCCGGTGCGTCACCACCAGGACGGTTCCGCCCGAGCCACGCAGCGCGTCGAGCACCCGGGCCTCGTGATGGGCATCGAGACCGGCGGTCGGCTCGTCCAGCAGGACCAGCCACGCACCGCCCCGACGGACCCGCAGCAGGGCGCGGGCGACGGCGAGACGTCGCCGCTCCCCCGCCGACAGGTCGGTCGTGCCCTCGCGGACGACCCGGTCGAGGTCGAGGTCCAGGCCGGCGTCCCGCGCGGCGGCGGTGATCTCCGCGCGGTCCGCGCCCGGCTGGCCGAGCGCGACGTTGTCGGCGATCGTGCCGCCGACCAGGTGAGGCGTCTGGGGCACCCAGGCGATGGACTCGCGCCAGGCGGCGACGTCGAGGTCGGCCAGCGACGTGCCGCCGACGGTGACCTCACCTTCGTCCAGGCGCTCGAAGCCCAGCAGCACGTCGAGCAGGGTCGACTTGCCGCCGCCGGAGGGCCCGACGACGGCGACGAACTCGCCCGGTGCGACATGCAGGTCGTCCACGGCCAGCGACACGGCCGTGCGGCCGGGGTGGGTCAGCCGGGCGCCGCTCACCACGATCGGGGCGGGCGCGGCCGGCGGGGCGACGCTGCCGTGGTGGCGGTCGTGGTCGAGCAGGTCCAGCAGCTCGGCGGTCGCCGTGGCGCCCTCGGTGCTGTCGTGGAACATCATCCCGACCCGGCGCACCGGCAGGTACGCCTCGGGCGCCAGCAGCAGCACGAACATCGCGTCGCGCAGCTCCAGCCCCCCGTCGACGACTCGCAGGCCGACGCTGACAGCCACGAGTGCGACCGAGATCGTCGAGATCAGCTCGAGGACGAGGGAGGACAGGAAGGCCAGGCGCAGGGCACGCATCGTCTCGACGCGGTGCCGGCCCCCGACCTCGCGGATGCCCTGCTCCTGGCGCCGGCCGAACACCTTGAGCACGACGAGACCGTCGAGCACGTCGGTGAAGTGGCGCGCCAGGCGCTCCATGGCGGCCCACCGGCGCTCGACGCGGTCGCGCGTGAGCACGCCGACGAGCCACATGAACAGGCCGATCAACGGCAGCGTCACCACGATGATGACGGCCGACAGCGGATCGACCCACGCGATCACGGCGATGACGGAGGCGGGCACGATCGCGGCGAGCCCGAGCTGCGGCAGGAACCGGCCGACGTACCCGTCGAAGGCGTCCATGCCCGGACCCAGCAGGGCCACGAGACGCCCGCTCTCGGGGCGAGGGCCGACCCGCCGCGGGTCGAGGAGGTCGTCGACCACCTCGGCCCGCAGCTCGGCCTTGACCCGGATGGCGGCACGCTCGCTGACGACACCGTGTGCCCAGGCGATCGCCGCCCGCAGCCCGAAGGCGGCCGCGATGACGAGCGGGAACAGCAGCACCTCGTTGCCGTCGAAGCGCCTCGCGACGACCTCCGCGATGCACCAGGAGACACCGATGATCAGCAGTCCCGTCAGGGCGCCGAGGAGCACCGACCACACCAGGTGGGTGCGGACGGTGCTCGAACGGCGGACCAGCCGGGGGTCCAGAGGCTTCATGCCGGGATGTGCTCCACACCGATGCGCTTGCGGAACACCCAGTACGACCACGCCTGGTACCCGATCACGATCGGGGTGAAGAACACCGCGACCCAGGTCATGATCTTGAGCGTGTACGGCGTCGAGGAGGCGTTCTCGGTGGTGAGGTTGAACGCCGCGTCGAGGCTCGAGGGCATGACGTCGGGAAACAGCGCGACGAACAGCATCGAGACAACGCCGGCGATGGCGACGGCCGTGCCGACGAAGGCCCAGCCGTCCCGTCCCGCCCGGCTGGCGGCCAGGCCGCCGAGGAACGCGACCGCGGCCAGGGCGCCGATCAGCCACACGGCCAGGTCACCGTCGCGGACCGCGGTCCAGCCGATGAACAGCACCGCCAGGACCGCCGCGACGCCGCCGACCTTCTGCGCGAACGCATGGGCGCGCTCGCGGATGTCGCCGACCGTCTTGAGCGCGACGAAGACCGCGCCGTGGACCAGGAAGACCGTGGTCGTGAGCAGGCCGCCGAGCAGCGCGTACGGGTTGAGCAGGTTGAAGAAGCCGCCCACGTACTCGCTGGACGAGTCGATCGGCACGCCGCGGATGATGTTCGCGAACGCGACGCCCCACAGCAGGGCCGGCACGAACGAGCCGACGATGATGGCCCAGTCCCAGCGGTCACGCCAGACCTGGTCGTCGCGCTTGCCGCGGTACTCGAAGGCCACGCCACGGATGATCAGCGCGACCAGAATGAGGAACAGCGGCAGGTAGAACCCGCTGAACAAGGTGGCGTACCACTCGGGGAAGGCGGCGAACAGCGCGCCGCCGGCGACCAGCAGCCAGACCTCGTTGCCGTCCCAGACCGGGCCGATGGTGTTGACCAGGACGCGACGCTCCTTCTCGTCCTTGGCCAGCAGGCCGACGAGCATGCCGACCCCGAAGTCGAATCCCTCGAGGACGAAGTAGCCGACGAAGAGGACGGCGATCAGGATGAACCAGATGGTGGTGAGTTCCATGTCGTGCTCCTCAGTACGCGAACGCCAGCGGGGCGTCGGAGTCGTCGTCGGGACCCGTGGGCGGGTTCGCCTCGGGCAGGCCCTTGCCGATGAAGGTCAGCAGCAGCTTGACCTCCACGACGGCGAGCGCTCCGTAGAGCAGCGTGAAGCCGATCATCGACGTCCACACCTGGGCGGAGGAGACGGACGGCGAGACGCCCGCCTCGGTGGGCATGAGGCCGAACACGACCCACGGCTGGCGGCCCATCTCGGTGAAGATCCAGCCGAACGAGTTCGCGAACAGCGGCAGCAGCGGGAGCACGATCGCAGTCCACAGCAGCCAGCGCGTCGAGCGGGCGCCCGGCATGGGGACGCGGCCCTTGCGCAGCGCCCAGAGGATCCAGACGCTGGCGGCCATCGCGGCGAAGCCCAGGCCCATCATCAGGCGGAAGCTCCAGTAGGTGACGGGGATGTTCGGGGCGAAGTCCGTGATGCCGGAGCCGGCGTACTTCTGGGCGTACTCCTCGTTGAGGGAGTTGATGCCGCGCACCTCGCCGTCGAAGCTGCCGGTGGCCAGCTGCGACAGCAGGCCCGGCACCTCGATGCTGAACAGCGGCTTGGTGCCGTCGAGCGTGCCGACGGTGAACACCGAGAAGGGGGCGTTCGAGTCGGCGTCCTCGTAGAGCGCCTCGGCGGCCGCCATCTTCATGGGCTGGACCTCGGTCATGATCTTGCCCTGGATGTCGCCGGTGAGGACGACGCCGATGCCGGCGATCAGGAGGGTGACCGCACCGAGCTTGGCGGCACTGCGGAAGGCCTCGACGTCCTGCTCGGGGCGGCGCAGCAGGTGCCACATCGCGACAGCCGCGACGAAGCCGCCGCCGACCATGAAGGCCGCGAACAGGGTGTGCGGCACGGTGATCAGAGTGACCTTGTTGGTCAGGACCGCCATGAAGTCGGTCAGCTCGGCGCGGCCCCGCTCCTCGTTCATCGTGAACCCGACGGGGTTCTGCATGAAGGAGTTGGCGGCCAGGATGAAGTAGGCCGACAGGGCGGTGCCGATCGCGGCGATCCAGATGGTCATGAGGTGCAGCCCCGGCTTGAGCCGGTCCCAGCCGAAGATCCACAGGCCAAGGAAGGTCGACTCGAGGAAGAAGGCCAGCAGGCCCTCGATCGCGAGCGGGGCGCCGAAGATGTCGCCGACGAAGCGTGAGTAGCTGCTCCAGTTCATGCCGAACTGGAACTCCTGCACGATGCCGGTCACGACGCCCATGGCGAAGTTGATGAGGAAGAGCTTGCCGAACAGTCGGGTGAGCCGGAGCCACCGCTCGTTGCCGGTTCTCCACCAGACGGTCTGCATGATCGCGACGAGGAACGCCATGCTGATCGTCATCGGGACGAAGAGGAAGTGGTAGACGGTCGTGATGCCGAACTGCCACCGCGCGAGGTCGAGTGCTGTATCCACACTGATCCCTTCAGATCCATGAGTCACGCCGTTGTGACCCATCGGTGATCGTAGGTCGCAGGGGGGTCACGAAACGGCCGCTGAGCACTACCGTGATGGGGTGCACGAGGACGCAGTGGCGTACATCACCGCAGGCGCGGTCTTCGATGTGGCCGACATCACTTTTTACGCGGATTCACGGCACAGATCGCTCGACGAGGCCATCGCCGATGCCGAGGTTCTCGTGACGTGTCCGGACGCCACCGCGTCGTGGCCGGCCGAGCTCGAGCCGTGGGTCTCCCCCGCGCTCACCCGGCGCCGCCAGGACGACGTCGCAAGCGGCCGTGCCCGTCTCGTCGCGCGCCGCTGGGCCACGATCGACCCGACCGTCATCTACGTCGAGAACCCACACCCGCGGATCGTCTCGCACCCCGACCCGTCGGTGCTCGTGTCACCGGACCCGGACGTGGTCGCCGAGGTCGCCGCCCGAGGCGCCGACGTCTACCGCGCGACCCGCCTGGAACTGGTGCGTCGGCTGGTGCTGGCGCGCAGCAACCGCCCCATGCGGACCCTGACGGCGGTGACCCTCCACGACGAGGTGACGCCGCGCGACGAGCCCGCCGTGCTGACCCTCGGCAACGGCGGTGATCACGCCGGCGACCCGCGTCCGCTCGATCCGTTCATCACGATGGACCCCGAGCGACTGCGCCTGCTGGCCGACTCGCACCGCGCGGGGTTCGGCGTGCGCAGCCACGGCGAGATCGCCCTCAACCGCTCGCGGAGTGAGTGTGAGGAGACCGTCGGGACCGCCCGGGACTTCGACCACGTCGACGCGGTTCGCGCCGACCTCTCGCGAGCGCACCTGACCGACATCGAGACGATCGAGGAGGTCGCCCGGCGGCTGCGCCGCAGCTGGCTGCACTACCGCACGACCGCGGGCTGACTCAGCCGGCGAGCGGCTCCAGCACCTCACGGATCTGAGCGGGAACGGGAGTGACCTTGCGGTCCGACCCGGTGACGTACACGTGCACGAACCGACCGACGGCCGCCGGCTCGGGGTCGTCGCCCTGGAAGAGCGCGATCTCGTAGACGACGCTGGAGTTGCCCAGCTTCGTGACCTTCAGGCCGGCGACGACGTCGAGCGGGAACTTCAACTCGCGCTGGAACCGGCACGACGACTCCGCGACGATCCCGTACGCCGGCAGGGTGCGGATGTCGATCCCGGTCTCGCGGATCAGGTAGCCGTTCACGGCCGTGTCGAAGTACGAGTAGTATTTCACGTTGTTCACGTGGCCGTAGACGTCCTCGTCCTCCCAGCGGGTCGAGATCGTGTAGGTGCCGCGATACTCGGCCAGGGTCACGCCGACTCCTCCTCGCGCATGCGCTGACTGATGACGGCCGAGACGCCGTCGCCCCGCATCGTGACGCCGTAGAGCGCGTCGGCCACCTCCATCGTGCGCTTCTGGTGGGTGATGACGATGAGCTGGGAGTTGGCCCGCAGCTCCTCGTAGATCTCCAGCAGGCGGCCCAGGTTGGTGTCGTCCAGGGCGGCCTCGACCTCGTCGAGGATGTAGAACGGGCTGGGCCGGGCCTTGAACAGCGCCACGAGGAAGGCCACGGCGACCAGCGAGCGCTCGCCGCCGGACAGCAGCGACAGGCGCTTGACCTTCTTGCCCGGAGGCCGCGCCTCGACGTCGATGCCGGTCGCGAGCATGTCGGACGGATCGGTCAGGATCAGCCGGCCCTCACCACCGGGGAACAGCCGCGAGAAGACGTCGTTGAACTCGCGCTCGACGTCGGCCCACGCCTCGGTGAACACGCGCTCGACCTGGGCGTCGACGTCCGAGACGATCCCCAGCAGGTCCTCGCGGGTCTTCTTCAGGTCGTCCAGCTGCTCGGAGAGGAACTGGTGGCGCTCCTCCAGCGCGGAGAACTCCTCGAGCGCCAGCGGGTTGACCTTGCCCAGCATGGCCAGCTCGCGCTCGGCGATCTTGAGGCGCTTGGCCTGCTCGGCCCGGTCGAACGGGATCGACGGGGCCTCCTCGGGGTCGTCGGCGCCGATCGGCGGGACCAGCTGGTCGGGGCCGTACTCGGCCACGAGCGTGTCGGGCTCGATGCCGAGCTCCTCCAACGCCCGCTCCTGCAGGCTCTCGAGCCGCAGCCGCAGCTGGGCCCGGGCCATCTCGTCCTTGTGCACCGAGTCCGTCAGGCCCTCGAGGTCCGACGACAGTCCGCGGACGGTCGAGCGAGCCTCCTTGAGGCGCTGCTCGCGGTCGGCGCGCGACTGCTCGATCTGGATCCGGGTGCGGGTGGCCTCGTCGTGCGACTCCTGGAGCCGCTGCATCGTGATCTCGGCGGCGCGCAGGACGGACGTGGCCGTCTCGGCCTCGCGGCGACGGCGCTCGGCCCGCAGCCGGGCCCGCTCGCGCGCCTCGCGCTCGGCCTCGGCGGCCTGCAACAGGGAGGCGACCTGAGCCGTGAGCGCCTTGGCGCGCTCCTCGGCCGTGCGCAGCGCCAGCCGCGCGTCCATCTCCGCCCGGCGGGAGGCCGAGGCGCGCTCGGCGAGATGCTCGAGCTCGGTCGTGTCGGGCTCCTCGTCGGGCGCGTCCTGCGCGGCGGTGAGGCGCTCCTCCAGCTCTGCGAGGCCGGCGACGTCGCGGTCGCGCGCCTCCTCGGCGGCGACGATCGCCGCCTGCAGGCGGTCGGCCTCGGCAGCGGCCGAGCGGCTCGTGGTGCCCAGCTGAGCGAGCTTCTCGGCGACAGCCGACATCGATGCGTCGGACTCGTGCAGGCGGGCCAGCGCGGCATCGACCCGCTCCTGGGCCGCCTCGGTGGCCGCCTTGGCCTTCTCGGTCTCGAAGCGCAGCGTCTCCAGCTCGCGTCCGGTGCGCTCGATCGTGTCGGTGGCCTCGTCGACCGCGGCGGTGACCTCGATCAGGCTGGGCGTCGACGTGGACCCGCCCTCGGCGAAGTGCGCGCCGATCCTGTCGCCGGCGGCGGTGACGGCGGTGACGTCGGGCAGGTCGGCCACGAGGCGCTTCGCCTCGGCGAGGTCCTCGACGACGGCGACCTTGTGCAGCAGTCGGCGCATCGAGCCGCGCAGCTCGGCGGGGGCCTCGACGAGCGACTCGGCGTAGACGGCGCCGGCGGGCAGCGCGGGCCAGTCGTCGGT
The DNA here is from genome assembly GCF_024508295.1 of Aeromicrobium duanguangcaii. NCBI lineage: Bacteria > Bacillati > Actinomycetota > Actinomycetes > Propionibacteriales > Nocardioidaceae > Aeromicrobium > Aeromicrobium duanguangcaii. The sequence continues at coordinate 1,537,759 of NZ_CP101990.1, read as the reverse complement.
GGAGACGTCGCCCGAGCCCAGCAGCAGGCCGGCGCGGCCGAGGTCCTCCTCGCGCAGCAGGTGCAGGGCGTCGATCGCGGAGTCGACCCGGTCGACCGCCACGGCGTCGGCGGCCGAGCCCAGCGCGGCGCCGACGGCGGCCTCGTGGCCGCCGGTGACGGTGATGAGCGCGGCGAGCGATCCCAGGACGCCGTTGAGCCGGTCGGACGCGGCCAGCAGCGCGCCGGACCCGTCCTTGCGGTTGAGGCCCAGCTCGAGGGCCTCCTTGCGGGCGGTGGCCGTCGCGAGACGACGCTCCAGCTCGCCCCGGCGCGTGGAGATCTCGGCTTCCTCGGCCTCGGCGCGGGCGAGCAGCTCCTCGGCGTCCTCCAGCTCCTCGTCGAGGCCGGACTCACCGGCGCTCAGGCCGGCGATCGTGCTCTCGAGGGCGCTGAACTCGTGCTGGGAGTCGTCGGCGCGCTGGCGTGCCTCGGCCTGGGCGGCCGTCAGTCGCCCGATCTCCTCGTCGGCCGCGGCGGCGCGGCTCTTGAGTCCGTTGACCTGGCCGTGCAGCCGGGCCAGACCCTCGCGGCGGTCGGCGGCGGCGCGCAGGAGGCCGGCGATGCGGCGCTCCTCCGTCGAGTACGCCTCCTCCGCCTCGCCGCGGGCGGCGATGGCCTCCTTCAGCCCCTCGGCGGACGTGGCGACGTCGGCCTCGAGCTCGACGAGGCGCTCCTGGGCGCGACGCGCATCGGCCTCGAGCTCCTCGGGATCGCGGCCGTCGACCCGGTCGTCGGTGGCGTCGGCGGCCAGCCGGATCCGGTCGCGGGCGAGGTTGGCGGTGCCGTTGAAGCGCTCGCGCAGGCTGCCCAGCGCGTAGACGGTGTCGCGGGCGCGGGCCAGCAGCGGCGCGTCGGCGGCCAGGGCCTGCTCCAGCTCGGTCTCGACCTGCCGGGCGTCGGCGAGGGCCTTCTCGACCTCCTCGCGACGGGTGCGCAGCGCGTGCTCGTCGGCCAGCTCCGTCTCGATCGTCGTGCGGGCGGCGACGATGTCGTCGGCCAGCAGTCGGGCTCGGGCGTCGCGGACGGTGGCCTGGATGCCGGCAGCGCGGCGGGCGACCTCGGCCTGGCGACCCAGCGGCTTGAGCTGGCGGCGCAGCTCGGTCAGCACGTCGTTGAGGCGAGTGAGGTTGTCCTGCGTCGCATCGAGCTTGCGGAGCGCCTTCTCCTTGCGCTTGCGGTGCTTCAGGACGCCGGCGGCCTCCTCGACGAAGCCGCGGCGCTCCTCGGGCGTGGCGCGCAGGACCGAGTCGAGCTGGCCCTGGCCGACGATGACGTGCATCTCGCGACCGATGCCGGAGTCGCTCAGCAGCTCCTGCACGTCGAGCAGCCGGCAGGTGTTGCCGTTGATGGCGTACTCGGAGCCGCCGCTGCGGAACATCGTGCGGCTGATCGTGACCTCGGAGTACTCGATCGGCAGGGCGCCGTCGGTGTTGTCGATCGTCAGCACGACCTCGGCGCGACCCAGCGGGGCGCGACCGGCGGTGCCGGCGAAGATGACGTCCTCCATCTTGCCGCCGCGCAGGGTCTTGGCGCCCTGCTCACCCATCACCCACGACAAGGCGTCGACGACATTGGACTTGCCGGAGCCGTTGGGGCCGACGACTGCGGTGATGCCCGGTTCGAGGGCCAGAGTCGTCGAGGAGGCGAACGACTTGAATCCCCGCAGCGTCAGGGTCTTCAGGTACACGACGTCAGCCTAGTGCCTGCGGTGGCGGCCACCGCAGGGGAAACGCCGCAGTTCAGCGCGATGCGGACTCGAGCAGCTCAGCCAGATCGCCGTCGTGGGCGGTCTCGGCGAGGCGAGCCAGCAGGCCGTCGTTCTCGGCCTTGAGGCGCAGGACCTCGTTCTCGAGGTCTCCGATGCGGCGGCGCAGGACTGCGACCTCGTGGGCGTGTTCCGGGGACGGACCGCCGAGGAAGCCGTACAGGGCTTTGGCCATGGTGTTCCTTAGGAGGGAAAAACAGGTGGAGTTGCAGCCCCTGGGCTGCGTCTCTCAGTGTCTCACCGCCCCTGCCGAAGGGTCAACCGCGCCCGCGTGTCGCGGCCCCTAGGGTGTACGTCATGCGCCACGACCTGTTCACCAGCACCGAGGGCCACTGGGCCCCGGTCTCGCCCCGACTCGCGACGGTGCGCGGTCTCATCGGCACGGCCACGGGGGTCGTGCTGGTGCTCGCGTCACTGGTCCTGTGGCTGGTCTTCCCCGATGCCGGCGCGTGGGCGGTGCTGCTGTGGGCGCCCGCCGTGATCGGTGTCCTGCTCACCGCGTGGGTCTGGTGGTGGGCGCCGCGCAACCGCCGCAGCTGGGGCTACGCCGAGGCCGAGGACGACTTCCTCGTGCGCGGCGGCATCATGTTCCGCCGCCTCGTCGTGGTCCCCTACGGCCGGATGCAGTTCGTCGACGTCGAGTCCGGGCCCCTCGCGCGCTCGTTCGGGTTCGGCACCGTGACCCTGCACACCGCCTCGACCGCGACGGCCGCCGCGATCCCCGGCGTCCCCCTCGACGAGGCCGCGCGCCTGCGCGACCGGCTCACCGATCTGGGCGAGAGCCATGGCGCCGGCGTCTGACGCGCACCGCACCCATCCCCTGACCGCACTGTTGCAGGGGCTCATCTGGGGTGCGGGCGTCGCCGTCGCCGTCGCGTGGCAGGTCATCGACTTCGACGACCCGCAGTGGTGGTCCCTGCTGGCGGTGCCGGGCGGTTTCGTGATCGGCGTGCTGGCGGGCCTGGTCAGCTGGCTGTTCACCCGCTACGTGATCGACGAGGACGAGATCCGCGTCGATCGAGGCGTCATCTTCCGGTCGTCCCGCCGCATCCCGTTCGAGCGGCTGCAGTCGGTCGACATCAACGAGCCGCTCATCGCCCGCGTCGTCGGCCTGTCCGAGCTGACGATCGAGATGGCCGGCGGGTCCGACTCGCGCACGACGTTGCGCTTCCTGACCCTCGTGGAGTCCCGGCGACTGCGCCGCCTGCTGCTCACGCGCGCCCACGGCACCGAGCTGACCGACGAGTCCGGCGAGCTGCCCGCCGAGGAGCAGCGGACGGTGCTGCACGTCGTCGAGCCGGACCAGATCATCATCGGCACCCTGCTGTCGCTGGACTTCGTGGCGGCGGCGCTGACGGCGGTCGGCTCGATCGTCGCAGCGTTCCTCTTCGAGGACGTGGGATGGGCGCTGCTCGGCCTCATCGTCCCGGCGACGTGGGGCGTCGGCCAGATGATCATGAACCGCATCGTCGCCCAGTGGAACTTCACGGTGTCGCGCGGCGAGCGCGGCCTGCGGATCGAGCGAGGCCTGTTGAGCCGCAGCTCGCAGACCATCCCCTATGACCGGGTCCAGGGCATCGGAGTCGTCGAGCCGATCGTCTGGCGTCGGTACGGCTGGTCGCGACTGGACGTGGACGTGGCCGGCTACGGCAACGTCAGCGAGGATCGCGGCGGCGTGTCGTCGACGACGCTGCTGCCGATCGCCACCGACGACGTCGCCCGCCGGATCATCGAGGAGCTCATCCCCGACCCCGAGCGGGGCACGGCACCCGAGGTTCGCCCGACCCGGCGCTCGTGGATCTTCGCGCCGATCGGCTGGAGGTTCCGGTCGTTCGCGGCCACGCTGCACACCGTCACGACGACGACCGGGTGGATCACCCGGCACCGCTCGATCGTGCCGCACCACAAGGTGCAGTCGGTGCGGCTGTCCCAGGGACCGCTGCAGCGGCGGCGCGGCGTGGCAACGGTGCAGGTGCACACGCCCGACGGCCCCGTCTCGGCCACGATCAAGCACCTCGACGCGCCCGTCGCGCGCGACGTGACGTTCGACGAGGTCGAGCGGGCCCGGCTGGCCCGACGGCTCAGCCGCCGCTGACCGCGTCTTCGGCGGCGGCGTCGAGCGCGCCCACCATCTCGCGCGAGTCGAGCCAGCCCTCGGGCAGCACGACCTTGCGGGGCGAGCCTTGGCGACCGCGCGGGACGCCCAGCTCACTCACCGGGAACGGCACCTCGGGATCGAGGTCCTCGAGCAGCTCGTCGAGGGCCCGGTAGGAGCTGACGTGGCCGAGCCGCTCGCGCACGCTGGAGCCGGCCGGGAACCCCTTGAGGTACCAGGCGACGTGCTTGCGGAACTCCACGCAGCCGCGCTCCTCGCCGAGCCACTCCCCCAGCAGCTGGGCGTGCCGGCGCATGACCGCGGTGACCTCGCCGAGCTTCGGCAAGGTGGCGACGGTGCGCCCCTCGAACGCGGCCGCGAGGTCGCGGAACAGCCACGGGCGACCGAGGCAGCCGCGTCCGACGACGACGCCGTCGCAGCCGGTCTGCTCGACCATGGCCAGCGCGTCGGCGGCCTCCCAGATGTCGCCGTTGCCGAGCACCGGGATGTCGACGGCGGCCTTGAGCTCGCCGATCGCGTTCCAGTCGGCCTGGCCGCTGTAGTGCTGGGCGGCGGTGCGGCCGTGCAGCGCGATCGCGGCGCAGCCGGTGTCCTGGGCGATGCGGCCGGCGTCGAGGTAGGTCAGGTGGTCCTCGTCGATGCCCTTGCGGGTCTTCATCGTCACCGGGACGCCGTACGGCTCGGCCGCGCGGACGGCCTCGGTGAGGATCTGGCCGAGCAGCGTCGCCTTCCACGGCAGCGCGGACCCGCCGCCCTTGCGCGTGATCTTGGGGACGGGGCAGCCGAAGTTGAGGTCGACGTGGTCCACGCCGTGGTCCGCGCACAGGATCTCGACGGCGCGGCCGACCGTCTCGGGGTCGATGCCGTAGAGCTGGACCGAGCGCACCTGCTCACCCTCGGCGAAGGTCAGCATCGAGAGGCTGACCCGGTCGTTCTCGACCAGTCCGCGGCTGGTGATCATCTCGCAGACGTAGAGGCCCGCGCCCTGCTCGGCGCACAGCCGGCGGAACGCGACGTTGGTGACGCCGGCCATGGGGGCGAGGACCACCGGCACGTCCACGTGGACGCGCCCCAGATCCAGCCCCTGCGTCATGGTCGCCATCGGACCGCCGTCGTGACGCCGCCGGGCTGGAAGTCGACGGACTCGACTGCCGTGCCTCGCGGAACGAGGAACAGCAGGCAGCCCTTGGCCGTGGCGCCGGCCGCCAGGGTGCGACCGACCTTCGGCGGTGCGCACTTGGCGAACCTGCCGGGCACCGCGGTCGCGGGCGTCAGGGTGTCGCCGGCGACATGCAGCCACCACGGCAGACCCTCGGGGAACGAAGCCTCGGCCGGTCCACGGTTCCCGACCATGACGCGCACGTAGTACGGCTGCATCCCGGCCGGGATCCGGTAGAGCGACAGATCGCGACGCGGCGCCTTGTCGACCCGCGTGACGCCGAGCGCCAGCGCGGTGCCGGCCTCGTCATCGGCAGACGGGTACCCGATCGCGAGGCTCTCGCCGACCTTCTTCTCGGTGCCGGGCTCGGACAGCGTGATCCCGGCGGGCACCTTTAAGCCGGCCGTCGAGTCCGACGACTTCTCGGTGTCCCCGCCGGAGCACGCGGTCAGCGCGAACAGCAGGACGGCGGCGGCCAGCGCACGCATGGTCAGCAACCGACGAGGCGCGACGCCAGGTAGCCGCTGACCTGGTCCAGGGCGATCCGCTCCTGCGACATCGAGTCGCGCTCGCGGATCGTCACGGCATCGTCCTCGAGGGTGTCGAAGTCGACCGTGATGCAGTACGGCGTGCCGATCTCGTCCTGGCGGCGGTAGCGCTTGCCGATCGCCTGCGAATCGTCGAAGTCGACGTTCCAGTTCTGCCGCAGCTCGGCCGCGAGGTCGCGCGCCTTCGGCGACAGCGCCTCGTTGCGCGACAGCGGCAGCACGGCGGCCTTGACCGGCGAGAGACGCGGGTCCAGGCGCAGGACGGTGCGCTTGTCCACGCCGCCCTTGGAGTTGGGGGCCTCGTCCTCGGTGTACGCGTCGACCAGGAAGGCCATCAGGGAGCGGTTCACGCCCGCTGCCGGCTCGATGACGTACGGCGTCCAGCGCTCGTTGTTGGCCTGGTCGAAGTACGACAGGTCCTGGCCCGAGTGCTTGGCGTGCGTCGACAGGTCGAAGTCGGTGCGGTTGGCGACACCCTCGAGCTCACCGAACTCCGAGCCGGCGAAGCCGAAGCGGTACTCGATGTCGACCGTGCGCTTGGAGTAGTGCGAGAGCTTCTCGGCCGGGTGCTCGAAGAGGCGCAGGTTGTCGGGGTTGACGCCCAGGTCCGTGTACCACTTCAGGCGCGTGTCGATCCAGTACTGGTGCCACTCCTCGTCCTCGCCCGGCTTGACGAAGAACTCCATCTCCATCTGCTCGAACTCGCGGGTGCGGAAGATGAAGTTGCCGGGCGTGATCTCGTTGCGGAAGCTCTTGCCGATCTGGCCGATGCCGAACGGGGGCTTCTTGCGCGAGGAGTTCATGACCTGGGCGAAGTTCACGAAGATGCCCTGGGCCGTCTCGGGGCGCAGGTAGTGCAGGCCCTCCTCGGACTCGACGGGGCCGAGGAACGTCTTGAGCAGGCCGTTGAACATGCGCGGCTCGGTCCACTCGCCGCGGGTGCCGCAGTTCGCGCACACGAGGACCGACATCTCGACGGTGTCGGGGTCATCGACGTTGTGCTTCTCGGCGTACGCCTCCTGCAGGTGGTCCTGGCGGTAGCGCTTGTGGCAGTTCAGGCACTCGACCAGCGGGTCGACGAAGGCGTTGAGGTGACCGGAGGCCTCCCAGACCTGCGTGGGCAGGATCACCGAGGAGTCGAGACCGACGACGTCGTCACGGCTCTGGACCATCGAGCGCCACCACTGACGCTTGACGTTCTCCTTGAGCTCGACGCCCAGCGGCCCGTAGTCCCAGGCGGAGCGGGTGCCGCCGTAGATCTCGCCGCACTGGTAGACGAAGCCGCGGCGCTTGCACAGGCTGATGACGGTGTCGATGACTGAGGCCATGGAGGGGAATTCCTGTCCGGCTGGATGTCGGCGGGCCGATGCGCATCGTCGTGACGAGGCGCGCCCGAGGTCAACCGCCCACTCTACCGCAGCGCGATTTGACAACGGTTCTCAGCACAGATGAAAATGATTCCCATGAAGCGTCTTCCCCTCGTCGCCGCGGCCTGCCTGGCCGCCGGCCTGTCCCTGACCGCCTGCGGCACCGAGGCGAAGGACGACGGCCGCACCCAGGTCGTCGCGTCCTTCTACCCCGCGGCGTTCCTGGCCGAGCGGGTCGGCGGGGACGACGTGCAGGTCACGACGCTCACCTCCCCCGGCGTCGAGGCGCACGACCTGGAGCTCACGGCCAAGCAGGTCGTCAAGGTCAACGAGGCCGACGTCGTCGTCTACCTCGACCACTTCCAGCCCGCCGTGGACAAGGCGCTGGAGGACGCGGATCGTCCCGCCGACACCACGGTGAACATCGCCGCGGGCGTGCCCGAACTCCATGAGGGCGAGGACGCCGACGAGCACGAGGACGACCACGGCCATGGTCACGGCGGCGACGATCCCCACGTCTGGCTCGACCCGGAGAACATGATCACGGCCGCCGGCCACGTCCGCGACGCCCTCATCGCCGCCGACCCCGAGCGCCGTGACGAGTTCGAGGCCAACACCGACGCGCTCGTCGCCGAGCTCGAGGAGCTGAACGCCGACTTCACGACCGGTCTGGCCGACTGCGAGCGCGACGACTTCGTGACCTCGCACGCGGCCTTCGCCTACCTCGCCCACGCCTACGACCTGGAGCAGATCGCGATTAGCGGCATCGACCCGACGGCCGAGCCGTCGAGCGCGGCGCTGGCCGAGATCACCGATCTGGTGAAGCGCGACGGCATCACCACGATCTTCACGGAGCGACTGGCCTCCTCGGCGCTGGCCGAGACCGTCGCCCGCGAGACCGGTGTCACCACCGCGGTGCTCGATCCGATCGAGGGCCTCTCGGACGAGACCGCCGACGAGGACTACGTTTCCCTCATGCGACAGAACCTGGCCGCGCTGCAGAAGGCGAACGGCTGCGCATGACCACCACCCCCGTCATCGACGCCAGCGGCGTCACCGTCGACCTCGCCGGCACCCCCGTGCTGCGCGGGGTCGACCTGCGGGTCATGCCCGGTGAGTTCGTGACCATCCTGGGCGCCAACGGCTCGGGCAAGTCGACCCTCGTGCGTGCGCTCGTCGGGCTGATCCCGCACCGCGGCTCGATCGAGCTGTTCGGCACCCCGCTCGACCGCTTCCACGACCACCAGCGCGTCGGGTACATGGCGCAGCGTCCCGAGGTCTTCTCCGGCGTGCCGGCCACCGTGACCGAGGTCGTCGTCAGCGGCGCCCTGTCCCGCCGCCCCCGCTTCGGCTGGCCGACGCGCGCCGACCGTGCGGCTGCCGCCGAGATGATCGAGCGCGTCGGCCTGGCCCGGCTCGCCAAGCGGCCGATCACCCACCTGTCCGGCGGGCAGCAGCAGCGGGCGCACATCGCCCGTGCTCTGGTCGCCGATCCCGACCTGGTGGTCATGGACGAGCCCATGGCCGGCATCGACGCGCACAGCGCCGAGGTGTTCGCCGACCTGCTGGGCGAGCTCGACCAGCGCGGCACCGCGATCGTCATGGTCGCGCACGAGCTCGGCCCGCTGGCGCCGCTGGTCGACCGAGCGGTCCACCTCGACGCCGGACTCGTGGAGTACGAGGGTCCGGCCCAGGGTCCGGGCACCCACGACCACGCCCATGACCACGCGCACAGCAGCGAGCCCGCCGTGACGCGCCCCGTGCCCTCGCAGGGCCCGCTCCCGGGAGGCGACGCATGAGCGTCCTGTCCTACCCCTTCATGCAGTACGCGCTGGCCGCGGCGATCATCACCGGGCTGTCGGCCCCGGCTGTCGGCACCTTCATCGTGCAGCGCCGGCTGGCCCTCCTCGGCGACGGCCTGGGCCACGTGGCGCTGACCGGCGTCGCGCTGGGCATGCTCACCGGCATCGCGCCGTTGACGACGGCGATCATCGTGGCCGTCGCCGGGGCGATCCTGCTCGAGGTGCTGCGCAGCGTCGGCCGCACCAGCGGCGACTTGGCGCTGGCCATGCTGTTCTACGGCGGCATCGCGGGTGGCGTCCTGCTGGCGAACCTCGCCGACGAGTCCGCCGCCGCCCTGAACCAGTACCTGTTCGGCTCGATCATCACGATGAGCCCGACCGATCTGACGATCGTGGCGGTGCTCGGGATCGTCGTCGTCGCGACGACGATCACCCTGCGACCCCAGCTGTTCGCCCTGTGCCAGGACGAGGCGCAGGCGCGCGTCATGGGCATCCCGGTGCGCCTGTACGGCATGCTCATCGCGGTCCTGGCGGCCGTGACGATCACCGTCGCGATGCGCACCGTCGGGCTGCTGCTGGTGTCGGCCCTGATGGTGGTTCCGGTGGCGGCGGCCCAACAGGTCACCCGCAGCTTCCGCTCGACCCACCTCGCAGCCATGGCGATCGGTCTGTTCGCTGCGGTCGCGGGCCTGTTGGTCAGCTACCAGATCGACACCCAGCCGGGGCCGACGATCGTGGTGATCGCGCTGGGCGTCTTCGTCGTCACCGCGCTGGTCCATGCGCTGTCGCACATCCGCACCCGCCAGGAGGCACCCCGTGGTTGAGGCCCCCCGCAACACCCGTCAGCGTCGCGCCGTCGCGGACCTCATGGAGGACCTCGACGGGTTCAGCTCGGCGCAGCAGATCCACGCGATGCTGGCCTCCCGTGGCGAGAACGTGGGCCTGTCGACGGTGTACCGGACGCTGCAGGCGTTGGCGGACGCCGACGAGATCGATGCGCTGCGCTCCGACGACGGTGAAACGCTGTACCGCCAGTGCAGTCACGGCCATCACCACCACCTGGTGTGCCGCGACTGCGGCCGCACGGTCGAGGTCGAGGGCCCGACGGTCGAGCGCTGGGCCGACCGCGTGGCCGAGGAGAACGGCTTCGCCGACGTCTCGCACACGCTCGAGATCTTCGGCACCTGCGGATCATGCAGGTCCTGAGCCGCTCCGAGTGGCTGCCGCTGGCCGAGGCGCACCGCAAGCGGGCGCAGGTCCACACGCGCCCGCACCTGGCGCGGCGTGCCGACGGCGAGAAGCACCCCGTCGCGGACTTCCTGTTCGAGTACTACAACCTCTCCCCCGGTCAGCTCGAGCGCTGGCACCCCGGACTCGGCGTGGGTCTGGCCGACGCGCCGGAGTACGCGGCGCGGGGTGCCTACGTCGAGGTCGACGGCGTCGCCTCGGTCGATGAGGCTCGGCTCGGGAAGCGGTTGCCGGGCCTGAAGTGGACCCACGACCTGCTCTCACGCACCGCGTCGCGTCCCGCCCGCACCGGCTGCTTCGGCCTGCACGAGTGGGCGATGGTCTACCGCGACGCCGACGACCGCCGCCACCCCGCTCCCCTGCGCCTGGGCGCCGCCGGCACCGACGAGGTCGTCGAGTCGCACAAGCTGACGTGCACCCACGTCGACGCGTTCCGGTTCTTCACCGACGAGGCGCGACCACTCAACATCGAGGAGCTGGGCCGCGAGCACCAGCTGGAGTGGGAGCAGCCGGGCTGCCTGCACGCCACGATGGACCTGTACCGGATCGCCTTCCGGTTGCTGCCGTTCGCCGAGGCCACGATCGTGCTCGACACGTTCGAGCTGGCGCTGGCCGTGCGCGAGGTCGACATGATGGCCTCGCCCTACGACCTGTCCGACCTGGGCTACGAGCCGATCGCGATCGAGACGCCCGAGGGCAAGGCCGAGTACGTCCGCCGCCAGCGCGGGTTCACCGAGGCCGCCGCTCCGCTGCGCGCCCGGTTGCTCGAGCTGGTCGAGGGACTGCTCACTACAGTCGACGCGTGAGCATCACCGTCCGGCCCGCGGCCGAGCTGACCGCCCGCGAGGTCTACGAGATCTGGCGCATCCGCGACGTCGTCTTCGCCGTCGAGCAGCAGTGCGACGAGCCCGACGTCGACGGCATCGACCTGCGTGACGACTGCGTCCACCTGTGGATCGCCGACGACGACGGGATCATCCAGTCGTACCTGCGCACGTACGTGGCCGACGGCCACCGCAAGATCGGCCGCGTCGCCACCCTGAAGGAGTCGCGCGGGCAGGGACTCTCGGGCTCGCTGCTGCGCGAGGTGCTGGACCGCTGGGGCACCGAGGAGATCCACATCGGCGCCCAGGCCTACCTCGAGGACTGGTACGGCACCTTCGGCTTCGTCACCTCCGGCCCCCACTACCTGGATGCCGGCATCGACCACATCCCGATGGTGCGCCAGGCGTCGGCTCAGTCTCAGTAGTCCGAACGAGGGGGTGCGGACGCGGACCCGGAGCCTCTAGCCTTGGGTCACTGACCAGCAGCTCCTGGAGCATCATGGCCAACGCGCATCTGCCGACACCCCGCCTCGTGGGACGCGCGCGCGAGGTGGCCGCTCTCACCGATTTCGTGCGCAAGTCCGCCGTCGACGGCGGTGCGCTCCTGCTGACCGGCGAGCCGGGGGTCGGGAAGTCGACCCTCCTGCAGGCCGCCGTCGCGACCGCCGAGGCCGAGGGGACGCGCGTCGTCCATGGCGCCGGTGTCGAGTACGAGACCGACGTGAGCTTCTCCGCCCTGCACCAGCTGGTCGTCCCGCTCGCCACCTGGTTGCCCCGGCTGCCGGACGCGACCCGCGCGACCCTCGAGACGACCTTGGGCATCGGGTCCGCGCCGATCCCCGACCGATTGGCCGTGTTCGACGCCGCCCTGACTCTCTTCCGCCTGGCCGCCGACGAGACGCCTCTGCTGGTGGTGATCGACGACATGCACTGGGTGGACCGAGCCAGCGCGGCGGTCATCGGCTTCGTCGGGCGGCGCCTCGACGACACCCGGCTCGGTGTGCTCGCGGCGGCGCGTCCCGGTGCCTGCGGGTTCTTCGACCGCACCGGCTGGCGCGACGTCGTCGTCCCGCCGCTGGAGGACGCGGAGTCGTTGGAGTTGCTGGCTCACCAGTTCGCGCACCTCCCGATCAGGGTGCACCGCGAGATCGCCCACGAGGCCCAGGGCAACCCGCTGGCCCTGTTGGAGTTCGCCTCGGCGGGACGAGGACCCACCGGAACCGGCGGCCAGGTCGACGGGACGGTGCGCGAGGTGAAGTCGCTGTACAACGCCCGGATCGCCGTGCTGCCCAGCGCGACGCGCTCGCTGATGCTGCTCGCCGCCCTCGAGGGGTCCGGTGACCTGGCGGTCATCGCCGCAGCCAGCCCGACCGGCACCCTCGACGACCTCGCTCCGGCAGAGCTCGCCCGTCTCGTCCTCGTGGATGACGCGGCGGGCCACATGACCTTCCGCCATCCCCTGATCAAGAGCGTCATGGTCGACCGCTCGACGTTCGAGGAACGCCGCGGCGTGAACCTGGCACTCGCCGAGGTCTTCACCGACCCCGAGCGACGCGGACACCACCTGGCCGAGGCCGCGCTCTGCCCGGACGAGGACACGGCGGCGGCCGTGGAGGCGGGTGCTCGCAGCACGCTCCAGCGCGGTGACGTCGTCGGAGCCGTCACCCGACTGATGCGGGCCGCCGACCTGAGCCCGGACCGCACCCAGCGCAACCGTCGGCTGGCGGACGCCGCCTTCATCGGGGCATTCTCCACGGGCCGGCTCGAGGACGCGTCCCGGCTGTTGCGCGACGTGACGCGCGGCGACCCGACGGCGGCCGAGACGTTGCAGGCGGCGGTCACGGCCAGCTACCTGCTGCTCACGAGCGAGGCCGACGTCACGACGGCCCATCAACTCCTGACCGATGCGATCCGATCCGCGCTGGATCGGCCGGAAGCATGCGAGGGCGACCTCACTCAGGCCGTCTACACCTTGTCCTCCGTGTGCCAGTTCGCCGGACGCGCGGACTACTGGGAGAGCCTGCGCGAGATCGTCGCGCGCCTCCCCCCAACCGCGATCACCGACGCGGTCGTGATCGCCGCGGCGCAGGGCGACCCGCTGGTGGTGCCCCCCGCCACGCTGGAGAAGCTCGATCGGGCCATCGCGGGGCTCGATGACTCGATGGACGTCGCGCACATCGTCCGTACCGTGATCGCCGCCTTCAACGTGGACCGTCTGGCCGGCTGCCGAGGCGCGCTGGACCGCGTCGTCGACGACGGCCGGGAGGGTGGCGCCGCCGGCTCGGCGGTCCTGGCGCTGACCATGGTGGCGTTCGATGACTACCGGTCGGGACGCTGGGACGCAGCCGCTCGGGCGGCTCACGAGGCCGAGGACCTGTGCGCCGACCTCGGGTACCGGCTCTACACCTGGGGCCCGCTGTACGGCCTGGCGCTCGTCGCGGCCAATCGCGGCGACCGGGACGCGTGCGTCGCCCAGTGCCGGGCGATGCTCGACTGGGCCGAGCCGCGCCAGTTCGGATGGGTGGCCAACTGGGCCCGGCACGCGCTGACCGAAGCCGCCCTCGCACACGGGGATTTCGAGACCGCCTACGCCCACGCCGTGAGCATCACGGATCCGGGCAGCCTCGGCACCCACAACCCGGAAGCGCTCTGGAGCGGACTCGACCTGGTGGAGGCAGCGCACCACACGGGCCGCACGGCTCAGGCACGAGACCACGCGGCCGTCCTGCAGCAGGCCGATCTCGGCCGGATCACCCCGCGGTTCGCGTTCACCACGGCCGCGGCGGTGGCGATGGTGGCCCCCGACGCCAAGGCGCCCGGGCTGTTCGAGCGGGCGTTGGCCCTGCCCGGTGTCGAGTCGTGGCCGTTCGAGCTGGCCAGGGTGCGCCTGGCCTTCGGTGAGCGCCTGCGCCGGCTGCGCCGGCTGCGTGACGCGCGCGAGCAGCTCGACGCCGCCCGTGCAGGGTTCGAGCGGTTGGGCGCGGAGCCGTGGGCCCGCAGAGCGACCACCGAGTTGCGCGCGACTGGCGTCAACCGTGGCACCGCCACGGTGACCGGCGCGGACTCGTTGACGCCGCAGGAGCTCGAGGTCGCCGAACTGGCCGCGAGCGGCCTGACCAACCGCGAGATCGCGGCCCGGCTCTACGTCTCGCCGCGCACGGTGTCGGCGCACCTGTACCGGATCTTCCCGAAGCTCGGGGTCACCAGTCGGGCGGGTCTGCGAGACGCACTCGGCGACGCATCGCGTCACTGACGACTGCAGTCATCGCCGGGTGGACGTGCAGTCATCTGACTGACGCTGTCGGCCTCGCGCCGGACGACCGTGGTGGGACACCGGCAGATCGCCGGTCGCAACCTGCGAGGAGTCCGCCATGGCGACCATCACCACCGACGACGGCACCGAGATCTTCTACAAGGACTGGGGATCGGGGCAGCCCATCATGTTCCACCACGGCTGGCCGCTGAGCTCGGACGACTGGGACGCCCAGCTGCTGTTCTTCGTCCAGCGCGGCTACCGCGTCATCGCGCACGACCGTCGCGGCCACGGTCGGTCCGCCCAGGTCGCCGACGGGCACGACATGGACCACTACGCCGCCGACGCCGCCGCCGTGGTCCGGCACCTCGACCTGCACGACGTCGTGCACGTCGGGCACTCCACCGGCGGCGGCGAGGTCGCGCGCTACGTCGCTCGGCACGGTGAGGGCCGCGTCGCCAAGGCGGTGCTGATCGGCGCCGTTCCTCCGTTGATGCTGCAGACCGAGGCGAACCCGGGTGGCCTGCCGATCGAGGTCTTCGACGGCTTTCGCGAGGGCGTCGCCACCAACCGGTCGCAGTTCTACCTCGACGTCGCCTCTGGTCCCTTCTACGGGTTCAACCGGCCGGGCGTGAAGGCCTTGGAGGGCGTCGTCTGGAACTGGTGGCGACAGGGCATGGCCGGCGGTGCGGAGGCGCACTACGACGGTGTGAAGGCCTTCTCGGAGACGGACTTCACTGACGACCTGCGTGCCATCGACGTGCCGACCCTGCTCATGCACGGCGACGACGACCAAGTCGTGCCGATCGGCGCCTCGGCGGAGGTGGCGATCAAGCTGCTGCCGAACGGGAAGCTCACGGTCTACCCCGGCTTCCCCCATGGCATGGCGACCGTCCACGCCGACGTCATCAACGCCGACCTCCTCGCCTTCATCCAGAGCTGACCCACCGACGCACCCGCGACACCCGGTCACGAGCCCACCCGGCGGATCCTCCGCCACCACCGAAAGGAACCCATCATGGCAACCACCAAACCCACGATCGTCCTCGTCCACGGAGCCTTCGCCGACTCCTCCAGCTGGAACGAGGTGATCGCGACCCTGCGGGGCGACGGCTACCCCGTGATCGCCGCGGCGAACCCGCTGCGCACCCTGCACGGCGACGCCGCGTACCTGCGCACCGTCCTCGACAGCATCGAGGGCCCGATCGTCATCGCCGGCCACTCCTACGGCGGCAGCGTGATGAGCCAGGCGATCGACGGCCACTCCGGCGTGAAGGCGCTGGTTTACGTGGCCAGCTTCATCCTCGAAGAGGGCGAGAGCACCGGAGAGCTCTCGGCCAAGTTCCCCGGCGCGGAACTGGGGTCGGCGCTGCACCCCGTGCCGGTGGCGACGCCGGACAACGCGGAGGCCGCCGACCTCTACATCGAGCAGGACAAGTTCCATGCGGTCTTCGCCGCCGACGTCCCCGAGGAGGAGGCGGCGCTGATGGCCGTCACCCAGCGACCGATCATCGGTGACGCCCTCGAGGAGAAGGCCACGAAGGCGGGCTGGAAGAACGTCCCGACGTGGAACATCGTCACGCTCCAGGACCTCGCCGTCCCGGCGGAGTCGCAGCGGTTCATGGGCGAGCGCGCCGGCTCGAAGAACGTCGAGGTCGACGCCTCGCACGCTGTCACGGTCTCGCGTCCCGAGACCGTCGCGCTCGTCATCGACGAGGCCGCCAAGGCCACCGCCAACTGAGGGCGGATGGGGCTGAGTGGCCGGTCCTCCATGCATGCACCGCGTGGAGGACCTGTCTCTCATCGCAGGAGCGGCAGTCTAGGTGAGGGAACTCGCACAGCACCCGATTCCCGTTGCCGGCCACCCACGGGCTGCCCTAACGCGGCCCCGCCGGGTGCGTCCTTCCGCCCAGAATGACGCATGCCACGCCAGGTGCGGTGCCAAGGACGTAAGAGCGTCAGTCGTATCTCAAGTGGCACTCCTCGCGCCAGGCCCGAACGCGCCCAGCCCGTTCAGACAGGAGGCCGTCTACCTACCTGGCGGGACGATGGCCGGGGAGGTGGGTTGGCGTCAAATCTCACCGCGAGGTCCTCGCCGCGCATCCTCATAGGCTCGCCGTTCTCAAGCCCGACACGCCAAAGCAAGACTTCGGACCGCATCAAACTCTCGAGATATCGACGAGCTGGAAAGTGTCGGAGAGCGGCGCTGCCAGGTTTCCCAGGTTCATGGTCTTGAGAGTTCTGGCACCTGTAGTCCCGTTGTCGCCGATACGCTCCGACTTCCTGAACCTTCAAGCGATGAGGCAACATGAGCGAGTTTGGCCGCGAACCTGGACCGGATCAGCCGCCCTACGTCTCCGTGACAGTCCTATCCGAGCGTCAGTCCTTGCCCGAAGTCATAGAGGCACTCTGGATCCTGGATCGAACTTGGACTCTGGCGGTAGGCCTAGCCACGGTAGATGAAGCGCTCCAGAGCTTCGATGCGCTGGAAATGTTCCCTGACCCGCCGACTCCCCGGACGAAAAGTCAGCAGTTCGCGCGTCCGTTGGCCGTCCAACCCGACGAGATTGGTGCCTTGCGATCCTCTTATGCTGGAGAACGTACGGTTCTGCGTCCACGAGTATCACTGTCAAAGCAATCGCCGCTGGTCGTCGAACTTTCCGGATGGATCGCCGGTGGATCACTCGGCGGGGTGGCTGCGTGGCAGGCCTTCAAGTACCTGGTAAGCAACGCAGAGAGCATCGCGGGATTGCCTCACAGGTTACGTTCCGGATGGTTTCTGTCGCGGACGAACGCCGATGACGCATCTCTTGTCGCGCGTGCGGTCCGCATGCGTCGAAAGTTGCTGGAGCTGGAGCTCGCGGAGGCTGAACAGGTCGAAGACATCGCACGGGCCCTTCGAGGACTAGGGCCACTTGACGTGGCTTCGAACGTAAGTGATGACCAATCCTTCTCCTGATATCGACCTGAGGTGCTAGGAGAACGCCGTCGGGCCGTCCCTTCACGGCGGGTGTGTGGGGTGGGGTGATTCCTCTCGCGCCGGGCAGGACCAGAGCCGACACCTACCTCACTTCCCCGCTCGCGTCGGCTGCGTGCGACCACCCACAAGCTTGCGGTCATCCGATATGCGCGCGCCTTCCAGGTGGTTAGGAATCGTCGCAGTGAGACAAGTTGGCGGGCCAACCGCATTTGCCATTGCCGCCTTTGAAGTAGACCAATCCGCGTGAGCCGATACTGGAGACGACTTGGCGATCACTCCAGTCATGCACTTCGCCGGTGCTGTGGTCCGCCCACGTCTGCTTGTGGACTACTTGGTCTCCCGCCGAGAGCCTTAGCTCCTGCAGCCTGTCTGCGGTGCGGACAGCCAAGTAGTGCTTGATCCACGCCGATGCAAGGCTCTTCCCGAGTGGCCCTCCCTCGAACGACCGGTCGTGGGCGATCGCCATTAGGAATTCGCGCTGCTTTTGAGTTGCGGGCGCGTCCTCGCGGCTGAGGGCCCCCCAGATTCGCGGGCGCAGATGCTCTTCGAGCATCGCTGCGGCAACGCCGCGAGGCACGTCGGCAGAGAGTGGAATTCCGACTTGCACCCCAAGTTCCAGTTGCTCGACCAGGACTGGGCCTGACTCCTCCCGCAACAAACGGACGGGTTCGATCCAGTCAAGAAACGTCATGAGAAGGATCATGACCTATTGCGTCGACGGTGACTGCTGCCGTGGCACAAGAAGGTGCTTTTATCCGCCGCGTTGGACGTATGACTCGGTAGGTGAGTCATTTGCGTCACTTCTCGCGGAGACGCAAGGATGTCGCCGTGCTCGCAAACCAAGCTAGGACCATCTCCAGTCGGGACGACCATCAACTTTTGTCGAGCGAATTGCTAGACGTTCGTATCCACCAGTTCTACGTGCTTCTCAAGAACCGCAACGCGTGGCACTCGACGACATCAAGACGGTATGACGGAGCCGAAGGACTGTTCACAACATCGGCAGATGCGAAGCACGCGGCTGAGGCTCTCCGTAGCAGGGGTTCATGGTTCACGGTTCTCAGCGTTCCTGCGATCAGTCTCGTCGCTGAGTTGGGAGCGATGGGCCTAGCTGACCATCACGCTCTCAACTCGTTCGGGAAGTGGGACCGCGAAAAAGGAGGCGCCTTCCTGCGGGTCGGCACACCGCTCAAGCAAACGCTCGCAGCATTCGAGGTGGATGGGTTGTGGCGTAGCCGGGTGAATGAACACTCGCTCATCGCTGGAACCCTTGAGCGCGTGACTGCACACGATCTGCTGGAGCAGGACCCGGCTTGGGTGTCATGGGATTCATACTCCCACGGCTCCGGCTACTACATGGGATGGACCGAACGCCAGAATCATTACGACACGTCGGCGGTTGAGAGCATCCGGTACCAGTTTGAGTCGGTGAATGGTCTCCAGCTCACTGGACTGAGCGGGTAACACCACGCGTCAGTCGACGCTCACAAGGCGCCCTTGGTCGTGACTGCGGGACGAAGTAATCGGATCCACGGCTAGCTAATGTGCGCAGATCGAGCAGGTTCTCGTTGTAACCACGCTCAACTGACGCAACTGCATCATTTCGCCGCAAATCTTCGTAAAGGCGGATTGCCAGCCTGCTTCTCGCCTTCTCTGCGCCGTACGGTGCTCCCATGGGAAGCCACCGCCGCGGAATCACTGCTGACGAACTCCAGCGCGACATGGAAGCGCGGTACCGCAACGACCCCGCGTATCGCGCCCAGGTTGACCGTGTCGAAACCGAGCACCAAGCGCGCAGTGAAGAACTGCGTCGAGCTGAACGACCCCTGATCGAAGAGTTGAGATCGGCCGGCGTGTTGGTCAGTTCTGTATGGCAGCTGTACGCGCATCCCGACAAGGGTGAGGTGGCGTTCCCCATCCTGCGCAGGCATCTCCTGCTGGACTACCCGGATCGGATTCTTGAGGGGATTGCCCGGGGCTTCACGAGGCAGGCCGTGCGGCAGAACTGGGCGCAACTGCTTGAGATCTACCTGCGTGAATCCCGACCCCCTGTGAGAGATGGCCTAGCAGCGACCCTGAGTATGCACGCCGTCCGGGCCCACTATGAGGACCTCATAGGGATCCTTGAGAACGAGGCACTCGGAGAGACACGGATCTACTTCCTGAGACCAGTCAACCTCATCGGGAACCGAATGGAACCGGGTCGCGGTCGCCAGGTCGTAGCGCAGGTTGCGGCTGACCCCCAGTTAGTGCGCGAGGCGACCGCAATCCTGCAGGGGCGCGATCGCAACCGATAAGCGAAACGATCTGCTGCAATCAACCTCCCGCGTCAAACCGCCGCGAGTGGCGCGAGCGGGCGTCCGCCAGGAACAGTTGTCCGCACATGACTACTCGGAACGCACTGAGATCGTCTCGCCCGTCGTAGGGTTCGGTTTATGAGGAGACGCGGCGAGTTCGCCTCTATCTCCGAACCGGAGAAACGGCCGTTGCGTACGACGATCCTGGTCTGGGTATCTGTGCTCTTGATCGGTGCCGCGATGATGGTCCTGTGTGGTGCTGTTCTCGCGGTTCTCATGGTCGAGACGGTTGATTTCTAGCGGGACCGATTCGGGAACTCTCTCTGCCTCCTGCCGAAGCTGACCTGAGGACCACGAGTGCCCCACTCCGCCGCGTAGGCAGCGGCCCGGATGCTGCAGGCCGTTTTCATCCGGCGACAGTCACCTGTCACACGATCTACGCACTTCGCAACCATCCACGTAGACACTGTCGTAGATTCCGGCCCATGACGACACCGGCTAACTGGTTTGCGGATCCAACGGGTCGCAATGAGATGCGTTACTGGAATGGTGATCAGTGGACTGAGCACGTCTCCAACCGCGGGGCGGTGGCGCGAGACCCAATCGAACTTTCAGAAGCCCAGGGGGACGCCGACCGAGCGAACAGTGAGGATGTAGCGGGGACAGGCGCGGAGGTGGAACTCACTGCTGATGTCACGCCCGGCTTGGCTCAGGCTGAAGCGAGGCAGGAATCGTCAGCGCTAGAGCCTCAAGAGCGCCGTGGCCCGAAATCGGAAGAACCTCAGTTCAGCCGGGAGACCGATCCCGCTAAGCCTGCGACGGACGAAAGCTTGCCCGATCTGACCCAGAGCGAAGACCGAGAAGAGGGCGAGACTGACACGACCATCCCTCGCCCGACGGTTCTCGACACGTCACCGACGTTCTTCAACGCCAAGGCTGTGGCTCAAACTGCGCTGGACGAACTGCGTACATTGTTCGACCGGGCCCAGCGAATGAGCGAGACTCTGTCGACTCAGTCCAGAGCTATCGCTCGGTTCGGGCTCGAAGATGTTGTCGAACGTGAGGCGCAAATCGACTCGCTACGTTCTGAGCTCACGCAAATCGAAGACGACCTCGCACGCCTCCGAAGCCAAGTGGCAGCGGCTGAGAAGGAACTTGTAGCGACACGTCAGCAAGTCGAGATGCAGTCCTTGGGCCTCTTCGACTTCGAACACCCAGCTGAGTCGTCTGCCGTCTTGGCGGACGAGCTCGCAAGGCTGCGGGCGGAGATCAGACAAATGAACAAGATCGGCCACGCGACAACGATGAACGAGAACTGGACAGTGAACGGTTCTGCCGCCGAGGGCAAGAAGATGTCCAAAGGGATCGCCCGCTTGATGTTGCGTGCTTACAACGCTGAAGCCGAGAACTGCATCAAGACCGTGAAGGCCGGAAACCTACACACGGCGCAAGCCCGCTTGCAGAAAGCTGTCGAAGCCGTCCACAAGAACGGTGTCATCATCGGCCTCGAAATCACGCACAAATTCCACAAGCTCCGTCTCGAAGAGCTCGCGCTCGCTTCCCAGCACCTCCAGACTGTTCAGGCCGAGCGAGAACTCGAGCGGGAGCGCAAAGCCGAACTGCGCGAACAGGCAAAGGCGGCTGCCGAACTCAAGCGTGAGCACGATCGGCTCGAAAAGGAGCGCAGCCACTACTTGAATTCGATCGCCGCCCTCGAAGCCAAGGGTGACGCCGAGGGTGCGGAACGACTCCGCGGCGAGCTCGCCAGCATCGACAGAGCCATCGATGATGTCGACTATCGAGCCGCGAACATCCGTGCCGGTTACGTTTACGTCATTTCGAACCTCGGTGCCTTCGGGGAAGAACTGGTCAAGATCGGAATGACACGACGGCTAGACCCGATGGACCGCGTCCGCGAGCTCGGCGACGCGTCCGTTCCGTTCCAGTTCGACGTTCACGCGCTGTTCTTCTCAAAGGACGCGGTTGCGGTCGAAGCGATGCTTCACCGGCATTTCGCAGATCAACGGATCAACAAGATCAATGCGCGCAAGGAGTTCTTCAGGGTCAAGCCGGCTGCGGTCCTCGAGGTGCTGAAGGACAACGACGTGGAAGTCATCGAGTTCGACCCAGAACAAAAAGCAGAACAGTTCCGTCTGAGCTGGCCGGACATGGCACTGGAGGCAGATCGAACGATCTGAACTGGCCGTCGTCGCGAACGGGCCGAGTCGCTGCCTTCCGCGGCGAAAGAGTCACTCTGGCCGATTTCCGCAAGCAGGGACCGATTACGCCCCGGCCGGGCAGGTCAGGCAGATGCAGCGGCAGCGTTTGACCCGCTGCGCAACCTGCTCGCCTCACCGCCCGACCTCCCGGTCAACGCCGGGCCTGGCCGCTCTCGACGAGACGCTCCGATTCCACGGAGTCGCGGTGGTCCACGCACCGCCAGGTACCGGCAAGACGGCCTTGGTCCCTCCCGCGGTCGCCGACGTCGTCAGCGGACGGGTCACGTGGCCCTGCGACCCCCGCACCGCGCCGGCCCCAGCGCACGAACACGAGGCGACGGTGACTGCAGGATCGCGCCTGCTCAGAGCCCCGGCTGCCGACTGGTCGGTGGACGTTCGTTGGCCCCCGGGTAGTCCGGCAGGGGTTGCGGCCCCTCAGTCAGGAGGTGGTGGTGCTTCCAGGCCCAGTACACGAGCTGCCCAGCGGCCACCGAGCCGAGCGAACCGAGCGCGAGGTCGCCCAGCGTGTCGGCATACCGATCGACGAAGCCCGAGGTGCTGAGGAAGGCGTAGTACTCGGCGATCTCCCAGACGAGCGCTGCGGTCACCCCGAAGGCGAGGGAGCGCTCGAACACCTGTGCACGCGTCGCCCGCCGCGGCAGAGTGAGGAGGATGAACGCCGCAGTCAGCACACCGGTGTTGACGAAGTGCATCACGTCGTCGAACCGTCGGACCGTGTCGTAGAGATCCATCCGGTTGCCCAGTGTGTCCGTGAAGCAGGTGAGGGTCACCAGCAGGTCCACGAGCCACGGAAACGTCACCCGGCGACGCCAGACCAGGAACCATGCGGCGGGGATGATGAACGCCGCCAGTGGATAGCCGACCGCCCGCGCGGTGGCGCCCTTGCCCTCGAGGTGGCCGAGCTCGGGATACCGGAGCGCGGTCATCAGCAGGAGCAGGAGCATCACCTTGGCCGCCACGTCGAGGACGATGACGACCCCCCGAAACGAAGGGCGGGCCGGGACCACGGTGAGTTCGCTCACGCGACCCACGCTAGCCGGATTTCACGAAAGCGGACCGACGAGTTGGGACCCCAACCGTCCCAAGGTCGACGGCCGGGCCATTGCAATTTGTCGTCGAGGGCGAGTTGCGGGTGCTGCGCCGCAGTGCCGGCGACCATGACGTCTACAAGAACCCTTGAGCCGCCGCCCTGCAGCAGACTCCCCATCAACTGCCCGGTGAGGATCGCCCATCGGGAACCTACCCTCCACGCGCCAGCTGGCGACGGGACCCACGACCCCCCACTGGGGCTGATCCCGGCCCATATGTCGGCCGAGGCATCCGGATCTGCCGTGCTCAGTGCGTCATTTCGCCGCCCAACTACGCCCGCCAGCAGCGCATCACTTCGCCGCGTATCGTCAAGGAACTTGGCGAAGGCAGCACGTCGGTACAGGTTTGACTGCGACGATCGCGATGTGACAGATATAGAGATTGCCCAAGTTGATGAGCGCGACAGTTCTTGGGAGGACCACCATCCTCGTTTCCGGGTCTACCTTCACGGCAGTGGCGAATCGTCGACCTACGGCTGGACCGATACCTACGACGTGACCGGGGCGGACGTCCTTCAGGTGATCGATTGGGCGCAGCGACAGGCAGGTGGTCTGCTGACTTACGCCGTCGCTCTGGTGTCCGACCTCGACAGTCACGCCGAAAAAGTCGAGGTTGACCGTGGTCTCACATGGCTGGTGGGAATCGACGGCAATGACAATACGGACCGCGACCCCCGCGGGGCCGAGAGTCAGCTTCGCATGCTCGCCCGCCGCCATGACCCCGTCATCATCCCGGCGAAGGATCGCCTGCCAGATGGCTTGCCCGCCCCGTACAACGACGGCACCGAAAGTCGCTGAACATTGGTCGGCTGAGCCGCCGAGCTAGTTTCCGGAATGCAAGGTGCCCCATTCCCCCGCGAGTGTGCGCATACGCAGGAGGACCGAGACAGGACGGTGCCGAGTTAGGAGATGAAGGCGTTCGTGAGACACGCCTCGGGTGTCTGGCTGTAGAACGGGTCGTCCTCGTCGAGCTGGATCCACCACCCACCGACGGTCACGTGGTCGCCAAGTTGATAGGTGCGTCCTTCGCTGTACACGGTGTACGGGTCGGACCCGACAGTCGTCCCCGGCGGCCAGATCACCACGGCCCTGCCTGACTCGGCTGCCTCGATCAGGGAGCGGGGATCGCGGCCACGGACGGGCACGGGAGCCGCGTCGACGATCCCCAGGCAGCCGTCGACGTCGGCCAGTCGTCCGGTGACGGAGTGCTGATAGGCGTCGCCCCCCAACCGGATCAGCACGGCCGGCCCATCTGACGTCGTGTGGACGCGAGCGAAGTCCTCGTCACCGGCGGCAGTCGCCTTGGAAACGACGACGCTGACCGGCGAGGCCACCACGACGGCCACCAGGAGAAGGCGCGACCCCGGCACGAACCTCGAGGTCATTCGGGCCAGAGCCCATGCCACGGCCCATCCCGCGGCAGCACCCACGGCACACAGAATCAGCGTCCCCAGGAGCAGCCCCAGAATCATGAGGAAAGCGAGGCTGAGAACAACGCTGAGGACCGAAGCACTCGCCGCGACACGGAAGCCGAACGACAAAGACTGGACACGGCCCACCGCCATGCCCACCAGGAGCGGGACCCACACGATGCTGCTGCGTTCGTCGTCCGACATGAAGAACACCGACCCGTAGCGCGACTCGAGGATCGCGTACGCGACCACGTAGTTGAGCGCCACGCACACGCCCAGGCCCACGCCCGACGGAACCGTGCGGCTCAGACCAGTCAGGACACGGGAGGTCGCCACGCGGTCATCCTAGGTTCGAGGTTCTTCTGGTGTCCCTTGATTCAGATCGCGACACAACGACGAAGCGGCCCACCGGTGCGAGACTCGAAGCATGACCTCGCCCACGTCTGACGCCGGGCCCGTGATGACGCGCCGTGACTGGGCGGCGCTGCTCACCATCGGTTTCGGCGTGTCGCTCGTCATCATGGACGCCACGATCGTGAACGTGGCGCTGCCGGTCGTCATCGAGGACCTCGACATGACGGCCACCGAGGCGCAGTGGATGAACGCGGTCTACGCGCTCGTGTTCGCGGCGCTGCTCATCACCGTCGGCCGCATCGGGGACCTGAAGGGCCGACGGCTGCTGTTCCTCATCGGCCTGATCCTGTTCATGGTCGCGTCGGTCTTCGCCGGCCTCGCGGTGAACGCGCACATGCTGATCGGCGCGCGATTCGTCCAGGGCGTCGGTGCCGCGATGATCCTGCCGACCACGCTGTCGAGCATGAACGCGCTGTTCGTCGGTCGCGCACGCGTCATCGCGTTCGCCGTCTACGGCTCGGCCATCGGCGGCATGGCGGCCATCGGCCCGCTGCTGGGCGGCTGGCTCGCCACGGACGTGTCCTGGCGCTGGGCGTTCTGGCTCAACATCCCCGTCGGACTCCTCGTCGCGTTCGGCATCGTCCGATCGCTGCCCGAGACCCGCGACCCCAACGCCCAGCCCAGCGGCGACTACCTGGCCATCATCCTCACGATGGTCGGCATGGGCGCCACGGTGTTCGCGCTCATCGAGTCCAGGAACTACGGGTGGTGGCGCACCGACAGTGGCACCATCTCGCCGGTCCCGATCGTGCTGGCCGTGGGCCTGGTGTCCCTGCTGCTCTTCGTACTGCACGAGCGTCGCCGCCGAGTCGCTGGCAAACCGGTGCTGGTCGACCTCACGCTGTTCCTCATCCCCACGTTCAGCGCGGGCATGCTCGCCGCTCTGATCGTCGCGCTGGGCGAGTTCGGTCTGCTGTTCACCCTGCCGCTGCTCCTGCAGGGCGCGCTCGGTTACACCGCTCTGCAGACCGGCTGGATCATCCTCGCGCTGGCGATGGGCACCTTCCTCATCTCCAGCGTCCTGCCGCGACTGTCCGACCAGCTGTCCCAACGCTCCGTGGTGCAGATCGGCCTCGCGCTGGAGACCGTGGCCGTCGGCGCGCTGGCCCTGCTCATCTCGAGGAACGTCCCCGCGTGGCACCTGGTGGTCTGCCTGTTCGTCTACGGCGTCGGAGTCGGCATGGCCACCGCCCAGCTGACCTCGCTGCTGCTCAAGGACGTCCCCGTCGACGAGAGCGGCCAGGCGTCCGGCCTGCAGTCCAGTGCCCGCCAGCTCGGTTCGGCGCTCGGCGTCGCGGTCCTCGGCGGTCTGCTCATCGCCAACCTCGGCCGCACCACGGAGGCCAACCTCAAGGCACTGTCCCTACCCGGTGAGACCGTCGACAAGCTCACCAAGGCCGTCGCCGATTCGGCCGGCATCGCCATCGAGGGCCTGCAGCGTCAGCAGGGCAGCACCGCGATCGCGGACGCGGCCACCGACGCGATGATCCACGCCAGTCAGCTCACCACGGGCTTCGCCGCACTCGCGCTGTTCATCGGCCTGCTGGCCACGTTCCGCCTGCCGAAGTCGACCGACAGTGAGGAAACGCCTCCGGCTGGCTGAATCACGAGGGCGGCGCTACGTGGGATCAGTAGATCTCAAGTGGGCGAGCTCGACCTTGATTTCATCGACCTGCGCCCGGATCCATGCCCTCTGTTCGCGAGGGATCCGGCGGAGTTGAAGATCTGCCACAGCGGTTGCTTGGGTCTCGTCGATCCCCAGCAGTTCACCGAGCTGGGTGATGAACTCTTCGGTGGATTCTGCTTCCCAGGCAAGGGCTGAGACCTCTGGCCACCGTTCCAGAGCGCTGTCGAGGGCTTGCATGATGTGGAGACGATCAGTGGCCTGGGCGAGCATCTCCGCGTGACTCGGCTCTCGGTGGCGGCGCATGACGCCATCGTGGCACCGATGGTGGCGACGGAGGCAGAGAACTGGCCCTACCGGTCGGTGTTCTGAACGAACGCGGACCATTCGGGCATGACATGGTTCAGGCGTGATCGCAGCCCTGACGACTGACGTGCTCGCTGCTTGCGTCTCTCTCTACGTCGACACTTTCAGTGCGCCGCCGTGGAACGAACCGTGGAAAGCCGACGATGCTGCGCAGCGGCTCGGCGACTTCCTCGCCACTCCTCGTGCCCACGGTGTCTGCTTGTGGGACTCCGAAGGCGAACTCCTCGGGTTCGCTCTCGGGCATCTGGAGCGCGCTGGAGCCGACGATCACTTCCTCCTGAAGGAGATGTGCGTCCGTGCAAGCGAGCAACGCAGGGGCCACGGCACCCTGCTCCTCGAAGCTCTCACCGCACAGCTCCCAGACGTGCGGCACTGGTATCTCCTGACTGCCCGTGACAGCTCCGCGTCGGCCTTCTATGAAAAGAACGGCTTCCGCGCCGCCGGCCGCATGGGCGTCTTCGTCCGACCGTGACGAAATGGAAAGACTGTCGAGTTGACCACGCACCGGCTTGGGCGAGCCAGCGCTGTTCGACCCGGCCGCGCCGGTAACGTCCGGAGGTGGCCAGTTCTCGCCGATCCAGCACTCGTCGACGCAGCGCGTCCCCGCGTCGCAGCGGGACGCGACAGCCGGCGCGGCCGTTGCCGGTGGCCGGTCCGGGTGAGCGGGTGTGGGTGCTCGATGTCCCGTACGGGACCCAGGTCGACGGCGCCGCGTGGCACCCGGCGGTCAAGACCCATCTCCACGTAGGACGTGACCTGCCCGCGCACCTCGCTCCCTACTCCCCCGGGCCGTACACGCTCGGTCGGTTCATCGAGAACTCGCTGAACCCCGACGACGCGACGCCGAGCCCCGAGGCGACGGGCGCTCTCGAGCCCCGGCAACTCCAGTACGAGGCAGCCGACGCAATCGCGGCACGGGCCGCTGCGGGCGGCCGACAGTTCCTGCTGGCCGACGAGCCCGGCGTGGGCAAGACGATCTCGGCCGTCCTCGGCGCGACAGCGGTGGGCGACCTGCGTGGTGCTCAGCGGGTGCTCGTCGTGGCCGACCGGCCCGCCGCGATCACCATCGGGCACTGGTGCCGCACCATCGGGGCGCTGGGCGACGGCGGCCTCGAGTGGGTGGTGATCACGTGGGACCGGTTGGAGAAGGTCAAGGACCACACGTGGGACGTGATCATCGCTGACGAGGCGCACGCGCTGCGACGCACGACGACGAAGCGGTGGAAGCACTGGGCGCGGATCTCGGGACACGGAAAGCCACACGACAAGGCGCCGTTCGTCATCGCAACGACCGCGACGCCCGGACACACGCCACTCGAGCTGCCCTACCTCGCTCCGGCCTATGCGCAGGTGCTCGACGAGCCGATGAAGGACTGGACCTCCGCCACGCAGCCCGGAGCGACGTTCGCCACCGCGCTCGAGCGCCACGGCGTCGGCGTGGAGCACGGCCGTTACGGCGCGACCTGGACCACCGATCCCGCCCAGCGCGCGGCCGATCTCAAGCTGGTGCGCGGCTGGCTGAACGACGAGCAGCCGCCCGCGATGCTGCACCGCGCCGCGCCGTGGGGGCCGGTGCCGATCTCGGGCATGCCCGTGACCCTCACCCCGACGGAGCGGAGCGCCTACGAGGCCGAGTGGGGCGAGTTCTGCCGCGAGATGGACATCGCCCGGCGCGGCCGCAGCGTCGCGAAGGGCCGGTCCGCGCTGCTGCGCTTCCGGCAGAAGGCGGGACTGATCCGCGTCGACTCCACCGTCGCCTGGATCGCCCAGCAGGTCGAGGCCGAGCGCCAGGTGGCCTGTTCCGTCGAGTTCGTCGGCACCGCCGCCGACCCGATCGCCGACCGACTGCGCGACAGCGGCATCGAGGTCGCCACGATCTACGGCCGCGACCGGTTCGACGTCGAGGCCGAGCGGCTCCGGTTCCAGACCGGGCAGGCGAAGGTCTGCGTGTTCACGACGGTCGCCTCGATCAGCCTGCACGCCGGCGAGACCCTGGCCGACGGCCGCCAAGCGAGCACCGAGCCGCGGGTCGGCGTCTTCCACCAAGCGCGCTTCTCGGGCATCGCCGGGCGCCAGGTGACCGGCCGGACGCACCGCGACCACCAGGTCTCGCCGTGGCACATCGCCTACGCCGAGGGCACCGTCGAGGAACACGTCGGCAAGGTCATGGTCGAGCGGATCGCCGCCGCCTCCGACACGGCCGGGAGCGACACCACCGGCCTCACCGAGCTCGCTGAGCTCCTCGGCGCCGACTGGCTGCCGCCCACGGCACTGACCGAGGACAGTCCCTGAGCCGAAGCACCTCTCCGGTTTCGTCGGTCACCGGGTCGTCGCGTACCTGAGCCTGATGGCGAAGTAGTCCTCGAGGTCCTTGAGGGTCTCTTCGTCGAGCGCGTCCTCCGGGTTGGCCGCGACGTCTCGCTGCATCCGCTCACGGGCCGCCTCGTAAACCGGGTCGCCCAGCGCGTACTCGAGATTGCGCACGTACCACCCCCGGAACCTGCGCGCGCCCAGTCGTTGAAGCGCCCGCGCCAAGAAGCCGGGCCGACCCCTGCGGACCCAGAATCCGACGGCCCGCCCGACGGCGAACGCCAGCGCCATCGACAGGGCCATGACGGTGATCGTCGCGACGATCTCGTCGCTCGCAAAGTTGTCCACCGCTGCCGACATGGCTCTGTAGTAAGCGCGGACCAGGATCTCGACCTTGTCAGAGAGTGGACCGAACTTCTCGGCCGTGTCTACGAGTTGCCGGATGGAGTCCAAGTCCGGCTTGGCGTCCCAAGCCTCCTTGAAGTGTCCGGCAGCACCAATGGGATCGGGTAGCGAGTCCTGCGCTCGCTCGAACTCCTCGTAGGTCGTCTCGATGCTTCGGAGGGTTCCGGAGCTCTTGTCGAGAGTCGCTTGGAGTTCAACTTGTTCCGGCGTCTGGTTTTCGAGGTAGTCGAGCGCGGACTGAATCTCCTCGCGGTGCTCGACCACGAACTTCGCGTCGTGGTACCTGTTCGCAAGCGTAGGGACGGACTTGAGCGCCACCTCGCCCTTCCCGCCCGCTGTCTCAGCATTGCCGATAGCGACACTCGTGGCGGCACCTACTCCGTACGCCTTGATCCCCATCTCAAGCAGGGACCCGAGGATCAGTCGCCCGGTCTCAGTCCGACGCCGCGGCGACGGACGATCGTTTCCAGTCTTCACAAGCAGCCCCCGAGAATCCCCGCGTCGAACGGTCGAATCGGCTCACGACCAACGGGAAAAAAGAATCTCAGATAGGTCGGCCGCGCGCAGGCGTTTCACTGTCACCGCCGGCACATCGAATTGCGTGCACCTGTAGTCCGAACATGAGCTACGCGGCAACATCCAGCACCGCGGGTATGCCTGTCAGGTCTCCTTCAGCGCGAAGGTCGCCAGCGCGTGCACGAGCGACTTCCCGTCCTGCTCGATCTCAGCCTCACAGATGGTGAGCCGGTCCCCGCGCTTGCGCACCGTGGCGGTGACCGTGAGCGGACCGGGCTTGCCGGGACGGAGATACGTCACCGTCAGCTGGCTCGTGGCGGGCACCTCGTCGTCCACGATGCTGAGGATGGCGGCGCCCATGGTCGTGTCGACCAAGGTGGCGAGCATTCCGCCGTGAACCGTGCCGGCGGGGTTGAGATGCTCGCTGCCGGCATCCATGGTCAGGGTCGCTTTTCCGTCGGCCGCTTCGTGCGTCGGAGCGCCGATCGTCGAGAGGAACGGGTGTTGGGTATCGGTCACCTGATCCCTGTACCCCGGGGCCCGCAGACGAATCATCCGTGACGCATGGCGGCGCCCCGAGCCGCGTCGGGCAGACTTCAGGAGTGTCCGACCCGCTGCGCAGCCTGCTCGCCGCACCGCCCGACCTCCCGGTCACCGCGGGACTGCCGGCGCTCGACGAGGCGCTCCGCACCAGCGGCATCGCGGTGGTCCACGCTCCTCCTGGCACCGGCAAGACGACCCTGGTCCCGCCCGCGGTCGCGAACGTCGTCACCGGACGGGTCGTCGTCACCCAGCCCAGCCGCATCGCAGCGCGCGCCGCCGCCCGCCGGTTGGCGCACCTGCTGGGTGAGCAGGTGGGCGAGACGGTCGGCTACTCGGTCCGCGGAGACCGGCGCACCAGCCGACGCACGCGGGTCGAGGTCGTCACCACGGGCCTGCTCCTCCGGCGGATCCAGCACGATCCCGAGCTGGTCGGCGTGGGCGCCGTCGTGCTCGACGAGGTTCACGAGCGCCATCTCGACGCCGACCTGACCCTGGCGCTGCTCGTCGACATCCGGACCAACCTCCGCGAGGACCTCGCGCTCGTGGCGATGTCGGCCACCATCGAGGCCGAGCGGACAGCCGCGCTGATCGGTGGCGCTCCGGTGATCAGCGTCCCCGGTGCCCTGCACCCCGTCGAGACGGTCTGGTGCCCGCTGCCGCCGGGGTCGCGCCGCACCGACGACCGCGGCATCACCCCGGCCTTCCACGATCACGTCGCCGCGACCGTGCGCCGGGCGCTGGCCGAGCACGAGGGCGACGTCCTGGTCTTCGTGCCGGGTGTCGCCGAGGTCGACGCGACCATGCGCCGCCTCACCAGCGTCGACGCCGACGTGCATCCCCTGCACGGACGTCTGTCCGGCGCCGAACAGGACCGCGCCCTCACCGAGGGCCCGCGTCGCCGCGTGATCGTCTCGACCGCCGTCGCCGAGTCGTCGCTGACGGTGCCCGGCGTGCGCGTCGTCGTGGATGCCGGATTCTCACGCGAGCCCCGCACCGACCACCGTCGCGGACTGGCCTCCCTGGTCACCGTCGCCGTGAGCCGGGCCTCGGCCGAGCAGCGCGCGGGACGCGCCGGTCGCCTGGGTCCGGGCGCCGTGCTGCGGTGCTGGTCCAAGGCGGAGCACGCGCATCTGGCCGCTCATCCCGAGCCCGAGATCGCCACCGCCGACCTGACCGCCTTCACCCTGGAGGTGGCGTGCTGGGGCACGGACGACGTGCGCGACCTGGCGCTGCTCGACCAGCCGCCGGAGCACGCCATGTCGGCCGCTCGGCAGGTGCTGCTGGACCTCGGAGCGATCACCGAGGACGGACGCGCCACGCCTCGAGGCCGGGTCATCGCCGGCGTGCCCGTCGATCCCCGGTTGGCTCGGGCGCTCATCGACGGTGCCGGCCTCGTCGGGACGAGACGGGCCGCCGAGGTCGTGGCAATGCTCAGCGAGGACGTCCGCGCTCCCGGAGCCGACCTGGTGGCTGCGCTCCGCTCCTTGCGCGGTGGTCACCGGGCGGGCGCGTGGCGCACCCAGGTGACCCGGCTCGAGGCCATCGCGAAGGAGCACGGCGCCCACGGCCGTGGCGCGGCACTGACCGACGACGTGGCGGTGGGGCTGGTGGTCGCGCTGGCACACCCGGACCGGATCGCGCGGAAGCGCTCCGGCTCATCCAGCTACCTGATGACCTCCGGCACGGGCGCAGCGCTCGATCAGCGCGACCCCGGTCCCCTGGCCGGCCTGGAGTGGCTCGCGATCGGTGATGCGGATCGGCGGTCCGGACAGCGGGAGGCCCGGATCCGGTCGGCGGCCCCGCTGACCGAGGACCTTGCGCTGGAGGCGGCGGGGTCGCTGTGGACCGAGGTCGACGAGGTCAGCTGGACCGGCGGGCGCGTGCTGGCGCGCCGGCGCACGCTGTTGGGTGCGATCGAGCTCAGCTCCGTCCGGCTCGAAGATCCACCGGCCGAGGCCGTGACCGCGGCCATCCGGGAGGCGCTGGAGAGCGAGGGAATCGGTCTCTTCACCTGGTCGGAGGCGGCCACAGCGCTGCGCGCTCGGCTCGACTTCCTGCACCGAGCGCTGGGCGACCCGTGGCCCGACGTCAGTGACGAGGCGCTGACCCAGAACCTCCAGTCATGGCTGGGGCCGCAGCTGGCGCGCGTCCGGTCGGCGCAGGACCTCCGCCGCATCGACATCCTCGGCGCGCTGCGGGCCTTGTTGCCGTGGCCCGAGGCCAGCAGGCTCGACGAGCTGGCCCCGGAGCGCGTCGAGGTCCCCAGCGGATCGGTCGTGCGGATCGACTACTCCCAGGAGCAACCCGTGCTCGCGGTCAGGCTGCAGGAGGTCTTCGGCTGGTCATCCGCGCCCGTCCTCGGCGGTGGCCGGGTGCCGCTCCTGCTGCACCTGCTCTCCCCCGCCCGCCGCCCCGCAGCCATCACGGCGGACCTCGATTCCTTCTGGGACACCGGCTACCCGGCCGTGCGGGCGGACCTGCGCGGCCGCTACCCCAAGCACTCCTGGCCCGACGATCCGCGCAGCGCACCGGCCACCCGACGGACGAACAAGCCGCGCCCTCGTTGACCATCATCAGCGCCATGACCTCTGCACGCGCCGACCACGTCCGGGCCCTCTACCAGTCGTTCAACGATCGAGACCTCGACGCCGTCCTCGCGGCGATGGCGCCGGACGTCGACTGGCCCAACGGCTGGGAAGGCGGGCGGTTGGCCGGTCGGGACGAGGTGGGGGCCTACTGGGAGCGGCAGTGGAACGAGATCCGACCGACGACCATCGTGCGGGACATCAAGGATCGCTCGGACGGAACCGTCGAGGCCCGCGTCCGCCTCGTCGTTCGCGACCCCGCCGGGAACGTGCTGGAGCGTTCCGAGGTCACTCACGCTATGAGTTCGTGGGTCCCCACGTCCAGCGCATGACGATCGAGCCGTAGAGCAGAAGATTCGCCGCCGGCCCGGCCACCAGCCAACGCGGTTGATCGTGCACAGCCCAGAGTGCCGACGCCGAGCTGGTTGCCGCCCAGTTCCTCGGAATGATCTCCAACGTCCGCTGCTGTCCACGTCGACTGGTGCCCGGATGGACGGCGAAGAAGGTCCTACTTGGCGGTCAGCTTCATGACGGTTCCCGACTGCTGGGTGCCGGTCTGGAAGAGGTGCCGGCCAGAACGGCGATAGGTGACGTCCGCGCCGTCGATCTCGAGCCGTCCGGGCTTCGTGGCGGTCAGCTTCATGAGCAGCTGCGAACGCCTCCCGTCCTGCAGACCGAACGATGCCCCGGCCGTGGGCCGCGTGCTGGCACAGAGTCGAGGAATATCCCCTTCGTCCGTCGCGCCGATTCCATCATCGGCATCCTTCAGGACACACGTCACGAACTCGTAGCGCGCAGCCGTCTCGTCACGCACGATGTGCGGCTCGATGCGGAGCACGCGGCTGGTCTCGTCGTACCCCGCCAGGTGATCCGCGATGTCGAAGACCTGGGTCTCTCCCACCGCGAGCTCGCCGCCGATCTCGGCCCCATGGGAGAGGGCCTGGGGGTGCGTCCACCAGTAGCCACCGCCCACCAGGGCGAGAACGGTGAGCAACGCGATCGCTCCGACACCGAGCCGTCGGTACGAGTCTGGACGGGCGGGACGCATGTCGAGCACTCTCCCAGGGGTGCCGGACGACGTCGTCCCCTCGTGGTCCACCGCTCAGTGGTGGTGGGGGTTGAGCGCCTGGAACATGGTGTGGTCCTGCCAGCTCCCGGCGATCTTGAGGTAGGCCGGCGCCACCCCGAACCGAACGAACCCGTTCTTCTCCAGAACGCGTTGTGATCGGACGTTGTGAGCCAAGGTGCCTGCCTCGATGCGGTGGAGCCCGAGATCGGCGAAGGCCACGTTCTTGATCGCCTGCAGCGCTGCGCTGGCGTGGCCACGACCGTTGGCATGCTGGCTCACCCAGTACCCGACGCCGCACGACTGGAAGGGGCCCAGCACCACGTTTCCCAGATTGATCCGCCCGATGATGCGAGCTGAGGCGTCGAGGATCACGTGCGGGTACGTGAGTCCTTGGCCGTGGCGCTCCAGCGCTTCCTCGAGGACTGCACGCTGTCCGTCGGTCGAGAAGAAGTCGTCCTCCCGGTCAGGCTCCCACGGCGCCAGGAAGCCGCGATTCGTCGCGAACAACGCCGCGAGTTCAGCGGCGTCATCCATCGTCACCAGCCGTATGGAACTCATCGGACGATGATCGCGGACCATCCAGCGGCGGCGGCAACCGGGCTCAGGCGCCGAACTCCTCCCCCAGAGCCGCGAGGAGGTCGGGCGCCGCCTCGAAGAACGGGTCCTGCCCCTCGTCGCCGATCTGGATCAGCGCGAGGTCGGTGAACCCCGCGTCGGCGAACGGCCGCACGGCCTCGATCAGCGCGTCGATGTCGTTGCCGCAGGGGATCTGGTCGGCCACGTCCTCAGGCCGGACGAACTGAGTGGCGGCGTCGAACGCCGACGGGCCGGGCAGCTCGGCGTTGACCTTCCACCCACCGGCGAACCAACGGAACTGCTCATGGGCCCGGGTGACGGCCCGGTCCGCGTCGGCGTCCCACGAGATCGGCAGTTGACCGACCTTGCGTGCCGGCGTCTTCGCGCGGGTCGCCTCGTCGAACGCCATGGCCGCATCGCCGTCGGGCTCGACCGCGATCATGAAATCGGCCCACGGAGCAGCGACCTCGATCGACTGCGGGCCACTGACCGCCACACCGATGGGCACCCGCGACTCCGGCAGGTCCCAGAGCTTCGCGGAGTCGACGCGATAGTGGTCGCCGACGAAGTTCACGTACCCGCCGTCGAAGAGTTCGTTGATGATCTGGAGCGCCTCGGAGAACCGCTCATGGCGCACGTTGACCGGGTCCCAGCCCTCGCCGATGACGTGCTCGTTGAGGTTCTCGCCCGCGCCCAGGCCCAGCGAGAAGCGTCCCTCGCTCAGGACCCCGAGCGTCGCGGCCTGCTGCGCCACCACGACCGGGTGATACCGCCCGATCGGGCACGTCACGTACGTCATCAGCTCGAGCGTCTGCGTCGCCTGGGCGACAGCGCCGAGGGTCACCCACGCGTTCGGGCTGTGACCCTGTTCCTTGAGCCACGGGTTGAAGTGGTCGCTCATGACGGCGAAGGGGAACCCCGCCTCCTCGGCGGCCTGGGCGTACGACACCAGTTTCGTCGGCGGGGACTGCTCGCACATGAGGGTGCATCCGATGGAGAGGCTCATGGTGGTCGTGTACCCGGGACGGCACGTCTCACTCTCGGCCACCGAGGCCGCGGCCGCCTCGGACCAGCCAGGTCCCTTACCGTGGAGTGGTGAAGCACCAGACGCCGGTCCGCATCTCCATCGTCAACGACTACGACGTGGTGGTTCAGGGCCTGGCGCGCATGTTCGAGCCGTTCAAGGATCGGATCCAGGTGGTGGAGGTCTCCACCAATCAACCCGGCCGGGAACGGGTGGACATCGCGCTCATCGACTCGTTCGCACAGACGCGCGACATCAACGAGGTCCTGGCCGCCGCGAACGCGGAGCGGTACGTCTTCTACAGCTGGAGCCTGAAACCCGAGCTCATCGAGACCTGGTCACGGTTCGGGGTGATCGACTTCCTCGACAAGAGACTGACGGCCGAGGAGCTGGCCGACGCGCTCGAGCGGATCGCTCGTGGCGAGAGCGGCGTCGTCAGCTCCGACTATCCGACGTCGCCCG
This sequence comes from Aeromicrobium duanguangcaii, assembly GCF_024508295.1. Taxonomy (NCBI): domain Bacteria; kingdom Bacillati; phylum Actinomycetota; class Actinomycetes; order Propionibacteriales; family Nocardioidaceae; genus Aeromicrobium; species Aeromicrobium duanguangcaii. The sequence goes on along the minus strand of NZ_CP101990.1, from coordinate 1,501,725 downwards.
ACGCGGACCTCGGAGAGTGGCCCGGCCGCGAGTACGGGTTGAGTGCCCGTGAGTCCGAGGTGATCGCGCTGATCACCCAGGGCTTCGGCAACGAGGAGATCGCCGCACGCACCTTCACCAGCATCAACACCGTGAAGACGAACATCCGGACGGCCTATCGAAAGATCGGCGTGGACAGTCGGACTCGGGCGGTCCTCTGGGGTGTCGATCACGGGTTTCGACCTGACGCCATCAAGGCCGCAACGCCTGACGCAGCGAGCGAGTGATCCATCCCGCCCGCCTCCGGCCGTGATTCACCCTTAAGGGTGAGGCGTGGGCCCGGCGCGAAAGCCTAGGTTGGCACCGGGTGATGCGCAGAGGGGCCGCAACTGCGGCTCCAGGTCTCGCCTGATGGAACGCCACGGTCCAGCCTCGGGAGGCTCGACGTCGGCTTCGGACGTCGATCGGATGGAGACACGCCACATGGCGGCTGACACGATGCGCTCCCCCGCGCCCTCGGCGCGGGCGGCGGCACTCACGTCATTGGCGGCCCTGGCCGCAGAGAGCATCCCCGGTGTCGACTTCGCCAGCATCACCGTCCACATCGACGGTGGCTTTCGGACCGTCGCGGCAACCGATGCGTTGGCGAACGAGTGCGACCAGCTCCAGTACGACGTCGGTGAGGGTCCTTGCGTCGCCGCGGTCACCTACGAACGCCTGGTCCTGGTCAACGACCTGGTCCATGCGGAGCCCTTCAGCCATTACGGCCCGCTCGCAGCCAGACGCGGCGTCGGTTCCCAGGCCGCCGTCCAGCTCACCCACACCGATCAGGTCGCCGGGCTGAACCTCTACTCCCGCCGACGTGGCGCCTTCGACGAGTTGACCACGCACCTCGTCGAGCTCTTCGCCAGCTACGGCGCCGTCCTGCTCCGTTCCGCGCACCAGGTGGAGCACCTGAGCCGGGCCGTCGACTCTCGGCAGGACATCGGCGCCGCGGTCGGCATCCTCATGGAGCGCTACGGACTCGATTGGGACCGAGCGTTCGCCTTTCTCGTGCGCAACTCGCAGCATCGCAACGTCAAGCTCCGAGTGCTGGCCCAACAGGTCCTCGACGGCTCGTTCCGGACCGTGAGCCAAGACGATCCTCACACCCGTTCCGGCGGCGGGATCAGGCTCGCCTCCCAGGACTTGGCGGCCGGCTAGAACTCACCCCGGACATCCGAGTGGTCCCGGAGATCGGCATACTGGCACCTGTCGGTCTCGTCAGAGACCGGCGTCGCGGACGTGGTGTAGTTGCAGCATGCTTCCCTTCCAGGGAATGGGTCGAGGTTCAAATCCTCGCGTCCGCTCCACCGGCCGGCCTAGAGGACGGCGACGATCCTGTACCGGTCGCCCAGCTCGCGGCGCAGATCGCGCAGCAGTCCCTGGGTCACCTCCGGGTCCGGCCCCGGCAGGTGATTCACCCGGTGGTCCGGCTCGGCCTCGACCGCCCATGCGCGCAGCCGGTCGGCCAACGCGTCGGACAGCATCGGCCAGTCGTCCCGGTCGCTGCCACCGTCATCGGTCCACAGCGGCCAGTCGCACCCGTACTCCCCCATGAGCCTGACCTCGTTGACGCCAGGGCTGCGGCTCACGACGACATCCCAGTCCCCGCCGAGACGGCGACGCAGCGAGAGCTCGACGCGGTCGGCGGCCGTGAGGAAGGCGTGCCGACTCGACTCGTCGCGCCAGCCGCCGGCGACGTCCAACTCGAGGGGACGGACCGCCCCATACGCATCGGCCAGCAGGTCGAGCACGCCATCCAGCTCTGGTCCGACGACCTCGCAGCTGCGAGGCAGTCCCGCACGCTCGTTTCCGTCCTGCAGCTGCCGCCAGACGCTCACGACGAACGGAGGCGGGGTCACCCACTGGCCGCCCCGAGCCGACCAGTCCGGGACGAACCTGACGGACAGGCGATGACGCGCCATTCCCTCCTCCTCCCGTCGACGCGCTCATCATGCCCGGCGAAGCGTCGAGGGGTGGTCGGGTTGGACCGCGAGGGCAAAGATTGATCCGTGCTCGGACTCGAGATGGTCGTCCTGCTGGGAATCGCCCTCGTGGTGTGCGGCGCGCTGGCGCGCCGGTACCCGATCGCCCCGGCCATCCTGCTGGTGATCGCCGGCGTGCTCATCGGATTCGTGCCGCACCTACGGCATGCCCACCTGCCGCCCGAGGTCATCCTCCTGGTCTTCCTGCCCGCGATCCTCTACTGGGAGAGCCTGACCACCTCGTTGCGCGAGATCCGCAACAACCTGCGCGTCGTGGTGCTCACCAGCACGGCGCTCGTGGTGGCCACCGCCGGAGCGGTCGCCGTGACCGCACACGCGCTCGGCATGCCGTGGGGACCCGCCTGGGTGCTGGGTGCCGCACTCGCGCCGACCGACGCGACCGCGGTCGGGGTGCTGGCGCGCAACCTGCCGCGCCGGACCGTCACGACGCTGCGCGCCGAGAGCCTCGTGAACGACGGCACCGCGCTGGTTCTCTACGGACTCGCCGTGGGCGTCACCGTCGGCGAGGAGACCCTGACCGGGTGGCACGTCACGTGGCTGCTGGTGGTCTCCTACGGTGGCGGCGTCCTGGCGGGCGGACTTGTCGGTCTGCTCAGCTGGCAGATCCGGCGGCGGATGGACGACCCGATGCTCGAGGGCATCGCGATGCTCGTCACGCCGTTCGCCGCGTTCCTGGCGGCGGAGGTCATCGGGGCGTCGGGCGTGCTCGCCGTCGTGGCGTGCGGACTGTTCATCAGCCAGGTCGCGCCACGCATCACGACCGCCGCCACCCGGCACCTCGTGACCCCGTTCTGGACACTCTCGACGACGGTGCTGAGCAGCGCCCTGTTCGTCCTGATCGGGCTCGAGGCCCAGTCCGCTTTCCGTGGCCTGTCGAGCACCACCCTGCAACGCGCATGGCTGGACATCCTCCTGGTCACGGCCGTCGTGATCGGGGTTCGCTGGGCGTGGATCTACACCACTCCCTACCTGATCCGCGCCATCGACCGCCGCCCGTCCCAGCGCGAGCGTCGGGTCAGCGCGCGCCAGCGCACCGTCAGCGCGACGGCCGGTTTCCGCGGAGCGATCTCGCTCGCGGCGGTGCTCGCCGTACCCCGCACGCTCGACTCCGGTGCGCCGTTTCCCGACCGCGACCTGATCGTGGTGATCGCCTGCGGCGTCATCGTGCTGAGCCTGCTGCAGGCGCTGGTGCTCCCCGCCGTCGTCCGTTACGCCCGGTTGCCCAGCGACCAGTCCGTCATCGACGAGATCCAGCTCGCCGAGGTCTTCACCCTGGACGCGGCGATCGAGGCCCTCGACGACGCTGCTGCCGAGCTCGGCGTCGACGGGCACGTGACCGAGCGGGTCCGTAATGAGCTCGACAAGCAGCGACGACTCGTGGACGCCGAAGGAGCCGGCGACGACCCGCTCGTCCAGCACACCAGCGAGTACACGAGCCTGTCGCTCGCACTCCTCGCGCTGCGCCGCGACGCGCTCCTGCAACTGCGCGACGAGCGGCGGATCGACGACATCGTGCTGCGTCAGGTGCAGGCCCGACTGGACATCGAGGAGGTCCGCTTCTCCCGCGCCACTCCCCCGGAGTGAGGTGGCGAGTCGGGCGACTCAGAGCGGCGCGACCATCCGCATCGACTCCTCCCAGAGTCGCCGCCCGACCTCGCCGTCGTGGGCCTCGGGCGCCGACTTCGCGGGCTTCTTCTTCTCGTAGTACTGACCGCGTTCCCAGTCCGTGCCGGGCGTCGACGTGGCGAGCCAGACGAGCTGCTCCGCCCCGCGCTCGGGCGAGATCGTGAAGAGCTTGCTCACCATCGGTGTGTGGTAGACGAAGTTCAGCGGCGACTTCGTGCCGTGGGCGAAGTTGGAGCCGACCAGGCCGGGATGGAACGCCGCGGCCGAGATCCCCTGGTCGCGGTAGCGCCGGTCCAGCTCTCGGGTGAACAGGATGTTCTCCAGCTTCGTGTTCCCGTACGCCCGCTGGCCTCCGTCGTGCCGCGTGTTCTGCAGGTCGTCGATGTCGAAGTCACTGAACAGCTTCGCCGCGATCGACGCGGTCTGGATGACGGTGGCGCGGCTCTCGATCAGCTGTGGCAGTAGAAGTTGCGTCAGGAGGAACCCGGCGAGGTGGTTCACCTGGAAGGTCTTCTCGAACCCGTCCACGGTGATGGCCCGGTGGTCCGTCAACGCGCCGGCGTTGTTCGCCAGGACGTCGATGCGCGGGTACGCCTCGTTCAGCTCCGTCGCGAGACGACGGACCTGCGCGAGGTCGGCGTAGTCGGCCAGGTGGAACGGGACTCCCAGCTCCTCGGCCACCGTGCGGGTCTTCTGCGGGTCGCGCCCCACGATGACCACGTGGTGGCCGTGGTCGCTGAGCTCCTGAGCGGCTGCCGCGCCGATCCCGTCGCTGGCTCCCGTGATGACGATCGTCTTCTGCTCCATGTCGTCATGGGTACCCGGATACGGGAATCCCGCACGTCATGACCCGCTCCGGTTACAGTCCGGGGATGCCGGGTGCGCCAGCAGAAGTCCCCACGCTGCTGATCGGCGCGCCGCTGGGATGTGCCGTCTTCCGGGCGGCACTGCTCCTCCGCCCGTGTCCCGTCTGGCCACCGCCGCGACGTGGCCGCCATTGCGTTCGCGCCCGGGCGTAGCGTCAGCGCCATGATCGAGATCCGCACGGCTCGCCTCCTGCTTCGGCCGTGGCGCGCGTCCGACCTCGCGCCATGGGCCGCCATGAACGCCGACCCCGAGGTTCGAGAGCACCTGGGCGGTCCGCTGACGCGCGCCCAGAGCGACGACTCGGTCGCGAGTTTCACAGCCGACTTCGCCCAGCGCGGATACGGGTGGTGGGCGGTCGAGGAGCAGGTCACCGGTGACTTCATCGGATTCGCCGGGTTGGATCGGGTCGACGAACACCTGCCGTTCACCGGCGTCGAAGTGGGCTGGCGGCTCGCCCGCCCCGCCTGGGGCCACGGATATGCGACGGAGGCCGCGCTCGCCACACTCACGTTCGCCTTCGAGTCCCTCGCTCTGCCTGAGGTCCTGGCCATCACCACCGTCGACAATCTCCGGTCGCAAGCGGTGATGCGACGCATCGGCATGACGCGCGACCCAGCCGGCGACTTCGACGACCACAGCACGGCGGACGGCACACCCACGCGCAACGTCCTCCATCGGATCTCCGACCCGAGGACGTGAGTCCGCGGGTGCCTCTGTCCTATCCTCCACGTGTGCCCGACCAAGCCCTCGAACTCAGCTTCGAGCCCGCGTCCGACGCTGCGGTCGTGGCTCAGTGGGAGGCGCTGAAGGCAGCGGGAGTCCCGTCGCAGGCAGACCACCGGTCGATGACCAATGCGCCGCACCTGACCCTGGTGGCTGCCGTCGGCATCGGCGCCGACGTCCTGCCGGTGGCCCGCGAGGCGATCGCGCCACTGCTGCCCGCGCGCCTGGGCGTTCGAGGTCTGGTCCTGTTCGGTCAGGGCGCCCGCGTCACCATCGCGCACCTGATCGAGCCCGAGCCGGCACTGGCGGCCGCCACGGCACGCATCCGCGAACTGGTGCCTAGCGTGCGGCACCCTGTCTGGACTCCGCACGTCACCTTGGCGCGCCGCGTCCCCCGGCGCCTGTTGCCTGCTGCCCTCGACGTCCTGGATTCCACGGAGGCCCCGGCCGACCTGGTCTGCGATCGCCTCCACTGGTGGGACCCCGCGCAGAACCTGATCGAGACGATCGCGATCGGCTGACGCGCTCGGTCGAACGGCCGCGCGGACCACGCCGCCCTGAGCCCCAATGCGTGAGATTCTGAGAGTCCGAACTCACGTGGGGGAAACATGCGACTACTGCTCAACATCTTGTGGCTCGTCATCTCGGGCTTCTGGATGTTTCTCGGCTACATGGTCGCCGGGGCGCTCTGGTGCATCACGATCATCGGCATCCCGTTCGGCATCGCGTCGTTCAGGATCGGCCTGTTCGCCCTCTGGCCGTTCGGGCGCACGGTCGTCACCAAGCCCACCGCCGGAGTCGGCTCGGGCATCGGCAACGTCATCTGGTTCGTGCTCTCCGGGTTCTGGCTGGCCATCGGGCACGCCGTGACCGGCGCCCTGCTCTGCATCACCATCATCGGGATCCCGCTGGGGCTGGCGAACTTCAAGCTGATCCCCGTCTCGCTGTGGCCCCTGGGTCGGGACATCGTCCCGGTGGACGCCGCCCATCCGCCGTTGGTCGCCACCTGACGAGACGAGCGTCAGGTCCCCGGAGCCAGCACCATCCCGACCGAGTGCGGTGCGCTCTCGACGAAGCCGTGACGCTCGTACAGACGTCGTCCCGGCGGATCGGCCATCAGCGAGACGTAGGCGCCGGGAGGGGCGTCCCGGCGGATCACGTCCAGCAAATGCGAGAGGACACGATCACCGAGCCCTCGCCGCTGGTGGTCCGGCAGCACGGCCATGTCGACGAGGTGGAAGTACCAGCCACCGTCGCCGATGACGCGACCCATCGCCACCGTCTCGCCGCTCGTGTGGCGAACGTGGCAGGCGGCCCACCCGCCCGCGAGCGCCGGCCTCGCCTGCTCGGGCGACTTGGGCGTGAGCCCCGAGGCGCGCCGCAGGTGGAGGTAGTCCGCTTCGTCGGGGGCTGACTCGATCAACGTGTACTCGTCCGTCACTCCCCCACCTTTCCATCACAGCCGACCGCAGACTGCGTCGACCTGCGCATCCAACTCGAGGGTTTCGAGCACCACCAGCAGTTGTCGCTCTTGTAGCGGAGGTGCGACTGCATGACGGCGGCGAAACCCTCGAAGTGACTGTCGACGCAGGCGCTCGCTCAAACTGTGGATGGGCTTCCGTGATCGAGGGGAAGAGCGGGCGGTCCTCACCTTCGTGGTACCGCGTCAGCGCGGTGCGGAACCCGTGACAGAACAAGACATGTCACGGCTCGCGGCTTCGGCGGCATCACCGTCCGCCAATGCTTGGCGCGCGATGTGCAGGGCCTCCGGCAGACGTCCGTGGACGCCGCAACTCTCGACTCCAGTCGACCACCGTGGACTTCTCGCCCTCGGCATGTGAGGGCGAAGGGGTGAACGACATCATCGTCACGTCCCTCCGGACCCCACGCCTCCCATGCTTCACACGGTCTGCCACGACACGCGACGCACCGCTCAGGTTTCCATGCTCTGGTCCTCTGCAAGGACGCAACCCAGACGAACTCATTCGTCCGAACCACGGCTCTCGGACCGAGATCCACGCGAGGATGTCCCGGTGAACCACGTGACCTGGGGCCTCGACGTCTCGACCAACAAGAAGAAGACCGCGGCCGTCGCCATCGACTGGTCAGTTCCAGGTGAGGCTCGGGTTGTCGACGTGCGTCACCCACTCGAAGCCATCGCCATCGCACCACTGATCGCTGAGCACCGGGAAAGCACCTGGGCCGTCGACGTCCCATTCGGATGGCCGGATCTGTTCGTCGCTCTGATGGCGAAACGGCACGACCAGCCTCTGCCCGATGATGACTTGCCTCGCCCGGGTGACTGGAGCGTCTGGCGCACCAAGCAGGTCGCCCAACGACGCACCGACCGGTTCCTCACGGAACATCCTGCGATCAGAACTCGTCCGCTCCCCGCGTCGTTCCAGATGCTCGGGGCGACCGCTGCCATGTGGGTGCTGGTTGAGGCAGAACTGCTTCGTCTCGGTGTCGCTGTCGATCGGTCCGGGTCGGACGGAACGGTGTGCGAGACCTATCCCGCAGCAGCGCTCTCGGCTTGGGAGTTCGGCAAGTCGAAGCTTGCGTGGCCCGCCTTGCAGTCGAACTTTCCGTTCCTGACCGCAGACCAGGATTTGGTCCCAAGGTTCTTCAAGAGCGACGACGTGTGCGACGCCGTAGTGTGTGCGCTCGTCGCACGAGCACGCGATCTCGACCTGACCATCCCCCCGCCTGGCGAAGACGCCGCTGCAGCGCGGAGGGAGGGCTGGATTCACGTCACGTGCGAGCCCAGCGAACGCTTGGCCAACCACGAGCCGTGAGACGTTGCGGTCGTTAGTCGTTCGTCGTTTGCCTCAAATGTGTGGCCGCGGAGATCTACACTCCCTGCAGGGTGACGGACCGTCCGGGCACCGCCGCACCACCCGACTCGCCAGGAGACAAAATGCCCGAGAACGTCTCGGACGGCACCGATGAGCCTATCGATGGCCAGGAGTCCGGCCCCGGTAGACCGGGGCTTCCCAACGAAGAAGACGAATCGCGGGCGAACGAGACGGCACCGGAACTCGTCGAGGTGCTCCCTAACGTCGTTGCCGTTTTCGGTGAGCTCCCCGAGGAGCTGGAAAACTCCCTCGAACGACTGAACACGGGGCTGCTCTCAACGCGCGATCACACGCACATCGCCAGCGTCGTTGCGGCCGCAGGTACCGCCGCCACAGTGGGTGGAAACCTCGCTCAGGGCGCCGCAAGCATGCAGGGGCTTTACCGACTCTCGGAGGAGAGCCGAGCCCTGCTGAATGCAGGCGGGCGGCTCGCGGTCAAGGACGGCAAGAACCTCGGAACCATCCTGCTCCCGAAAGGTTCGACAAAAACGCTCGCCCAAGCACGATTTACTCCCGCGGCAGGTGTAAGCGTTGCCCAGACGGCCGTCGCGCTCGGTCCCGCCCTCGCGATGGTTGCGCTACAGACTCAACTGAACGAGGTCAGCGCACTAGTCCGGAGGAACATCGATCTGACGCAAAGCGTGATCGAGAGCAACCGCCGAGACGAACGAGCGCGGCTGATGAGTCTCATCGAGTCCGTCGACCAGGCGCTCGAAGCTGCTCAGATCGCAGGTTCAGTGCCTGCGTCACTGTGGGACACGATCGCGAGCAAGAAGACTGACATAGGTACGGAACGCAACAAGTACCGTTCAAGTATCGAGGACCATCTTCGGAAGATCACCGAACTGAACGTTCGCCAGCGGCGGGAGTTCCTGCAGTCGAATGCGCAAACGATCGCGTTCGACGCCTTCGCCCTCTTGGCAGCAGTGAAGGCGTGGACCGGATTCCAAGCGCTCGCGGGTGCCGTCGCGCGAGAGGCGGGCGCAACAGACCCCGCCGAAGCAAAGCACTTCGAGTCCATCGTCGAGAACACTCAGCGCGAGCTCACCTCCGACCTCGACGACATTGCGACCCTGTTGGGTTCGCTCACGCGAGAGTTACGGATCATCGTCGCGATGCCGGGACCCAGCTCGCTCAAGTTGTCTTCGAAGCGAAAAGACATCGACACCACTCGAAAGCTTGCGTCGAGCGTCCTCGAAGCCATTGCCCCACTGGGGGACACGTTTCTCGCGCCCTCGGCACCCCTCGCGAGACCTGAAGTCGTGTGTGCTCCTCCGGACGTGGCCCTTGACCCGTACTGGGAGCTCCTGCGTTGGTTACTGGAACCCGACGAGCAACTACGCGCCATCGGCTTGGGCGCTGAGAACCCTGCCCATGGCAGAGTCGGTGCTGTCGTGAGCGCGGCGAAGGAGAAGATCGGCTCGACTCTCGACAAGGACCCGAACCGCGTCATGGTCGCCGTCACCGACCGTCGAATCCTGACTGGTGACACGACTGGGTTATTCAAGGAAGCTGTCTTCCAAGACGACACCAAGCTCGACGAGGTTCGCTACGTGCGAGCCATCGTTAGTGAAGGTGAGTCCCAGGAAAGCAGGATCGATCTCATTACCCGAATGAAGAATCACGAGTGGTTCTTCTCGCCTCAGATCGGAACGCGCGACGTCGAGGCGCTCGCAGCGATCCTGGCGGAGTCAATGATGCTTCCCGAGTCCGAACGCCTCCAGTTCGCGGGTCGTGATGAGATCCCCGACCGATCGATTGCAGCTTCGGACGGGCTCGGCCGGTAGGCCCTACTGGCACGCCGGCCGAATCGTCGGCACCGGTGGCACGCGCGCCGCGACCAGGCACACCGGGAGTGACTCGGCCCCAGTAACTGGACCCGCCTGCTCCCGCACCTGGACCGGTTGCCCTCCGGTACTGAAGCGCGTCGTTCATTCCACATGCTGATGACGCTGGGATCGCTTTGGGCCATGGCCTCCGACTCCTGTCTTGCCTAGTGTTCACGCATGCCCATCAAGCTCGAGAACGTCGGCATCGCCGTCCGCGACATCGACGCGGCGATCGCCTTCTTCACCGATCTCGGCCTCACGGAGCTCGGTCGCGACACCGTCAGCGGCGAGTGGGCCGAGACCGCCGTCGGCCTCGACGGGAACCACGTGCGCATCGCGATGCTCCAGACCCCCGACGGCCACGGCCGCCTGGAGCTGTTCGAGTACATCCACCCCGACCCCATCGAGACGGAGCCGACCCGGCCGAACGAGATCGGCATGCACCGTGTGGCCTTCTCCGTAGACGACCTCGACGAGGCCCTCGAGATCGCCGCCTGGCACGGCTGCCACCCGCTGCGAGGGGTCGCGACGTATGAGGGCATCTACAGGCTCACCTACGTCCGCGGACCCAGCGGCATCATCGTGATGCTCGCCGAGGCACTCCAGAAGGCCGAGGCACTCCGGAAGGGCTGAGCACCGCCGGAGCCGTGCGGCTAGCCTGTGACGCGTGAGATCGAGCGGTGCTGCGGTCGGCGTCATCGTGGCGGCCGGCCTGGCGATCACCGGATGGCGCTTCATCGGGCCGGACCATCTCGCCTACGCGATCGTCGTACAGGGCGGATTCACCTTCCTGGGTCTGCTCACCGGGCCGCTGTTCGTCGACACCGCACGCCGCCGATACGCGGTCGCCAGCGCAGAACCGAGAATCTATGCACTGCTCGGGGCCGACGCGCTGCGTCGACTGCTGGGACGCATCGGCTGGAACTCGGTCATCGGCAGCCTGCGTGAGCAAGGTGAGGGTCACACCCGCCTGAGTCGCCTGCTCCGCGGCACAGAACTCTCCGAGACGGGTCACGCCATCGCCTGGGTGGCCACGCTTCCGCTGGCAGTCGCGACCGTCGGCGCAGGGCATGCCGTCGGAGCCGTCCAGGTCCTTTTGGCCGGCCTCTTCCTCCACGGGTATCCGATCATGATCCAGCGCATCGTCCGTCAACGCCTACGGCATCCTCAGAATCGGTGACCGCCCGCTGAGACGGTGTCGCGACCAATGAGGACGTCCACACACTCACCTAGGTCCGCGGGCCAACGGCGTCTTCGTGATGGTCGCCAAAGCGCTCCAAACGGGCAGACCCGGAGCCCAACACACGGACCGTGGTGATTTCTGCGCCAGAGTTGGAGATGGCCTACGGAATCGAACGGTGAAGATCCGCGATTCGCTGCAGCACTGAACGAACCTGCGACCAGTGGGCCACGACGTCCCGAGACGGGAGGGACGGGATCTTCGCGGTCAATGCCTTGTCCGTCAGCCCATTCAAGGATGCGTGGAGTGACTCCGCCTGATCGACGAGTCCACGCGCTCTCCACCGCTCCAACGGGATGTCGAGGCTGTCGTATGGGTCGAGGTAGACGTTCGCGACAGTCTCTCGCTCCGAGGTCTCGAGAACGGCGCCGCCAGGCGTCTCTCGGACCGTGAGTCCGGCTGCCGGCGCGAACCCCGTGATGAGCTCGATCAGTCGAATCGTCTCGGGCCTGGACGCATCAACAGCAGTCGCTCGATCCCGCATGCGCCGCTGCGGGTTCTTCGTACTTGCTGCGGCGGTCCGTCCGTAGACGGCCGGGACGATCACGCTGTCCTCGTGCCCTTGCGCCCGGAACCGCTTGACCTGGACAGCGAAGACCTCCGCCGGGTTCATCTGCTCGTTGAGGAACTCGACGATTCGCATGAGTTCATCGGGGATGACATCGGCGACGAACACCATCCTGATGCGCCCGGCGCGGAGGTTGTCACCGACTCGGGCAAAGAACCCCTCGGCACTTACGTCGCCGTCGTCGCACAGCGACGCGAGAGTTCCACGTGGACTGTTCCCGAGCGCCGATTGGGTCGCTTCGAATGCCAGTTGCAGGCTCTCAGCCGGCCAGTACCTGACCCCGTTCGCGGCGTAGTCCAACATCTGTCCGACGACCTCACGGCGGATGCGGGTGTCCGTCGATCGCTTGACCTCCACCAAGGTGGGAACCGCGTCCTGATCGACGAACAGATGGTCGACACTCCAGCGCGATCCCGAGTCATCACGATCCGGAACGCCCTGCTCACGCTTCACGAGTGCCCAGCGACGCGGGACTTCAGGGGTCATCTGTGCCCCTGCGAGCAGGTCAGGGTGCGTTTCGAGAAGTGCTTGCAGAACGTCCTCGGCCTCATAGGGCGTCACTTCGAGCGAGAGAAGCTCCCCTCCCGGACTGATCTGAAAGATGCCCTCGCCGTTCACGCTGCCCGCCCCGTGAGTCATATCCGCATACTGCCGCAGTGGAGGACCTGCCGAGGCGGGATTGCGGATCCCATGGATTGCGCCGTCGCGCGTCCCTCGAAGAACTGTCGGTGGCGCCCACTACGTTGGGTGCATGGAGTTCGAAACCACGGCTGGCGCGTTCGACGGTGTCCGTCGCGCCCGGGCGATGGCCGAGTTCGCAGAATGGCAGTTGATCACCCGGCACCATGACCGCCGAGTGGCCGAGATCGATCGCTCCGACGACATCGTCCTGAGCAAGGAGCTGGCCCGGCGCGAGGTCACGCTTGAGATCGCCCAGGCTCTGCGGGTCACCGAGCGCCATGTCTGGGCGATCGTCTTCGAGACCGAGACCCTGCGCGAGCGGACGCCCGCCGTGTGGGCGGCGTTCCGCGTCGGCGATGTGGATGCCTCCCGTGCCAGTGCGATCGCCGACACCGCCGAACGACTCACCGAACGCGAGAGTTGGGAAGCTCTCGAGCGGGCGGCCATCACCTATGCGTCAACCCACACCGTCGGCGAGCTGAAGGGCTGGCTGCGCCGCTTCCGCGCCCGGATCGAGCCCGAGCAGGCGGCCGCCGAGACGGCACGCGCCGTCGAAACCCGCCGCGTCTCGGTCACCCACAACGACGACGGCACCAGCTGGCTCAACGCACTGCTGCCCACGGGCGTGGCCATCGCCGCGGCCGAACGCCTGCGCAAGGCGGCCCGTGCCCTTCCCGGCATCGACCCCGAGACCGACACCCGCGACACCCGCACGCGCGACCAGAAGCAGGCCGACATCCTCGGGCACTGGCTCACGTCCTGCACCGGCACGTCCACCGACATCCGCGCCGAGATCGCGATCAGCATCGCGGCCACCGATCTGATCGGCCTCACCACCGGCCCGGGGATCACCCGCGACGGCGAGCCGCTGGGCCACGAATGGGTCCGCGAACTGGCGGCCAGCGAGCACACCGTGTTCCGTCGACTGGTGCTCGACCCGATGGGTGGGGTACTCGACACCACGGTCCTGGCGTACCGCCCCACCGAGTCACTGAGACAGGCCCTCCACTGGCGGGACGGCACCTGTCGGGTCGCCGGGTGCCGAGCACCGGTGTTCGAGACCGACCTCGACCACGCCCAGGACTACGACTCAGGCGGCGAGACCTCGGCACGGAATCTGCGATGCCTGTGCCGCAAGCACCACAACATGAAGTCGCACGGTCACCTCGCCGAGCGGCACCTCGACCCGCCGGCCAGCTGGACCGAGCGATATGTGACGAGTGCTCCCCCCTTGCTCAACTAGGGCGATCTCGACGAGCCCGAGCGGCTGTTCGCCTGACCTCCTCGGCCCGGCCGAGCAACAGGCCCCGCTCGCTCGCGTTCCGCGTGAGGGACGCGGCTTCCATGAACGCCGCCTCCGCCTCGACGTGCGCGCCCGCTCGCTCCAACAGGTCGGCGCGCACACTCGGCACGAGTGGCGCTCCGCTCAGCGCGTCGGCGTCCAGCGCGTCGAGCACCGCCAGCCCCGCGGCGGCCCCGAACGCGCGCCCGTGCGCGACGGCGCGGTTCACCTCGACGACCGGACCCGGTGCCGCCGCCGCCAGCACGTCGTACAGGGCAGCGATCCGCCGCCAGTGCGTGTCCTGCGCCCGCGCGGCACGCGCATGCTGGGCAGCGATCGATGCCTGCAGGAAGTAACGGCCCACCGGGACCCCCTCCGCCGCCAGCTGCTCGGCCCGCGCGAGGTCGGCCAAGCCCCGTCGGATCAAGCCCGTGTCCCACCGCGAGCGGTCCTGCTCCTCCAACAGCACCGGCGCGCCCGAGTCGTCGAGACGGGCGGGTATGCGCGAGGCCTGCAGCTGCACGAGGGATGACAGTCCCAGCACCTCCGGCTCGTGGGGAGCGAGGTCCGCCAGCATCCGGGCGAGACGGATCGCCTCGTGCGTCAGGTCCGGCCGCATCCAGTCGACGCCGCTCGTGGCTGTGTACCCCTCGTTGAAGATCAGGTAGACGACCGCCATGACGTCGTCGAGGCGTGCCTCGCGCTCGGCTCCGGTGGGCAGGTCGAACTCCGCCCGGACCGCCGAGAGCCTAGCCTTCGCCCGTGAGATCCGCTGGCCGATGGCGGGCTCCGACGCCAGGAAGCCGCGCGCGATCTCGCCCGTCGTGAGCCCGCCGACCAGACGCAGGGTCAGTGCCGCCCGGGACTCGGGCGTCAGAGCGGGATGGCAGGTCAGGAACATGAGGCGCAGCGCGTCGTCCTCGATGTGGTCGATCGGCGGCATGACCTCCTCCTCGCCATCACGGGCGAGCTCTCGGAGCTTGTGACGCAGCACGTCGGCGCGGCGGAACTGGTCGATGGCGCGCCGACGGGCGGTCGTCAGGAGCCACGCGCCCGGCTCGTCCGGCACGCCGGTCGCAGGCCAGTGCTCGAGAGCGGCCACGAGTGCGTCCTGAGCGAGGTCCTCTGCCAGCGCGATGTCACCGGTCAGGCGCGTGAGCGCTCCGACGAGGCGGGCCGACTCGGCCCGCCACGTCGTGATGATCGCCTCGTGCGGGCGCGACGCGGTACTCAGTCGCCCGGGTTGTCGGGACCGTTGGAGATCTGGCGCAGGGTCGAGATGACCGTGACCTCGGGCCAGTACTTCGCGTGCAGCTCGGCGAACTCCTGCTGCTCGGCCGCCGCCTCCTCGACGGTGTCGTACTGCAGGATCGCCCAGCCACCGACGACCTCCTTGGCCTCGGCGTAGGGGCCGTCGACGCGGGTGACCTGGCCCTCACGGACCACGTAGTTCACCGCGTCCTCCGTCCCGTAGAGCCCGCCCCCGTCGAGGAACACGCCCTTCTCCACCTGGTTGCCGATGTAGGCATCCATCGCCTCGAACAGCTCCTGCGGCGGCGTACCCACGCCCTCGGCCATCCGCACGAATCCCATGAAACGCGGCATCTCGATCACTCCTCCTGGTTGTCGGAAAGTCTCCTCGCACACAGGACGAACGGGAACCGGGTTCTTCGACATCGGTCAGAGAATTTTCTTCGGCAAGCAGTCGGACTAGCTCGGTGACGCGTCCACTCCGTGCAGGCGCAGGCCGTAGGTCAGCGCGTCCACGAGCGCCTCGAAGGAGGCCTCGATCATGTTCGGGCCCACGCCGACCGTGACCCACGAGCTCTTGCCGTCCGTGGTCTCGATCAGCACGCGCGTCACGGCGTCCGTGCCGTGCCCCTGGTCGAGGATCCGGACGCGGAAGTCGATCAGGTGGAACTGGGCGACATCCGGGTAGATCCTCTCGATCGCCTGGCGCAGCGCGTGGTCGAGGGCGTTGACCGGGCCGTTGCCCTCCCCCACCACGGCGGTCCGGCGACCACCCGCGACGACCTTGACGATCGCCTCGGCGCCACCGTCACCCGCCGAGCCGGCGATCACGCGCCAGGACTCGACGTCGAAGTAGGCCGGGCGCACGCCCGTGACCGCCTCGGTCAGCAGCAGCTCGAACGAGGCGTCGGCCGCCTCGAACGTGTAGCCGTCCTGCTCCATCTTCTTGACCTGGTCGGTGATCCGGGTCAGCAGCTCGTTGTCGCCCGACAGGTCGAAGCCGAGCTCACGGCCCTTGAGCTCGATCGTCGCGCGACCGGCCATCTCCGAGACGAGAAGCCGCATGTCATTGCCGACCAGCGCCGGATCCATGTGCTGGTACAGGTCCGGATCGACGCGGATCGCACTGGCGTGCAGCCCGGCCTTGTGCGCGAACGCCGACACGCCCGTGTACGGCTGGCGGGCCACCGGCGGGTAGTTCGTGATCTCGCTGATCGCGTGCGAGATGCGCGTGGCATCGGCCAGCACGCCGTCGGGCATGATGCTCATCCCGAGCTTGAACTCCAGGTTGGCGACACAGGTGACGAGGTCGGCGTTGCCGGTGCGTTCGCCGTAGCCGTTGACGCAACCCTGCACGTGGGTCGCGCCCGCCTGGACGGCGGCGATCGAGTTCGCCACGGCGCACCCGGTGTCGTTGTGGGCGTGGATGCCCAGGCGGGCGCCCGTCGAGGACAGGACGTCGGCGACGATCTCGTTCACCCAGTGCGGCAGCATCCCGCCGTTCGTGTCGCAGAGCACCGCGACCTCGGCGCCGGCCTCGGTCGCGACGCGCACGACCTCGAGGGCGTAGTCGCGGTTCTCGCGGTAGCCGTCGAAGAAGTGCTCGCAGTCCAGGAAGACCCGCTGGCCCTCCCCGCGCAGGTGCGTCACGGTGTCGCGGACCATTGCGAGGTTCTCGTCCAGCGTGGTGCGCAGGGCGCGGAGCACATGCTGGTCGTGGCTCTTGGCCACGACGGTCACGACCGAGGCGCCCGAGTCACGCAGCGCGGCGACCTGCGGATCGTCGGCGGCCACCGCGCCGGCGCGCCGGGTCGAGCCGAACGCGGCCAGGGTCGCGTGCTTCAGGTCGAGCTCCTTGGCCGCGAGGGCGAAGAACTCGGTGTCCTTGGGGTTCGAGCCGGGCCAGCCGCCCTCGATGTAACCCACACCCAGCGCGTCGAGGTGCTGGGAGATGGCCATCTTGTCTTGAATCGACAGGTTCAGGCCCTCCTGCTGGGCGCCGTCACGCAGCGTCGTGTCGTAGACGTGGAAGTCCGCCGGGTCGTGCTTGCCGAAGCTCGTGCTCATGGTCGTCCTGCTCTGTTCGTTCCACACACTGGCCGTTCACAAAAAAAGCCCCCCGGGTACGGGAGGCGGCGCGTCTGAGGTGATGCTTCAGACGCGCTTTCCAATGATGATCACCGACGTGTTCATGGCCACAGCGTACACGCACGCTGTGGCCACCCGACCAGACCTCAGACGCCGCCGGAGCGGTCCGCCGGCTTCGGCCCCAGATGGGCCAGCGTCTCGGGCCGTAGGATCCGCTCGAGCTCGTCCGCGGGCAGCAGGCCCTTCTCCAGCACGAGCTCGGCGACACCGCGCCCCGTGAGCAGCGCCTCCTTGGCCAGCTCGGTGGCGGTCTGGTAGCCCAGGTACGGGTTCAGTGCGGTCACGAGTCCGACGGAGTTGGCGACCTCGGCGGCGAGGTGCTCACGGTTGGCGGTGATCCCCCGGACGCAGTGCTCGGTCAGCGACTCGATCGCCATGCGCAGACGGTAGAGACCGGCGGACAGGGAGTAGCAGATCACCGGCTCGAAGGCGTTGAGCTGCAGCTGCCCGGCCTCGGCGGCCATCGAGACCGTGACGTCGTGGCCGATGATCTGGAAGGCCACCTGGTTGACGACCTCGGGGATGACCGGGTTGACCTTGCCCGGCATGATGCTGGACCCGGCCTGGCGGGCAGGCAGGTTGATCTCGCCGAGTCCGGCGCGCGGTCCGGACGACAGCAGGCGCAGGTCGTTGCAGATCTTCGAGAGCTTCACCGCGACGCGCTTGAGCACGCCGGACATCTGGACGAACGAGCCGCAGTCCTGCGTCGCCTCGATGAGGTCCACGGCTGTGCGCAGCGGCAGTCCGGTGATGCGCGACAGGTGCTCGCGGGCGCGCGGGACGTACCCCTGTGGCGCGTTGAGCTGGGTGCCGATCGCGGTGGCGCCGAGGTTGATCTCGTGCAGCAGCAGGACGGCCTCACGCAGGCGCGCACGGTCCTCACCGATCATCAGCGCGTACGTGCCGAACTCCTGGCCGAGCGTCATCGGCACGGCGTCCTGCAGCTGGGTGCGGCCCATCTTGAGGACCTCGTGGAACTCGACCGCCTTCTCGGCGAAAGCGTCCTCCAGCCGGCCCATCGAGTCGATCAGGTCGTACGTCGCGTTGATGACCGCGATCTTCACGGCCGTGGGGTAGACGTCGTTGGTCGACTGGCTCAGGTTCACCTGCTCGTTCGGATGCAGGCGGTCGTAGTCGCCGAAGGGATGCCCGAGGATCTCCAGCGCGCGGTTGGCGATGACCTCGTTGGCGTTCATGTTCGTCGACGTGCCGGCGCCACCCTGGATGACGTCGACGACGAACTGGTCGTGCAGCTCGCCGGCCCGGATCTCGCGGCAGGCCTGCACGATCGCCGCGTGGCGGTCGTCGTCCAGCAGGCCGAGGTCGTGGTTCGCCTCGGCTGCCGCCTCCTTCACCGCGGCCAGGGCCTGCGGCAGGTACGGGCTGATGGCAATGGGCACACCGGTGATCGGAAAGTTCTCCAGGGCGCGCAGGGTGTGCACTCCCCAGTAGACGTCCGCCGGTACGTCGCGCTCCCCCAGCAGGTCATGCTCGGTCCGAACGCTCTCGTGGTCGGTCATGCAGACATGTAACCACTCCGGCCACTCCCGTGCCGGTCAGCGCAGCTGTGCTCCGAGTGTCGCGGCGGCCGTCACGATCTGGTCGCGCGCGGCCTTGATGTCGGCCTCGGTGAGCGTCCGGTCGTCGGCACGCAGGCGCACCTTGAAGGCCAAGGACTTGCGGCCCTCGCCCACCTGGTCGCCGGTGTAGACGTCGAACAGTCGCACCGACTCCAGCAGGTCGCTGGCACCGGCGATGACCGACTCCAGCTCACCCGCGGGCAGCGCCTCGTCGACGATGAACGCGAAGTCCTCCTTCGCGACCGGGAAGGCCGAGAAGTCGGGCTTGGGGCCGACCAGCGGCGCCGCCTCGATCAAGGCGTCCAGGTCAAGCTCGCCGATGGCGACCCGGCCGGGCAGGCCGTAGGCCTCGGCGACCTTCGGGTGCAGCTCGCCGACGTGGCCGACGATCTGCTCCCCCACGCTCAGCTGCGCGCAGCGGCCGGGGTGGAACGGCGCCAGCTGCGCCGCCTCGACCGTCAGGTCGACATGCAGGTTCTGCGCGACGAGGCGCGCCAGAGCCAGAGCATCGGTCCAGGCGACGGGTCGGCCGGGGCCGGACCAGCCGGAGCGCTCGCGCTCGCCCACCAGGACGAAGCCGACGTGGCGCGGCTGCTCGGGCAGAGCGGCGTCGAGGGCAGCCAGCTCCTCGGCCGTCGGACGACGGTCGACGCCGTAGATCGGTGCGACGGCGTCGCCGGAGCGCGGGTGGAACACGCGGCCGATCTCGCTGATCTGGACGGAGTCGTGACCGCGACCGATGTTGAGCGAGGCCGCGCGCAGCAGCCCGATCAGCAGCGTCGGGGTCAGGCCCGGCTCCTCGGCCGACAGCGGGTTGGCCAGGCGGACGAGGTCGCGTCGCGGGTCGTCCTGCGGTAGCGCGAGCCGGTCGAGGTCGGCGTCGCCGACGAACGGCAGCGTCGTGACCTCGACGAGGCCGGCGCCGGCCAGTACGTGGCCGACGCGGCGGCGCAGCTCCTGCGAGCGGGTGAGTCCGCGGCCGCCGGTGGGCGTGGGCAGCACGGAGGGCACGTTCTCGTACCCGGCCGTGCGCAGCGCCTCCTCGACGAAGTCGTACGGATCGTTGAGGTCGAAGCGCCACGACGGAGGCGTCACGGTGAACCGGTCGCCGGTCACCTCGACGACACAGCCGTTGCGCTCGTACGTGTCACGCGCCTGCTCGGTCGTGATCGGCAGGCCGCTGATCCGGGCGGGCAGCTCGGTCGAGAACGTGACCGGTCGCCTTGACGGAGCAGTGCCGACGACGGTGGCGCCGGCGACGAGGGTGCCGCCGGCCAGCTCGACCAGCAGCTCGGCGACCCGGGCGGCGGCGCGCAGCGGCAGCTCGGGGTCGACACCACGCTCGAAGCGCTTGGCGGCCTCGGTGGGCAGCTTGTGCCGCTTCTGGGTGCGGAAGATCGTGACGGGGTCGAAGTGCGCGGCCTCGATGACGACGTCGGTGCTGGTCGCGTCGATCTCGACGCGGTCGCCGCCCATGACGCCGGCCAGGCCGATAGGGCCCGCGGCGTCGGTGATCAGCAGGTCGTCGGTGCTCAGCTTGCGGTCGACGTCGTCGAGCGTGCGCAGCGTCTCGCCCTCGTGCGCGCGGCGGACGACGATGTCGCCGCTCAGCTTGGCGCGGTCGTAGCAGTGGTTGGGCTGACCGAGCTCGAGCATGACGTAGTTGCTGACGTCGACGGTCAGCGAGATGGGACGCATGCCGGCGTCGGTGATCCGCTTGGCCAGCCACGCCGGGGTCTTCGCAGCCGGGTCGATGCCCTCGACGACGAGCGTCGTGAAGACAGGGCAGCCGGTCGGGTCCTCGACGCGCACCGGGTAGGCACCGGCATCGGTGGACGGCACGGGACGGTCGGCCGGGTCGGTGAACGGCACGTCGAACGCCAGGGCCGCGTCGCGGGCGACGCCGCGCAGGCTCAGCGCGTAGGCGCGGTCGGGGTTCACCTCGAGGTCGAGGGTCTGATCGGCCAGACCCAGCAGCGCGATCGCGTCGTCACCGGGCTCGGCCGAGCCGGGCTCGAGCACGACGATGCCGTGGGCGGTCGACTCGTCCTCGGCCAGACCCAGCTCGGTGGTCGAGCAGATCATGCCGTCGGACACGTGACCGTAGGTCTTGCGCGAGCCGATCTCGAAGCCGAGGGCCGGCAGGTACGTGCCCGGCAGCGACACGACGACGAGGTCGCCGACGCCGAAGTTGTGCGCGCCGCAGATGATGCCGCGCGAGGGCACGTCCTCACCGGGAGCATCGGGCACGGACGGCACGTTCTGGTCGCCGACGTCGACGCGGCACCAGTTGATCGTCTTGCCGTTCTTCTGCTCCTCGGGCGAGATCGCCAGCACGCGGCCGACCGTCAGCGGTCCGGACAGGCCGCCGCCGAGGATCTCCTCGAGCTTGAGGTCGTACATGGTCAGGCGATCGGCCAACTGCTCCGTCGTGACGGCGTCGGGAAGTTCGACGAGTGACCGCAGCCACTCCACGGGGACACGCATGTCAGAGACCAACTCCGAAGGGCTCGGTGAAGCGAACGTCGCCGTCCCACAGGTCACGCAGGTCGGCGATGTCGTAACGACTGGTGATGGTGCGGTCCAGGCCCATGCCGAACGCGAAGCCCGAGTACTCCTCGGGATCGACGCCGCAGGCGATCAGGACGCGCGGGTTGACGACTCCGCAGCCGCCCCACTCGACCCAGCCCTCCCCGCCGCACGTGCGGCACGAGGCGACCTCGGCCGGATCGTTGTGGCAGACGTAGCAGAGCAGGTCCACCTCGGCGCTGGGCTCGGTGAACGGGAAGTACGACGGGCGGAACCGGGTGGTGATCTCGGTGCCGTAGATGGCGCGCGCGAAGTGGTCGAGCGTGCCCTTGAGGTGGGCCATCGACAGGCCCTTGTCGATCGCCAGGCCCTCGACCTGGTGGAAGACGGGCATGTGGGTCGCGTCGGCCTCGTCGGTGCGGTAGACCCGCCCGGGGCAGACGACGTAGATCGGCGGCTCGTTGGTGAGCATCGTGCGGGCCTGGACCGGCGACGTGTGCGTGCGCAGGACCATCGCGGCGGACTCCGGCGAGAGCCAGAAGGTGTCCTGCATCGTGCGGGCCGGATGATCCGGGCCCAGGTTGAGCGCGTCGAAGTTCAGCCACTCGGCCTCGACCTCGGGGCCCTCGGCGACCTCCCAGCCCATCGCGACGAAGATGTCGGCGACGTGCTCCTGGATCGTGGTGATCGGGTGACGGGCGCCCACGGGCTCGACGTCGGTCGGCAGCGTGACGTCGACCGTCTCGGCGGCCAGGCGACGCTCGAACTCGACGGCCTCGACCTCGGCGGTGCGGGCGGCCAGCGCCTGGTTGACGGCGCCACGGGCCTGGCCGACGCGCTTGCCGGCCTCCTTGCGGGCGGCAGGCGGCAGCGCACCGATCTCGCGGTTGGCCAACGCCAGCGGCGAGCGGTCGCCGGTGTGGTCGATGCGCACCTGCTTGATGGCGTCGAGGGAGTCGGCCGCGGCGATGGCCGCGAGGGCCTCGTCACGCATGCGTTCGACCTCGTCGGCGCGCAGAGGCGTCACCTCGACCGGGTCGTAGTCGGAATTGGGCGCAGACACGCCCTCGAGTCTATCGGCGGGTCAGGAGGTCAGGGAGTCCGGCTCGTTGACCGGGAACCACACGCAGATCGAGGCTCCCCCGCCGTCGGCGTCCTCGATCGAGATCGAGCCGCCGTGCTGGTCCACGACACCGCGCACGATGAACATGCCCAGGCCGCTTCCGGCCCCCGGGCCGGAGCGCCAGAACCGGCTGAAGATGCGCACGCGCGACTCCTCCGGGATGCCCGGGCCGTTGTCGACGATGCGGACGGCCACGCCCGGCTGCGAGCCACGGTCCTCGAGCGACAGCACCAGCTCGCGCAGGCCCTCGCCGTGGCGGATCGCGTTCTCGACGAGGTTGGTCAGCACCTGGGTCACCCGGTCGGAGTCGCCCCAGACCACCGGGATCTCACCGGTGACCCGCGGCTCCGGCGGCTCGTCGGTGGTGGAGAAGACCGACTTCAGCACCCGATCGGCCACCTCCTCGAGACGCACCGGCTCGGTGCGCAGCGAGAGCCGGCCCGCGTCGATCCGGGCGGCGTCGAGCAGCTCGGTGATGAGGCGGCTCAACCGGTCGGCGTCCGCGTCGATCGTCTGCAGCATGAAGAGGCGCTGCTCCTCGGTGAACGCGTCCCAGCGACTCAGCAGGGTCGCGGTGAACCCCTTGATGCCGGTCAGCGGCGACCGCAGCTCGTGGGCGACCGTGGCGACCATGTCGGACTTCTCGCGGTCGCGCTGCAGGCGGACGCGGGCGTTGCGCACCGAGACGACGACCTTGATGACCTTGCCGGCCGGCCGGTCGCGCACGAGGGCGGCGGTGATCAGGTACTCACTGCCGCGCGGGGAGTACCAGGACGCCTCGCTGATGCGGGTGCGGATCGCGAGACCGTCGTACGGGTGCACCGAGTCGAACCAGCTGTTGCCCGCCAGATCGTCGAAGGGGACGGCGTCGTTCAGATGCATCCCGAGCATCTCGTCGCCCTTGGCGCGGGCCCAGTACTTGATCCATTCGTTGACGAACGTCACGCGCCCATCGGCGTCGGCGACGATGATGCCGTCGGGGTATTCGTCTGAGGGCACGAGCCAGAGCCTAACCCTGCTCGCGCGCCGAGGAGTAGAGGCAGACCGCTGCGGCGGTGGCCAGGTTCAGGCTCTCGGCCCGGCCCAGGATCGGCACGTGGACGACCCGGTCGGCCAGCGCGGACCACGCGTCGGGCAGTCCGTGGGCCTCGTTGCCCATCATCCAGGCGGTGGGCGCCGCCAGGTCGAGGTCGGGGTCGAACAGGCCCGTCTCCCCCGCGCCGTCGGCCGCGAGCACCTGGACGCCGCGCGACTGCAGCTCGGCGATGACGGCGTCCACGTCGTCCTCGACCGCGATGGGCAGATGGAACAGCGAGCCGGCCGTGGCGCGAACGACCTTGGGATTGAGCGGGTCGACACTCTCGCCGGCGACGATGACGCCGGCGGCCCCGGCCGCGTCGGCGCAGCGGATGACCGCGCCGAGGTTGCCCGGGTCGCGGATCTCGGCGCAGACCAGCACGAGACGCGCGTCCTCGGGGATGTCCTCGATCGTGGTCAGCACCGAGTGACAGCGGGCCACGAGGCCCTGGGGCGTGACGGAGTCGGCGATCTCGGCGACGACGTCGTCGGTGACGACGTGCCACGTCTCGGCCTGATCCGCGAGCTCGGGGTACCGCTCGGTGGCGTCGACGGTCGCGAAGACCTCGATCACCACGCCCGGCTCAGCGAGAGCCTCTCGAACCGCCTGGGGTCCCTCGGCGAGGAACTCGCCGGTCTTGACCCGGAACGCACGCGTGGCGAGCCGCCGCGCGACCTTGACCCGTCCGGAACGGACGGTGAGATCGCCGGGGCTCGCCACGAGTGAGAGTTTGAGCCGGAGCTCAGACGGCCTGGTCGGCCTTGGGGGCGTTGACGTCCTCGGGCAGGTTCGCCTTGGCGACCTCGACGAGAGCGTTGAACGCGGCGATGTCGTTGACGGCCAGATCCGCGAGGATCTTGCGGTCGACCTCGACCTCGGCGGCCTTGAGGCCCTGGATGAAGCGGTTGTACGTCATGCCCTGGGCGCGAGCCGCGGCATTGATTCGCTGGATCCAGAGACGACGGAAGTCGCCCTTGCGAGCCTTGCGGTCGTTGTACGAGTAGACCAGCGAGTGGGTGACCTGCTCCTTGGCCTTGCGGTACAACCGCGAGCGCTGGCCCCGGTAGCCGGACGCCCGCTCGAGGACTTCGCGGCGCTTCTTCTGCGCGTTCACTGAACGCTTGACGCGTGCCACAGTGTTACTCCTTCAAATCTTTGGGGGGTGGGGCGCTCAGAGACCGAGCAGCTTCTTGACCGCCTTGGTGTCGGCCTTCGACACCTGGGTCGTGCCGGCGAGACGGCGCTTCCGGGTCGAGGACTTGACCTCAAGGAGGTGGCGGCGGTTGGTCTGCTCGCGGCGGAGCTTGCCCTTGCCGGTGATCTTGATGCGCTTCTTCATGCCCGAGTGGGGCTTGAACTTCGGCACGGTTATGCCTCCATGTCTGGGTCGAGGTTCTCGGAGCGGCGACGAGGCTTCTTCGCCGTCGCTGTCTTCTTGTGTTCTTCGCGATGCGCCTTCTCGGCCTCGGCCTCGGCCTCGCGCTCAGCCTCACGCGCGGCGGTGGTCACGGCCTTGGCGGCCTTGACCTCGGCCTGCGCCTCGGACTTCTTCTTGTGCGGAGCGAGCACCATCGTCATGTTGCGGCCGTCCTGGCGCGCATTGGACTCGATGAAGCCCAGATCCTCGACGTCGGCGGCCAGCTTCTGCAGCAGCCGGTACCCGAGCTCGGGACGGTGCTGCTCGCGGCCACGGAACATGATCGTGATCTTGACCTTGTCGCCTGCCTGGAGGAACCGCACGACGTGGCCCTTCTTCGTGGCGTAGTCGTGCTGGTCGATCTTCGGGCGGAGCTTCATCTCCTTGATGACCGTGTTCGTCTGGTTGCGACGGGACTCACGAGCCTTCTGCGCCGACTCGTACTTGAACTTTCCGAAGTCCATGAGACGGCACACCGGGGGACGCTCGTGGGGCGCGATCTCGACCAGGTCGAGATCGGCTTCTGCAGCCAGGCGCATGGCATCTTCGATACGAACGATGCCGACCTGTTCACCGCTGGGTCCGACGAGCCGGACCTCGGGTACGCGAATGCGCTCGTTGACGCGCAGATCTGTGCTGATGGATCCTCCTGAGATCGGTGGTGGAGGACACAAAAAAGGTGACCTCCGTCGAAGCGAAAGTCACCACACGCACCCTACGGTGCCGCACACCGCGCGATCGCCAGAGACGACCCGCAATGGGTGACCCCCGGATCAGAAACCCGGCAGGTGGGAGTGACCTCCACTTCGATCAACCATGCTAGCAGCCAGATCCTTCCCAACGGAAATCGCACTCCCCCGCGCGTCTGGCTAGCCTGAGCACGTGACTCGGGGAATCGTGCGGTGGTCAGGTCGGCTCGTGGTGCCCGTGGTGGTCACGGCGCTGGTCTTGGGGTCGGCAGCCATGGCGCGAGCCGACGAGCCCTCGGCGCCTGAGGAGCCGCCGGCTCCGCCGCCGTCGGTGGCGTGGAGCCGTGCATCGGCCTCGGGTCCCATCGGCACCCAGGTCACCCTGACCGGCGCCGCCGCAGACCTCCCGCAGGGCGCGACGGTCCGACTGCAGCGACTCGGGAAGGACTGGACCAACGCCGGCGGCCTGAGCGTCGACGGGCCGCGCCTCACCGTCCGCCTGCGCACCGCCGTCGATCCGATCCGGGTCCGTCTGCAGGCCGTCGACGCCGCCGGGACGGTCCTCGCGACCTCGGGCGCGGCCACCGTGACGGGCACCCGCATCGCGACGTCCCTGCGGCTGCAGAGCCCGTCGCGCGTCGTCGACTACCGCAAGGCGCGCTTCGTCGCGTCGTGGAAGGCCGCGCACGGCCCGGCGCCCACGGGCTCGGTGCGGCTCGAGTTCCGCAAGGCCGGCACGAAGACCTGGCGCAAGGCCCGCACCATCAGCGTCCGCAACGGCACCGGAGCGGTCGCGTTCGCGCCTCGCAACGACGGCCGGTACCGCCTCCGGTTCACCGGCACGCGCACGTACGCCAAGGCGACCTCGGCGACCCGCGCCCTCGACAACCTCCCGCCCGGCACGCGGGTCGTCCTGCCCAAGGGCGCTCCCCGCCCCAGCAGCCTGCCGGCCCAGCCGCGCGCATCGCGGAAGGCCGCCGACGCGAAGATCTCCAAGCTCTCGGACTCGGTGTGGAAGTCGATGAAGGGCCGCAGCTGGCACTCCGGCTGCCCCGTCGGGCGCAAGGATCTGCGCATCGTGCGGGTCAATTACTGGGCGTTCGACGGATACGTGCGCCGCGGCGAGATCGTCGTCCACCGCAAGGTCGCCGGCAAGACAGCCCGCGCCTTCACTGCGATGTTCAAGGGCAAGCACCCGATCCGGAACATGTACCGGGTCGACCGCTTCGGCTGGTCGAAGTCGCTGAAGGGCGCCGACGACCGCAAGTCGATGCGGGCGGACAACACCTCGGGGTTCAACTGCCGCAAGGTCGTCGGCCGGTCGGTGCGCAGCCCGCACGCCTACGGTCGCGCCATCGACGTGAACCCGTGGGAGAACCCGTTCCACTCCTCCGGCGGATGGGTGCCGAACCGCTGGTTCGTCACGCACGCCAGCCCGGCGCGGGTGACGTGGCGCAGCTCGTCGGACCCGGTCGTGAAGCTCATGCGCAAGCACGGCTTCCGGTGGTCGTACGGACGCTCCGACATGCATCACTTCGACGGCTGACGCCCCCTAGGCTGTGCCCATGCAGAGTGAGCTGTTCGGCCAGGCCAACCTCGAGAAGCAGACGAACGAGCGCTTCGTCGTCCAGAACCCCCAGATGCTGCGCGTCTCGCTCGGCGACGACGTGCTGGCCGTCAAGGGCGCGATGGTCGCGTACCAGGGCGCCGTCACGTTCAACCACGAGAGCGCCGGCTCGATGGGCCGCCTGCTGAAGAAGGCCGTCAGCGGCGACGACGTGCCGCTCATGCGCGTCTCCGGTCAGGGCGAGGTCTTCTTCGCCGACACGGCCGGCTACGTGTTCCTCGTGCAGCTGACCGGCGACGCGCTCAGCGTCAGCGGCCGCAACCTGCTGGCGTTCGACTCGTCCCTGAAGTGGGACATCAAGCGGGTCAAGGCCGGCAGCATGATGGCCGGCGGCCTGTTCAACATGGAGCTCTCGGGCACCGGGACCGTGGCGCTGCACGCCGTCGGCCAGCCCGTGGTGCTCGACTGCGCCCAGCAGGCCACCCACGTCGACGTGAACGCGGCGGTGGCCTGGTCGTCGCACCTGCAGCCGCAGCTGGTCAACTCGATGAACGTGCGCTCCATGCTGCGCGGCGGATCGGGCGAGGCGTTCCAGTACCGCTACCACGGTCAGGGCTTCGTGGTCGTCCAGCCGAGCGAGTGGGACAGCGGCGCCAGCGGCTCCTCCGGCGGGTCCTCCGGCGGCGGCGGCATCATCGGCGACCTGTTCAGCTGACCTGACCATGAGCGCTCTTCGCACGATGACATCGCTCGCCGTCGGCGCTCTCGCCGTGGCGGCCGGCGGGTTCGGCGTTGCCCGAGCGGGCGCCTCTCCTGCGTCACCTCCCCCCAGCATCGCCGAGATCGCCGACCACGTTCGAGCGATGGGCGGCGACTCGTTCGCCGGCCTGGAGGTGGACCCCGACAAGAAGGTCATCACCGCCAGATGGCACGGTTCGGTGCCGGCCAAGGTGGCGGAGTACGCGGCCGAGACTCCCGAGGGCATCCGGATCGTCGCGACGTCCCAGGCCGCCTACACCCGCGCCGAGCTGCAGGTGGTGGCACGGAAGCTGGCCGGCTCGGCGGAGGGCCGAGCCCTCGGCCTCACGGAGGTCTCGGTGCACTCGGACGGATCCGGCGTGCGGGCCGGCGTGACCGCCGATGTGCCGAGTCAGGACGAGCAGCGCGAGCTCGCGCGGTTCGCGGGTCTGCCGCCCTCGGCGATCACGTACGAAGCCGACGTGAACCTCGTCAATCTGCCGGCCACGCGCATCGATCAGGACTAGGCCGGCTCGACCCAGGCGGTGCCGGCGGGCGTCCTGACGAGGACGTGCTCGGCGGCGAGGTGCTCGAGGTCCTCGGTCTCGACGACACTGAACGACGGCTGGGCCAGGTCGAGCAGCAGGGCCGAGGCGCCCTCAGCGATCGCGGAACGCGCGGCGTCACGACCGTAGACCGGGACGGGGCGCGAGTTCGGGTTCCAGCGCGTCATCGTCTCGATCGAGCTGAACGCCAGCAGGGCGGTGCGGCCGTCGGCGCCGGTCATCAGCACCGCGGCCATGTCGGAGTTCTTGTCACTGCCGTCGGTGGCCTGCTCCCCCAGCACCGCGACCACGGGGACGAACACCCGGGCCGTGCCGAGGGTCGCCAGCACCGTCGTGTCGTCCGTGAGGTCCAGCGTGGGATCGGTCGAGCCGTCGTCGTCCGGGAACGCCGGCGAGGCGAGCGAACGGCCTCCGCCGTGGACGCTCATCGCATGTGCCCGACGAGCCACGACACCGCGTCGCGCGCGGAGCCGCCCTCGCTGCCCTGGATCGCGAACACCGGCAGCCGCCGGCCGTCCTTGGTCTCGACGGTGGGCCACGGCGCACCGGCGCGCATCGAGATGACGGCGATCTCGTCCCAGCGCAGGACGTGCTTGCGGAACCCGTTGACGAAGGTCAGCGACTCCTCGTCGCCGCTGGCCCGGCTCAGGGTGCAGGCCAGCGCGAAGATCGCCACGGCGCCGATCAACACGCCGATCGTCGCGGTCTCGGAGGTGCGGAACTGGTAGTCCTCGGGCAGTCGGGTGCCGATGACGAAGGCCATGACGGTCAGCACGACCACCATCGCCCACATCACGACGATGACGCCGGTGGGACGGAAGGTGCGGCGAGTGGTCATATCCATCAGATCCGGCACGACAGGATGTCGGTGACGAGGATGCCGCGACCGCCGAGGGCGTAGAGGTCGTCCATGATCCGCTGGCTGGCGTCGCGCGGAACCATCGCCCGCACCGCGACCCAGCCCTCACGATGCAGCGGCGAGACCGTGGGCGACTCGATGCCGGGCGTCAGGTTGACGGCCTTCTCGACGTTCTCGACGCGGATGTCGTAGTCCATCATCACGTAGGTGCGAGCGACGATGACGCTCTCGAGCCGGCGACGGAAGACCTCCAGGCCGGCGGGAGCCTCGGAGGCCGAGCGCGTGATCATCAGCGCCTCGGACTGCAGGATCGGCTCGCCGAAGACCTCGAGCCCCGCCTGACGCAGCGTGGTGCCGGTCTCGACGACGTCGGCGATCGCGTCGGCGACGCCCAGCCGGATCGAGGTCTCGACCGCGCCGTCGAGGCGCACGACCTGGGCGTCGATGCCGAGGGTCTCCAGGTGCGCCCGGACGATGCCCGGGTACGAGGTGGCGATGCGGCGTCCGGCCAGCTCGGCCTCGGACGTCAGCGTGCCCCGGGGCGCGGCGAAGCGGAACGTCGAGCCGGCGAAGCCCAGCGTCATGGCCTCGTCGGCCTTGGCGCCGGAGTCCAGCAGCAGGTCCCGGCCGGTGATCCCGGCGTCGAGGGTGCCCTCGCCGACGTAGATCGCGATGTCGCGCGGTCGCAGGTAGAAGAACTCGACCTCGTTGTCGGCATCGACGCAGACGAGGTCCTTGGCGTTGCGGCGCTGGCGGTAGCCGGCCTCGGCCAGCATCTCGGCAGCAGCCTCGGACAGGGCCCCCTTGTTGGGGACGGCGACCTTGAGCATGTGGTTCCTAGAGGTGTGAGTAGACGTCATCGAGGGAGATGCCAGCGGCGATCATCATCACCTGCGCGTGGTACAGCAGCTGGCTGATCTCCTCGGCCGCACGCGCAGGTCCCTCGTGCTCGGCGGCCATCCACGACTCGGCGGCCTCCTCGACGAGCTTCTTGCCGATCGCGTGCACGCCCGCGTCGAGCTCCTCGACCGTGCGGGAGCCCTCGGGGCGGGTTGCGGCCTTCTCGGACAGTTCCGCGAACAGGCCATCGAACGTCTTCATCGAGTCGATCCTATCGGCGGGGTGCCAGACCCCGGAGGGTCACCCATGCCGCGAGCGCGGCCTCGGCGGCCTCGCGGCCCTTGTCCTCGTTCGAACCGGGCAGTCCGGCGCGGTCCAGCGCCTGCTGCTCGTCGTCGCACGTGAGCAGTCCGAAGCCCACCGGGACGCCCGTGTCGAGCGCGACGCGCGACAGTCCGTCGGTGGTCGCGGCGGACACGTACTCGAAGTGCGGCGTGCCGCCACGGATGATGACGCCGAGCGCCACCACCACGTCGTAGCCGGCCTTCGCGCAGCCCTGCGCGATGATCGGCAGCTCGAACGAGCCGGCGGCCCGCACGAGCGTCGGGTCGCTGACGCCGGCCTCCTTGAGCGCGCGCTCGGCCCCGGCGACGAGGCCGTCCATGACCTCGGTGTGCCAGCTGGACGCCACGATGGCGACCTTCGCGCCGGTGCCGTCGACCGTCAGTTCGGGGGCGCCGTGTCCGGCCATGTCAGCTCTCCTCGTCGATGTGCAGATCGGGCAGGTCGTGGCCCATCCGCGCGGCCTTGGTCTGCAGGTACCGCAGGTTGTCGGGCGTGGGCGCGATGACCACCGGGAGCCGCTCGGCGACCTTGACGCCGTACTGCTCCAGCTGGGTCGCCTTGTCGGGGTTGTTCGTCAGGAGCCGCACCGAGGTGATGCCCAGGTCGCGCAGGATCTGGGCGCCCGCGGCGTAGTCTCGCTCGTCCTCACCGAAGCCGAGGGCGAGGTTCGCGTCGACGGTGTCCTGGCCCTCGTCCTGCAGCTCGTAGGCCTGCAGCTTGTGCAGCAGGCCGATCCCCCGGCCCTCGTGGCCGCGCAGGTAGACGACGATGCCGGCGCCCTCGGCGACGACGGCGGCCATCGCGGCCTCGAACTGCGGTCCGCAGTCGCAGCGCC
Source organism: Aeromicrobium duanguangcaii (assembly GCF_024508295.1). Classification (NCBI taxonomy): domain Bacteria; kingdom Bacillati; phylum Actinomycetota; class Actinomycetes; order Propionibacteriales; family Nocardioidaceae; genus Aeromicrobium; species Aeromicrobium duanguangcaii. Next base: position 1,470,462 of record NZ_CP101990.1, on the reverse strand, counting down.
GCGACCCGAAGACGTCCCCGGTCAGGCACTCCGAGTGCAGGCGCACCAGCACGTCCTCGGTGCCGGGCTCGCCGTGGACCAGAGCGACGTGCTCGGCGCCCTCGATCCGGTCGCGGTACCCGAGCGCCCGGAACTGGCCGAACTCGGTGGGCAGGCGCGTCTCGGCGAGACGGTCGACCTGCGACTCGTGCAGCCGCAGGTGCACCTGCAGGTCGGCGATCGAGACGAGCGCCAGCCCGTGCTCGTCGGCGAACTCGCGCAGCTCGGGAGCGCGCTTGAGCGTGCCGTCGTCGTTCATGACCTCGCCGATCACGCCGGCGGGCGTCAGCCCGGCCAGGCGGGCGAAGTCGACCGCGGCCTCGGTGTGGCCGGGGCGCTCGAGCACGCCACCGGGCTTCGCGCGCAGCGGCACGATGTGACCGGGCTGGGTGATCTCGAACGGCTCGGTCGCCGAGTCCGCCAGGACGCGGCAGGTGCGGGCACGGTCGGACGCCGAGATGCCGGTCGTGACGCCGTCGCGGGCGTCGATCGACACCGTGTACGCCGTGCGCAGGCGGTCGCGGTTGTGCGGCGTCATCAGCGGGATCGCGAGCCGGTCGAGGATCTCGCCGGTGACCGGCGCGCAGACCAGGCCGCTGGAGTAGCGGACCAGGAAGGCCATCAGCTCGGGCGTGGCCTTGGAGGCGGCGAAGATGATGTCGCCCTCGTTCTCGCGGCCCTCGTCGTCGACGACGACGATCGCCTTGCCCTCGCGGATGTCGTCGATCGCGCGCTCGATGCTGTCGAGGCGGACCCCGGAGTACTGCTCACTCATGCGTGAGCTCCCTTCTCGAGCAGCCGCTCGACGTACTTGGCGATGACGTCCACCTCGAGGTTGACGCGGTCGCCGGGTTGACGGGTGCCGAGCACGGTGTCGGCCAAGGTGGTGGGGATCAGCGAGACGCTGAACCAGTCGTCGCCGGCCTCGACGACCGTCAGCGACGTGCCGTCGACGGTGATCGATCCCTTGTCGACGACATAGCGGGCCAGCTCGGACGGCAGGCTGAAGCGGACAACCTCCCAGTGCTCGCTGGGGGTGCGGGCGAGCAGCGTGGCGGTGCCGTCGACGTGGCCCTGGACGATGTGACCGCCCATGCGAGCGCCGGCCTGCATCGCGCGCTCGAGGTTCACCTCGGCGCCCTCTGTCAGGTCACCCAGGCTGGTGCGGTCGAGCGACTCGCGCATGACGTCGGCGCTGAACGTGTCGTCGGTGGGGTCGACGACCGTCAGGCAGCAGCCGTTGACGGCGATCGAGTCGCCGTGCGCGGCGTCCGACGTGACGACAGGTCCGCGGATCGTGATCCGCACGGAGTCGCCGAGGTCGTCCAGGGACACGACCGTGCCCTTCTCCTCCACCAGTCCGGTGAACATCAGTCCATGTCCTCTCTGGGCGCCCGGCCGGGCGTGCCGATGATGCGGATGTCGGGGCCGACCATGGTCAGGTCGGTGATGTCGATGGGGCGGATGTCGGCCAGCGTGGTGGCCTCGCCCTCCAGCGCGGCGCGGCCGGAGCCGAGCATCGCCGGCGCCAGGTAGCCGATGACGCGGTCGATCAGCCCTGCTCCCCAGAAGGCGCCCGCCAGGCGGGGTCCGCCCTCGAGCCACACGTGGTGGATGCCCTCGTCGTTCAGCACGCCCAGCACCTCGTGCGGGTCGCGCGACTGGATCAGGCGCGTGGGAGCCACGCGGTCGAGCACGCGGTAGTACTGCGGGATCTTCGACTCCCCCACCACGACCCGCAGCGGCTGGCGGTCGTACGGGAGGGGCCGGTCGTCGTCGTCGCGCACCGTCAGGCGCGGATCGTCGGTGAGCACCGAGTTCGTGCCCGCCATGATGGCGTCGCACTCGGCCCGGAACTGCTGCACGTCGCGGCGCGCGGTCTGGCTGGTGATCCACTGGCTCGTGCCGTCCGGCGCCGCGCTGAGCCCGTCGAGCGTGGCGGCGTACTTCCAGGTCACGAACGGGCGGCCGTTGACGTGGCGGAACGCCCAGAACCGGATCAGCTCGTCGGTCTCCTCGGCCAGGACGCCGCTCTCGACGTCGACGCCGGCGTCGATGAGCGCCTTCGCTCCGCCGGCGCCCTCGGCGGGATCGCTGGAGCCGTGGACGACGCGCGCGACGCCCGCCTCGAGCAGCGCGCGGGTGCAGGGTCCGGTCCGGCCAGTGTGGTCGCAGGGCTCGAGGGTCACGACGGCGGTGGCGCCCCGGGCTCGGTCACCGGCCTGCTTGAGGGCGTCGACCTCGGCGTGATCGGTGCCGGCGCCGCGGTGGTGGCCGACGGCGATCTCGGTGCCGTCAGGCGCGAGGAGAACGCACCCGACCGGCGGATTGGGCAGCGTGCGGCCCGCCGTGCGTGCGGCGTCGATCGCTCGACGCATCGCGTCGATCTCGGTCTGACTGGCCACCGGGCCCCCTGCGGTCGGGCTCACGACACACCGGGGACGGCTCGGACGCGTCGCGCCCGAGCAGCGTGCACCTTCCATCCGGACTTTAACCGTCGGTACCGGAGTTCCACCGGTTCAACCTCAGCCCCGGAGGGCCTCGGGTCGCGGACTGTCACCGCCGGTTCGGACTTTCACCGACCCCGGAGCACGCGAGCGTTAGCTCGTTCTGCGGGAAGTCTACCGGCTCAGTGGCAGGCGCCGGCGGCCGTCTCACGCAGACGCTCGACCATGGCGCCCGGGTCGTCCGCGCCGTAGACCGCGGAGCCCGCCACGAACGTGTCCGCGCCGGCCTCGGCGCAGCGCTCGATCGTCTCCAGCGACACTCCCCCGTCGACCTGCAGCCAGATGTCACCGCCGACCTTGTCGAGCAGCGCGCGCGTGCGGCGGATCTTGGGCAGGCACAGGTCGAGGAACTTCTGGCCGCCGAAACCGGGCTCGACGGTCATGATCAGCACCATGTCGAGCTCGGGCAGCAGGTCCTCGTAGGGCTCGATCGGCGTCGCGGGCTTGAGCGCCATCGAGGCGCGAGCCCCCTGGGCGCGGATCTCACGGGCCAGCCGGACCGGGGCCTTCGCGGCCTCGACGTGGAACGTCACGCTGGACGCTCCCGCCTCGACGAACTGCGGCGCCCAGCGGTCGGGCTCCTCGATCATCAGATGCGCGTCGATCGGCTGCGGCGCCGCCTTCGCGAGCGCCTCGATCACCGGCGCGCCGAGCGTCAGGTTCGGCACGAAGTGGTTGTCCATCACGTCCATGTGCAGGTAGTCGGCACTGGGAATCCGGGCCGCCTCCCCCGCCAGGTTCGCGAAGTCGGCGTTCAGCAGGCTCGGCGTGATGCGCATGGGGCGAGGGTACCGAGATCAGGAGCGTCGGACGATGGCGAGGTACATCGCGTCGGTGCCGTCGGTGTGCGGCCACCAGTGGTGCTCGGACTCGAGCTTCAGGTCGGGACGGTCCGTGAGGACCGCGTCCACGACCTCGCGGGTCTCGGCCAGCAGCGGCGAGCACGTCGCGTAGCCGACGACGCCACCCGGGCGGACGAGGTCGACGGCGCGGCCCAGCAGCTCGCGCTGCAGCGTCACGAGCTCGGGGATGTCCTCGGGCTTGCGACGCCAGCGGGCCTCCGGACGCCGGCGGAGCGCGCCGAGCCCGGTGCAGGGCGCGTCGAGCAGCACGCGGTCGAAGGACTCCTCCTCCCACGGGCCCTCACGGCCGTCGAAGACGGTGACCTCGACGTTGTTCAGCGCCTTGACCGACTGGCGCACCAGGTCGGCCCGGTGCGGCTGCATCTCGTTGGCGACGAGGGTGGCGCCGCGTTGGGCCGCGAGGGCGCCGAGCAGGGCGGCCTTGCCACCGGGACCGGCGGCGAGGTCGAGCCAGTGGGTGTCGTACCCCTCGAGGGGTGCCTCGGCGGTGGTGATCGCGACCATCTGCGACCCCTCGTCCTGCACGCCGGCGCGGCCGTCGCGCACGGCCGGCACGGCGCCGGGATCGCCGCCGCCGGTCATCACCCGGGCGTACGGGCTGAGCCGGCCGGTCTCGCCGGGCAGCGATCGCGGGTCGACGAGGCCCGGGCGGGCGACGAGCGTGACGTACGGCGGCAGGTTGTCGGCCTCGAGCAGGTCCTCGAGCTCGTCGGCGCCGACGGCCTTCTCGAGTGCCTCGACGACCCACTTCGGGTGCGAGTACCGCACGGCGAGCGCGTCGAGGCGGCTCAGACCGGCGGTGACCTCGTTCAACCACATCCCGAGGTCCTTCTGGCCGATCTTGCGCAGCACCGCGTTGGTGAAGCCGACCGGGCGGTGCCCGATCCGGCGACGCACGAGGTTCACGGTCGTGTCGACGGCCGCGTGCGGGGGCACGCGCATCGCGAGCAGCTGGTGGGCGCCGAGCCGCAGCGCGTCACGGACCGCCGGGTGGACCGTGCCGGTCGCGACGCGGTCGATGATCGCGTCGTACGTGCCCTGGTTGCGAATCGTGTTGTGGGTCAGCTCGGTCGCCAGCGCGGCGTCGCGATCGGACAGTCCACCGAGCAGCGTCGGCAGCAGCAGATTGACGTACACCTCACGCGTGCGGACGGCGGACATGACGTCGAACGCGACCTCGCGGGGATCGGTGATGGCGTTGCTCATGCGAACACCACCTCCGTGGCGCCGCCGAGACCTCGGCCCCAGTCGGCGGCGGCCATGGCCTTCTTGCCGTGCGGCTGCACCTCACCCAGGACGACGTCCGTGGTGGCGGTGCCGACCCGGACCTCGCGCTTCGCGATCGAGACGACGCCGGGCTCGAGAGTCGACTCCTCGGCGATGGTGAGCGGGCCGACCTTGAGCCGGGCCCCGCCCACCTCGGTCCAGGCGCCGGGTGCCGGAGTGCACCCGCGCACCTGCCGGTCGATGGCGAAGGCCGGACGACGCCAGTCGATGCGGGCGTCCTCGGTGGTGAGCTTGTGGGCGTACGAGACGCCGTCCTCGGGCTGGCTGACGGCGCCGATGTCGCCGTCCTCGATGTGGTCGACCACGTCGACGACGAGGCGGGCGCCCTGGTCGGAGAGTCGGTCCAGCAGCGTGCCGGTCGTGTCGTCCTCGCGGATCCGCTCGGTGATCGTGCCCAGCACCGGGCCGGCGTCGAGCGCCTCGACGAGGCTGAACACGGTGGCGCCGGTGACCTCGTCGCCGGCCATGATCGAGCGCTGGACGGGCGCCGCACCACGCCAGGACGGCAGCACCGAGTAGTGCAGGTTGATCCAGCCGAACTCCAGCGCGTCGAGGACGTCGCGGCGCAGCAGGGCCCCGTAGGCGACGATCACGCCGACGCGGGCGCCCGTGGCGGCGAGCGCCTCGAGGAACTCCGGGTCGGACGTCGAGCTCGGCTTGAGGACCTCGATGCCGTGGGCCTCGGCGGCGACCGCGACCGGCGACGGCTGCAGCGACCGCCCCCGGCCGACGCGGGCGTCGGGACGGGTGATGACGGCGGCGACCTCGTGGCGGCTGGCGACGAGCGCCTCGAGGGTCGGTACAGCGGTGGCCGGGGTGCCGGCGAACACGATCTTCACCCGCCGAGTCTAGGTCGTGGTCACCCGAGGCTCAGAAGGCGACGGGGTCGATCTGGATCCGCACCGGCGGTTCCTTGGCCGCGCTGCGCTCGGCGGCGATGCCCTTGAGCACCTTCGCCAGGGCCAGACCCTCGCGTCGGGGCACGCGCAGGATCAGCCGATCCCTGCCCGGCTCGACCGGGACCGGCCCGAGCACGTCGACGAACGGCGGCCACTCACGCGTCGAGAGTCCGGTGATGACGGCCTCGGGTCCGTCGACCGTGGCCAGGCGGCCCACCGGGGGCAGGTGGGTCTGGGCGCGGTCGGCCAGCTCGCGGGCGGCGACGCCGGCCGGGTCGGCTCGCACGAGGCCCTGCAACGTGCCGCTGTCCCCCACCGCAACCGCGCGGGCGCCGTACGCGGCCAGCGCGAGGGCGTTGAACCAGCGCCGGTGCGACTCCTCGAAGACCCGGACGTCGTCGCGCGCCAGCATCAGCCAGGTGTCGAGCAGCACGACCACGGCGTAGCCACCGGGCACCACGGGCTCGGCGCCCGGCGTGGCCAAAACCAGAGCAGACTCGTCGCGCTCGATCCGATCGAGCACCGTCTGGCCACCGGACGTCACGATCGCGCGACCGGGAAACGCCGCGGCGAACTCCTCGGCGGTGCGCAGCTGGCCCACGACGGGCGCGCGCAGCCGGGTGCCGTGGCACTCGCCGCACTGCCACTGCGCGACCGTGGTGGCGCACCAGCGGCAGACCAGGGGCGCATCGGCGCGATGCTGGACCAGCGGACCGGCACACGCGGGGCACTGGGCCGGGGTCCGGCACTGGTCGCACACCAGCGAGGTGCGATAGCCCCGTCGCGGCACCTGCACCAGCACCGGGCCCTCGGCCCCGCGGACGGTCTCGAAGACAGCCGCCGGGAGCCGTGCGGGCGCGGCGCCGTGCTCGGTGCCGTCGGTGACGTCGACGACGGGCCACTCGCGGCGCCGGGCCGGCTGGTCGCCCACGATCTCGGCACACCAGCCCTGCTCGACGAGGGACTGTGCCTCGGCCGTGCGTGCGTGGCCGGCGATCAGCACCGCGGCGCCGGTCTCGACGGCCCGGGTCAGCAGCACCTCGCGGGTGTGGGGGTAGGGCGCGCGCGGCTCGGCGTGCAGATCGTCGCCGTCGTCCCAGATCGCCACCAGTCCGAGGTGGTGCACCGGCGCGTAGGCAGCGCCCCGCGTTCCGAGGACCACCTGGACCTCGCCACGGGAGACGCGCAGGAAGTTGCGGTAGCGCGCGGCGGGCTTGTCGGCCGCCGTGAGGGTGACGTGGGCATCGGGACCGAGGGCCTCGGCGAAGACCGCGTCCCAGCGCGCCACGTCGCGCACGTCGGGCACGCAGACGACGGCGCCACGGCCTGCGCGGACGGCCGCGGAGACCGCCTCGGCGACGGCGCGCTCGGGCTCGTGGCGCGGCAGGACGTTCAGGACCGCCCGGGGTGACTCCCCCGCTCCCAGCGCGCGCACGAACGCGGCACCGTGCAGGTAGGCGTGCCAGGACGCGTCGCCGATCGCAGGCGGCTCGGGCGGCGTCGCGCCGCCCGGGTGGGCCTCGGCGCGGGCATGCCGCGGCGGGATCGCCAGGCGCAGCACGTCGCCGGCCGTTCCGGCGTACCGGTCGGCGACATCGCGCGCGAGCTTCGCGATCTCCGGCGTCAGGACCGGCTCGGACGAGACGACCTTGGCGATCGGCGCGAGCTTGCCCTCGTGATCACTGTCGTCCGCGAGCTCGAGCACGTAGCCGTCGACGAGGCGCCCCGCGAAGCGCACCTTGATGCGGCACCCCGGGACGACGGAGTCAGCCAGGTCGTCGGGGACGACGTAGTCGAACGGGCGGTCCAGATGCGACAGCGGCGTGTCGACGAGGATTCTCGCGACACGCCGCTGGGCGGGACTCACTCCGGTCAGAGGCCGGCTGCCGCGCGCAGTGCGTCGGCGCGGTCCGTGCTCTCCCACGGCAGGCCCGGGCGGCCGAAGTGACCGTAGGCGGCCGTGGCGGCGTAGATCGGGCGCAGCAGGTCCAGATCGCGGACGATCGCGGCCGGGCGCAGGTCGAAGACCTCGAGCACGGCGTCACGGATCGTGTCGACCGGGACCTTCTCGGTGCCGAAGGTGTCGACGTAGAAGCCGACGGGGCGGGCCACGCCGATCGCGTACGCGACCTGGACCTCGGCCTTGGTGGCCAGACCCGCGGCGACGATGTTCTTGGCGACCCAGCGCATGGCGTAGGCGGCCGAGCGGTCGACCTTGCTCGGATCCTTGCCGGAGAAGGCGCCGCCGCCGTGACGGGCGTAGCCGCCGTAGGTGTCGACGATGATCTTGCGGCCGGTCAGGCCGGCGTCGCCCATGGGGCCGCCGATGACGAACTTGCCGGTCGGGTTGATGTGCGACTTGTAGTTCGAGGAGTCGATGTCGTACTGGCTCAGCACCTCGTCGATGACGTGCTTCTTGAGGTCGGCCGGCAGCTGGTGCTCGAGGTCGACGCCCTCTTCGTGCTGCGTCGAGATGACGATGGCCTCGACGCGGACGGGACGGTCGTTGTCGTCGTACTCGATGGTGACCTGGGTCTTGCCGTCAGGACGCAGGTACGGCAGCGTGCCGTCCTTGCGGACCTTGGTCAGCTGCTCCGAGAGACGGTGCGCGATCGTGATCGGCAGCGGCATCAGCTCGGGGGTCTCGTCGCACGCGAAGCCGAACATGAGGCCCTGGTCGCCGGCGCCCTGCAGGTCGAGCGGGTCGGTGGCGCCGCCGACGCGGGCCTCCTCGGCCGTGTCGACGCCCTGCGCGATGTCGGGCGACTGAGCGTCCAGCGTGACCTGCACGGCGCAGGACTCACCATCGAAGCCCTTGGTGGACGAGTCGTACCCGATCTCGAGCACGCAGTCACGGGCGATCCGAGCGATGTCGGCGTAGGCCTCGGTCGTGACCTCACCGCCGACCAGGACGAGTCCGGTGGTCACGAACGTCTCCGCTGCGACGCGGCTCTTGGGGTCCTGCGCGAGCAGGGCGTCCAGGATGCTGTCGCTGATCTGATCGGCGATCTTGTCCGGGTGACCCTCGGTCACGGACTCGGAGGTGAAAAGACGGCTCACGGTTACCTCTCTGGCTGTTGGGCTACGACGTCGCGGACGTCGTGTCGACTGTAGTGGGCGTACGGTGACGCCCTTGGTTCATTCCACCCGTTGGACGATCGCGTCCCAGATGGCGTGGGCGATTTCGCCCTTCGCCGCGCGGGGCACGGGGTGCTCGGATCCGTCGGCGGACAAGATGGTGACCTCGTTGTCGGGGCGGCCGAAGACCTGCTCGGACCCGACGTCGTTGACCACGAGCAGATCGCAGCCCTTGCGGGCCAGCTTGGCCCGGGCGTGGTCGAGCACCGTGCCGTTGGCGTCACCGGTCTCGGCGGCGAAGCCGGCGATGACCGGCGACCGGCTCGTGCGGGTGCGCACGAGCTCGACGAGGATGTCGGGGTTCTCGGTCAGCTCGATGGTGGGCGCGACGCCGTCGGCCTGCTTCTTGATCTTGGCGTCGGCCATCGAGACGGGCCGGAAGTCGGCCGGGGCGGCCGCCATGACGATGGCGTCGGCCGAGGCGGAGGCCTTGCGCATCGCCTCGCGCAGCTCGGCGGTCGTGACGACGCGCACGACCTCGGCGCCGGCCGGCAGATCGAGGCTGACGTTGGCGGCCACGAGAGTCACGGAGGCGCCACGGGCCAGCGCGGCCTCGGCCAGGGCGATCCCCTGGCGGCCCGAGGACCGGTTGCCCAGGAAGCGCACCGGATCGAGGAACTCGCGGGTGCCGCCGGCCGAGACGACGACGTGCCGTCCGGCGAGGTCGCGCGGGCGACCCTGCAGGACCTGCAGGCAGAAGGCGAAGATCGCCTCGGGATCGGGCAGCCGTCCCGGTCCGGTGTCGGCACCGGTGAGGCGGCCGGAGTCGGGATCGATCACCAGGACGCCGCGGTCACGCAGCGTCTCGACGTTGGCGACCGTGGCCGGGTGCTGCCACATCTCGGTGTGCATGGCCGGAGCCATGACCACCGGGCACCGTGCCGTCAGCAGGGTGTTGGTCAGCAGGTCGTCGGCCAGGCCGTGGGCGGCCCGCGCCAGCGTGTTGGCGGTGGCCGGCACCACGACGACGAGGTCGGCGGTCTGGCCGAGCTTGACGTGCGGGACCTCGGGGACGTTCTCGAAGACGCCGGTCTGGACCGGGTGGCCCGAGAGCGCCTCCCACGTCGGGGCTCCGACGAACTCGAGCGCGGCGTCGGTGGGGACGACGCGGACGTCGTGCCCCGCCTCGGTGAAGAGCCGCAGCAGCAGCGCCGCCTTGTACACGGCGACGCCTCCGGTGACGCCGAGGACGATGCGGCTCATCGCGACAGGCTCAGGCCTCGTCGGTGGACGCCGCGGCGGTCTCGGACGGGATGTCCTCGACGGTCAGCAGGCCGGCGTTGATCTCGCGCAGGGCGATCGACAGGGGCTTCTCCTGGACCTGCGTCTCGAGCAGCGGGCCGACGTACTCGAGCAGGCCCTCGCCCAGCTGGGAGTAGTAGGCGTTGATCTGACGGGCGCGCTTGGCGCTGTACAGGACCAGCTTGTACTTGGAGTCCGCCTTCTCGAGCAGGTCGTCGATCGGCGGGTTGGTGATGCCTTCGGCGGCAGAACGTGTCGTGGACACTCAGAATCTCCAGAAGTGTGGTGGGGTCACCCGGCAGGGTCGGCCGTCGGGTGGGATCTGAACAAGTCTACCAACTCGCGCCCTGCTTCATCGACTTCGGTGTTGACGATGGTGGTGTCGAACTCCGAGACCGCCGCCAGCTCCTCGCGCGCCGTCTCCAGGCGCCGCTCGCGCTCGGCCTCGGTCTCGGTGCCGCGCCCGACGAGGCGGTTCACCAGTTCCTCCCAGCTGGGCGGCGCCAGGAACACCAGATAGGCCTCCGGCATGTGCGCGCGCACCTGACGCGCGCCCTGCAGATCGATCTCGAGCAGGACGGACTCGCCCTGCGCCAGCTTCTCCTCCACCGCGGCGCGCGGAGTGCCGTAGCGGTTGACCCCGTGGACAACGGCCCACTCGAGCAGCCCGTCGTGGGCGACCAGCCGGTCGAACTCCTCGTTCGAGACGAAGTGGTAGTGCTCGCCCTCGATCTCGCCGGGACGCGGCGGACGCGTCGTGGCCGAGACCGACATCCAGATCTCGGGGTGGTGCTCGCGGACCCAGGCCGCCACCGTGCCCTTGCCGACGGCGGTGGGGCCGGCCAGCACGATCAGCCGGCCGCGCGCCGGACGCTGCGGATCAGCCACGGCGGGCGATCTCGGCGATGAGGACCTTGGCCTGGTTGGCGCCGAGCCCGCGCAGACGGCGGCTCTGGGCGATCTTGAGGTCGTCCATGATCTGCTGGGCGGTCAGCTTGCCGATGCCCGGGATGCTCTGCAGCAGGTCGAGCACCTTGATCTTGGCGATCGCCTCGTTGCGCTTTGCCTCGGCCAGCACCTGGGCGACCGTGGCGCCGGAGTGGCGCAGCCGGTTCTTCACCTCGGCACGCACCTGGCGCGCCTCGGCGGCCTTGGCCAGCGCCTGGCGGCGCTGTTCGTCGGTCAGTTCGGGCAGGGCCACGATCAACTCCTCACTTCTCGGACAGGTCGATGCCGCACTCGTCGTCCACGTTCTCGACGACCGCGACCCGCTGGGACCGGGTGTCGTTGAAGGCCTCGTGGGCGGCGGTGATGCGGTCGATGTCCTGCTGGGACAGCGCGTTCACCTTGACCTCGTCCTTCATGTCCTGCAGACGGAAATCGGCCTTGCGGTGCGCGACGACGACCTTGCGGGTGGCCTTGGCGATGGCCTGCCACTCCTTCTTGACGTCCTCCGGCGCGACCTCGGCGATGTCCTTCGTGACCTTGGCGTACGAGGCGAAGGCGGCGTCGGTCTGCTTGCCGAAGGAGGTCAGTGGCTCCTTCGCGTCGTCGATCGCGTCGCAGTACGGACCACCGCCGGAACACCCCGTCAGCGTGCCCAGACCGAGGACCAGACAGAGCAGCAGGATGGGTCGTCGCACCCCGACAGGCTACCGGTGCGGGCTGGCCGGACGATGCTCCCGGTCCGCATGTATCAGCCGAAACCCTTCTCGGCTCGTCCCGGATGTGCGCACAATGAAACCTGTGACCGACAGCAAGTCACACGAACCAGCAGAAGACGACGACGGCCCCTGGATCCGATCCGGCGAGGCCTTCGCACGCTGGCGTGACGGGGACCGAGCGGCGATCGACGAGCTGGTGCGTGAGATGACCCCGGTGCTGTGGCACGTGGTCCGCGCCTACCGGCTCGATGAGGACGTCTGTGAGGACGTCATCCAGTTCACCTGGCTGACCCTGGTCCGCAAGGCCGACGCGGTCGAGAACCCCCGCGCCGTGGCCTCGTGGCTCATCATCACCGCGCGCCGGCAGGCGTGGCGGGTGGCCTCGCGGAACCGACGCGAGGACGCCACCGACGACGAGGCCCTGGCGCCGGTCCTGCCGACCACGCGCGCCGCCGAGTCCGAGGCGGTCGAGGCCGACGAGAACCACCGGCTGTGGGCCGCGGTCGCACAGCTGAACGAGCGGTGCCAGCGGCTGTTGCGGGTGATCGCCTTCGACGACCGGCCCGACTACCACCACATCTCCGAGGACCTCGGGATGCCGGTGGGCAGCATCGGCCCGACGCGCCGGCGCTGCCTCGAGAAGCTCAAGTCCGTCATCGCCAAGGGGGCCTCGTCATGACTGAACGTGAACCGGTCTTCACCGACCTGCGGGCCATGTACGAGGCCGTCGACCCGCCGCCCGCGCACCTGGTCGACGCGATGATCGCCGTCGTCGCCGCCGAGGATCTCGACTCCGAGTACGAGCTCCTGAGCCTGATGAGCCGCACCAGCGAGCTCGTGGGCACGCGCGGATCGGGCGTGATGACCATCGAGTTCTCGCACGACGAGACCTCGGTGCTGCTGCGGATCGCGACGGTCGACGAGTCGATCCGCCGGATCGACGGCTGGGTCACCGGCGCCGCGCCGACCCAGGCGCGGCTGACCGCGGGTGATCGCACCTGGACCGGCGACGTGACGGACGGGCGGTTCGAGTTCGACGCCCTGCCGGCCGGGCTGATCCGCATCTACTTCCTCGGCGACGCCGAGCTCGCAACCCCCACCTTCGAGATCTGAGGAGCACCGGATGCGTCCGACTGGCAACGAGCCACCGTGGGAGGAGCAGGACCCCTGGGAGCGGGACGATGAGCTCGAGAGTGCGGCCGCCCGTGAGGGTGCGACCCTCGACCCGTCCCGAGCGACAGTCAGCCCCAACGGCGCCGAGACGCATCCGACGGCGTACCTCTCCACCAAGCTGCTGATCTCGACCCTCGTCGACGTCGACGCGGCGATCGAGCTGTTGCAGGCGGCGGCGGGCACGTTCAACTGGCTCGTCGAGGAGGACCCGACGTATCCCCGGATCGTGATCGAGGAGTCCGAGGAGGAACGCCGCGAGCGGACCGAGCGGTACCCGTGGGCCACGGGCTACGTCGGCATGGCGCGCGTCGTCATCTCCGCGACCGCCGAGTCGCTCGCGCGGCCGCCGGACGCCTGGACGCTGTTGCAGGCGGCCCGTGCTCTCGGGGCCGGGATCGACCTGCTGCAGGGCATCGGCCTCGACCACGTGATGCAGAGCAGCCCGTTCACGCGCGGCGCGCCGTTCACCCGGGGTGCGCCCTTCACCCGCGGCGCGCCCTTCACGCGCGGCGCGCCGTTCACCCGGGGTGCGCCCTTCACCCGCGGCGCTCCGTTCACCCGCGGCGCCAGTGTGGCCGTCGACTCCTACGGCGAGCAGGGCTCCGGCGGTCGCCAGCCCGTGGCTTGGGTCGGTCCTCCGCCGCACCGCTCCGCCGACAAGCCGAACGGGCCACGGCGGCCGCGGATCGGCGTGCTCGACTCCGGGTGCGGCCAGCACCCGTGGTTCACGAACGGCGCCGTCAAGGACGGATCGGGGCTCATGCAGGGTGTCGTGATCGGCAAGACCGACCCCCGCACCGACCCCGAGACCCTCGGCAACGTCTCTGGCCCGCTCGACGGCTCCATCGACGACGCGTCCGGCCACGGCACCTTCGTCGTGGGACTGCTCCACCAGGGCTGCGCCGACGCCGACATCCACTGGTGGCGGGTGATGGACTCCGACGGGACGCTGGCCGAGTCCGACTTCGTCGTCGCCCTCGCCCGGATCGTCCAGCTCGTCCGTGCCGGCGACGAGGGAGGCGGGAAGGACCTGGACGTGCTGAACCTGTCCTTCGGCTACTACCACGAGACCCCGTACGACCTGGAGTTCGATCCGACGCTCTACGAGCTGCTGGCCCTGATCGGTCGCACGGGAACGGCCGTCGTGTGCGCGGCCGGCAACGACGCCACGTCGCGACCGCTGTTCCCCGCCGCCTTCGGGCCCTGGGCTGATGTGCGCGACGAGGTGATCCTGCGTGACCCGCGGGCCACCCCCATCGTGGCCGTCGGCGCGCTGAACCCGAACGGCCGGACCGATGCCATGTTCACCAACACCGGCCCCTGGGTGCACGCCTACCGACCGGGGGCGTCCCTGGTCAGCACCATTCCGCCGTTCGAGGGTGGGCTGCAGGCCATCGCGAGGGCGACCTTCCAAGGTCGGGTCCGCGAGACCATCGACCCGGACGACTTCTCCAGCGGCTTCGCCGTGTGGAGCGGCTCGTCGTTCGCGGCGCCCGTCTTCGCGGCCGAGCTGGCCACCGAGCTCGCGAAGAACCTGCCCGCCGTGGAAGCGACCGAGGACCACGACGTCGCGATCGAGCGCGCGAGCGACGCCATCCGGCGTCTGACCGAGCCCCGGTGACGAGGCATGCTCTCGGCCGTTGAACTCCATCGGCGGGGCCGGGCAGCCATGGATGCGGGCCGGTTCCGCACGGCGCTTCGTCTGCTGGCGACCGCCTTGGAGCGCAACACCGAACCCGATCTGGCCGTGCGCATCATGCTGAACCTGTCGCACGTCGAATCGGCGCTGGGGGATCAGCTGGCCGCCCTGCGGTGGTGTGACGAGGCGGCGAGACTCGCGGACACGCCTCCGACCCGTGCCCTCGTGCACAGCCAGCGCGCCACCCTGCACCTGAACAACGGCGACGCCGAGCGCGCCGCCGCGCTCTACGACCTCGCGGTGCCGGCCCTGACCGGCTCGGCGCGGGCCAACGCGCTGATGAACCGCGGCGTGCTGCACCTGCAGCAGTGGCGCAACGACCTGGCGCGCCGCGACTTCCAGGAGGCGGCCCGGCTGTACGACGCGGGCGCCGACGAGACCGGGTGGGCCCAGGCCATGCACAACGACGGCTACGCGGCGTTGCAGGCCGGCGAGCTCGTCGTCGCGCTGGAGGCGATGGACACCGCACGCGGCCACCTCGCGGACCTCTCCCCCGTCGCCGCCGCTGTCTGCGACCAGGACATCGCCGAGGCCCTGCTGGCGGCTGGGCAGACCCGTGAGGCGGTTGGGCTGATTCTCGGCGCCGCCCGGGTCTTCGCCCAGTCACGCCTGCGCCAGCACCAGGGCGAGTGCGAGGCGACGGCCGCCCGGGTGCTGCTGTTCAGCGACCCACGGCGGGCACGGCGCCTGGCCCGGCAGGCGGCACGACGCCTGCGGGGCACCGGCAGTGAGTGGTGGGCGCTGCGCGCCGACACCGTCGCCCTGGCCGCCGAGGCCTCGTTGTTCCCTCCCGACAAGGCGTGGCTCGATCGGGCCGACGAGACGTCCCGTGCGCTGCGACAGCTCGGACTCGACCATCCGGCACAGCTGCTGGACCTGCTCGCCGCGCGGCAGGCGGTGACGACCGGGGACCTCAACCGGGCCACCGCGCTGTTGCGCCGGGGGCGGACCACCGAGCGTGACTCCCTGACCGAACGACTCCTGGAGTCCGTCGCGTTGGCGGCGCGCTCGCTGGCGCGCGGTCGGCGGCGCCAGGCTCTCGCGGACCTGCGCCGTGGGTTGGACCTGCTCCACCACTGGCAGTCGACGTTCGGCAGTCTCGACCTCGCGTCCGGCGTCGCCGGCAGTGGGCGCGCGCTCGCGCTGACCGGGATCAGGGTGGCGTTGGCGTCCCAGGACCCGGCGCTGGTGTTCGAGTGGTCCGAGCGAACCCGTGAGCTGAGCAGTCGGGTCGTCCCGGTCCGGCCCCCGCACGACCCGGAACTGGCGGCCGACCTCAGCCGCATCCGACGACTGACGATCACCGAGCCCGAGGAGGGATCGCCGGAGGCCGATGAGCTGTCCCGGCTGCGCGGCCGGGTGCGCCACCGGGTCTGGCTGTCGCGGGGGTCTGGCCAGATCGGCGAGGTCGTCGAGCCCTCGGACCTCGTCTCCTCCCTCGGCGCCGAGGACGCCCTGGTCAGCTACGTGTGGGACCGGCGCCGCCTCCACGCCCTCGTGATCACCGACGACACCCGCGTCGTGATCGAACTCGGTCCGCAGGAGCCGTTGGTCGAGCGGCTCGCCGGGCTGCAGGCCGACCTCGACATGGCGGCATCGAGGTGGAACCCGGCCCTGGCGAACGCGGTGCGTGCCTCACGCGACCGCCGCCTGACCGAGCTCGCGAGGATGCTGGTCGACCCGGTCCTGTCCTCCGTGGGCGATCGCCGCCTGGTGATCACTCCGGCCGGGCTGCTCTCGGGGTTGCCGTGGTCGATGCTGCCCGGCTTCATCGGGCGCCCCGTGACGGTCCCCGTGACCGCCACCCGCTGGCTCGCCACGCGCGGCGTGCCGGTCCCCCAGGAGGCCGCGTTCGTGGCCGGACCCGACGTCGCGCGTGCCATCGAGGAGGTCAAGCAGTCGGCAGCCCGATGGCCGGGAGCGGTGACCCTCACCGACGACGCGGCCACCGTCGCGGCCACGCTCCATGCAGCCGATGGAGCCGATCTGCTCCACGTCTCGGCCCACGGCAGGCACGCGGTCGAGAACCCCCTGTTCTCGGGCGTGCTCCTCGCCGACGGACCACTCTTCGGCTACGACCTCGATCGACTGGCCCAGGTCCCGGACGTCGTGATCCTCTCGGCCTGCGAGGTCGGTCGCTCGACCCAGCGCTGGGCCGAGGAGTCGCTCGGGATGGTGAACGCGTGGCTCCACGCCGGGGCCCGCTGCGTGATCGCCTCGCCCGCGGCCGTCGCCGACGACGAGGCCTGCGAGGTGCTGCAGGACGTGCACCGGCTCATGGCCGGCGGCACTCCCCCAGGCGTCGCGCTGGCCGAGGCCACCGCCGACCGGCCGACCTCGTTCGTCTGCTTCGGCGCCGGTTGGTGACTCGCGCCGCCCCGAGATTTGCTCCCATTTCGACCTTTCAAACCCTCTGAAAAGTGGAAATGGGAGCAAAATTCGGACTAGAGGAGCGACAGCGAGTCGTTCGCGGCGGCCGCGGCGGCGCGCAGCGCGATGACGTCGGGGCCCTTCGCCAGCACCTCGCGCGAGGTGCTGGGGACGATCGAGTCGCGCACCGGTCCGAACAGCTCGCGCAGGTGCTCGACCGTGCCGCCCTGGGCGCCGAACCCGGGCACCAGGATCGGGCCGTTGATGTCGAGCCTGCGCGTGTCCACGTGGGCCACCCGTGCGCCGATGACGGCGCCGAAGGAGCCCATCGGCTCGGCACCCTCGTTGGCCAGGGCCAACTGGGCCAGGACCTGGTCGCCCACCGTCATCCCCGACGAGGTCTTCGCGGTCTGCAACCGGATGGCCTCGGGGTTCGAGGTGAACGCCAACACGAACACGCCGGCGTCGTTCTTCTCGGCAGCCGCGAAGAACGGCGTCAGCGAGCCGAAGCCCAGGTACGGGCTGACGGTGATCGCGTCGGCGGCCATCGGCGCGTCGTCGTCGAGGTAGGCGTCGGCGTAGGCCTCGGTGGTGCTGCCGATGTCCCCGCGCTTGACGTCCAGGATCGTCAGCGACCCGGTGTGCCGCAGGTCCTGCAGCGTGCGCTCCAGGATGGCGACGCCGCGGGCGCCGAAGCGCTCGAAGAACGCCGACTGCGGCTTCACGAACGCGACCTTGCCGGCGAACGCCTCGACGCAGGTGGCGGCGAACCGGTCGAGTCCCTCGACCGAGTCCTCCAGCCCCCACTCCTCCAACAGGTGGGGGTGCGGATCGATGCCGACGCACAGCGGACCGTACGCCTGCATCGCCACCTGGGCGCGGCTGCCGAAGCTCATCGCGTCACCGTCTCCGCCCAGGACTGCAGCGAGCGCACGCCGATGCTGCCGGCGATCTCGGCCTCGATGCCCTGGACCGCGGCGGCCAGCGCCTGCACGGTCGTGAGGCACGGGATGCCCTCGGCCACCGCGGCCGTGCGGATCTCGTAGCCGTCGACACGGGCGTTGACGCCGCTGCCCAGACCGTGCGGGGTGTTGACGATCAGCTGGACCTCGCGGTCGTTGATCTTCTCGACCACCGTGCTTCCCGTGGAGCCCTCCTCGTGCAGCTTGCGCAGGACCGTGGCCTTGACGCCGTTGCGCTGCAGGACCTCGGCGGTGCCGCTGGTCGCGAGGATCTCGAAGCCCAGATCGGCCAGGCGCTTGATCGGGAAGATCATGTGGCGCTTGTCGCGGTTGGCGACGGACACGAAGACCGTGCCCGAGGTGGGCAGGCCGTTCTGCGGTCCGGACGCCGACTGGCTCTTGGCGAACGCCGAGCCGAAGGAGGCGTCGATGCCCATGACCTCGCCGGTCGAGCGCATCTCCGGGCCGAGCAACGTGTCGACATAGCGACCGTCGTAGGTCCGGAAGCGGTTGAACGGCATGACCGCCTCCTTGACCGCGATCGGCGCGGTGGCCGGCAGCCGGCCCCCGTCGCCCTCGGCGGGCAGGACACCGGCGGCACGCAGGTCGGCGATGGACTCGCCGAGCATGATCCGGGCGGCGGCCTTGGCCAGCGGGGTCGCCGTGGCCTTGGAGACGAACGGCACGGTGCGCGAGGCGCGCGGGTTGGCCTCGAGCACGTAGAGCGTGTCCGAGCTGAGCGCGAACTGGATGTTCAGCAGTCCGTGCACGCCGACGCCGCGGGCGATGGCCTCGGTCGAAGCGCGAATGCGGTCGATCTCGAGGGTGCCCAGGGTGATCGGGGGCAGGGCGCACGCCGAGTCGCCGGAGTGGACGCCGGCCTCCTCGATGTGCTCCATGACGCCGCCGAGGAACAGCTCCTCGCCGTCGAACAGGGCGTCGACGTCGATCTCGACCGCGTCGTCGAGGAAGCGATCGACCAGCACGGGCCGGTCGGGCGAGATCTCGGTGGCGTTCTCGATGTAGGTCGAGAGCGACTCCTCGTCGTAGACGATCTCCATGCCACGGCCGCCGAGCACGTAGGACGGGCGGACCAGTACCGGGTAGCCGATCTCGTCGGCGATGCGCTTGGCGCCGTCGAACGTGGTGGCGGTGCCGTGCTTGGGCGCGGGCAGTCCGGCCTCGGCCAGGACGCGGCCGAAGGCGCCGCGCTCCTCGGCGAGGTCGATCGCCTCGGGCTGGGTGCCCACGACGGGCACGCCGTTGGCCTTGAGCCCGGCCGCGAGACCCAGCGGGGTCTGGCCGCCGAGCTGCACGACGACGCCCGCGATGGGGCCGGCGAGCGACTCGGCGTGCACGACCTCGAGCACGTCCTCGAGCGTCAACGGCTCGAAGTACAGCCGGTCGCTCGTGTCGTAGTCGGTCGAGACGGTCTCGGGGTTGCAGTTGACCATGACGGTCTCGTAGCCGGCGTCGGACAGCGCCAGCGACGCGTGCACGCACGAGTAGTCGAACTCGATGCCCTGGCCGATGCGGTTCGGGCCGGAGCCCAGGATCAGCACGGCCGGACGCTCGCGCGGCTCGACCTCGGTCTCCTCGTCGTACGACGAGTAGTGGTACGGCGTCTTGGCGGCGAACTCGGCGGCGCAGGTGTCGACGGTCTTGTAGACCGGGCGGACACCGAGCGCGTGCCGGACGCCGCGGACGACGTCCTCGGACATGCCGCGGATGCGACCGATCTGCGCGTCCGAGAAACCGTGACGCTTGGCGTGACGCAGCAGGTCGGGCGTGAGCCGCTCGGCCGCGTTCAGCTCGGCGGCGACCTCGTTGAGCAGCGCCAGCTGGTCGACGAACCACGGGTCGATGCGCGTGGCCTCGAAGACCTCGTCGGGGGTGGCCCCGGCGCGCAGCGCATCCATGACCAGCTTGAGCCGGCCGTCGTGCGGCACGGAGGCCCGCTGCAGCAGGTCGTCCTTGTCCAGGTCGACCCACTCGCGCTCCCACGAGAACGCGGCGGCGGGCCGGTCGAGCGAGCGCAGCGCCTTCTGCAGCGCCTCGGTGAAGTTGCGGCCGATCGCCATGGCCTCGCCGACGGACTTCATGTGCGTCGTCAGCGTGGCGTCGGCGGCCGGGAACTTCTCGAACGCGAACCGCGGCACCTTGACGACGACGTAGTCCAGGCTCGGCTCGAAGCTGGCCGGGGTCTCCTGCGTGATGTCGTTGGGGATCTCGTCGAGCGTGTAGCCGATGGCGACCTTGGCGGCGATCTTGGCGATCGGGAAGCCGGTGGCCTTCGACGCCAGCGCCGACGAGCGCGAGACGCGGGGGTTCATCTCGATGACGACGATGCGGCCGTCGACCGGGTTGACCGCGAACTGGATGTTGCAGCCGCCGGTGTCGACGCCGACCTCGCGGATGACACCGATCGAGATGTCACGCAGGCGCTGGTACTCGACGTCGGTCAGCGTCATCGCCGGGGCGACGGTGATCGAGTCGCCGGTGTGGACGCCCATCGGGTCGAGGTTCTCGATCGAGCAGACGATCACCACGTTGTCGGCGGTGTCGCGCATGACCTCGAGCTCGTACTCCTTCCAGCCGAGGATGGACTCCTCCAGGAGCACCTCGGTGGTGGGGCTGAGCGCCAGGCCGCTGCCGGCGATGCGCAGCAGGTCTTCATGGTTGTACGCCAGGCCGGAGCCCGAGCCGCCCATCGTGAAGGAGGGGCGCACGACGACCGGGTAGCCGCCGAGCTCGTCGACGCCGGCCTCGCACTCGGCCATCGTGTGGCAGATGACGGACTTGGCGACCTCGGCGCCCCACTCGGCGGGCAGGCCCTCGACGATCCGCTTGAAGGACTCGCGGTTCTCGCCCTTCTCGATCGCGTCGATGGACGCGCCGATCAGCTCGACGCCGTACTTCTCGAGGATGCCGCGCTTGTCCAGCTCGATGGCCGCGTTGAGGGCGGTCTGGCCGCCCAGGGTGGCCAGCAGCGCGTCGGGACGCTCGGCGGCGATGACCTTCTCGACGTACTCGGGCGTGATCGGCTCGACGTACGTGGCGTCGGCGAACTCCGGGTCGGTCATGATCGTGGCCGGGTTGGAGTTGACCAGGATGACCCGCAGGCCCTCCTCGCGCAGGACGCGGCAGGCCTGGGTGCCGGAGTAGTCGAACTCGGCCGCCTGGCCGATGACGATCGGGCCGGACCCGATGACGAGAACGGACTCGATGTCAGTGCGCTTCGGCACGAGCTGCCTCCATGAGGTCGGTGAAGCGGTCGAAGAGGTAGCCGGCGTCGTGCGGACCCGCGGCGGCCTCGGGGTGGTACTGGACGCTGAAGCCGGGCTGGTTCAGCAGCGCGATGCCCTCGACGACGTCGTCGTTCAGGCACACGTGGGTGACCCGGGCCGGCCCGAAGGGCGTCTCGAAGTCCTCGTCGAGCGGCGCGTCCACGGCGAACCCGTGGTTGTGCGCGGTGATCTCGACCTTGCCGGTCGTGCGGTCCTGCACCGGCTGGTTGACGCCGCGGTGTCCGTACTTGAGCTTGTAGGTGCCGCGTCCGAGGGCGCGGCCGAAGATCTGGTTGCCCAGGCAGATGCCGAAGTACGGCGTGCCGCGCTCGAGGACGCCCTGAACCAGCTCGACCTGGTGGTCGGCGGTGGCCGGGTCGCCGGGGCCGTTCGACATGAAGACGCCGTCGGGCTCGACAGCGAGCACCTCGTCGAGCGTCGCGGTGGCGGGCAGCACGTGCACCTCGATGCCGCGCTTGGCCATGAGCTTGGGGGTCATGCCCTTGATGCCCAGGTCGAGCGCGACGACGGTGTACTTCTTCTCGCCCTCGGCCGGGACGACGTGCGCCTCGGGAACGGTGACGTCGGCGAGGTAGTTCGAGCCGGTCATGGCGGGCGCCTGCTGCACCTGCTCGAGCAGCTTCTCGGGGTCGAGGACCTCGGTGCTGATGCCGGCGCGCATGGAGCCGCGCTCGCGCAGGTGGCGGGTCAGGGCGCGGGTGTCGATGCCGCTGATGCCGACGACGCCCTGCTCGGCGAGCAGCTCGTCGAGGGTGCGGTCGGAGCGCCAGTTGGAGCGCTGGCGGGCGGGGTCGCGCACGACGTAGCCGTCGACCCAGACCCGGCCGGACTCGAAGTCCTCGGGGTTGGCGCCGGTGTTGCCGATGTGCGGGGCCGTCATGACGACGATCTGGCCGCGGTACGACGGGTCGGTGAGCGTCTCCTGGTAGCCGGTCATGCCGGTGTTGAAGACGATCTCGGCGATGGTGGTGCCGGTCGCGCCGTACGAACGACCGCGGAAGGTGCGTCCGTCCTCGAGCACGAGGATGGCGGGGGTGAACGTCACTGCAGCTTTCCTTCCAGGACGGTGGGCTTGCCGGCGAGGAACGTCGCGACCACGCGGCCGGGAAGTTCCCTTCCGGCGTACGGCGTGTTGCGCGAGAGACTCGCGGTGTCGGCGGGTTCGATCGTACGCTTCGCCGTCGGGTCGTAGAGCACCACGTGGGCGGGTTCGCCGACCGCCAGCGGGCGGCCGTGGGTGGTGGCGCGGCCGATGCGAGCCGGGTTGGCGCTCATGACCTCGGCGACGCGGGCCCAGGTCAGGGCGCCGGTGTCGACCATGGTCTGCTGCACGATCGACAGGGCGGTCTCGAGGCCGATCATGCCGAAGGCCGCGGCCTGCCACTCGCACTCCTTGTCCTCCATGGGGTGCGGAGCGTGGTCGGTGGCGACGATGTCGATCGTGCCGTCGGCCAGGCCCTCGCGGACGGCCAGGACATCGTCCTTGCTGCGCAGCGGCGGGTTGACCTTGTAGATCGGGTCGTAGCTGCGGACCAGCTCGTCGTCGAGCAGCAGGTGGTGGGGCGTGACCTCGGCGGTGACGTCGATGCCTCGGCTCTTGGCCCAGCGGACGATCTCGACCGAGCCGCGCGTGGACAGGTGGCACACGTGCAGGCGGCTGCCGACGTGCTCGGCCAGCAGCACGTCGCGGGCGATGATCGCCTCCTCGGCGACGGCGGGCCAGCCGGTGAGGCCGAGCTCGCCCGAGAGCGGACCCTCGTTCATCTGGGCGCCTTCGGTGAGGCGCGGCTCCTGCGCGTGCTGGGCGATGACGCCGTCGAACGCCTTGACGTACTCCAGGGCGCGTCGCATGAGGACGGCGTCGCTGACGCACTTGCCGTCGTCGCTGAAGACGCGGACCTGGGCGGCCGAATCGGCCATCGCGCCCAGCTCGGCGAGGTGCTCCCCCGCCAGGCCGACGGTGACGGCGCCGATGGGCTGGACGTCGGCGTAGCCGTGCTCGCGGCCCAGGCGCCAGACCTGCTCGACGACACCGGCGGTGTCGGCGACGGGCTCGGTGTTGGCCATCGCGAAGACGCAGGTGAAGCCGCCGCGCGCGGCGGCCTGGGTTCCGGTGAGGACGGTCTCGGCGTCCTCGCGGCCGGGCTCGCGCAGGTGGGTGTGCAGGTCGACGAGGCCGGGCAGGGCGATGAGGCCCTCGGCGTCGACGGTCTCGTCACCGTTCAGGTCGGTGCCGATCTGGGTGATGACACCGCCCTCGATGAGGATGTCGGCCACCTCGTCGCCCAGGATGCGGGCGCCCTTGATGACGGTGCTCATGCGTTCTCTCCTTCGGTGGCGCCGCCCAGCAGCAGGTACAGGACGGCCATGCGGACGGCGACGCCGTTGGTGACCTGCTCGACGATGACGGAGCGGTCGCTGTCGGCGACGTCGGCTCCGATCTCCATGCCGCGGTTCATCGGTCCGGGGTGCATGACGATGGCGTGGTCGGGCAGGCGGTTCATGCGGGCGACGTCGAGCCCGTAGCGGCGGCTGTACTCGCGGGCGCTCGGGAAGTACGAGGCGTTCATCCGCTCGCGCTGGACGCGCAGCATCATCACCGCGTCGGCCTTCTCCAGGCTCGCGTCGAGGTTGTAGGAGGTCTCGACGGGCCAGGTCTCGACGCCCACCGGCAGCAGCGTCGGCGGGGCGACGAGCGTGACGTTGGCGCCGAGCGTGTCGAGCAGCAGCGCGTTCGAGCGGGCGACGCGGCTGTGCAGGACGTCGCCGACGATCGTGACGTTCTTGCCCTCGAGGTCGCCCAGGTGCGAGCGCATCGTGAACGCGTCGAGCAGCGCCTGCGTGGGGTGCTCGTGGGTGCCGTCGCCGGCGTTGACGACCGCACCCTTGGTCCACGCGGAGGTGGCGAGGCGGTGCGGCGCGCCCGAGGCGTGGTGGCGGATGACGACCGCGTCGGCGCCCATGGCCTGCAGGGTCAGCGCGGTGTCCTTGAGGGACTCCCCCTTGCTGACGCTGGAGCCCTTGGCGCTGAAGTTGATGACGTCGGCCGAGAGGCGCTTGGCCGCGGCCTCGAAGCTGATCCGCGTACGGGTCGAGTCCTCGAAGAACAGGTTGACGATCGTGCGCCCGCGCAGGGTGGGCAGCTTCTTGATCGGCCGCTGCGCGACGCTGAGCAGCTGCTCGGCGGTGTCGAGGATCAGCGTGGCCTCGTCGCGGCTCAGGTCGCCGGCGCTCAGGAGGTGCTTCATGCGTCACTCCCCTCGATCGAGACGGAGTCATCGGCGCCGTCGGTCTCGGTGAGCCGGACGCGGACCTTCTCGCTCTTCGAGGTGGGCAGGTTCTTGCCCACGAAGTCGGCCCGGATCGGCAGCTCGCGGTGGCCGCGGTCGACCAGGACGGCCAACTGCACGGCCTTCGGGCGGCCGAGGTCGCTGAGCGCGTCGAGCGCGGCGCGGATCGTGCGGCCGCTCATCAGCACGTCGTCGACCAGGACGACGACGCGACCGTCGATGTCCTCGGGGACGTTGGTGCGCTCCAGCGCGCGCGGAGCCTTCAGTCGCAGGTCGTCGCGGTACATCGTGACGTCGAGAGCGCCGGGCTTGATGGTGGTCCCCTCGACCTCGGCCATCTTCGCGGCGATGCGCTCGGCGAGTTCGACGCCGCGGGTGGGAATCCCCAGGATCACCACGCCTTCGGCGTCGCGATTGCGCTCAAGGATCTCGTGGGTGATGCGTGTCAGCGCACGCGAGATGTCGGTGGCATCCATGACGGTGCTCAAAGCCGACCTCCTTCTCCGCCTCACAGGACGGTGGTTAAAGGATGGTTCTTCGTCAGGTTACCAGTGGGCTTGCGTTGGACTCCTCCGCACCCGCGGGACGGCTGACGCGTGGCCGTTGGCTATTGCGACGGAAATACTTCCGTTCAGATCCGCTCCCGCTCAATCGACGCGCTGAAGCGCCGAACCGATTCGCGTTCGGCAGGGCAGCTGCGGCATTTCGCCGTTTATGGGCACGCACGCCAGGTGCACATCCGCTCCTGCCGAGATTCGATCTTCAGTCGACCACGCGGGTCGAGGTCGTCGAGTATCCGCCACCGCCCGGATAGTGCCACGCGCCCGTGAGGGTGTTTCCCTCCTGATCGAACGTGCCTTGGTAGTACGCCAGCGATTAGCGTTCGCCCATCCGGATCGTGAGCGTGTCGTCGAGGACCTCATAGGTGTAGTCGAGGGTCTCTCCCTCCGAGAATCCGTAGTAACGAGACCGGATGTCGACGCTCGGTTCCTCGCCGTACTTGGATTCGTGACCGATGACTTCGAGGCCCTAGTTGCCGCCCAGGTCGACGTGCTGCAGCAGGAAGAACCCTCCCTCGGTTCACTCGTAGATGACCGTGCCCTCAGCCCCACCCGACACGGTCCAGGTGCCGACCAGTTTGTCGAGCGTCTTCAGATTGGTGTTCGGCTGCGTAGCCGAGAGCTTTCCGATCTCGTCATTGTCAGACATGTTCATCACCTCTCACTGACGGAGTTGGCGGAAGTTGCGTGGGTTGTATCTGGTTAGCGGCGACTAGGTCGGTAGACCAGCTCTTGGGTGCGCCGGTCGAAGGTGCGGCTCTCCAGCAGCTCCAGGTCGAAATCGCCCGCTCCCTTGAGGATGGGGCTGGTTCCGGTCCGCCCTGAGATCACAGGGAAGATCGTGACTTTAAGGCGGTCGACCAGACCTGCGGCCATCAGCGACCAGTTCAGCGACAAGCTGGCCTGTGAGCGCAGAGGGATGTCTGATTCGTCCTTCAGCCTGGAGACAATGCTGACAGCGTCGCCGCTGACGATGGTCGCGTTCGGCCAGCCGAGGGTGTCATGCAGGGTGGAGGAGATGACGGTGGCGGGCATTCGCAGCATCCGAAGGTTCCACTCGTCCTGATTGTTCGGGTCGTCGGTGCGACACAGAACCTCGGCGTTCTCCCGGAAAGTGGTGGCTCCAAAGATCATCCGTTGCTCGGTGTCGAAGAGAGCGGCGCGGTGTTCGAGCAGCTCAGGTCCCTGCTTGCCCCAGTAGCCGCCCCAGTCGCCCTCCGGGCCGAACGAGCCATAGCCGTCCAGTGTGGAGAAGACGTCCCAGGTGTAGGTCGCGGTCATCGTGTACTCCTCCGCCACCGAAGCGGCGGCTATCTGCTGTGACTTCGACCATCAACTATCCGAGTCGACGAAGCAAGCAGATGTCGCCCCTTCAGCCGCGCGGAACCGCAAGACGGATGTGCGCAGACATGTCCCGAGGCCCAGGCTCAGTGGCGCGCCCGCATCTGCCGCAAGTCGCGCACTCCAGGATCTGCGTCTTACCGCCGCTATGGCAGCACCAACCGGCTCACCGACGTACAGCAACGGGCCGCGGCTCATGGTCCTGTGGTTCGAAGGCGCGCCGTACCGTCTCGCGGAGCAGATCGCGGCGCCGTTCGTGGACGGCGGCCGGCTCGTCCGCGGTCGCGGCGTAGACGTTGCTCACGGGTGACCACGCCATCGACATCGCGATCACCATCGCCATCACGTCGAACGGGTCAGCCCGGCCGGCGACGTCGCTGATGGCGCCTGACCGCTGTGCCGACGCGATCGCCGTGAGCTTGGGCTCATCGATGCTGTCGTCGCCCGTAAGGTGCCCCGTCGGCTGTCGTTCGAGCCGGGCCCAGGTCGCGAGCCGGATCAGGTCGGGGCGGTCGAGGTACTCGTCGTACAACCGCACCGCCCAGTCGGCGAGGTCGTCGGCGGAGATCGGTACGACCTCCATGATCCGCTCCAGCGACGCCGCGAAGACGGTGTCGAAGAGTTGGTCCTTGCTTCCGAAGTAGGAGTAGAGCTGGGCCTTGTTCGTGGCAGCGGCGGCGGCGATCCGGTCGACCCGAGCCCCGGCGATCCCGTGCCGGGCGAACTCGTCGGTCGCGGCCTCGAGGATTCGTTGGCGGGTGGCCTCACCCTTGCTCGTCAGGGAGGGACCCGCGGATCGTGGCGCGCTCACAGTCTGAGAGTACCAACCAGTCTGTTTGGCAACCGCGACTTCGTGTTGCTAACCTCCAGAGACAGACTAACCAGTTGGTTTTTAGGAGCGCGAGATGCGAAGCACCACCGCCTACCAGGCGACAACACCCGGCTCGACCCTTGAGCGGGTGACGATCGAGCGACGCGACCTGCGATCCGACGACGTGGCGGTGCGGGTGACGCACTGCGGGGTCTGCCACAGCGACTTGCACGCGCTCGGGGCCTCGGAGTCGAGTGCCTTTCCGGTCGTGCCCGGTCATGAGTTCGTCGGGGAGGTCACTGCTATCGGTGCCGCGGTGACGGCGTTCGCCGTCGGAGACCCGGTCGCGGTCGGCAACATCGTGGACTCCTGCGGCTCCTGCCCGATGTGCCGGGCCGGCCAGGAGAACTTCTGCCAGGAGTTCCCTACCCTCACCTACGGCGGACGCGATCGCCTCGACGGCACGTTGACCCACGGCGCGTACGCCGCGGAGTACGTCGTGCGCGATCGGTTCGTCTACCACCGTCCGCCCGGCCTGGACCCCGCCGCCGTCGCACCGCTGATGTGTGCCGGCATCACCGTCTGGGAGCCGCTACGCCGCTGGCAGGTCGGCCCCGGAACCCGGGTCGGCGTGGTCGGCCTGGGCGGGCTCGGCCACGTCGCGGTCAAGCTCGCGCACGCGCTCGGCGCCGAGGTCACGGTCTTCACCACCTCGCCGAGCAAGTCGGAGGACGCGCGCGAACTGGGCGCTCACCACGTCGTTGTCTCAACTGACGAGGCGGCGATGGCCGCAGTCGCCAACTCCCACGACCTGCTCATTGACACCGTCTCGGCCGCCCACGACCTGACGCCTTACCTTGCGACCGTCGCGCTCGACGGCACTCTGTGCTCCCTCGGACACCTCGGCACGGTGACCATCGAAACCATGGCGCTCCTGGTCGGTCGCAAGAGCCTGTCATCCGGCGGCAGCGGAGGCAGGCCAGCCACCCAGGACCTCCTCGACTTCTGCGGCCGACACGGCATCACTGCCGACGTCGAAGTGCTGCCGTCCAGCGCGGTCGCGACCGCGCTGGACCGGCTCGCCCGCAACGACGTCCGCTATCGATTCGTCCTGGACCTCACGGACCTCAGCTGAGACACAGCCGTCGATCCACTAGTCCCCTATCGGTACCGATCGCAGTCATAGCCCGCACACGCCGTGCCAGGCAAACATGTCTCCGGACCAACCCCGAAGCCGCGTCATGTCACCGCCAGTGACGCGCGGGAAGAGGAGGTTCCAGGGCACCCGGGTTGCGTGGCGTCTAGTCGCACCCAGTGCCGTCGCCGTCCCGGTCCAGCCGGTACGGATCGTTGCCGGTCACCGTGACGGGGTGGCCGATCTCGCCGCAGTCGAGGTCGTCAACGATCGGCAAGCATGGTGAGTACCCGGCCATGCAGTCCTTCGCTGGGGCCTTGGTCTTGCGGGGCTTCTGGACGAGGGGCACCGGTGCCGCAGACTTCCGGCAGCCCGGCTTGGCAGCCGACGCCAAGGCACGGTCGAGACGACGAGCCAGGTCCGGGTTCTCATGGCGGAACTGATCGAGGTAGCGGCCATCGCCGAGTCCGCTCTTGGCGAGCTCGACATTGAGCGACCTGCCCTTCGGGTCAAACACCTCCGCGACCTCGCGACCGTACGTGTCAGTCGCGTACGCATCGGCCGTGAATCCGTCGCTGAGGAAGTCGCGCGTGAAAGCGGTCGCCTCAGGGCCGCACTTCTCGTTCCGCTCCGGCGTGTTGACGAGCCCCAGGCGGTACTCCTTGCCATCTGATCCCACCCAGGAATCGCCGTCCTTCTGGTCCTTCATGACCAGAAGGACAACGGGCTCTTCCGCTGGTTCCTCGGTGGGCGTGGGAGACGGTTCGGGGCTGGGCGTGGTCTGCTCCGCCGTCGGAGCAGATTCGGTTGCCTGGACGGACTGCGGCTTGGGGTCGTCGGCGTTGTCCGGGGTGGCGGCAGCTCCGAGAGCCCCGATCCCGAGGAGGACCGCGCAGCCTGCCACCAGCCAGACCTTCCACCGACGAGCCCATGGAACCTTCGCTCTCGCCGAAGGGTTCTCGCGCGCAAGGCTCGTGGGTGTCTGCCGGTCTGCGCCCTGTGCGTACCGATAGTTGCTCGCCGTGTGATCGGTCCAGGCCGCACCGTCCCAGTAGCGCAGCTCGCCCTCCGCATCTGGATACCAGCCGGCAGGGGGCAGGGCGCCGTTCGTCATCAGGCGAGCGTCCCACGCGCGGCCGTCGATTGATGCCGAATTGACTGAGATGACGGCTCGCGGTCTGGTGCGTGAGCGGCGAGGCGGTGGCCCGGTTCCAAGATGATCGCTCGGGCACGGTGTCGGTGGCGGCCTTCCACAGTGCCGGGCTCGCGATCTTCGCGCCGCTGATCATGGCCCTCAACGGCGCCGACCAGCCGGACGTCCGGTTGACCGACTTCGACGTGGCCCAGGAGGACTTCCCCTCGAACAGGCCATCTCCCTGATCGCGGGCCTCGGCGGCAACGAGGTGCGCATCGAGCACCGGATCAACGAGTTCCAGGTGGCTGCCGCCGTCGTGTCAGCCGGCGACTGCGTCGCGCTGATGCCCCGATACACGAGCGACCTGAGCAGCCACCCGGGCCTGGTGCTGCGCCCGCTGGCCCATCCCGGCGTGGGTCGTTACATCGACTGCCTCGCTCGACCCGAGACGCTCGAGCGCGTCACCGTGCAGACGGTCCTGGCTGAGGTCAGGAACATCACGACGAGCCTCACCGAGCATCCCGCCGAGGGATAGGCGAGTGTCACGTCATCAGTTACAACGTGGGTATGGACCCTTTCACCATCACCGCCATCGGCTCGGTCCGCAACGACCGCACCGACGTCCAGCACTCAGACCAGTGGGGTGCGGTTCGCAGCACCATCACCGTCGATGAGCGGTTCGGCGACAGGTGCCTCCAAGGCCTGGAGGGGTTCTCGCACGTCGAGGTGCTCTTCATCTTCGACCAGTTCGAGGAGCTCGACGACTACCGCGAGCCGAAGCCCTATCGCGGGCGCACCGACCTGCCGGCACTCGGCGTCTTCGCAGGCCGCGCGCCCCGTCGGCCGAATCGCATCGGGGTGACCTGCTGCGTGATCGAGTCGGTCGACGGTCGCGAGCTGACCGTGATCGGCCTCGACGCCGTCGACGGCACCCCGGTCGTCGACCTCAAACCGGTGATGCGCGAGTTCCTCCCGACAGACGTGCGCCAACCCGAATGGGTTGGCGACGTCATGTCCGAGTACTTCGAGCCCTGAGGCGGTCTACACCTTCAGCCGGTCGACGGTCTTGGTGATCTTCTCGCCGTCCCTCTCCAGGAACACGATCTCGCCGAACTCCAACGTCGACCAGTCCTCGGTGCTCTCGGTCAGCGGCTCGGAGGCGAAGATGACCGAGGTCGCCTCGGCGTCGGTGGTCTCCTCGAAGTCGTACGTCGGACCGTCGTAGTCGAAGTTGCGACCCATCAGCAGGTACATCGGCTCCAGGAGCATCGAGAGGGCGTAGTCGTCCGTGCCCGGCCCGGACTTGCGCAGCTCGCGCCAGTCGCCTTCCGGATCAGGCTCTCCCTGGTGCCCGGTGCCGACGTTGACGCCGATGATCCGGTTCGGCGAGACCAGCGCCATCTTCAGCTTGGCCAGCGCCGGCAGATCGAGATCCTCCATCGCCTGCACGAGGAGTCGGATGACCTCCTCGAAGGCGCGCTTCACGTCCTCGTCGCTGTTGCTCTCGAGCACCGAGAGCAGGAGCACGTAGAGGAACTCCGTGTCCGTGGTGCCCACCATCTGCTCGAGGTACTCGTCCTTGCAGTGCTGCAGCAGCTCGCGCTGCAGGAGCTGCCAGTTCGGCACGTCGCCGTTCTGCGCGACGATCCACGGGGTTCCCTCGAAGGAGAACGGGTGGCAGTTCTCGTCGGCCAGCACGGTCTTGGCGTTGTAGTCCGCCGCCCTGACATGGGCGAGCATCGTGCTGACCTGGAGGCTGGGCACGATTCCGGCGACGTTGTCGTCGTAGAAGGCAGCCATCGGCCGGTGGTAGAGGAAGGGCTTGTCCGGCTTGAGCAGATGCTCGCCCCACGCCCCGAAGCCCCATCCGGCCAGTTGCAACTGCGGGTGGCGCTCCGGGTCGAGGGACTGGTTGATCAGGCTGTTCTCGGGCTTGATGAGCAGATCCTCAAGCGGAACTTCGGACCCGAGATAGGCGAGAACGCGGCACATGGGCTTCCTTCACTGGGGGGGTCGTGGGTACGCGACGTGGTGACGACGCGAGCCTCCCGAGCCTAGGGCCGATCCGCTGCGGCCGCTGAGGACGACAGACCCAGGGCCAGGTCACCGGTGATCAGGTCACCGGAGATCACGGGCTCGAACAGCGCGGCGGGGGTGGCTGCGGACGTCGCGGCGCCGGATGGCCACGAAGCCTCGGACGATGCTGAACACCACCCTCAGCTTCGCTTCGACGACAGGCATGCCCACACGCTGGTGGGCGAGTCCGGTCACTTGACCTCGCCATGGCGCAGGGACAGCAGTCCGAGGACGAGGGGCGTGACGATCCAGATCATCGTCGTCGAGGCGAGCATGGCCCACTCCTCAGCGGTGTTGGTGGTGCCCTCGAAGAGCGCCACCTGCGTCTCGTTCCAGTCGATCCACGGCTGCAGGTCCTCGAACCACGGGCGCACCTGTGCCAAGACGACGAGGATCCCCGACAGGACGAACGAGACGACGAAGTAGCCCACGATCGCGGCCGCGGAGTTGCGCAGGACCACGCCGAGGGTGAAGCCGATGCCCATGCCGACGAGGTTGCCGAGCACGATCTGGGGTGCGGCGGCAAGCGAGACATCCCAGACGGTGTCGACGCCGGCGAGTCCGGGTCCGACGAGGTTCCCGAGGGCACCCACCGCGAAGGCGACCACCATGGAGCCGACGCCCACCAGGAGCGCTGCGATCGCCTTGGCGCCGATCACGCGCCCGCGGCTCGGCACCAGGGTGAAGGTCGTGAGCCCACTGCGCTGGCTCCACTCGCTCGTGACGGCCAGGATCGCGATGATCGGCAGGATCACGGACATCGGGAACCCGATCGCGGTCCCGAAGCTCCAGTAGGTGATGTTGGCGTCAGGAGCGACGACGACGACCGCCACGGTGGAGCCGACCGCCAGGACGCCGATGCTGACGAGCAGCCAGAACCCCAAGCGGGTGTCGAACATCTTGCGCAACTCGACTCGGACGAGTCGAGTGATCGGGATGGTGATCGTGGTGGTCATGCTGCGACTCCTTCGCGCTGGGTGTCGGCGGTGAGCGACAGGAACATCTCTTCGAGACCGGCACCATCGGCCGATCGAAGCTCGGTCAGGGCGATGCCGGCGGTCAGGGCGACGGCTCCCACGCGTGCGGGGCCGGCTTCCGTGCGGACCGAGCCGTCGCCGGCGAGTGTGCTGGCGATCCCGGCCTGCTCGAGGGCGTGGGCGAGATCGAGGGGTGAGGTCGAGCGGGCGAGCGTCCCGGCCGCCGCGAGGAGTTCCTCCTTCGTACCGGACGCGACGATCCTGCCGTGGCCGATCACGACCAGGTCGTCGGCGATGACCTCGATCTCGTGGAGCAGGTGGGAGGACAGCAGCACGGTGCCGCCGCGGCCGGCGAAGTCCGTCAGCAGGTCGCGCATCCACCGGATCCCCGCGGGGTCGAGCCCATTGGCGGGCTCGTCGAGGATCAGCACCCGGGGATCCCCGAGCAGTGCGGTGGCGATGCCGAGGCGTTGACGCATCCCGAGGGAGTAGTGGCGCACGCGGCGCCGGGCCTCGGTGGGCGTCAGGCTCACCAGCTCGATCATCTCGTCGACGCGGGCTCGGGGCAGCCCCATCGTGTCGGCGGCGACGGCGAGGATCTCGCGTCCCGTGCGGCCGGCGTGCTGTGCCGAGGCGTCGAGGAGGACGCCGACCTCGAGCCCGGGGTTGGGCAGGTCGGTGAACCGGACCCCGTCGATGGTGGCCGAGCCGGACGTCGGGGCGGTCAGTCCCACCATGACGCGCATCGTGGTGGACTTGCCGGCGCCGTTCGGACCGAGGAATCCGGTCACGCGGCCGGGCTGGGCAGTGAAGGAGACGTCGTCGACGGCGGTGAAGCCGGCGTACCTCCGGGTCAGTGACTCGACAGTGATCATGGGTTCCACGCTCGCGGCAACGCGGCGGTCGCGGATCGGTCTGACGGCCCGTCCTGTCCTGACCGAAAGTACGAGGCCGGGCCCGGGTCGCGCCTACTCCCGGATCCGGCCGGTCTCGTACCCCCACATCGCGACCTCCACCCGGTTCCGGGCGCCGAGCTTGGCCATGAGGCTGCCGATGTGGGTCTTCACGGTGCTGAGGCTGATGTGCAGTTCGGCGGCGATCTCGGCGTTGGTACTGCCGCGCGCGAGGGTGAGCAGCACCTGCTCCTCGCGTTCGGTGAGCGGGTCGATGGGCTGCGCGGGAGGTGCTGCCCGACCCGTGCGCGCGAAGGTCGACAGCAGTCGGCGGGTGATGCTCGGCGAGATGAGCGAGTCCCCTCGGGTGGCCGCCCGGATCGCCTCGCCCAGCAGTTCGGGCCCGGCGTCCTTCAGCAGGAAGCCGGTGGCGCCGGCCGCCAGCGCACCGTGCACGTACTCGTCGAGGTCGAAGGTGGTGATCACGACGACCGCGACCGGATCCACGACGCCTGGCCCGGCCAGGAGGCGGGTCGCCTCGACGCCGTCGAGGACGGGCATCCGGATGTCCATCAGGCACACGTCGGGGCGCAGTTCGCGGGTCAGCCGGACCGCCTCCTGACCGTCGCGCGCCTCGCCCACGACCTCGATGCCCTCCAAGGTGCCCAGGATCAGCCGCAGCCCGGTCCGCACGAGATCCTGGTCATCGGCGACCAGCACCCGGATGCTCACGCCGGCACCTCCCGCGGCAGGGTGGCGCTGACGGCCCAGCCACGATGGGGGCAGGGTCCGGCCTGGCAGGCGCCGCCCAGGAGCAACGCGCGTTCCATCATCCCGGTGAGCCCGAACCCCGCATCGGGCACGGGGTCGGGTCCTCCCGGGTCGCCGTCGTCGCGGACCACGAGGCTCACCGTCGTCGGCTGGCCGATGACGCGCACCTCAATCAGTGTGGCGTTCCGGGCATGCCGCAGGGCGTTGGTGACCGCCTCCTGGGCGATCCGGAAGATGGCGGCGTCGATCGCCGCCGGGAGGGTGACCAGGTCGCCCGAGACCGTCACCTCCACCCGCGGCCCGGCGGGCGAGGCGCCGGACAACAGCTCGAGGTCTGCCACACCGCGTTGCGGCGCGTAGTCGGCGGGCGCCTCGTTGCGCAGGACGCGGACCATCGTCCGCATCTCGGCCAGGGTCCGCGACGCCTCCACCTCGATCACCTCCAGCGCTTCGAGTGACGCGGACGGACTGGTCGCCGCGAGGACTCGTCCAGCCTGGGCGTGGATGGCGATGGCCGAGACGTGGTGGGCCACCGTGTCGTGCAGCTCCCGGGCCAACAGGACCCTCTCCTGCGACTTCACCTGTTCCAGCCATCGCTCGCGGGCCCCGTGCTGGGCACGCACGGCCCAGCCCAGGGCGAACGCGGAGAACAGGACGGCGACCCCGCCGATCGCCTCCGCGAACCCGGTCCAGCCGACGACGATGGCCAGGGTGGCCGGAACGGCGATGATCGCCAGCCCCGCCACGACCTCGCGCCCTGAACCCCAGCGGAACAGGGAGTAGGCCAGCAGCAGCACGAAGAGCAAGGTGTTCACGTCGAGAGCCGGCGCACCTGCCACGAGCAAGGCGATGTCGACCAGCGCGATCACGCCGAAGACGGTCGCCACCACGGCCAGCGGATGGGTGCGTCGCCACAGCAGCAGCGGCGCCAGTGCGACCACCAGGATTACCGACAGCACCGGTAGCGGCATGTCCGTGCGCAGAACGCCCTCCAGCACCCCAGCGACCACCACGAGCGCCACCAGCGCCCAGTCGCGCCAGAGGCGCACCGGCGGGTCCGGAGGCCGGGGTTCCTCCAGGAAGGAGCGCAGCAGGTTGCTCACGCCCTCAGCGTAGAGAGGGAACGCCGTCAGCGGACCGTCCGAAAGTCTGATCCGGTCAATGTCGCTGGATGACCACGCCCGAGGTCGCCGCGCCTCACGCACGACTGAAAGAGTGGGACGCGTAGCGTCACATTTCTCGAGCGTCTGGACATTTCCTTCCTGAAGGACACCACCCGAAGGAGCACACATGCCCAGTACCGACCTCGACCACCTGCTGCGCCAGACGTCACCGGAGGTGCAGGTCCCCTCCGCCGCGGGTCCCGCCATGGCCGCGACCGCCCGATCGATCACGAACGGTGAGCGTCGACCGCTGCGCTCGACACGCCGCGCACGTCGCGTCGTGCTCGCCGGCGGTCTCGCGGCGGTCTGCGCCGGAACGGCGTGGCTGGGCACCACCGACCCGGGTTCCACACCCGAGACCGATGTGGTGCGTGCAACGGACCTCAGGTTGGTCGCCGAGAAGCTGGCCCCCTCGTCGCTCCCCCTGCCCGATGGAGTGACGATGGACGACGCGACGGCGCATGTCGCCGGCCTGCTCAAGGCGAACCCCGCTCTCGAGTCGAAGGGCTCCTACGTCCTCGACCGCGGCATCGTCGGTTCCGTCGGCTCCCAGCTGTCGGTTCCCGCCGAGGAGACGGGAGTCTCGGCCTCCTACGTCTTCTATGCGCGGTGCCAATGGCAGCGTGTGATGCTCGACGGTCAGGTCGATTCCGACACCGGCATGGCGGCGCTCGACCGACTCGCGGACTCCGCTGCCTTCGCCGCCGACGACATGGGCGTGCACGCGGTCGAGCACGAAGGAGTCGGAGCCGTACCCGCCGACACCGAAGCGGTGCGGCGCGACTTCGAGACCAACTGCTCGCACGGGTTCGGCGATGCGCCGGGGGCCCGCTGATGCGCAGCCGCGACCAGTTGGCCGCCAGGTTCGAAGGACTCGTCGAGCGCTATGGCGACCGCCTGCTCGCGTACCTCCTGCGGCGAGTGCCGGCCGAGGACGCCGCGGACGTCGCCGCCGACACCCTCATGACGGCGTGGCGGCGTGTCCGCGTGATGCCAGATGACGACGAGCAGGCGTTCTGGTGGCTTCTGTCCATCGGTCGCCGTTCAGCGGCGAACCATCGTCGCGGGATCGTCCGGCGCACCGCTTTGGGCGATCGCCTGCGGGCCCTGCCCACGTCGGCGATCGCACCCGCGCTCGACGACACGGGGCTGCTGATCCGACAGTTGCTGGATCGGTTGTCGGACGACGACCAGGAGTTGATCCGGCTCGTCTATTGGGACGACCTGCCGCTCCGAGCCGCCGCCACCGTGCTCGGCATCGGGGAGTCGGCCGCACGCAAGCGCCTGCAACGGGCCCGGGACACCCTGCGCGTCGCGCTGGACGGCACCCCTGACGAGGAGATGTCAAGGGTTCCGATTCGTCGGTGACGTCAGCCGAGGTCTGCCAGTAGCGCCACTTCTCCCGCGGCTCGGCGGCCAGGGCCACCCCGTCGAACTCGTCCCGGTCCGCCACGGTCATGGATCCGGGAGAATAGTCCACCGGCTGTACCAAACGTCGGACAGCAGGTGATCGGACCCCTAGCCTTGGCCGGTGACCCGACCTCCGCGCGCCATCAGCGTCCCTCGCACCACCATCGCGATCCTCGCCGCGCTCGCCGTCGCCCTCACGTGCCTCATCGCCGTCTCCGCGCCCGCCGAGGCGGCCCCGCAGCGGAAGGTCAGCCTCAAGACGTCGGCGACCACCGTCCACGTCGGCAGCAAGGTCTCGTTGTCGGGCAAGGTCACTCGCACCAAGAAGCGCATCAAGGTCAGAGTCCAGAAGCAGACCGGCAAGAAGTGGCGCACCGTCCGCACGGTGCGCACCCAGCGCACGGGCACCTACAAGCTCTCGATCACGCTCACGGCGGCGGGCCGGACGAAGTTCCGGGTCCTCGCCCCGAAGACCGGCCGACTGAAGGCCAAGGCCTCCAGGACCCGCACCGTCACGGCACGACCCAGGCCCAGGGCGACGCCGGCACCCAAGCCGCCCGCTCCCCAGCCCCGCACGACGCTGATCAGCCGGTCGCCGTCGGGCGCCGGCGCCGACGGGGGGTCAGGGTTTCCGGCCGTCGCCGCGGACGGCACCTGGACCGCCTACGTGTCCGACTCCTCGAACCTGGTGACCGGGGCGACCCAGGCGGCCGGCGACGTCTACGCGACCAACAACGCGACAGGCGCCACCGTCCGGGTCAGCCGTCCCCCGAGCGGGGGATACGGATCGGGCCGCTCCGAGGCGCCCTCCATCTCGGCGGACGGACGCTGGATCGCGTACCGGTCGAGAGCCATGGAGATGGCGGCAGGTGGCCGCGGTCCCGACCACTTCCAGGTGTTCCTGTGGGATCGCGAGAACCCCGACGCCACGCAGCTGATCAGTTCGAAGCAGCCGGGCTGGTCGTCGAGTCACGAGTCGGGAGTGCCCTCCATCTCCGATGACGGCAACCGCGTCGTGTGGAGCACCTCGGCCACCAACCTCGTCGATGAAGACACGGGAGGCCGGTCGAACGCGTTCCTGTGGACACGCGGCGAAGGCGTCACCGTGCTGACGCGCGCGTCGGGCGGTGGCAGCGCCGACGGGGACTCGGTCAACCCGGTGATCTCCGGCAACGGCCGGTTCGTCGCCTTCACCTCGTCGGCGACCAATCTCCTGGCGAGGGAGAGCTCCGCGACCCCCTCGGCCTACGTGATCGACCTGTCCGCTGCGACGACGAGCCCCGTCCTGGTCTCGCGGGCCGCCACCGGTGGCCAACCCGACGGGGATTCCGCGGCCGAGTCGCTCTCCGACGACGGTCGCTTCATCACCTTCAGCAGCAGCGCCGACGACATCTCAGCAGGTCACACCGGCGGACACCACGACGTCTTCGTGTGGGACCGGCTGGCTCCCTCCACGGCGGCCGTCCTGGTCTCCCGGCGGATGGGCGGCGGAGCGGCTGACGAACGGTCGAGGCATGGCGACATCTCGGGCGACGGACGCTACGTCTCGTACGTCAGCTGGGCCAGCGACATCGCCCCCGGCGACGAGAACGGGGCCAGCGACATCTTCCTCTGGGACCGCACCTCGCCCGCCGCCACCTCGTCACTGATCAGCGCGGGCGCCGCGGGGAAGGCGGGCAACCAGCAGTCCGGCTGGTACGCCCGCACCTCCCGCAACGGCCGCCACATCGTCTACACCAGCTACGCGACCGACTTGGTCAGCGGTGACGACAACCGACGTGAGGACGTCTTCCTCTGGGACCGCCGGCGCTGAGTCGGTGAGGTCCCGTCAACGGAACGCCCGAGGGCTCAGCGCGACGATCTGGCCGGTGCCGAACTGGCCGAAGAAGCTGCCGAGCGACCAGGCGGTGGAGTAGAGCTTTCCACCCGTCCAGACGATGCCGGTCGGCGTCGTGATCTGCGCGTAGGTGCGCTGACCGCGCGGGCTGACCTTCACGACCTGACCCACGGTCGAGGGATCGAAGTCCGGACCCGGCTCCGATGTCGGCTGGCCCTCGAGCGCCTCGGTCACGTAGACGGTTCCGTCGGGAGCGACCGCGACGCCGGTCGGCGAGGTGAAGCCGCCGATGACCTTCTTCACGGTGCCGCGACGGGCATCGAGGACGTAGACACGTCCTTGCCCGGGTGCCTCACCCGAGAGCGTCGAGACGTAGAGCGTGTTGCGAGGTCCGTACGCCAGTCCCGTCGGCACGGGGTCACAGCCCGTCGAGGCGGCGTCGTTGTTCGGTCGGCCCGCGCACGCACCGGTCGTGACGACCGGCGGGACGAAGAACGTCGACACCCGTCCGCTCGCGCTGACCCGCAGGACGACGTTCGCGCCGCCATCGGCCACCAGGACTCCCCCGCCCCGGGCGGCCAGCAGGCTGAACGGGTTGGACAGCGCATCGAGCGGCGCCCCGTCGGGTCCGAACTGCGTCTGACCGTCGGGGTTGTTCCTCAACTCGTACGCGAGCAGGTCGGCGAACTGGCTGATCCGACCCTTCGACGCCACCAGCACCGAGGACCCGGGATACGGCGACGGCGGCCGCGGCGGAGCATCCGGAGGTCCGCCCGCCTCGGCTGTCGCGATGAACACCCGGTTCCCGATCCGAACCGCGCCCGCCGCGGCACCTTCGCCCAAGCCGCTGACGAGTGTTCTCACCGATCCTCGCCGGTGCCGGTTGATCGCGATCACGCGACCGGCGTCGGCCTCCGTGACGATCAGATCTCGACCCGACGACGAGACCTGATAGGGACCGGCCAAGCCGCTGGCGACGACGGTGACGGGAGCAGGCGGGCGGTGCTTGCCGTGGGCTGACGCCGAGGGAGCCAGCCCCAGGGCCACGCCGGCTGCGATGCCGATGGCGGTGATCGTTCTGAAGGTGGTGCGCATCTCGAACACTCCGGTTCCAGAGGGGTTCCCGAGACGTGGACCCCATCACCGTAGGCAGGGTCGGGCCGCGCCCGGGACCACTCATCGGAGGGGTTCGGGCGGGTTCGTCGGACCTAGTTCCCTCAGCGACGCGGGTCGATGATGGTCATCCCCGCGAGCGTCGCGCCGTCGAAGACCGGCAGCAGCTCCGCCGCCTCGGCGAGCCCGATCGTCCGCTCGATCAGACGGTCGGGCCGCAGCGCACCGGACTCGATCAGCGCCATCATCCCCGGGTAGTCCGCCGCGGCCATGCCGTGACTGCCGAGCACGTCCAGCTCCCAGCCGATGACGCGGCCCATCGGCACGCGCGGGTTCCCGTCGAGCGCCGGCAGCAGGCCCACCTGGGCGAGGCGACCACGGCGGCGCAGGCTGAGGATCGCGTCGGCGCAGGTCTGCTCGCTGCCGACCGCGTCCACGGCGACGTGGCTGCCGCCGGTGAGCTCGGTGACCGCTGCGGGGATGTCGCGCCGGTCCGCCGGGAGCGTGTGCTCGGCACCGAGCTCGGCGGCGACGGCGAGTGCCTCGGCGTTCCGGTCCACCGCGATCACCCGGGCAGCCAGAGCGCGGGCGATCATGACCGAGCTGAGGCCCACTCCCCCGGCGCCGATCACCGTGACCCACTCACCCTCGGCGACGCGGGCCCGGCCGACCAGCGCCCGGTACGCGGTGGCGAACCGACAGCCCAGACTGGCGGCCGTCGCGAAGTCGACCGACTCCGGGATCGCCACCAGGTTGGTGTCGGCGGCGTGGACCGCGACGTACTCGGCGAACGAGCCCCAGTACGTGAAGCCCGGCTGCTCCTGGTCCGGGCACACCTGCGCGTCCCCGGCCAGGCACCACTCGCACGTGCCGCAGCCGGCCACGAACGGGACCGTGACCCGGTCGCCGACCTTCCACTGCGTGACGCCGGCACCGACCTCGCTGATCTCTCCGGCCAGCTCGTGACCCGGCACGTGCGGGAAGGCGACGCCGTCGTCGTGGCCCGCCCAGGCGTGCCAGTCGCTGCGGCACAGGCCCGTGGCGACCACCCGGACGACGACGCCACCGTCCGGGGCCGTCGGCTCGGGGACCTCGCGGATCTCCGGCTGAGACCGAGCGGAATCGAGGACGAGAGCGCGCATGCGCACATCGTGCCAAGGCGCCGGCAGCGACGGTCAGCCGAGGTCGGAGCGGTCGGCCGCGCCACGGCTCAACGCCAAGTGCCCGCCCAGCAGGCCCGCGCCCGCCACGACCACGTTCCCGGCCAGCCCGAGCGCGACACCGGGGCCGTGCCGTCCCCGGAACCGCGCGATGAGGGAGCCGGCGAACAGGAACGTCGCCACATCGGTCGCGAGGGAGTGCACGGCCCCGATCCGGCGGTCGTCACCCTCGAGCTCGGTCCAGTCCCCCGCCCCGGCGAGCGCCGTGGGCACCGAAGCCACCAGCCCGGCCGCCGCCAGCAGCGTCGCTGCACCACGGGCGTCCCGTCCGGCGAAGATGTCGAGCAGGGAGGCACTGAGCCAGCAGCCGGTCACCACGTCGGTCAGCGGCGGGTGCACCGAATGACCGAGCGCGTCGGTGTGCAGCGGACTGTCACGAGCCCAGTCGAGCAAGGGCCGGTACAACCTCTCCTGGGCGACCGCGAGCCGCTCCGAGGCGGGACTCTCACCCACCGCCTGGAACA
The DNA here is from genome assembly GCF_024508295.1 of Aeromicrobium duanguangcaii. Classification (NCBI taxonomy): domain Bacteria; kingdom Bacillati; phylum Actinomycetota; class Actinomycetes; order Propionibacteriales; family Nocardioidaceae; genus Aeromicrobium; species Aeromicrobium duanguangcaii. The sequence goes on along the minus strand of NZ_CP101990.1, from coordinate 1,429,115 downwards.
GTCGTCGTGCAGACGCCGTCGTGGCCATGTCCTCACGGTAAGCCTGCGCGGAGGACCTTGACCAGACCCGCCGCTGCCCGCGTCAGTGGCCGACGGTGAACCGCTGACGCGAGTGCGCCGGCTTCTCGATCTCGTCGACGTACGCCAGCGCGAAGTCGCTGCCCGAGATCTCCGACGAGCCGTCCTCCTTCGTGACGAGGACGTCGCCGCCGGTGCGGTACGAGCCGGTGGTCTCGCCCGGCGAGTAGGAGCCGAACAGGGCAGCCGGGCTCACGTAGAACCAGTCGAGGTCCTCAGGCGCCTGACGCAGCGCCTCCAGCACCTCGGCGTGGGACAGCGCCTCGGGCTTCCAGTCCTCGTGGAAGTCCGGCGTGTCGACCAGGCGCGGGCCGTCGGGCGCGACCAGGGACGAGCCGGCGCCGCCGACGAACGACAGGCGGGCGCCGTTCTCGCGCGCGGCCTCGATCAGCTGCGGCACGTAGGAGACGAGCGGGGCGCCGTCGACATCGGCGCCGTGGACGGCCACGACCAGGACGTCGGCATCGGCGGCTGCGGTCGCCAGGACCTCCGGCGAGGCCAAGGAGCCGGTCCGGTACTCGACGCCCTCGAGCGGCTCTGATGGAGCGCTGCGGGTGTACGAGATGACCTCGTGACCGCGAGACGACGCCTCACGCGCGATGTTCCCGCCGGCGTAGCCGGTTCCTCCGAAGATGACCACTCGTGACATGTCGGACCTCCGCCGCGTGACCCCGGCTGGTCCGGGTGACACAGGTTCCAACCGGATGCCGTCGACGACCATTCCCCTGCGGTGACGCCGACCTACGCTGACGCCATGGGCCGCTGGCCGGGCTCAGCGATCGATCATCGACTGCATCTGCGCGGGATAGCGGTCCCCCATGACGCGCACCTGCTCCGCGACCTCGCGGAGCTCGGTCAGGTCTTCGGCCGAGAGGTCGACGCTCGCCGCGCCGATGTTCTCCGCCAGCCGATGCGGTTTCGTCGTCCCCGGGATCGGCACGATCCACGGACGCTGGGCCAGCAGCCACGCCAACGCGATCTGCGCCCGAGTGACGCCCTTGCGCTCCGCGATCGTCCCCAGCGCTTCGACCACCGCCTCGTTCGCTCGCCGCGACTCCTCGGAGTAGCGCGGCATCGTTCCGCGGTTGTCGCCCGTCCCGAACGTGGTGTCCGCCGTGATGGCGCCCGTGAGGAAGCCGCGCCCGAGCGGACTGAACGGGACCAGTCCGATCCCGAGCTCGTCCAGCACCGGCAGGATCGCGTCCTCGGGCTCGCGCCACCACAGCGAGTACTCGCTCTGCAGCACGGTCACGGGCTGCACCGCGTGCGCGCGGCGGATGTTCGCCACTCCGGCCTCCGAGAGCCCGAAGTAACGGACCTTGCCCTCCTCGATCAGCTCGCGCACGGCTCCGGCGACGTCCTCCATCGGCACGTCCGGATCCACCCGGTGTTGGTAGAACACGTCGATCCGATCGGTGCGCAGGCGCCGGAGCGACGACTCGGCCACCTGCCGGATGCGCTCCGGGCGGCTGTTCAACCCGTGCAGAGTGCCCTCGTCGTCGAGGTCGAAGCCGAACTTCGTGGCGATCACGACCCGGTCACGCACCGGTTCGAGTGCCTCGCCGACCAGCTCCTCGTTCGTGAACGGGCCGTAGACCTCGGCGGAGTCGAACAGGGTCACTCCCCGGTCCACGGCCTCGCGGAGCAGCGCCACCATCTCGGCGCGGTCCTTCGGGGGCCCGAGGTTTCCGGTCATCCCCATGCAGCCCAGGCCCACGGCCGAGACCTCCGGGCCGCTGCGTCCGAGCCGGCGCGTCCGCATCAGACGGCCGCGCTGTTCAGTCGCCGGACCAGCTCGGGGTCGTGATGGTCGACGATCACCGAGGACCCCGTGTCGAGGGTGGCGATCTGATCCATCTCACCGTCCGTCAGCTCGAAGTCGAAGATGTCGAGGTTCTCGGCCATCCGCTCGGGCCGCACGGACTTGGGAATGGCCACGGCTCCCCGCTGGATCAACCACCGCAGCACGACCTGCGCCACCGACTTCCCGTGCGCGTCCGCGATCCCCGTGAGGACCGGCTGCCCGAAGATGTCGTTCTTGCCCTCCGCGAGCGGTCCCCAGGACTCGATCTGCACGCCGTGCTCGGCCATCAGCTGCTGGTACTCGGCGCGCTGGAAGAACGGGTGCGTCTCGATCTGGTTCACGGCCGGCGTCACCTCGCTGTGGGCGATGAGGTCGACCAGCCGGTCGGGGTAGAAGTTGGAGACGCCGATCGCCCGGATCGCGCCCTCGCGGTACAGGTCCTGCATGGCCCGCCACGCGGAGTAGTAGTCGCCGAACGGCTGGTGGATCAGGTAGAGGTCGAGGCGCTCGAGACCCAGGCGCTCCATCGACCCCTCGAAGGCCGCCTTCACGACATCCTCGCCCGACCGCTGCTGGATCCACAGCTTCGTCGTGACGAACAGGTCCTCGCGGGGAATGCCGCTCGCGGCGATCGCCCGACCCACGGCCTCCTCGTTGGCGTACGCCGCGGCCGTGTCGAGGTGCCGGTACCCGGCCGCCAGCGCGTCGGCCACCACGCGCTGGGTGTCCTCCGGTGGGATCTGGAAGACCCCGAACCCCAGCTGGGGCATCTCGACGCCGTTGTCGAGGGTGACGTTCGGAACCGCGGGGTGGGTCATGGCGGGGCCTCTCTGCGACAGGCGCCCGCGGTGACGGGCGCCTGTCTCCACGCTACGTCCGATGCGACGGCGTGCGAGTCGGCCGTTCTCAGCCCCGCAGGCTCCGCATGAAGGCCGGGATCACGACGGCGGCGGCGAGCAGGTGCAGTCCGACCAGCGTGGCCGTGGTGGCTCCGTTCCCTCCGACCGTGAAGGGCGGGACCAAGGACACCGCTGTCAGCGTGACCGTGATCTGCAGGAACCGCCGGGCCGGGCGAGCACTCCACCGAGCCAGGGCGACCGCGAGGACGACACCCACCAGCGAGAAGCCGGCGGTCACGGTCGCGAAGGCACCGGTGGGGATGGACTCGCCGCCGTCGGGGATCTCGAAGTCGACACCCGTCGCCTTCGCGAGCGCGCCGCACGCGGTGGTCACGGCGGCGGCCCCGACGGTCGCAGCCAGTCCGGTCAGAGCCACTCGGCCGAGTCGGGGACGAGCGATGTCCACGCTGCTCATGCGTTCGCCTCCAGTCGCTCCGGCAGGCCCAGCCGCGGGAACTGGTCGCTGTGGAAGATGACGATCTCGGTGATCGTCCCGCCCTCGATGCGCAGGACGTCGATCGTCAGCGGCAGGTACGCCTGCTCCTTCTCCTCCCAGATGTACGCGGCGAGGCCGGGCTGCCGGTTCGCCGAGATCGGGAGCACGCGCAGACCCGTCATGGTCTCGAAGCCGGACTGCACCCAGTCGTCCACCACGGCGTCGCGACCCACCAGCACACCGGGCGTGGGCGGCATCGCGAACCGCACCTCGTCACTCAGCATCGCGGCGAGCGCGTCGATGTCCGCGGCGATGGACGCCTCGGTGTATCGCCGCACCAGCTCGAGTGTCTGGGGGTCCTCGTCGCCCCCGGTCCAGTCCTGGCGCTCGGCGGGCAGGTGCTCGCGCAGGCCGGCGCGGGCCCGCTGCAGCGCACTGTTCACGGAGTTGACCGAGTCGCCCAACAGGTCGGCGACGTCCTTCGCCGGCCAGCCGATGACGTCCCGCAGGATCAGCGCCGCACGCGGTCGGGGCGCGAGGTGCTGCAGCGCGACCAGGTACGCCAGCTCGATCGTCTCGCGGGCGACGGCGGCGGACTCGGGATCATCGGTGTCCTCGGCACGCAGCTCGTCCAGCAACCGGTCGGGGTAGGGCTGAAGCCACAGCACCTCGCCGCCGGTCGCCGGCTCCGGCCGCTTCTTCGCCAGCAGGTCCAGGCTGGCGTTCGTCGCGATCTTGTAGAGCCAGGCCTGGAAGGACGAGCGGCCCTCGAAGGTCTCGCGCCGCCGCCAGGCCCGCAGGAACGTCTCCTGCACCGCGTCCTCGGCATCCTCGAACGAGCCGAGCATCCGGTAGCAGTGCACGTGCAGCTCGCGCCGGTGCGGCTCGGTCATCGCCGAGAACGTCGGCTCGTCGACGCCGGTCATGTCGCCCCGCTCCCCCACTGGTGTGTCCACGCTCATGGTCATCCTCTTCCGTCGGTTCGTGTCCTGTCACACGTATGACGGCTGGGAGCGCGAGAACTCATCACTCGGGCGGAGGTGCGGGGCGCCGAGCCCCGGGTCAGTGGTCGCGCAGGACCTTCAGCGTCTCCTCGTACATGCGTGCCTTGATGGTGCCGAGGGTGTCGCCGGTCTTGCCGGCGTTCGCCGTGGCGATCTCGAGCGCCGTGGGAAGCACCGCGTCCTCCGAGACGGCTCGATCGACGATCGCGAGGTCACGCGCGTCGGCCCCGCCGTAGCGGCGACCGGTCGTCATCGACTCGTGGGCGACCTGCGGGGCGAGGCGCGCAGTGATGAGCGCGTTCATGCCGGGCGTGAACGGGATGTGGATGTCCACCTCGGGCAGGCACCAGAAGCCGCGGTCGTCGCGCATCACCCGGAAGTCGTGAGCCAGCGTCAGCATCGCGCCGGCGGCGAAGGCGTGACCCTGGATGGCGGCCACCGTGATGAGGGGCAGACCCAGCACGCGGGCGAACAGCCCCTCGACGGCGGCGACGTACTCGCCCATCTGGTCGGCGTGGCTGCCGAGCCACTCCAGGTCCAGACCGTTCGAGAAGAACTTGCCGGTTGCCGTGGTGACGAGGGCCTTGGCGCCCTCGGTCTTCTCGACCTCGTCGAGCGCGGCGTCGACCGCGGCGACCCAGTCGGGGTGGAAGCGGTTCTCTCCGTCACCGAGGTTCAGGACGAAGACGTCGTCACGGCGGTCGAGGTGGGGGGCGGCTTGGCTCACATCGGGTCCTTCGGTCGGCGGCGCGATCACCCACGAGTGTGCCGCAGCCCTGCGCGGTTCGGCCTACCGGGCGTGGACGATCCGCACCCGCGTCGTCTCGAACCCGGCGCGCCCGAAGGCGGCGGCCATCGGAGCGTTCGCGGCGTCGGTCGTTCCCACGATGCGCTGCTCCCCGTCGTCGTGGTGCAGGTGGACCATCTGCGCCAGCAGCTCGTCCACGAACCCGCGCCCGCGGTGCTCCGGCAGGACACCGAGGTAGCTGATGCTGGCGTCGTAGGCCGTCCTGGTCGCGATCGTGAAGCCGACCGTCGTGCCATCGGCGAGAGTCGCGATCCGCCAGGCGTCGCGGCTGCCCGGCAGGGAGAGGTAGAACTGCAGATCGTCGTCGGCCAGCGCATCGACGCCCTGCTCCGCCACCATCGCGAGGGTGTGGGCATCGAGGCTGCCCGGCGCGACCGCCGCGAACAGGGTTCGGAACTCGTCGTCGGTCCCGGGCCGGAAGCCGAGCCGCCGAGGCCGCTGCGGACGCGGCGTCGAGTCGATCCGGGCGAAGCTGAGTCGCTCTGTCGAGCGGGTGAACCCGCCCGCGCGCGCGGCCCGTGAACGCCACTCGACGGCCTCGACCGCGGCCGGGTTCTGCGTCCACCGGACGTCGACGTCGACGTTGAACTCCAACGCCGGGCCGGCCCCGAATTCGGCGATCCCGGCACGGATCAGCGCGGCGCCGACCCCGTCGGGACGGGGCTCGGACTCCGCGACGAGGAGGCAGTCGAGAGTCACCGGGCGCTCGGCGTTCTCGCTCCCCCACCACAGGGCGCGGCCGACCGGGCGGTCACCGCGCTCAGCGATCCACGACCACTCGTACCGGTAGTTCCGTGTCCCCAGCTCGGCTGAGAGACGGGCTCGGTCGACCCAGGCCACCGGGTCCCTGCTCGACCACGCTTCGAGCGTGGGCTGGTCATCGTGCCGGGCCGGCCGGACCGTGAGAGCGCTGACGTCGTCGGTCACCGCGTCAGGCCCGCGGCCGGCGCAGCACGATCTCGTCGTCCTCCATCTCGCCAGTCTCCACGAACCCGAGCGACCGGTACAGACCGATCGCGGCCTGATTGTCCGGCGACACGGACAGGGCGGCCTCCCGGTACGGGGTACCGGACAGGGACGGCTCCTCGCGCTCCCACAGATCGAGCAGCGCCTGAACGGTCGCTCGACCCAGGCCACGGCGCTGGTGCTCGGAGTCGATGACGAGGCCGCCGATCCAGTGGCTGCCGTCATCGGGGTCCACGGCCCACATCACGTGTCCGACAGTCGCGCCGTCGGCCTCGACGGCGTAGGAGCGCCACAGGTCGCCGTACGCCGACAGGCACAGGTAGTACGTCGTGTCCGCGACCCACTCGCGCTGCCCTTCTGCTGGTCGGACGCGAGTGATGTCGCGCCAGTTGTCGGCGTCGACGGGAGTCAGGAGGACCATGCGCCCATTCTCGCGGTGCTCACGGCACGACCACGACCTTGACCCGGGTACGCCCCTCACCGACGTACGCGACCGCGTCCGCGACCTGATCGAGGGTGAAGATCCGCTCCGCGTGCGTGATGACCTCGCCACCGGCCACGAGCGCGCCGATCGGCTCGAAGAACGCGGGTCCCTGCTTCACCGCGAGGACGCCGAGCGAACGGCCGGTGGCCGCCCCCGTGACCGCTCCGACCGTCAGCACGCCCAGGAGCGTGCCCACGGATCCGCCCACGCAGCGGTAGGTCCCGCCGCGGGCGAGGGCGCGGCGGTACGCCAGCGGCGACCGGTGGGCGACCAGGTCGAGGACGAGGTCGTACGGCTCGGCCGTCCGCGTGAAGTCCTCGCGCTCGTAGTCGACAACCTCGTCGGCGCCCAGCGAGCGCATGAAGTCCTGCTTCGTGCCGTTGTCGACCGCAATGACGTGGGCGCCGCGTCGCTTCGCGAGCTGGATCGCGAAGGACCCTGAGCCGCCACCGGCTCCGTTGATCAGCACCCGCGCATCCGGGAGCGCCTTCTCGGTGCCCTGCCACGCGATGGCACCCGCCTGCGGGATCGTGGACGCCTCGGCGAAGCCGAGGCCTTCGGGCACGGGGGCCAACGCCGACTCCGGAGCGAGTGCGTACTCGGCGAAGCCGCCCTTGAGAGCCAGGTTGTCGCCGTACACCGCATCGCCCGGGCGGAAGCGGGTCACGGCCTCCCCGACCCGCTCGATCACACCGGCGATGTCCGAGCCGAGTGTCCTACGCGCCGGCCGACGCAGGCCGCCGATCCGCGCATAGACCGGCGAGCCCGTGAGGCACTCCCAGTCGCTCAGGTTCACCGACGTCGCCTCGATCCGAACGAGCACCTGACCTGAGGACGGCGACGGCACGGGCACGTCCTGCACCTGGAGCTGCTCGGGACCGCCGTACCGGTCGTACACCGCAGCTCTCATGCGGTCATCATCCTCTGCGCGCGAGCAACCCACCAGGAATCAGCGCCAGCTTCGCGAACCGCTCACCCATGAGGACGTGGGTCTCCGCGTCGGGGTGCAGAGCGTCCGGCAGCGGGTGGACCACTGCGTCGTCCTCGCCGTACAGCTCCGAGCCGTCGAGGTAGTGCAGGTTCGGGTCGTCCTGCCGGCGAGCCTCGACGATCTGGCGCATCTGCTCACGGATGACGCGCAGCGTGAGCTTGCCCCACGCCACGTCCGCGGGGTCGCCCACGGCCATGAACTTCACCGCGTCGGTCCCGAGCGTGGCCGGGTCCGGCCGGCCCGGGCCCGGGGTGTCCTCGTGGATCGGGCACAGGATCGGCGAGATCAACAGCAGCGGCGTGTCCGGATGACCGTCGCGGATCGTGTCGAGGAAGCCGTGCATCGCCGCGGTGAATCCGCGCAGCCGCATGAGGTCCGCGTTGACCAGGTTGATGCCGATCTTCACGCTGATGACGTCGGCCCGGAGGTCGCGCATCGTGCGCGCCGTCGCCGGGTCGAGCAGGGCGCTGCCACTGAAGCCGAGGTTGATCAGGTCCACCCCGGCAGCCGCCGACGCGATGGCCGGCCAGGTGCCGGTCGGTGTCAGCGCGTTCGAGCCGTGGCTGATCGAGCTGCCGTGGTGCAGCCAGACGGGACGGTCACCGGCGGGAACGGCCGACACCGGCGCGTCGGCGCGCAGCGCCACCAGCTCGGTCATCTCGTTGTGGGGAAGCCACAGCTCGACGGTCTTGTCCGTGCCGGGAAGACCGCCGAACGTGAGGGTTCCGGGCTCGCCGGCGCTCACGTCGCGCCCTCCGGTCGTCATGTCGATCGTCAGCACGACTCCCCCGTCGACCGAACCGCGCGCGGTGGGAACACCGTCGACGATCAGTTCGTAGACGCCGAGCGGTCGCGGTGGAGCGCCCACGTAGGCCACCCGGGTCGGGAACGCCTCCACCTCGATCGTGGTCGCGGCCGTGCGGAACACGAGCCGGACTCCGGACGGCTGCGCCTGCGCCATCAGCAGTTGCGGATCGGGCAGCTGGCGGCGCGCCCATGCCGGCAGCCGGTGTGGCTGCACGCCGCGTGGGGTGTGCTCGACCTCGACGACCCCGCGGAACAGCGAGGCATCGAGCGGGACGTCCTGCAGGTGGTCGGTCATCGGGCGGTCTCCTCGGAGGTGGCCGTGGTCGGCCAGTGGGTCAGGGCGGTGTCGAGGGCCTGCGTCATGCGCAGCCACGACGCCTCGGGATCGGGGTCGGAGTGGTCGAAGCTGCCGTGCACGTGCAGGCGGACGAAGCCGTTGACCGTGCTGCCGATCAGCCGCACGGCGTGGGTCTGCTCCTTGGGCGGAAGCCCGTAGCCACGCACCACCGCCAGCATCAGCGCGGCCACTCGGGCACCGGCAGCTCCGGCCTCGGGCGCGGTGATGCGCACCTGCGTGGACGCCCATCGGCCCGGGTGCTCGACGGCGTAGCCGCGCACCGCGTCGACCAGCGCCTCGAGCGCGTCGCGGCCCGCACGCCCGGCGAGCGCGAGGGCGAGCCGCTCCCCCAGCTCGGTCAGTGCCAGGGCGCTGACCCGGCCGCGCAGGTCGTCGGCGCCGTCGAGGTGGAAGTACACGCTGGCCGGCTTCACCCCGACGCGCCGGGCGACCTCCGAGACGGTGACGTGCTCGAAGCCCAGCTCGTCCGCGACGTCCGCGGCCGTGGCGCTGAGCGTCTGGCCGTTCAGTGCCGGTCTGGCAGATGCCATGGTGAACCTACTCCCCATCGATGGCCACCTACAGGCTATAGGCAACGTGTCGGGGAGGCGGCCTTCCGTCCCCCGACCTACCGTCGAAGAAGGCGGGCAGTGTGCCTCACCACACATCCGGCGAGGGGCCCCGTCCGCCGATCGCACCGACCGGGCAGCCGCCCGGTCGACAACTCGAGGTGGTCGAAGACGACCACCGCCCATGGGGGGCCCAGCATGTCAGAGCACAACTACACCCTGTTCGTCTCGACGTACGACGACACCGAGTCCGCCGCCGACGACTTCACGGCGATCAAGGACGTCGACGACCTCGTGGTCGCCGGTGTGGTCCTGTCTCGTGATGCGTCGGGGCAGACGAAGGTCGAGGAGCACGGCGGCAGCGTGGTCGCCGCCGGCACCACGGTCGGAGCCGTCGCCGGCCTCGTGGTCGGGCTCTTCGCGCCGCCGCTGCTGCTGTCAGGCGTGATCGGTGCCGCCATCGGCGCCGGCGCGGGCGCCATCGCGAAGCGGCACGAGGAGAAGAAGATCGGCGTGGACGCCGAGGAATGGCTCCCGCCGGGCTCCTCCGCACTGGTGGCCGTCGTCGACGACCTCTACCTCGACCGTGTCGACAAGGCGGTCACCAAGGCCGCCAAGAGGATCAGCAAGGCCATCGACAAGGGCGACTACGACGCCGTCGTGAAGGCCGTGAACGAGGGCGACGAGAAGGTCTTCGAAGCCGTCACGTCCTGACTCGAGCCGGGTCATCGCCGACGGCGGCGCGTGACCGCGCGAGGCGCGGGTACCTCGTCGTTACGCGTATGTCTCCAGCGCGCAGAGACATCCGCGAGGTCTGCCGGGTCGAGCCAACGGCCCGGCGGACCGCTTATGATCGGGTCCTCGACAACAACGAGCTCCCGGGGGGTGGCTGGTCGTGGGTCCCGAATCATCTGACATCGCCATGCGCATGGCGGACGCGGCCCGCGAGTTGGAGGATCAGCACGATCCTGCCGCGACCGTGAAGAACGCCGTCGAGTTGCTGGTCCGCCATGTCGAAGCGTGTTCCTCAGCCAGCATCTCGCTGGTGTACAGCAAGCGGCGCGTAGAGACCCCCGCCGCCAGTGACGACCTGGCAGCCCTCGGCGACCAGCTCCAGGAGCAGTTGAGCGAGGGTCCCGCGCTGAGCACGCTGTGGGAGCACGAGACGGTCTACATCCCGAACCTCATCGAGGACGCCCGTTGGCCCCGGTGGGGCTCACACCTCGCCGAGGCCACCGGTGCCCGCACCGTCCTGACCCTCCGCCTGTTCACGCTCTCGGAGGTCATCGGGGCACTCAGCATGTACTCGACCGAGGTCGACGCCTTCACCGCCGAGGATCAGGCGGAGGGACTCGCCCTGGCCGCTCACATCGCCATCGCCGTCCTCGCCGCGCAGAAGGTGGAGCGGTACGAGACGGCGTTGGACTCGCGCGCCATCATCGGCCAGGCCTGTGGCTTGCTGATGGAGCGCTACGACATCGACGCGACGAGGGCGTTCGCCCTGCTGACCCGCGTCTCCTCGACGGAGAACGTCAAGCTGCGCAGCATTGCGGCAGAACTCATCCACACCCGACACCTGCCGTAGCAACGAGGCCATGACACGACCGGTGCCGGGGCGAATCGCCCCGGCACCGGTCGTTCCTCAGGTGATCCGGCTACTGCACCCGGATCCGCATCGAGGTGCCGTACTGCTCGAGCACCCGGATCTTCACCCCGGCCCCGGCGACCTTCACGCCCGTCCGCGGCTGGCCCGCTTCCGCGAACGGCGTGAAGTACCGGTTCGGGTCGGAGTCGTCGAACAGCGGCTTGGCCGCCGCCCCACGGACGTAACTGCGGCGACCGTCGGCCGTCAGGTAGAACGAGTCCGACTTCTCCAGACCGAACGGTGCGTCGTACGTCTGGATCCGTCCGCGCCACGGCTGACCCTGCAGGTTGTAGAGCACCTGCGGGTTGGCGTCCACCGGCAGCACCAGTCCCGCACCGGGGTGCTGGCTGGTGTTGTTGTCGGTGTACGACGCGTCCCAGTAGTTCACCAGCAGGCCGTTCTGGTACGGGAACTTCTCCGCGAAGTTCGGCCGGTCCGGGAACCCGAAGTGGTACGGCCCGGTCCGCAGGTACTTGTCGTACGACACGTACGCACGGTTGCTGGCGAGGTAGAACCGGTCGGTCGCGGCCGTGATGCTGCTGCCCACCGACCTGAACCCGTCGAGCGTCCACCCGTTGGGTGAGGTCTCGGCGCCGTCGGCGAGGACGACCGTGGCACCGGCGGTGACGCGGATGTCGTCCACGAACAGACCCGACCAGCCCAGATCGGCATTCTGGCCCTGCACCGCACCGTCAGTGCGGTAGCGAGCCCGGAAGCCGATGGTCTGACCGGCATAGGGCGCCAGATCGTAGGACGCCGACACGTAGCCGTTGCTGACGCCGTCGATTCCGACCTCGTCAGCATCGGTCTCCGCATCAGGATCGATGGCCGCGGTCGGGAGCTGGACCCAGTTCCCACTGCCCGCGGGAGCCTCGACCTCGAACCATGCGTAGTCGTAGTCCTCCTCGATGTTGAACTGCGTCCTGAGGCTCAACGTCGCACCACCAGCGGGCACCGCGATGTCCGCACGGGACATGGAGGACTCGTAGTCGTCGCCCTGTCCGGACCACCACTGCCTGCTGCCCTCGGGCGGCGTGGGCAGCTGCGTGACGGTCTGCTTGTCCGGCAGCACCACGGCGACGCCTTGGGCATCCTCGGAGTTGTACTCGTGCGGGCCGAGCTCGATCGTCCGGTTCTGTCCGGCCACCACCGTCTCGTAGTCGAGCCAACCCAGCTGCAGCTTGTCCCAGACGCCGAGGTCGGCGGCACGCGTGCCGAGACCCTGGTCGCCCGTGTCCGACACGCGGCTCTGGGCCATCAGCGTCCACCAGTTGACGGGGTTGTCACCCGACGCCGAGGTGTCGTAGTGATCGGGCAGGCCGAGATCGTGACCGTACTCGTGAGCCACGACCGACAGGCCGCCGTTCTCGGGCTGGATCGTGTAGTCGGCCACCCAGACTCCGGTGTCGCCGATCTGCGCGCCCCCGTCGAGGTTGCCCTGGGGGCCGAAGACCCCGTCGCCGTTCTGGAACGCCTTCCAGCGGTGACTCCAGATGGCGTCCTCGCCGTAGATCGGATCCCCGTCGGCCTGGTCGCCGCCGGAGTGGATGATCTGGAAGCGATCGATGTAGCCGTCGGGCTCGTCGAAGTTGCCGTCACCGTCGAAGTCGTAACGGTCGCGGATGTCGTACTGCGCCACCGTCCGTCGGATCTGGGCGTCGGTCTTGCCGGCGGCCTTCTGGTCGGCGACCCACTGGGTCATGCCGTCCGCGACGAGGTTCCAGGTGTTGCTGCACACGTTGGAGGCGCACGGGTAACCGTCACTGCGGCCGTAGCGCGCCTGGTTGTAGGGCACCCGCGTGAAGTTGGTGACCATGCCCTCGACGCTGTACCGACCCGACGACTGACGCTCGTAGTAGGTCTTGAGCGACTCGACGCCGTCGCCCTCACCGAAGTAGAGGTTCTTGTAGTAGTTCTTGGTGTAGTTCTTGCGCCATTGGGTCCGGTTGTCGTCCGGGCCCGGCTTCGGGATCTCGTTGAACCGAGGCCCGTCGAAACGGGCCGGACCGACGGTGTTCGGCGCGGTGTCGCGGTCGGGGAAGTTCGGATGACGCTGGTCACCGAACTCCACCAGCAGGACGAAGACCTTGTCGGTGCGCTCGTTGGAGAGCTCGACGTACTGGTCCTGCGTCTCGTCCGCAGCAGCCTGGCGGCGGGCGTTCGGACTGGCGGCCGCGGGCTCGCGCCCGACCTTCAGCACCTCGTTGCCCTTGACCGTCTTGGGAGTCGCCTCCCCGCTGAGCACCTTGGCCCAGGCCTCCTGCCGCAGCGCGACCTGCTTCTCCGACTTGGGGTTCGGCAGGACGTGCGCGGGGTTGGACCCCTGTGGTTCTCCTCCGGGGCCTGTGGGCCCGGCAGGTGCGGCCGAAGCCGCCGGGACGACGGCGATCAGGCCGGCTCCCGCCATCAAAGCCAGGCTGACCCCGGCATGCGTGATTCTCACGTGGACATTCCTTTCGAAAGAAAGGGGAATCCGGCCGGGGGGCGTCGCGGCTCTCCTGTGTGATCTACGACATTAGGCCTCCGGGGCGCGCTTGGACAGTCCGAAATCTCGCGGACTCCTGTGTTCGCGTTGTCGGGACGAAGCATTAGTGTGTGCCCTGGTTCAACCCGGAGCCGATCAGGACTGAGCATCGACGTGTTCCGGAGAACGCATGACCGACAGTTCCCGTATGGCGGCCGCCCTGACCGAGGCCGCCCGCACCCTTCACGGCCCGCGCTCGCTGGCCGAGACCCTCGACACGATCGTCCAGACCGCCGTCATGACGCTGCCGGCGTTCGACCACGCCGGCGTCTCGATCATCCATCGCGACGGCCGCATCGAGACGGTGGCCGGCACCGATCCGCTGGTGTGGGAGCTCGACTCCCTGCAGTACGAGCTCGACGAGGGTCCCTGCCTCGACAGCCTGCGCGAGGAGCCGATGGTGCTGGTCGAGAACGCGGGCCAGGAGCACCGCTGGGCCAGCTACATCCCGAAGGCCCTGACGTCCGGGCTGCGTGCCCAGATGGCGCTGCGCCTGTACATCCAGGACGAGACCCTCGGCGGCCTCAACCTCTACTCGACGCGCGCCGACCGGGTGGATCCGGAGTCCCGCGAGTTGGCCGAGCTCTTCGCAACCCATGCCGCGATCGCCCTGGGCCGCGCCCGCCATGAGGACCGGCTCAACCAGACGATCGGCATCATCATGGAGCGCTACCAGCCCCCGAGGACGCGCGTTTCAGCCCCTGACCAGTCAGGGAGCCAGAGCACTGCTGCGCAGTGCCCACTCGAGGGCTCGGTCGGCCACCGCCTCCCAGCCGGGCGCCGCGCAGGTCCAGTGATCACGACCCTCGAGCTCGACGTACTCGGTGAGGGCCGGTGACTTGCGGTACCGACGCGCGTTCGACCGGTTCACCGCGGCCGGCATGATGTGGTCACTCCCACCGGCGATGAACAGCAGCGGCGCCCGATCCGCGGAGTAGTCCACCCATGTCTCCTGGTGACCGGGCTTAAAGTTCGCGGTCAGCCCGTACTCCCAGATCCAGTGGCCGGGGGCGGGGACGTGGTACGTGTCCCACACCTCGCGCGACTCCTGTTCTGTCAGGGTGTTGGTGAAGGCGTAGTGGAACTGCTCGGGCGTGAAGCCGAAGGCGCGCTTGCGCGTGGCCGGGTTGCTCAGCGCGGGCAGGAGTGACTTCAGCTGCGACGGCGGACTGACGCGCACGCCTTCCGTCGGCGCCGAGTCGATCACCACGCCCGCCGCCCCGAGGCCGCGCGCCAGCAGCAGTTGGGCCAGGGTGCCTCCGAAGGAGTGACCCATGATGATCGGCGGCTCGTCGAGTTCGCCGATCACCTGGGCCAGGTGATCCACGGTCTGCGGCACGGTCAGGTCGGCGATGACCTGCGGGGCCTGGCGCAGTGCCTCGACCTCGATCTCGAATCCGGGATAGGCGGGTGTGAGGACGCGGAGACCCTGGCCCTCGTAGTAGGTCTTCCAATGGTCCCAGCTGCGGGGAGTCATCCACAGTCCGTGGATGAGGACGACGGTGGTGAGGCGGTGGGGGTCGTTCATGGCGGGCCCTTCGGCGGCGCGGGGTGAAGCGGGGCTCGTGACCGAGCCGGGAGGACCGCAGCCCCGGGATGCCCGGCGACCTCTTCTGGCGTCCGCTTCGTTGCGCACACCGGCGACTGCTCGTGACTCTATCGCCGGGCGACGCGAGGACGCCAGAGCGCGAGACCCGGAAACGCTGGGTCTGGACGGACGGGCGTCGACCAGGCTCCCCCGGCTCGCTGACCGTGGGGTCGATCCAGGGACAGACGAGGGCGCCGAGGATCTCGGGCTCCTCGTGCAGCACCATCACCGGGCGGCCTCGCCCGTGCCTGGAGCAGTGGACACTCCATCCCTCAACGGATCTCGCGGCACCTCCAGAGTCAGCGCGCACGACCGAAGATTCTGTCAGTGGGGCCCACTACGTTGGGTTCATGAGTTCGAACCGGGCGATCGTGGCAGGTGACGCGGTCCGTCGCGCCCGGGCCGTCGCGGAGTTCGAGGAGTGGGAGTTCGTCGCCTCGTTCCACACCGGGCGAACGGCCGAGATCGACCGCACCGACGAGATCGTGCTGAGCAAGGAGCTGGCCCGCCGCGAGGTCACGCTCGAGTTGGCGCAGGCGTTGCACGTCACCGAGCGTCAGGTCTGGGCGATGGTCACCGAGGCGGCCACGGTCCGTGAGCGGATCCCCGGCGTGTGGCGTGCGTTCCACGACGGCGACATCGACGCCGCACGCGTCTCGGCGATCGCCGACACCGCCGAGCGTCTCCAGACGCCCGCTGCGTGGGCGCTCCTGGAGCACTCGGCGCCCGCGTACGCCGCCTCCCACACCATCACCGAGTTGCGCGGCTGGTTGCGCCGACTCCGTGCCCGGCTCGAACCCGACCACGTCCGCGAGGAAACCGCGCGGGCCGTCGAGGAACGCCGCGTGTCGATCACCCACCAGAGCGACGGCACATCTTGGCTGAACGCGCTGCTGCCCACAGGCGTGGCCATCGCCGTCGGCGAACGACTCCGTCGCGCAGCGAAGGCACTCCCCTCGATCGATCCCGACACCGGCGACACCGACCGCCGCACGCGCGATCAGAAGCAGGCCGACCTCGTCGCGCACTGGCTCACCTCGTGCACCGGCACGTCCACCGACATCCGCGCCGAGATCGCCATCAGCATCGACGCCACCGACCTCATCGGCCTGACCGACGGACCCGGACTGACCCACGACGGCGAGCCCGTCGGGGCCGACTGGGCCCGCGAGCTCGCCGCCTCCGAGCACGCCGTGCTGCGCCGGCTCGTCCTCGATCCGATCGGCCACGTCCTCGACACCGAGGTCCTCACCTATCGACCGCCCGAGAAGCTGCGCCAAGCACTTCGGTGGCGCGACGGCACCTGTCGCGTCACCGGCTGCCGCGCCCCGGTCCACGACACCGACCTCGACCACGCCACCGCGTACGACCGGGGCGGCACCACCGCCGCAGCCAACCTCCGGTGCCTCTGCCGCAAGCACCACAACATGAAGTCACACGGTCACCTCGCCGACCGACATCTCGACCCACCCCGCCGATTCATCGAGAGATACAGCGGTTCCCCGCGACCCCCGGGCTGATGTACCTTTGCTGAGGCTCGCCTAACTACGGGCGTCCGGCTGAGGTGAAACGATGCTCGGAACCTTCCTGATCGGCCTGCGCGAAGGCCTCGAGGCCTCCCTCGTGGTCGGCATCCTGATCGCCTACGTCCGCAAGATCGGTCGCGACGACGTCGTCCCGCGGATCTGGGCCGGAGTGGCGATCGCGGTGGCCCTCTCGCTGGGACTCGGCGCCCTGCTGACGTTCGGCACCTACGGGTTGACGTTCGAGGCGCAGGAGATCATCGGCGGCACCCTGTCGATCCTCGCGGTCGCACTGGTCACCTGGATGATCTTCTGGATGGCGCGCACGGCCCGCGGTCTCAAGCGCGACCTCGAGCACCAGATCGACGCCCGGCTCGACGGGCCCGGCTGGGGGCTCGTGGCCGTCGGCTTCGTCGCGGTCGCCCGTGAGGGCCTCGAGACGGCCCTGTTCCTGTGGAGCGCCGTCCGCTCGAGCGACGACGCTCCCCTGGCCTGGGTCGGCGCGGTGCTCGGACTGCTGACCGCCGTCTGCATCGGCTGGCTCATCTACCGGGGCATCGTGCGGATCAACCTCGCCACGTTCTTCACCTGGACGGGCGCGCTGTTGATCGTCGTCGCCGCGGGCATCCTCGCCTACGGCGTCCACGACCTGCAGGAGGCCGGCGTCCTGCCCGGACCGTGGACCCAGGGCGCCTCGGCGTGGGCGTTCCAGCTGAGCGACACCATCGACCCGTCGGGCCTGCCCGCCGCCCTGCTCAAGGGCACGATCGGCTTCTCCCCCGACATGACCAAGCTCGAACTCGCCGTGTGGGCGATCTACCTGGCCGTCGTCGGCGCCGCCTACGCGCGCGTCGTCCGCAAGCCCCGGCGCGCGGCCACCACCTCGACCGAAGGAACCCGTGCATGAACCGTCGCTCCCGCTCCACCGTGCTGGCCGTCGCCCTGGCGGGCACGCTCGCGCTGAGCGCCTGCGTGAAGAACTCCGAGTCGTCGGACGACGCCATCAAGGTCACCAGCACCGCCGACGGCTGCGAGGTCTCGGCGGCGAAGGCCGACAGCGGCACCATCACCTTCGACGTCACCAACGAGGGCGACAAGGTCACCGAGTTCTACCTGCTCGACAGCGACAAGCTGCGGATCATCGGCGAGGTCGAGAACATCGCGCCCGGCACCTCGCGCGGCCTGACGGTCCAGGCCCAGCCCGGCGACTACTTCACCGAGTGCAAGCCCGGCATGGTCGGCGACGGCGTCGGCAACGCGAAGTTCACCGTCAGCGGCGACGACCTCGCGGTCGACGAGGACGAGCAGAAGGCCATCGACGCGGCGGTCGCCTCGTACACGGCCTACACGAAGGACCAGGTCGCCGAGCTCGTCACGAATGTCGACGACTTCGTCGCGGCGTACACCTCCGGCGACGACGACACCGCCCGCCGCCTCTTCCCGATCACCCGCATCAACTACGAGCGCATCGAGCCCACGGCCGAGCAGTTCGGCGACCTCGACCCCAAGATCGACTACCGCAAGCCCGGCGCCGAGGCCGAGAACCTGCCGTTCACCGGGTTCCACCGCATCGAGATGGACCTGTGGCTCGACGAGGCGAAGACGAACTACCCCGACGAGAAGCTCAGCGCCCTCGACGACACAGGCCGCAAGGAGCTCGGCGAGCAGCTGGTCACCGACATCAAGGCGCTCTACGACAAGGTGCACTCGGCCGACTTCGTGTTGACGATCGGTGACATCACCAACGGGTCCATCGGCCTGCTGGACGAGGTCGCGGCGCCCGACGGCAAGCTCCCCGGCGAGGAGGACGAGTTCAGCCACACCGATCTGTACGACTTCTACGCCAACGTCGAGGGCGCCAAGGTCGCCTACGACTCGGTCCGGGAGATCGCCGCCGGCAAGGGCGCCGAGGGCAAGCAGCTGGTCGGCGACCTCGACCGGCAGTTCGCGGCCATGTTCGCGCTGCTGGAGACCCACGGCGACTACGAGCAGGGCTTCGTCTCGTACGACACGGTCAGGCAGCCGCAGCGCAACGAGCTGGGCGCCCAGCTCAACGCCCTGAGCGAGCCCCTGTCGCAACTGACCCACACCGTCCTGGGGGTCTCGAAGTCATGACCGGCGGACGGCTGTCGCGTCGGTCGGCCCTCGGGCTGATCGGAGCGGCGGGCGCCGTCGGCGTGACCGGCGGGTTCGCCGCCGGTGCCGCACGTGACGACGACGCCGAGCCGCAGGAGTCCGTCGTCCCGTTCCACGGCAAGCATCAGTCCGGAATCACGACACGGGTCCAGCAGCACCTCTACTTCGCGTCGTTCGACATGACCTCGACCGCCACGCGCGAGGACCTGAAGTCGCTGCTGGCCGACTGGACCGACGCCGCCGCGCGACTGACGCAGGGACGTGAGGTCACGACCGAGGGCGCCACCGGAGGCGGCCCGTACAAGCCGCCGGACGACACCGGCGAGGCGCTGGGCCTCGAGCCCAACGCGCTGACGATCACGTTCGGCTTCGGCCCCACCCTGTTCGCGGCCGACAGGTTCGGCCTCGAGAAGAAGCGACCGAAGGAGCTCGTCGAGCTGCCGTCCTTCGCCTTCGAACTGCTGGAGGACCGGTTCAGCGGCGGCGATCTGTGCATCCAGGCGTGCGCCGACGACCCGCAGGTCGCCGTGCACGCGATCCGCAACCTCTCGCGCATAGCGTTCGGCCGGGCACAGGTGCGCTGGACCCAACTGGGCTACGGCCGCACGTCCACCACCTCGAAGTCCCAGTCGACGCCGCGCAACCTCTTCGGCTTCAAGGACGGCACGGCCAACGTCTTCAGCAACGACGACTCCGACCTCGCCACGTGGGTCTGGGCCGACGGATCGGACCAGCCTTGGCTGGCCGGCGGTTCGTTCCTGGTCGCGCGCAAGATCCAGATGCTGATCGAGTCCTGGGACCGCGTCCGACTCGAGGAGCAGGAGGCCATCGTCGGCCGCGACAAGGGCCGGGGCGCCCCGCTGTCGGGAGGTTCGGAGTTCACCGAGCCGGACTTCGACGTGGTCTCCACGGCCGCACGCGGACCCGCGATCCCGATGGACTCGCACGTCCGGCTGGCCCATCCCACGCAGAACGGTGGCGCCCGGATGCTGCGGCGCGGCTATAACTACGTCGAGGGCAACAACGACCTGGGCCAGTTGAACGCCGGCCTGTTCTTCCTGGCGTTCGTGCGCTCACCGGAGCAGTTCGTCGGCGTGCAGCGATCACTGGCGAAGGACTCGCTCAACGAGTACATCCGCCACATCGGGTCCGCGATCTTCGCGGTCCCCGGCGGCATCCGCGCTGGGGAGTCGATCGGGAGCGGTCTCTTCTAGGCTGGACGTGTGGCACCGACGGCGCGCAAGCGGCTCGCACTGACCCTCGCGGTCACGCTCGTCGTGGTCGTTGCGGCAGCCGCCCTGGCAGTCACCGCGCTCCAGCGCGACGACGTCGAGGCCGGGCCCCAGCCCACTCTGCCGACGTTCCCCTCGCGGAGTCCGACACCCGAGCCGGACCCGTGCCGCGGGGGCGCCGACCGCGCGTTCGTCCCCGAGACGATCTCGATCCGGGGCAAGGACTACTCCGTGCTGGCGCTGCAGCGTGACGCCCAGAACGTGCCCGGCGTCCCGCCGCTGACCCCGTCGGGCAAGTGGGAGTTCGGCTGGGACGTCGCACCGAGCCCGCTGCCCGGATCGAGGCAAGGCCACGTGCTGGTGAACGCCCACACCTACCCCGACGGATCGGCCCTGGGCAACCGGTTGTTCACGCAGTTGCCCCAGGGCACGATCCTGGAGGTTCGCGGCGAGGGTCAGGTGCAGTGCTACCGCGTCGAGCGCCGGTTCGAGGTCCCGGCCGACAGCCGCGACAGCGGCTACGAGAACGACGACGGGCCGCGCCGCCTCGCCATCCTGGCCTGCTCGGGCGACCGCTCGCCGTCCGGCGACTGGTCGCACCGCACCATCTGGTTCGCGAAAGCGGTGAACGCTACTCCGTCGGCTCCGAGGGCTCCGAGGGCTCCGAGGGCTCCGTCGGCTCCGACGGCGGCACCGGCTTCGTCTTGACCTGGGAGACCTTCGAGAGCAGTCCGTTCACGAAGCGCGGCGACTCGTCCGTGGACAGCTCCTTCGCCAGCTCGACGGCCTCACTGATCGCCACGGCGTCGGGCACGTCGTCGAGGTACTTGATCTCGTACACCGCGATCCGCAGCAGGTTGCGGTCGACGGCCGGCATGCGGTCGAGCGTCCACCCGACGGAGTACTCCGCCAGCAGGGCGTCGATCTCGCCGATGTTCGCGGCCACGCCCTCGACGAGCGAGACCGTGTAAGGGTTGACCGGCGGGTCGTTGACCTCCAGCCGGTCGGCCAGGGTGCCGTCGGCCGACAAACCGCGGGACTCGGACTCGAAGAGGATGTCCAGGGCCCGCTTGCGGTACTTGGTGCGTGCTCCCATCAGGCCTTCACACGACCGAGGTAGCTGCCGTCGCGGGTGTCGACCTTGATCTTCTCGCCGGAGTCGATGAACAGCGGGACCTGGATCTCCTTGCCCGTCTCGAGGCGCGCGGGCTTGGTGCCACCGCTGGAGCGGTCGCCCTGCAGGCCCGGGTCGGTGTGCTCGATGACGAGCTCGACCGAGGCGGGCAGCTCGACGTAGAGGACCCGGCCCTCGTTCGTGGCGACGACGGCGTCCTGGTTCTCGAGCAGGTAGTCGACGGTGGAGCCCATGATCTCGGGCGTGACCTCGATCTGGTCGAACGTCGCCGTGTCCATGAAGACGTAGTTGGCGCCGTCGTTGTACAGGTACTGCATGTCGCGCTTGTCGACGCTGGCCGTCTCGACCTTGGTGCCGGCGTTGAAGGTGCGGTCCAGCGTCTTGCCGGACTCGACGTCCTTCAGCTTGGTCCGGACGAAGGCCGGGCCCTTGCCGGGCTTGACGTGCTGGAACTCGATGACGGCGAGCAGCCGTCCGTCGATCTTGAGCACCATGCCGTTCTTGAGGTCGTTCGTGGTTGCCATCAGTCGATCTCCAGGAGTTCTTTGGTGATGTCGGTGAGCACGTCCGGCTCACCGCCATGGTCGGGGTCGGTGACGAGGACCGTGTCCTCGATGCGCACGCCCCCTCGACCCGGAAGATAGATCCCCGGTTCCATCGTCAGGACGGTGCGGCTGGCAAGTCTACCGGGGTGCGCCGCGGCGATGAACGGGTCCTCGTGGATCTGCAGTCCGACCCCGTGTCCGAGGCCCGTCGTGAAGGCCTCCAGCCAGCCGGCGCGCTCGAGCGAGTCACGCGCCGCGGCGTTGGACTCGGCCACCGGGACACCCGGGCGGAGCCGGTCGAGGCCCGCGGCCTGGGACTCGCGGACGGCGGCGTGGATCTCGCGCTGCCAGTCGGCGGCGGGGCCGATGACGACGGTGCGAGTGCAGTCCGCGTGATAGCCGTCGACCCGGGCGCCGAAGTCGATCTTGACGAGGTCCCCGACCCGCAGTTCGCGGTCGGTGGGCTGGTGGTGCGGGATCGCGGAGTTCTCGCCGGCGGCCAGGATCGTGTCGAACGCACGGTCCTCGGCGCCCAGCTCGAGCATCCGCCACTCCAGGTCGCGGGCCACCTCGCGCTCGGCGCGCCCGGCCAGCTGCCCCACCAGCAGGGCCTCGAGCGCGGCGCACGAGATCTCACAGGCCCGGCGCAGCGCGGCGATCTCGGTGTCGTCCTTGACCTCGCGCAGGCGCTCGACGAGCCGCCCCGAGGCCTCGGGACGGCCCAGCTTCTCCCACGAGTCGACGTCGATCAGGTGCGTCTCGGCGACGAGGTCGGCCGGAGCGCGGCCGGCGGCCACACCGATGAGGTCGCGGGTCACGACGATCTCGACGTCGCCCAGTCCGGCGGCTTCGAGCTCAGCCGCGGCCTGGTCGCGGTAGCGGCCGTCGGTCAGGAAGACCGGGTCGTGCTCGAGGGGAACCAACAGCGCGCCGTTCGAGCCGGTGAAGCCGGTCAGGTACCGCACGTTCACCAGGTCGGACACGAACATCGCGGCGTGGCCGCTGTCGGCCAGCAGGACCCGGAGTCGCGCGATGCGCGAGTCGTCAGCCACGAACGGCCTGCCAGCAGTCGCGCAGGACCGACTCGTCGGGCCCCGCGAGGATGGTCGGGCTGGCGAGTCCGTCGAGCACCACGAACCGCAGCTGGTCGCCGCGGGTCTTCTTGTCCAGGCGCATGCCGCTGAGCAGCTCCTCGAACGTCGCTCCGTCGTAGCTCGTCGGCAGGCCCACGAGGCCCAGCGTGGCACGGTGGCGCGCCAACAGCTCGTCGTCGATCAGGCCACGGCGGTGCGCGAGCTCGGCGACGAACACCATGCCGACGCTGATCGCCTCACCGTGGCGGATTGCGTACCTCTCGTGTCGCTCGATGGCATGGCCGAGGGTGTGGCCGTAGTTGAGCGCCTCGCGGCCGATGGATCCGTCGGCGCCGGTCTCGCGCAGGTCGCCGGCGACCGTGCGGGCCTTGACCGCGATGCCGCGCGTGACGAGATCGGCGAGCAGGTCGTCGGTCGGGTCGAGCGCACGCTCGGGCGAGGCCTCGACGTCGGCCAGGATCGTGGGATCGGCGATGAAGCCGCACTTCACGACCTCGGCCAGTCCCCCGCGCAGCTCGCGGACCGGCAGGTCCACCAGCGTGCTGAGGTCGCACAGCACGCCGATCGGCTCGTGGAAGGCGCCGACCAGGTTCTTGCCCGCGGCGACGTTGATCCCGGTCTTGCCGCCGACAGCCGCGTCGACCATTCCCAGCACCGTGGTGGGCACGGTGACGAAGCGGACGCCGCGCAGCCAGCTGGCAGCGACGAATCCGGCGAGGTCCGTGGTGGCCCCTCCCCCCACACCGATGACCAGGTCGGAGCGCGTGAAGCCGTGCATCCCCAGCTGGTCCCAGCAGTGGGCCAGGAACTCGACCGTCTTGGCCTGCTCGCCGTCGGGAGCCTCGATCAGCAGCACCTCGCGACCGTGCAGGTGCAGGGCGAGGCCCTCGGCCACCCCACGAACCGGCGCGGCGTGGATGATCGCGACGCGCAGCGTGTCCTCGGGGACGAGAGTCTCGAGTTCGGCCAGCACGTGGTGACCGACGACGACCTCGTACGGCTGGGCCGTCTGGACGGCGACGCGGCGGGTCATCGGCCCAGCTCGGCCAGGACGCGGTCGACGACCTCGTCGGGGGTGAGCTCGTTCGTGTCGACGGTGAACGTCGCGACCTCGTTGTACAGCGGACGGCGGGCGTCCATGAGCGCCTTGAGCTGGCCCCGGACGTTGCCCAGCAGCAGCGGACGGCCCGAGTTCATGCCGACGCGGGCGGCGGCACGGGCCAGTCCGACGTCCAGGTGCGCGACCGTGTGGTCGGCCAGCAGCGCGCGGGTGCCGGCGTCCATCACGGCGCCACCACCCAGCGCCAGCACTCCCCCGTGGGAGCGCAGCGCCTCGGCGACGGCCGCAGCCTCCAGCTCGCGGAAGACGGGCTCACCGCGGCCGACGAAGATGTCCTGCACGCTCTCGCCCTCGGACGCCTCGACGTCCTGGTCGGTGTCGCGGACCTCGACCCCGAGCCGCTGCGCCAGCAGCTCGGCGACCGTGGTCTTGCCGGCGCCGGGAGGGCCGACGACCACGACGACGGGACGGCTCGTGGTCACCGGTAGCTCAGGTTCTCGAGGTAGCTGCGGACGTTGCGGGAGGTCTCGCCGACGGAGTCGCCGCCGAACTTCTCCAGCAGCGCGTCGGCCACGACGAGCGCGACCATCGCCTCGGCGACGATGCCGGCGGCCGGGACGGCGCAGACGTCCGAGCGCTGGTGGTGCGCCCGGGTCTCCTCGCCGGTCTGGACGTCGATCGTGCGCAGCGCGCGCGGAACCGTCGCGATGGGCTTCATCGCGGCGCGGACGCGCAGCAGCTCGCCGGTGGTCATGCCGCCCTCGGTGCCGCCGGCGCGACCGGAGACGCGGCGGATGCCCTCGGGCGTGGGGACGATCTCGTCGTGCGCCAGCGAGCCACGCGTGCGCGCCAGCTCGAAGCCGTCACCGAGCTCGACGCCCTTGATGGCCTGGATGCCCATCAGCGCGGCGGCCAGGCGGCTGTCGAGGCGACGGTCCCACTGCGTGTGCGAGCCCAGGCCCGGCGGAAGTCCCTCGACGATGACCTCGACGACGCCGCCGAGCGTGTCGCCGTCCTTGTGCGCGGCGTCGACCTCGGCGACCATCGCGGTCGACGTCTCGGGGTCGAAGCAGCGCAGCGGATCGGCGTCGAGCCGCTCGACGTCGCGGTGGCGCGGCAGCAGGCCGGCCGGGGCCTTGACCGTGCCCAGCTCGACGACGTGGCTGACGATCGTCGCGCCCGTGGTCTGGGCGATGAACTGCGCGGCGATCTCGCCGAGCGCGACGCGGGCGGCGGTCTCGCGGGCGCTGGCGCGCTCGAGGATCGGGCGGGCCTCGTCGAAGTCGAACTTCTGCATGCCGGCCAGGTCGGCATGACCCGGGCGCGGGCGCGTCAGCGGCGCGTTGCGCTTGAGCCCGGCGAGGGTCTCGGGGTCGACGGGGTCGGCCGCCATGACCTGGTCCCACTTGGGCCACTCGCTGTTGCCGATGCGCATCGCGATCGGGCTGCCGAGCGTGCGGCCGTGGCGGATGCCGCCGATGATCTCGAGCTCATCGGCCTCGAACGCCATGCGGGCACCGCGGCCGTAGCCGAGGCGACGCCGCGCGAGGGCGGCCTGGATCTCCTTGCTGGTCACCTCGACCCCGGCCGGGAGGCCGTCGAGGGTGGCGACAAGGGCGGGGCCGTGTGACTCTCCGGCGGTCAACCAACGAAGCATGGGGCGATTCTCTCAGACCCAGAGCGCGGCGAACGCACCGAGCAGCAGGTATGGACCGAACGCGATCGGCGTCTTCGTTCCGAGCCGGCCCCGGACGAGGACCAGACCCACGATGGCGCCGATCACCATGCCGAAGAAGACCCCGTAGAACGTGGCGACGACGCCCAGCGGACCGAGCGCCACACCGACCACCGCGGACAGTCGCACGTCGCCGTACCCCATCGGCCCGATGACTCCGAGGACGAAGTAGAAACCGAACACCGCGAGGTTGCCCAGCAACGCGTGGAGCAGCACCGACGCGTCCTGCATCAGCAGGGCGCTGACGCCGACGAGCAGCCACGTCACGACGTACAGCGGCGCGACGATCAGGTACGGCAGCAGGTGGACCTTCCAGTCCACCCAGGCCAGCACGGGCGTGGCCGCGGCGATCGGGATCCACACCGGCAGCAGCTTCGGCTCGGAGATCGTGGCCGCCGCGATCGCGGCGAGCGCGGCAGCAGTCACCGCGAGCCACAGTGCGAGCCTCGGAGTGGCCCCGAGGATCGCGTACTCGATCTTCTCGGGCATGTCCGGATCGGGCTCGGCGGTCGGCTCCGGCAGGCGGGCCAGCAGGCGCGGGGAGATGCCGCCCAACAGACCGGCCAGCACGATGGCGAGGATCGTCATGACGGGCACGACGAGCACCCTAACGGCTGGCGAGGGCCTCCATGGCCGCTGTCACCAGGACGTCCGGCTGGACCGCTTCGCCGGTCATGAGCTCGATCTGCAGGACCGCCTGGTGGGCCAGCAGATCGAGGCCGCTGACGAGCGGACGGCCCTCGGACTGCGCCGAGGCCATCAGGCCCGTCGGCCACGGGTCGTAGACGACGTCGAAGACCGCGTCTGCGGTGCCGACGAAGGCGTGCTCGTGTCCCGCGATCGCCTCACCGGGCACGGTCGAGACCAGCAGGTCGACCGACTCGGTCACGTCGACGTGCAGCGGGACGACCGACACCGACAGACCCAGCTGCTCGATCGTCTGGACGGTGCGGATCGCACGCCGCTCATCGCGGACGCGCAGCTCGACGTCGCGTGCCCCGAGCCGCAGGCCCGCCAGCGCGACGGACGCCGCGGTGGCGCCGGCGCCGAGGATGCGCAGCGTCGAGAGCGAGTCCACGCCGACCTCGCGCAGAGCGTTGATCGCCCCCGGGACGTCGGTGTTGACCGCGGACCAGCCGGCGTCGATCGCCACGAGCGTGTTGGCGACGCCGAGGGCCTCGACCTCACGATCGCGTTGGGCGGCCAGGGCGGCCGCCTCGCGCTTCAACGGGGCGGTGACGGAGTAGCCCCGCCACCCCTCGCGGTGCTCGGAGACGAACTCGGTGAGCTCACCCTCCTGCACGTCGAACGCGCCGTAGCTCCAGTCCAGTCCGAGCAGCCCGTAGGCCGCCCGGTGCATCGCCGGCGACAGCGAATGGGCGATGGGTGAGCCGACGACGGCGCACCTCACCTCAGCCACCGCACGAGCCGGCGCCGTACTCCGCCTGGCAGTCACGCGTGTGCTTGCCGAAGTCCTCGTTGTAGATGACCGAGCCGTCCTTCGTCGCGAAGAAGTACAGCCACGGGCCCGACGCGGGGTTCAGCGCAGCCTGGATCGAAGCCTCGCCGGGCGAGCCGATCGGTCCCGGGGGCAGCCCCGCGTGCTGGTACGTGTTGTAGAGCGACGGGTTCGCGCGCTCCTCGGCCGTCGTCCACACGTCGCCCTTGCGCTCGCTGACGTAGGAGACCGTCGAGTCCAGCTGCAGCGGCATGCCCTGCTCGATGCGGTTGTAGAGGACGCGCGCGATCTTGGCGTAGTCCTCGTCCTTCTGACCCTCGTACTCGAGGATGCTGGCGACGGTGAGGACCTCTTCACCGGACAGACCGAGCGCCGGGGCGCGCGAGCCGATGTCCAGGTCCTTGGCGACCTTGAGGGTCTGCTTGACCATGCGCGACAGCACGTCCTTGGCATCCTCGCCCGGCTCGACGAAGTACGTCTCGGGGTACAGGTAGCCCTCGGGGTTGCCGTTCGCGTAGTCCGGCAGGCCGATGGTGGCGGGATCGTCGAGGGCGGCCTCGAGGTCCTCGGCCTTCAGGTCGGTGTTCTTGGAGATGATCTCGACGATCTGCCCGACGCGGGCGCCCTCAGGAACGGTGAACTTGGCCTGGATGCGCGCGGAGGGGTCGACCAGAGCGGTCAACGCGGCCTCGGCCGACATCTGCTGGCGGAGCCGGAACGTGCCCGGCTGGATCTGCTGGGCGCGGTTGTCCGTCAGGCTCAGCTGGTAGAACGCCTCGGAGGACTTGACGACGTCGTCCTTGGCCAGGATCCGCGCGATGTCGATGCCGCTGGCTCCCGAGGGGATGGTCACCTCGACGGTGCCCGTGCCCGAGCCGGAGTAGTCCTCGGCGCCGCCCATGCGGTCCATGACCTTCGTGACGACGACGTAACCGCCGATGAGGATCGCGATCACCGCGACGAGCGCGATGATGTTCTTCAGGCCCGACTTCTTCTTCACGGGCGGCTCGGCCCTGCGCCGCGAACCGGGTCGGGAGGGCCGGGGATCCTCCGGGCCGGTCAGCATCGTCAGACCGCCGTCGCCATCACTCATCCGTCGTTCCCTTCAGTCACGGCGACCACCTCGCCGGAGGCGGTCCCCCGTGTCTTCTCGGCGTCGATCGCCGACTGCAGAATCACTACGGCAGCCGCCTGATCGATGACTGCACGAGACGACTTCGTCGTCCGTCCGCTCGCGTGCAGCTGGGCCTGGCCCGCCACCGTCGAGAGACGTTCATCGACCAACCGTACCGAAACGCCCGGCATCGCCGCATGCACCGCCGCCGCGAGCGTGTCCGCGAACGCCCTCACCTTGACCGCCGCGGGGCCCTCTCGGCCCGACATTCCCAGCGGCAGACCGACCACGACCTCGAGCACCTCGTACTCCTGCGCGAGGGCCACGAGACGAGCGATCGACTGCGGTCCGGCGGGCACCGTCTCGACCGGCGTGGCGATCATCCCGTCGGGGTCGCACGACGCGACCCCGATCCGGGCATCCCCCACGTCGACGCCGAGCCGGCGTCCTCGGCGCCAGGTCATCCGCGCAGGGCCTCCCGGACCGCGCCGAACGCCGGCTCGATGCCACCGAGGTCCGTGCCGCCGCCCTGGGCGACGTCGGCCTTGCCGCCGCCGCGTCCGCCGATGTGCTGGCCCACGACCGTGATCAGCTGCTGCGCCGAGAGGCCGCGGTCGACCGCCTGCGGGGTCAGCGCCACGACGGCCGACGGCTTGTCACCGGCGGTGCCGACGACCACGACGACCGCGGGGCGGTCCTGCAGGCGGCCACGGATGTCGAGCGCGAGCTGACGCACGTCGCCGCCACCGACGCCCTCGGCGCGGTGACCGACGAACGCGACACCGTCGACGTCCGTCGCGGCCGCGGCGATGTCGCCGGCCGCGCCCTGCAGCTGGGCGCTCTTGATCTTCTCGAGCTCCTTCTCGGTCGCCTTGAGGCGCGAGACGAGGTCGTTGACCTTGGCGGGCACGTCGTCGGGCTTGGCCTTGAGCATCTCGGTCAGCTGCGAGACCAGGTCGCGCTCGCGGGCCAGGTACTCGAAGCCCTCGATGCCGACGAACGCCTCGACGCGGCGGTGTCCCGCGCCGACGGAGGTGTCGGAGGTCAGCACGACGGTGCCGATCTGGCTGGAGCGCTCGACGTGGGTGCCGCCGCAGAGCTCACGCGACCAGGGGCCGCCGATCTCGATGACGCGCACCTGCTCGCCGTAGGTCTCGCCGAACAGCGCCAGGGCGCCGAACTCCTTGGCCTCGGGCAGGCTCATCCAGTGCTGCGAGACCTGCAGGTCCTCGCGCAGGGCGCGGTTCGAGACGTGCTCGACCCGGTGCAGCTGCTCGGGATCGAGCGCGCCGCCCCAGCCGAAGTCGAGGCGCAGGTAGCCGGGGCGGTTGTACGAGCCGGACTGCAGCGCCGTCGGGCCGAGCACCTCACGCAGCGCGGCGTGCACGACGTGCGTGCCCGAGTGCGCCTGGCGGGCGCCGAGGCGCCAGTCGTGGTCGACCTCGGCCGACAGGTCGGCGCCGGTGGTCAGCTCGCCGGACTGGACCCGGACCTGGTGGACGACCAGGCCGCGGATGGGCCGCTGGACGTCGAGCACCTCGGCCTGGCCGCCGTCCCAGCGCAGCATGCCGGCGTCGGCGTTCTGGCCGCCGGACTCGGCGTAGAAGCCGGTGCGGTCGAGGACGACCTCGCCCACCTGTCCCTCGGACAGGACGGGGACCTGCGCTCCGCCGGACAGCAGCGCCAGGACCGTGGACTCGGTGATGAGGTTCGTGTACGCCAGCCAGTCGGTCGGGCCGAAGGCGTCGATCGTCTGGCGGTAGATCGTGGTGTCGGCGTGGACGCCCTTCTTGGCCTTCGCGTCGGCCTTGGCGCGAGCCCGCTGCTCGGACATGAGCGCCCGGAAGCCCTCCTGGTCGACCGACAGGCCCTGCTCCTGCGCCATCTCCAGCGTCAGGTCGATCGGGAAGCCGTACGTGTCGTGCAGCGCGAACGCCTGGTCGCCGCTGAGCACCGTGCCGCCGGACTTCTTGGTCTCGCCGGCCGCGACGTCGAAGATCTGCGTGCCCTTGCCGAGGGTCTGGCGGAACGCCTCCTCCTCGGCGTAGGCGATCTGACTGATCCGTGCGAAGTCGGTCTCCAGCTCGGGGTAGGAGGCCTTCATGCGCTCGAGGCTGACCGGCAGCAGCTCGGGCAGCGCCGGGTCGTCGTAGCCCAGCAGGCGCATGGAGCGGACCGCGCGGCGCAGCAGGCGACGCAGCACGTAGCCGCGCGACTCGTTGCCGGGGGTGACGCCGTCACCGATCAGCATCAGGCTGCTGCGGACGTGGTCGGCGATGACGCGGAAGCGGACGTCGTCCTCGTGGTCGGCCCCGTAGGCCCGGCCGCTGAGCTCGGAGGCCTTGGCGATCACGGGGTAGACCTCGTCGATCTCGTACATGTTCTCCTTGCCCTGCAGGAGGTACGCGACGCGCTCGAGGCCCATGCCCGTGTCGATGTTCTGCTGCGGCAGGGGTCCCACCACGTCGAACTGGTCCTTCGCGGTGACGTTGGTGATCTCCTCCTGCATGAAGACCAGGTTCCAGATCTCCAGGAACCGGTCCTCGTCGGCCTCGGGGCCGCCGTCGGGGCCGTACTGCGGGCCGCGGTCGACGTAGATCTCCGAGCACGGACCGCCGGGACCCTCGACACCCATGTGCCAGTAGTTGTCCAGCAGGCCGCGGTTCTGGATCCGCTCGTCGGGCAGGCCGGCGACCTTCTTCCACAGCTCGCGCGACTCGGTGTCGGTGTGCAGGACCGTGACCCAGATCTTGTCGGGGTCGAAGCCCAGGCCACCGTCGTCGACCGAGTTGGTGATGAGCTCCCAGGCGTGCGTGATCGCACCTTCCTTGAAGTAGTCACCGAAGCTGAAGTTGCCGTTCATCTGGAAGAACGTGCCGTGACGGGTGGTCTTGCCGACCTCCTCGATGTCGAGGGTGCGCACGCACTTCTGCACGCTCGTGGCGCGGTCGAACGGCGGGGTCTCCTGGCCGAGGAAGTACGGCTTGAACGGGACCATGCCGGCGTTGACGAACAGCAGGTTCGGGTCGTCGAACAGCAGCGGGGCCGAAGGCACGACCGTGTGGCCGGCGTTCTCGAAGTGGGACAGGAATCGGCGCCGGATCTCAGCGGTCTCCATCAGGGAAGTTCCTTCTTTTCGGAGGGGTCGGTGGGCTCGGTCAGAGCGAGCCGGAGTTCGGGATCGGAGGCCAGCAGGTGGGTGCGCAGCTGGTGCTCCTTGGAGTTCATGCCCTCGTGCATCTCGGCCCGGAAGGCACGCACCCCGGAGCCGAGAGCGGCGGCCTGGTCGATCAGGCCGGGCATCGACAATCGGTAGGCGGCGCGCTTGGCCTTGACGCTGGAGTAGACGCCGGCGGCCGCGCCGGCGACGAACCAGACGACGCGGGCGCTCATGAGCCCACCCAGTCGCGTCCGCCGGCGGGCGGCGGCGGGCCGTTGGTGGCGCGAGCCGCGGCACGCGCGGCCCGCTGGCGAGCTCGCTTGCGGCCCCGGTACTCGCGACGCATCAGCCCCAGGATCCGGTCACGGCTCTCGGGGCGCAGGGCGTGGGCGATGCCCGCGGCCCACACGTTGAGTCGCACGGCGGGCCGGGTCATGGTGGCCGCGACGAGCTGGTCCTGGGTCGGCTGGACGATCACGCGACCTTCGACGATCCGCACGACCTCGGCCGACGGCGCCTCCTCGGTGATCGTCACCGGCTCCGGCGCGGGCGCCGACTCGGTCACGACGAGGGCGGCACGATCCTCGCGGGCCTCGCGTTCGACGGCCTTGATCTGGCGCAGTGCGCGCAGCGTGACCACGGCAGCGACGACCGCGACGACGGCCAGCACGGCCGTGACGACGAGGATCACCCACTGCACGGACATGAGAACGAGGTTACCGGTCCCGGACGATCGCGCGGATTCGGGCGAGTCGCTCGGCGATGGCCCCTTCGGCCCCGTGCGGCCCCGGCTCGTAGTAGTCCGAGCCGTCGACGTCGTCGGGCGCGTACTGCTGCGGCACCACCCCGCGGGTGTCGTTGTGGGGGTAGGCGTAGTCGTGACCGTGGCCCAGCTTCTTGGCCCCGGCGTAGTGGGCGTCACGCAACGCGGGCGGCACGGGACCGACCTTGCCGGCCCGGACGTCGGCCATCGCGGCGTCGATCGCACGGATCACGGCGTTGGACTTCGGCGCGGTCGCGAGGTGGATCACGGCCTGCGCCAGCGGGATGCGCGCCTCGGGGAAGCCGATCATCGCGACGGCCTGAGCGGTCGCGGTCGTCATCGGCAGCGCCGTCGGGTCGGCCATGCCGATGTCCTCGCTGGCGTGGATCATCAGCCGCCGGGCGATGAAACGGGGGTCCTCCCCCGCCTCGATCATCCGGGCCAGGTAGTGCAGCGCCGCGTCCACGTCCGAGCCGCGGATCGACTTGATGAAGGCGCTCGTGACGTCGTAGTGCTGGTCGCCCTGGCGGTCGTACCGCACGGCGGCCTTGTCGACGGCCAGCGCTGCGTCGTCGAGGGTGATCTCGGCGTGACCCTGGTCCGAGGCGGCGCCGGCGGCAGCCTCGAGGTAGGTCAGCACGCGGCGACCGTCGCCGCCGGCGAGGCGGACCAGGTGGTCGCGGGCCTCGTCGCTGATCGTGATCTTGCCGCCGAAGCCCCGCTCGTCGGTCATCGCCCGGTCCACGAGGATGGCGATGTCGTCGTCGGTCAGGGGCTGGAGCGTGAGCAGCAGCGAGCGGCTCAGCAGCGGCGAGATCACGCTGAAGTGCGGGTTCTCGGTGGTCGCCGCGACGAGGCTGACCCACCGGTTCTCGACGCCGGGCAGCAGTGCGTCCTGCTGGGCCTTGCTGAAGCGGTGGACCTCGTCGACGAAGAGAACGGTCTCCTTGCCGCGCGACAGCGCCTGGCGAGCGCCGGCGATGACCTCGCGGACCTCCTTGACGCCCGCGCTGACGGCCGAGACCTCGACGAAGCGCCGGTCGGTCTGGTGACTGATCAGGCTGGCGAGTGTGGTCTTGCCGGTGCCCGGAGGCCCCCACAGCAGGACGGTCAGCGGAGCGTTGCCCTCGATCATCCGGCGCAGCGGCGAGCCCGGTGCCAGCAGGTGCTGCTGACCCACCAGCTCGTCGAGCGACTGCGGTCGCATCCGGACGGCCAGCGGAGCGCTGGAGTGGACGTTGCCGGCCAGCGAGCCGCTCGAGTCGCGTCGGGAGTCCGACGGCGCCTGATCCGGGAGATCGAACAGTCCGTCAGCCATGCGGACCAGCCTAGTCGCGCGCCGCCACCCTCGGACGGCGACCGATCATCGCCGCCCCACCGAGGGTCAGCACGAGGTACCCCGCGCCGGTCAGCACGTACCGGGTGCGGAGGGCGTCACGGCACGCGTACCGGTCGACGTCCACGTCGGACTCGCGCAGTTCCTCGGCGGTGCTGTGGTCGAGTTCGGTGTGGTTCACGCCGTACGGTGTCGCGCGGTGGTTGCACGTCGCCCCGTCGATCGTCACCGGTGTCGCCGTCGCGACCCACGCTCCGACCGTCGCGATCGAGAGGACCGCGGCGGCCACGAGGATGCGGCGGGACCTCCGCGCCGTTCCGGCCAGCGCCGCGGCGCCGACCAGGAACACCGCGATGACGACCGGCCACGAGCCGAGGATCTCCCACATGGTCTAGTCCCCCGTACGACCGTCGATGCACTCGCGCAGCAGGTCGGCGTGGCCGTTGTGGCGGGCGTACTCCTCGATCATGTGGACCAGCAGCTCGCGGATCGAGATCGTGCCACTGCCGTGGGGCAGCTCGCGACCGAGGTCCGTGTCGTCGAGGACGTCGAGCCACTCGTCGGCCCGGGCGATCTGCAGCCGCAGTGCCCCGAACGCCTCATCGACGCACTCCTGCGTGCCGACGGCGCCGGTGAAGTCGGCGTCCCGGTCGTCGGCCTCGAGGAACAGCGACTCCTCGTCGGACTGCTGGGCGACCTGGACGAACCAGTGGTGTTCGACGTACGCGAGGTGCCGCACGAGACCGAGCAGCGACAGCGTGCTGGGCGCCACGCTGCGCAGCGCCAGCTGCTCCGGGGAGAGCCCGTCGCACTTCAGCTGCAAGGTCAGCCGGTGGTAGGCCAGGTACTCGGCGTACGTGGCCAGCTCACCGACCGGCTTGCCCTGAGGGCGCGGGTCCTCCTCCGGAGGCAGCCAGGTGCTCATGCCTGCTTCTCGTCCTCGTCCTCGTCCTCGTCCGGGGTGGCGTCGACACCGGCCTCGGCACGCTGCTCGGGCGTGATCGGCGCCGGAGCCGCGGTCAGCGGGTCGTAGCCGCCACCGGACTTCGGGAACGCGATGACCTCGCGGATCGAGTCGGCGCCGGCCAGCAGCGCGACCGTGCGGTCCCAGCCGAAGGCGATGCCGCCGTGCGGCGGGGCGCCGTACTTGAACGCGTCGAGCAGGAAGCCGAACTTCTCCTGGGCCTCGTCCTCGCCGATGCCCATGATCTCGAAGACGCGCTTCTGCACGTCCTCGCGATGGATACGGATCGAGCCGCCGCCGACCTCGTTGCCGTTGCAGACGATGTCGTAGGCCTGGGCGAGGGACTCGCCGGGCGTCGCGAGGGTCGCGGGATCCTGGGGCGCCGTGAACGCGTGGTGCACGGCGGTCCACTCGCCGCCGCCGACGGCGACGTCACCGGAGTCGAGCTCGCTGACGGACTCGAACATCGGCCAGTCGACGACGAAGCAGAAGGCCCACTTCGACTCGTCGATGAGGTTCTCGCGCTTGGCGATCTCGATGCGCGCGGCGCCGAGCAGCTGACGCGAGCTCTTGACCGGGCCGGCCGAGAAGTAGACGGCGTCGCCGGGCTTCGCGCCGACGGCCTCGACGAGACCCTCACGCTCGGCGTCGGACAGGTTCTTGGCGACCGGTCCGGTCAGCGAGCCGTCCTCCTGGACGAGCACGTAGGCCAGGCCACGGGCGCCGCGCTGCTTGGCCCACTCCTGCCAGCCGTCGAGCGTGCGGCGGGCCTGGGAGGCGCCACCGGGGTGCACGACCGCACCGACGTAGGGCGCCTGGAACACGCGGAAGGGCGTGTCCTTGAAGTAGTCGGTCAGCTCGACCAGCTCGAGGTCGAAGCGCAGGTCCGGCTTGTCCGAGCCGTACTTGCTCATCGCGTCCGCGTAGGTGATGCGCGGGAACGGCGTGGGCAGGTCGACGTCGATCAGCTTCCACAGCGCGACGTAGATCTCCTCGGCCAGCGCCATGACGTCGTCGGGGTCGACGAAGCTCATCTCGATGTCGAGCTGGGTGAACTCGGGCTGACGATCGGCACGGAAGTCCTCGTCGCGGTAGCAGCGCGCGATCTGGTAGTACCGCTCGAGGCCGCCGACCATGAGCAGCTGCTTGAACAGCTGCGGGCTCTGCGGCAGCGCGTACCAGCTGCCCGGACGCAGACGCGCCGGCACGAGGAAGTCGCGGGCGCCCTCGGGCGTGGAGCGGGTCAGCGTGGGCGTCTCGACCTCGACGAAGTCGTGGCCCTCCAGCACGCGGCGCGCCGTGGCGTTGACCTTCGAGCGCAGCCGCATCGCGTGGGCCGGGGCGGGCCGGCGCAGGTCGAGGTAGCGGTGCTTGAGGCGTGCCTCCTCGCCCACCTCGACGTGCTCGTCGATCGGGAACGGCAGCGGCTCGGACTTCGAGAGGATCTCGACGTCGTCGGCGATGACCTCGATCTCGCCGGTGGGGATCGCCGGGTTCTCGTTGCCCTCGGGACGGCGCTGGACCGTGCCGGTGACCTTGATGCAGAACTCGTTGCGCAGCTGGTGGGCGACGTCCTCGCGGACGACGACCTGGGCGACGCCGCTGGCCTCGCGCAGGTCGATGAAGGCGACTCCGCCGTGGTCGCGGCGGCGCGCGACCCAGCCGGCGAGCGTGACGCTCTCGCCGATGTTCGCGGCGGTCAGGGTCCCGGCGTCATGGGTGCAGATCACGCTGTCGTCTCCTTGTGGGTCACCTGCGGTCGCAGGTCGGTCTCGGGGGGTGTCCAGGCGTCGGGATCGGCCGACGCCTGCTCACCGGTTCGGATGTCCTTCGCCTGGTGTCCATCGTCGTTGACGAACCAGACGAAGGGGATGCCGCGGCGCTCGGCGAAGCGGATCTGCTTGCCGAACTTCTGGGCGTTGGGGGCGACCTCGCAGGCGATGCCGCGAGCGCGCAGCTGCTGGGCGATCGCGTCGCTCTCGGGGCGGGACGCCTCGTCGTTGACGGCCACCAGGACCACCGACGGCACCGACCGGCTGGCGGTGATGCCGCTGGTCGTGAGGGTCGACAGCAGGCGGGAGACGCCGATCGACAGGCCGACGCCCGGGTAGGTGCGCTTGCCGTCGCTGGCGAGCTGGTCGTAGCGGCCGCCCGAGCAGATCGAGCCCAGGGCCGGGAACTCCGCCACACGGGTCTCGAAGACCGTGCCGGTGTAGTAGTCCAGTCCGCGCGCGATGCGCAGGTCGGCGGTGACGGTCACACCCTCGACAGTGGCACACCCCGCGATGACGGCCTCCAGCTCGGCCAGTCCCTCGTCCAGCATCGGGTGCTCGACACCGAGGTCGCGGACGCGCTGCACGAACGACGTGTCGGTCGTGATGATCTCGGCCAGGGCCAGGCAGAGGTTCGCCTGGTCCTCGGTCAGACCCAGCTCGCCCAGCAGGTCGGCGATCTTGTCGCCGGTCAGCTTGTCGAGCTTGTCGATCACCTGCATGACCGCGGTCGGCTGCTCGATGCCCAGGCCCAGGTAGAAGCCCTCCAGCACCTTGCGGTTGCTGACCTGCAGCGTCATCGACAGGCCGGGGATCGGCAGGCCCGCGAGCGCCTCGGCCATGACACGGGCGACCTCGACGTCGAAGTGGAACGGCAGCGAGCCGTCGCCGACGATGTCGATGTCGGCCTGGGTGAACTCGCGGAAGCGGCCGGCCTGCGGGCGCTCGCCGCGCCAGACCTTCTGGATCTGGTAGCGGCGGAACGGGAACTGCAGGTGGCCGGCGTTCTCGACGACGTAGCGCGCGAACGGGACCGTGAGGTCGAAGTGCAGCGCCAGCTCGGAGGCCTCGGACTCGTCGGCGTGCAGCCGGCGGACGGCGTAGACCTCCTTGTCGATCTCGCCCTTGCGCAGCAGCGTCTCGAGCGGCTCGACGGCGCGAGTCTCGATGTTGGCGAAGCCGTGCAGCTCGAAGACGCGGGCGAGGTGATCGAGGACCGCCAGCTCGACGTTGCGCTCGGCGGGAAGGAACTCCGGGAATCCGGACAGCTTGCTCATGCCATCAACTCCAGCAGGAACGGGTTGGTCTGCTTCTCGCGACCGATCGACGACTGCTGGCCGTGGCCGGGCAGCACCACGACGTCGTCGGGCAGCGTGAGGATCTTGCTCTGCAGGCTGCGCAGCATCTCGGCGTGGTCGCCGCCGACCAGGTCGGTGCGGCCGATGGAGCCGAAGAACAGGAAGTCGCCCGAGAACATGATCTGCGAGACGGGCTCGGGTCCGGTGTAGTCGAGGCGGTACGCGACGGTGCCCGGCGTGTGGCCCGGGCAGTGGTCGACGGTGATCGTCAGGTCGCCCACCGCGATGGTGGCGCCGTCGACGGCGTCGCGGACGTCGGCCGGCTCGCCGAACTGCGACGGATCGATGTCGCCGATCTGCTCGCGCAGCATCGCGGCGGACTCGTTCGAGATCGCGGCCATCGGGTCGGCGAGCAGGTGGCGGTCGGCGGGATGGATCCACAGCGGGCAGCCGAACTCGTCGGCGACCTGCTTGGCGTCCCACATGTGGTCGAAGTGTCCGTGCGTCACCAGGACGGCGGCGGGTCGCAGATCATGCTCGGCGGCGACCGCGCGCACCCCCTCGGCGGACTGCTGGCCCGGGTCGACGATGGCGCACGGTTGGCCCGGTCCCGAGGCGACGAAATAGCAGTTCGCCTGCAGTGGTCCGGCGGGGAAGGCGGTGAGAAGCACGCCTGTCAGGGTACGCGAGGACGCCACCGCGCCGCGAACCTCCTAGACTGACCGCCATGAGCGACTGGGGCCGTGTGGACGCAGATGGAAACGTCTACGTCAAGGAGGGTGACGGCGAGCGGCTGATTGGACAATGGGTGACCGGCGGAGACGCCGACGAGGCGCTCGCGTTCTACACGCGACGGTTCGAGAACCTCGAGACCGAGGTGAGCCTGCTGGAGAAGCGCATCGAGGCCGGGACGGTGTCGCCCGACGACGCCACGAAGGCGATCGCGACGATCCGCGAGCAGCTCGTCGACGCGCAGGCGGTCGGCGACCTCGCCTCGCTGTCGACGCGCCTCGACGCCCTCGAGCCCGCGCTCGGTGAGCTGCGGGCGAAGCGCAAGGCCGAGCGCGAGCAGCGCACCGCCGAGGCCACCGAGGCCAAGACCCGCATCGTCACCGAGGCCGAGAAGATCGGCGCCGGCCAGGACTGGCGCAACGGCGCCGACCGGCTGCGCGCGCTCCTCGACGAGTGGAAGGCACTCCCCCGGCTGAGCAAGTCCGCCGACGACGAGCTGTGGCACCGCTTCTCGACGGCGCGCACCGCGTACACGAAGAAGCGCAAGGCCCACTTCGGCGAGCAGAGCGAGCGCCGCGAGAAGGCCCAGAAGGTCAAGGAGAAGCTGATCGAGGAGGCCGAGGCCCTCTCGAACTCCACCGAGTGGGGCGCCACCTCGAGCGCCTACCGCGACCTCATGCAGCGCTGGAAGGCCGCCGGCTCCGCGCCGCGCAACGTCGAGGACAAGCTCTGGAAGCGCTTCCGCAGCGCCCAGGACGTCTTCTTCTCGGCCCGTGAGGCCGCCAACGCCGCCGAGGAGGCCGAGTTCGCCGACAACGCGGTCGCCAAGCGCGAGATCCTCGTCGAGGCCGAGGCACTGCTGCCGATCAAGGACCTCGACGCGACCCGTCGCGCCTGGCATGACATCGCCGACCGCTGGGAGGCCGCCGGCAAGGTCCCGCGCGACCAGATCAAGGAGCTCGAGGGCCGCATCCGCGCCGTCGAGAAGGCGATCCGCGACGCCGGTGACCAGGAGTGGAAGCGCACCGACCCCGAGAAGTCGGCCCGCGCGGACGACATGATCACCAAGCTCGAGGACGCGATCGCCGCGATCGAGGCCGACCTCGCGAAGGCCGAGTCCGCCGGCGACCAGAAGAAGGTCAAGGACCTGCGCGAGAACCTCGAGTCGCGTCAGGCCTTCCTCGACATCGCCAAGCGCACCGCGTCCGACTTCAGCTGACCTCCGCCTCCGGCGGCCAGTCGTTCGCTGATCGAGTGCCGGCGAGCGAAGCGAGACGGAGTATCGAGATCACGCCTCTCGGCTCCAGTTCCGCTTCTTCGCCAGGCCGGGTAGCAGGTCGAAGTCACCCCTCATGAGGGCCTCGCGTTTGGCTCGTGACCACCCTTGGACTCTCTTCTCGGCCGCGAACGCGTCCACGACTGACTCGAACTCGTAGGACCAGAGCAGCTCGACGGGAAGTCGGCGCTTGGTGTAAGCAGATCCGACGCCGGTCCGATGCTGGTGCAGTCTCGCCCCGAGGTTGCGCGTGCTGCCGACGTAGTAGGACCCGTCCGAGCAGCGAAGGATGTACATGTGTGCCATCTGTCCAGCGTCATCCACCGCGCTTCGTCGGACGCGCTCATCCACAGGTGATCTCGATACGCCGCTCGCTGCGCTCGCGAGCTACTCGATCACCGAACTGCAACTGCCTACTGGGTGACGCGGTAGGCGTCGAAGACGCCCGGCACGTTGTTGACGGCCTTGAGCACCGATCCCAGGTGCTTGGCGTCGCCCATCTCGAACGTGAAGCGGCTCTTGGCCACGCGGTCGCGGCCGGTGCTCAGCGTCGCCGACAAGATGTTGACGTGCTGGTCCGAGATCACCTTGGTGATGTCCGACAGCAGGTGCGGGCGATCGAGCGCCTCGACCTGCATCGCGACCAGGAACGTCGTCTTCGTGTTCGCGACCCAGCGGACGTCCACGACGCGCTCGGTCTGCGACTCCAGGCCCTTGAAGTTGGCGCAGTCGGTGCGGTGCACCGAGATGCCGGAGCCGCGCGTGACGAAGCCGCGGATGTCGTCGCCCGGGACCGGCGTGCAGCAGCGCGCCAGCTTGACCAGCATGTCGCCCGAGACGCCCACGACCTCGACGCCGGCGTCGCCACGCATCCGCGAGGACGGTCGGCTGGAGCGTACGGGCATCGCCGTGGCCTCGGCGGCCTCCTCCTCGGCGCCTTCGCGGCCGCCGGCCAGGTCGATGACCCGGTCGACGACGTTCTGGGGACCGACGTTGCTCTCGCCGACCGCTGCGAACAGGGTCGAGACGTCGGCGTAGCCCATCTCCTTGGCCACCGTGTCGAGGTTCGCCTGCCGGAACAGGCGATGCATCGGGAGGCCCTCCTTGCGCATCTGCTTCGCAATGAGGTCCTTGCCGTGGTCGATGGCCTCCTCGCGGCGCTCCTTCGTGAACCACTGACGGATCTTGTTGCGCGCCCGCGGGCTCTTGACGAACTCGAGCCAGTCGCGGCTCGGGCCGGCGGTCGGCGACTTGGAGGTGAAGATCTCGACGACGTCGCCGCTCTGCAGCTCGGACTCCAGTGAGACGAGTCGTCCGTTGACGCGGGCGCCGACGCACGTGTGCCCGACCTCGGTGTGGACCGCGTAGGCGAAGTCGACAGGCGTGGCACCGGCGGGAAGCTGGATCAGGTCGCCGCGCGGCGTGTACGCGTAGACGCCCGCGTTCTGCATCTCGAAGCGCAGGGAGTCCAGGAAGTCGGTGGAGTCCTCGGTCTCGGACTGCCAGTCGACCAGTTCGCGCAGCCACACCATCTCGCTGCCGCTGGGGCCGTCCTTGCCGGCCTTGCCGCCGACGGCGGCCAAGGACTCGGCCTTGTACTTCCAGTGCGCCGCGACACCGAACTCGGCGCGGCGGTGCATCGCGTAGGTGCGGATCTGCAACTCGACGGGCTTGCCCTGCGGGCCGATCACCGTCGTGTGCAGCGACTGGTACATGTTGAACTTCGGGACGCTGATGTAGTCCTTGAAACGGCCCGGGATCGGGTTCCAGCGCGCGTGCAGGACACCCAGCACGGCGTAGCAGTCGGCGACGTCCTCGACGAGGATGCGCACGCCGACGAGGTCGAAGATGTCGGAGAACTCGCGGCCGCGCACCAGCATCTTCTGGTAGATCGAGAAGTAGTGCTTGGGCCGGCCGGTGACGCGGGCCTTGATCTTGGCGTGGCCGAGGTCGGAGTTGACGTCGCGGATGACGCGCTCGAGGAACGCCTCGCGCGACGGCGCGCGCTCGGCGACGAGCCGGACGATCTCGTCGTAGACCTTGGGGTGCAGCGTCGCGAACGCGAGGTCCTCGAGCTCCCACTTGATCATGTTCATGCCCAGCCGGTGCGCCAGCGGGGCGAAGATCTCGATCGTCTCGCGCGCGATGCGCTCCTGCTTGTCCTGACGCAGGTAGCGCAGGGTGCGCATGTTGTGCAGGCGGTCGGCCAGCTTGATCACCAGGACGCGGATGTCGCGCGCCATGGCGACGACCATCTTGCGGATGGTCTCGGACTGGGCCGAGTCGCCGTACTTGACCTTGTCGAGCTTGGTGACGCCGTCGACCAGGTGCACGACCTCGTCGCCGAAGTCCTTGCGCAGCTGCTCGATCGTGTAGGGGGTGTCCTCGACCGTGTCGTGCAGCAGCGCGGCGCACAGGGTGGGCGCCGTCATGCCGAGCTCGGCGAGGATCGTGGCCACGGCGAGCGGGTGCGTGATGTACGGGTCGCCGCTCTTGCGCTTCTGGCCCTCGTGCATCGCCGCGGCGACCTCATAGGCCTTCTGGATCGACGCGACGTCACCCTTGGGGTGGGTGTCGCGGTAGATCTTGATCAGCGGGTCGAGGACCGGGTTCCCGCCGCCCGTGGACTTGCCACCGATGCGGGCCAGCCGGCTGCGCACGCGCGCGGACGTGCGCGCCGAGTCCTGGTTCCTGGACTCGGACGCCTTCGTCGTCGCCTTGATCGGCGAGCCCTCGGTGCGGTCAGCCACGCGTGCCTCCTTCAGTCCAGTCTACGGAGGTGACGTCACATGGCGCCGGTGATCACCGTCGCGAGCACGCCCAGCACGAGCGCGGCGATGGCGATGATGGCGACGATCCGGACGGTGCGCTGACTCATCAGTACTCCAACAAGGCGGTCAGGGGGACGCCGGCGAGCGCGTCGCGGCCTCCCAGGGCGGGCAGCTCGATCAGGACGACCGCGCCGGCGACCTCGGCCCCCGCACGCTCGAACAGGCGGACCGCGGCTGCCAGGGTGCCGCCGGTGGCGAGCACGTCGTCGACGATGAGCACGCGGGCCCCCTCGGTCACGGCATCGGCGTGGATCTCGATGACGGCCTCGGCGTACTCGAGCGCGTAGGCCTCGGTGATCCGCGCGGCGGGCAGCTTGCCGGCCTTGCGGACCGGCACGAGGCCGGTGCCGAGCGCCTCGGCGATCAGCGGCGCGAGCAGGAAGCCACGGGCCTCGACGCCGGCGACGACGTCGATCGGGCCGAGGGCACGGGCTGCGTCCACGAGGGCCTTCACCGTCGCGGCGAGACCCTCGGGGTGGGCCAGCAGCGGGGTGATGTCGCGGAACGTGACACCGTCCTCGGGCCAGTCCTCGATGGCGCGGATCAGGCGATCGGCCACCTGCTTGAAGTCGGTCATTCCGTCGGCTCCGTGGGCTCTGCCGGCTGCTCGACCTCGGCGACTGCAGCGCGCGCGACGGTGATGACCACGCCGGGGGCGATCTCGAGGCCGATGGTGTCGTCGTCCAGGTCGCGGACGGTGCCGTGGATCCCGCTGCTGATCATGACGCGGACGCCGGGCTGCAGGGCGTCCTGCATCTGCCGCAGTGCGGTGAACTGCTTCTGACGCTCACGCATGGGGCGGATGATGAGCAGGAAGAAGACGAGGGCCAGTAGGGCCAAGGGGATGAAGTCGGCGGCAGTCACCGCATGAACTCTAGTCGGCCGCGTCGAACGGCAGTTGGCCGGAGCCCGCCTCGGGCGGTGCCGTGAGGCCCAGATGGCGCCATGCCGCGGCCGTGGCGACCCGGCCGCGCGGGGTGCGCGCGAGGAAGCCCAACCGGACCAGGAACGGCTCGGCCAGCTCCTCGACCGTCTCGCGCTCCTCGGCGACCGCGACGGCCAGGGTGGTGATGCCCACCGGTCCCCCGCCGAAGTTGCGGCACAGGGCGTCCAGCACAGCGCGGTCGAGCCGGTCCAGGCCCAGCTCGTCGACCTCGTAGAGGTCGAGCGCGGCGCGCGCGACCCGGTGGTCGACCACACCGTCGGCGCGCACCTCGGCGTAGTCGCGCACGCGGCGCAGCAGGCGGTTGGCGATTCGGGGTGTCCCCCGCGACCGCGAGCCGATCTCGATCGAGGCGTCCTCGCTGATCTGCAGGTCGAGAAGATCGGCCGAGCGCCGCACGATGCGGTCGAGGTCGGCCGCCTCGTAGTAGTCCAGCTGGGCCGTGAAGCCGAAGCGGTCGCGCAGCGGCCCGGGCAGCAGGCCGGCCCGGGTCGTGGCGCCCACGACCGTGAACGGCGGGATCTGCAGCGGGATCGCGGTGGCGCCGGGCCCCTTGCCGACGACGACGTCGACCCGGAAGTCCTCCATCGCCATGTACAGCAGCTCCTCGGCGGGCCGGGACATGCGGTGGATCTCGTCGATGAACAGCACGTCGCCCTCGTTGATCCCCGAGAGGATCGCGGCGAGGTCGCCGGCGTGCTGGATCGCCGGGCCGCTCGTGAGCCGCAGAGGCGCCGAGAGCTGGTTGGCGATGATCATCGCGATCGTGGTCTTGCCCAGGCCGGGCGGGCCGGACAGCAGCACGTGGTCGGGCGTGCGGTCGCGCGCGACGGCCGCGTCGAGCA
This sequence comes from Aeromicrobium duanguangcaii, assembly GCF_024508295.1. NCBI lineage: Bacteria > Bacillati > Actinomycetota > Actinomycetes > Propionibacteriales > Nocardioidaceae > Aeromicrobium > Aeromicrobium duanguangcaii. The sequence goes on along the minus strand of NZ_CP101990.1, from coordinate 1,385,222 downwards.
CCAGGGCCAGCTGCTCGCGCACGCGCTCCTGACCGATCAGCTCGTCGAGCGTGCGCGGGCGCAGCGCCTGCTCGAAGGCACTGTCCTGCGGTCCGGCTGCCTCGGCGACGATCGACTCGAAGTCCGATCCCTCCATGTCCATGCTCACCGGCCTCGATCCATCGATCGCAGGGCGTCGCGCAGGATCGTGGAGACGTCGGGCTCGTCGCCGACACCGTCGGCCACCCGGTCGATCGCCGCGTCGGCGTCCTTGGCCGACCAGCCCAGCCCCACGAGCGCCTCGTGGACCTGGTCGCGCCAGCCGGCGACGGCCGGCGCGGACGTGCTGGAGGCGACGGCGCCGACCCGGTCCTTGAGCTCGACGACGATCCGCTCGGCTCCCTTGCGCCCGATGCCGGGCACCTTGGTCAAGGTGGCGTGGTCGGACGAGGCGATCGCGGTGCGCAGCCGATCCGGCGGCAGCACCGCGAGCATCGCCTGGGCGACCTTGGGGCCCACGCCGCTGGCGGTCTGGACGAGCTCGAACATGTCGCGCTCCTGGGCGTCGCCGAAGCCGTAGAGCGTCATCGAGTCCTCGCGCACGACCATCGAGGTCCACAGCGTGGCCTCCTGGCCGATCCGAAGGTCGGCGATCGTGGAGGGCGTGCACATGACGTGGTAGCCGACCCCGCCGAGGTCGAGGACGGCCGCGTTGAGCGAGACGGTGGCGACGGTCCCGCGCACGTGCGCGATCATCGGGCGGTCCCCGCCGCGGCGACGGCCGCAGCCAGTCGGCTCTGGGCGCCGCCACGCCACAGGTGGCAGATCGCCAGCGCGAGCGCGTCGGCGGCATCGGCCGGCTTGGGCGGAGCGTCGAGACGCAACAGACGGGCCACCATGGCGCCCACCTGGGCCTTGTCGGCGCGGCCGCTGCCGGTGACGGCGGCCTTGACCTCGGACGGCGTGTGCAGCTGGACCGGGATCCCGTGGCGTGCGGCCACCAGCATGGCGATCGCGCTGGCCTGGGCGGTGCCCATGACGGTGCTGACGTTGTGCTGGCTGAAGACCCGCTCGACGGCGACGACGTCGGGCCGCAGCCGGACGACGATCTCGTCGAGCGCGCGCTCGAGGCGCAGGAGGCGCTTGGCGAGGTCGAGATCGGCGGGGGTGCGCACGACACCGACGTCGACGAGGTCGAGCGGACGGCCCACGCTGCCCTCGACGACACCGATGCCGCACCGGGTCAGGCCGGGGTCGACACCGAGCACACGAAGGGAACGCATGTTCGACACCCTATGCGCTCGTCCCGACGCCCGGCGGAAGCCACGCCGGTCCCGAGATGGGAGGTCAGGCCGTGAGTTGGGTGTCCGGTGTGCGGGAGATCTCGTCCGCGAGCTCGTCGGCGACCCGGCGGGCGGCGGCCCGGCCGGCGACCAGGGTGCGGTACCGGGGCTCGGGCGAGCCGTCGCGGAGCAGCTCGACCGGGTAGCGGGCGAACAGGACCCACCCGGCGAACACCAGGACGGGAACGAGCAGCAGGACCCACGTGCGGTCGCTCTTGACCAGGACCGGGCTGAGCATGGCGAGCAGCAGCAGCCCGACGACGACGAGCAGCGGGCCGAACCCGCCGCCGTCGTCCGTGCCGCCGCCGACGACGAGATCGCCGTCGCGTCCACGCAGGCCCGGACGCGCCACGCGCACGGTCCACCCGACGCCGTCGGGGGTGCGCACGTGACGATCCATGGCCACATCATGGCCGAGCCGGGGTCAGAGGTCGGCCATGACCTCGTCCGGCGCGTCGAAGTTGGCGTAGACGTTCTGCACGTCGTCGCTGTCCTCGAGGGCGTCGATGAGTCGGACGACCTTCGCGGCGCCCTCGGCGTCGACCTCGACGCTGACGCTGGGAACGAAGGAGGCGTCGGCCGAGTCGTAGTCCAGTCCGGCCTCCTGCAGGGCGGTGCGGACGGCGACCAGGTCACCGGGCTCGCACAGCACCTCGAAGCTGCCGTCGTGGTCGTTGACCTCTTCCGCACCCGCGTCGAGCACGGCCATGAGGACGTCGTCCTCGTTCGTCGGCCCGCCCTCCTGCTCGGCGGGCACGATGATGATGCCCTTGCGGGTGAACATGTACGACACCGAGCCGGGGTCGGCCATCGTGCCGCCGTTGCGGGTCATCGCGGTGCGGACCTCCATGGCGGCCCGGTTCTTGTTGTCGGTGAGGCACTCGATCAGGAAGGCGACGCCGTTCGGGCCGTAGCCCTCGTACATGATCGTCGTGTAGTCGACTCCCCCGCCGTCGGCGCCGCCGCCGCGCTTGACCGCGCGGTCGATGTTGTCGTTGGGGACCGACTGCTTCTTCGCCTTCTGGATGGCGTCATACAGGGTCGGATTGCCGTCGGGGTCGGGTCCGCCGGTCCGCGCCGCCACCTCGATGTTCTTGATGAGCTTGGCGAAGAGCTTGCCGCGCTTGGCGTCGATCGCGGCCTTCTTGTGCTTGGTGGTCGCCCACTTGGAGTGGCCGGACATGGCGTTCTCCTTCTTCCTGGTGGCGCCCCGTCACGACCGGTGAGTCACGACTGGGCGATGAACTCGACGAAGTTGCGGTGGACGCGATCGTCACCCGCCATCTCCGGGTGGAACGACGTCGCCATGATGTTGCGTTGCCGAACCGCGACGATTCTACCGTCGGCCTCGCCCCCGCGTACGCGCGCGAGGACCTCGACGCCCGATCCGGCCGACTCGACCCACGGGGCGCGGATGAAGACGGCGTGCACGGGCTCGTCCATCCCGGTGAACTCCAGCTCGGTCTCGAAGGAGTCGACCTGGCGCCCGAAGGCGTTGCGTCGCACCACGATGTCGAGGCCGCCGAAGGTCTCCTGACCGACGATGCCGTCCTCGATCTTCTCCGCGAGCATGATCATCCCGGCGCAGGTGCCGAAGGTCGGCATGCCACCGCGGATGCGCTCGGCCAGCGGATCGAAGAGGTCGAAGATGCGCGCCAGCTTGCTCATCGTCGTCGACTCGCCGCCGGGCAGCACGAGCGCGTGGCAGCGAGCCAGCTCCTCGGGGCGGCGCACGGCCAAGGTGTGGACGCCGGCACGGTCCAACGCGGCGAGGTGCTCGCGCACGTCGCCCTGGAGGGCGAAGACACCGACGGTGGGAGCAGCGTTCACCCGGCGAGTGTAGTCGTGACGACCATGGCGATCCTCAGCGGACCGTGAAGCGAATCGTGCGCTCTGTCGTCGCTCGCGTCGGCGAGGCGTTGTCGGTGATCCGAAGGTAGAGCGTGTAGTCGCCCGCCTGGTTGAACGTCGTCCCGGGACCGCCCGAGCCGATCGGGACCTGCCACGTCAGCGGCGACCCCGAGAGGTTCGGCACCACCGGGGACGTCGTGGCCGAACGCCATGTGCCGCAGCCGGTGAGGTAGAACCCCGGCGGCAGGATGCTGTCGGTCTGCGGGTTCCAGCACTGGGTGGAGAGCCAGTTCGCCCGCTGCAGGCGGTACTCGACCGAGTAGACCCCGTTCGGGTCGGTGACCTTGCCGCAGGGCGCGGCCTGGCCGCAGATGGCCTCGATCGCGTCGTCGATCGCTCCCGTCGACGGATAGGTCGTGCCGTCGAGCGGTCCCGTGACCGCCAGCACGGGCGGCAGGTTGATGTCGCCGCAGCGCACGGTCGTCGCGTCGACCGTCACCTCGGTCTGCCGGTCCGACGCCGAGAGCCACGCGCTCGTGGCCGCGCCCTTGAGCTTCGACCGGCCCGAGATCACGTGGGTGCCCTCCGTGATCGGCTGCCCGCCGGCGAGGGCGGCCCGCGTGATGGTCGTGGCCACGACGGCCCCGATCGTGGAGGTGGTCGGAACGACCGTCAGGAACGGCGTGCCCGAGATTGCGCCGCCCTTGGGCCCGCGGTACCAGGTCATGTCGTACCGCGGCGAGGTGATCTTGTAGCGCAGGGTGACCGAGCCGGCGGCGTTCGTGGTGCACGGCACGGCGTCCCAGTCGAAGATGCGGACCTGGTGGGCCTGGACCGTGCCGGCCTCGAAGGTGGCCGGATCGGAGAAGTACGCCTCGGTGCGGGGCACGGGCGCCAGCGAGGCAGCTGCGAGCCCGATGGCGACGAGGGCCCCGGCGCCGGTCCCGGCACCGGGTCCCGCGCTCGCGCCACCCGATCCCGACCGGCGGCTCCACAGACTGGCCAGCAGCAGTGCCACGACGATGCCCGCGGCGAACATCGCCCACGGCGAGGCCAGCCAGTTCGCGACGTAGCCCAGGTACGGGACGTCGAAGAAGACCCGGTCGACCTCCGCGACGAGGTACTTCTCCTCGTCCGGTGAGCGGTTGGAGTCGCCCTTCAGGGTCAAGCTGACCTGATCGCCCGCGCCCTGGTCGACCTTCACGACGCGGTGGGTCACCCGGACACCGTCGGAGTTGACGACCGAGACGATGTCGCCGGGCTTCACGTCCTGCGCGTCGACCGACCTGGCCAGCGCCAGCGCGCCCGCGTCGACGGCGGGCGCCATCGAGCTCGACCGGAAGATCAGGGGCTGCACGCCGGCCACCACGGTCGCCAGCGCCAGCACCATCGAGATCGCACCCAGCACCGCCGCCACCCACAGCACGACGTTGCCGACCAGCCCGAGTCCGCGACGCACGCGAGGACCGATCACGGCGCGCCGACCTGCTTGGCGTTCAGAACCACCTTGATGGTCGTCGACCTGCCCTGGTAGGTGTTCGGCGTGTTCGCCGCGAGACCGGCGAGCATGCAGACCTGCATCGAGCCGTTGGCCGCCAGCGTCACGCGGGCGTTGTTCGGGGTGACGGCCCTCGGGGTCGTCGAGAGGGGATGGGCGTCCCACCAGGTGGCGGTGCCGGCGGAGCACGTGCCCGTCCGGTTCACCGCCTCGCGCGTGCCGGTGTTGCCGGCGACGCCGCCGAGCCGGGTGGTGGCGCTCAGGTACGGGCTCAAGTCGTCCGAGGTCGAGCTGCCGACGCCCGTGAAGGTCAGCGGGGTCGTGCCGACGTTGCGGATGTGCAGCTCCATCGCGACCGACTCACCGGGCGAGACGTTGTCGAGCTGCAGGACCGAGTAGTTCCAGTTCTGGTCGAGCCCGACCGCCGACCACTCGACCACGCCGGTCTGCGGGTTGCGCCCGCCGAGCTGCAGGTCGAGGTGACCCGCCTCGATCTTGCCGGTCGTGAAGATGGCCGTGTCGGCCCAGTACGCGGTGGTGCCGACGGCGGCGAAGCCCAGGACCAGCCCGAGCGACAGCAGCAGCCGCACCTGTACCGAGGCGATCGCACGCCAGGCGGTGCGCAGGCGAGCACGGCCCGTCGCGGTGATGTCACGCATGTTCTTCTTCCCCCTCACGCCGCCCGGCGGCCATGAACGCCGCGCCGGCGGCCGTGGCCGCAGCGGCCAACCAGATCAGTATGGCGGGCGCCGAGGCTCCTGTCCGGGACAACCAGCCGTCCGGTCCGTCGGATCTGCCGGACCCCGTAGCGCCGTCGGCCTCGGCCGTCGCTCCGGCCACGCCCTCGTCGGCATCGGTCAGCCGCAGCCCGAACGTCAGGTTGAGGCGGCTCGCCTGCGCGGCGTTCGTCGAGGCGGGATCGAGTCCGGCCCGGACGTCGACGCGGACGGCCGTCCCCGGGCGGAGGCTCTCGAGCGTGAGGTCGGCGGACGGACGTCCGTTGTGCAGCGGGAACCACGTCCCCCGGACCCGCGCCCGCAGCGTCACGTGACCGTCCGACCACAGGTCGTCACCGTCGTCGGAGCGGACCGTCGCGACGAGCCGAGCGTTGGAGCTGGCCTGGTTCCTGACGAAGAACGAGACCGTCCGAGTGTCGCCGGGGACCCACCGGGCACCCTGGTCGAAGAGGGGCTCCGTGAGCGTCGCGGACCAGCTCCGACCGTCGCGGCTCACGCCGATCTCGTCCGCGGCGGTCGCCGGAGCGACAGCCGCCAGGAGCATGCCGGCCGACACGGCGGCCGGTGCGAAGGCCCTCACCGATCCGACCCCGTGCGGCGGGCGGTGACCCGGCCGCGCAGCGCGCCGCCGAACATCCACGCGGCGTACAGGCCCAGGCCGCCGGCCACGACGTACACCGCGGTGTTCCGCCGGTCCTGGCCGATGGCATTGCCCATCCAGCCGAGCTCGGGAACCGAGTACCAGACCACTCCCCTGATCTGGACCGGCTGGACCGGCTCGAGGTCGACGGCGTCATTGGCGTCGCCCCGCGTGGTGAAGGACGGCACGCCGTCGGATCCGTGGGCGACCGCGACCACGCGATGGGTCACGACCGTCGGCTCACCGGACGTCAGCTGGTAGGTGATCACCGAGCCGATGCCGATCTGCTCGGCGGGCGTCGGCTTGACCACGACCAGCGTGCCGGGCGGCAGGCTCGGCTCCATGGAACCGGTGAGGATCGTGTAGGGCGTCGCGCCCGCGATCCTCGGGATCAGCACACCGACCGCGACGGCCGAGGTGGCCACGAGGATGACGACCCAGGCCAGAGCCCGGCCGGCCCACCGCAGCGCCGTGGGGCGCCTGCGGTCGGTCGTGAGTGTCGTCATGCTCGCGGTCCTCCTCGTCGATGGTCGATGGATTCAGCTCAGATCAGGCGGCCGGCGATGCGTCGGTCTGCACCAGGGCGACGCGGATCTCCGACAGGTTCACCGTCTTGGCCTGCGAGCTGTTGTCGACCGCCGTGCCGAACGGGAAGTCGACCGCGATCTGAGCGGCGACGTCCTTGCCGTTCTGGGCCGCGGTGATCGGGGTCGTGCCCGTGATCGTCGTGGAGTCGAGCGTGAAGGTCGGGGTCACGGTGGCGCCCGCCCACGGCGTGCCGGTCCCACCGGTCACGGCGAGGGTGCCCTTGATGTTGTTGCCCGTGGCGCCGATCGTGTAGGAGCCGCTGTAGACCAGCTCATCGCCGGGGACGATCGTCGGGGTGCCCGTGACGGTCGTGCCGTTCAGCTTCCACGTGCCGGTCGCCTTCGGCGTCAGCGTCAGCGTGCCCGAGGAGATCGATCCGCCGGGAATCGTGCTCTCGGCGTTCCAGTACGCGAGCGAGCCCGCTCCGCCGAGCAGCAGGACGGCGGCGGCGCCGGCAGCAACGGCACCCTTGGTGGACTTGTTCATCTTCGTCTCCCTCATGAATGGCTGATCGACCATCGATCAACATCGTTAACATCTGTAACAATGTAACGACGGAATGAGGGTACGGCGTGGGCGAAACGTGAAGAAATCATGAAAAGGGGCCAGACGTCACGAACGATCCGGGCCATAGGTCCTAGTTCGTCGGGACTATTCGTCCCACGAAGGAAGGCCCCCGGTCAGAACCGGGGGCCTTCGTCGAGGTGAGCCGTCAGTCGACGGTGAAGGTGATCTGGTGCTCGGTGACCTCACGGGTCGGCGACGCGTTGTCGGTGATCCGCACGTACAACGTGTACGTGCCCGACTGGTTGAACGTCGTGCCCGGACCACCGTCGCCGATCGGGATTCGCCACTTGACCGTGGAACCGTCGGTGGTCGGGGCCTGCGGATCCGTGTACGCCGGGCGCCACTCGCCGCAGCCGGCGGCGTAGTAGCCCGGCGGCAGGATGGCGTCCAGCTTCGGGTCCCAGCACTGGGTGCCGAGCCAGTTCTCGCGCTGAAGGCGGTACTCGACCGAGTAGATCCCGTTCGTGTCGGTCGTGGTGCCGCAGGGAGCGCGCCGGCCCGAACAGGCGGCCGCGACCTCGAGCTCAGCCGCGGTCTGCGAACCGAACTCGCGGCCGTCTCTGGGCGCCGTGACCTCCACGGTGGGCGGCAGGTTGATGTCGCCGCAACGCACCGTGGTGGCATCCGCGGTGACCTCGACGTAACGATGGGAGCTCGACAACCAGGGCTCCGTGGCCGATCCCTTCAGTTGGGACCGGCCCGCGACCACGTAGGTCCCCTGTGCAAACGGGTCCTCGCCGGCGGCCAGGGTCGTACGGTCGATCCTCGTCTCCACGACGTCCCCGACCTGGGAACTGGGAGGCGTGATCGTCAGGAAGGGCGCGTCCGAGATCGTGCCGTTCTTCGGCCCGCGGTACCAGGTCATGTCGTAGCTCGGCGACACGACTTTGTAGCGCAACGTGACGGAGCCGTCGTCGTTGGTGGTGCAGGGTGTGGTGTCCCAGTCGAAGATCTGCACGTCGTGTGAGTGGACTGTGCCCGCCTCGACGGTGGCCGGGTCGGAGAAATAGGCCTCCGTCCTGGGCACGGGCGTCACCGAGGCCACCACCAGAGCGACGAGCACGACCGCCGAGGCGCCGCTCCCGGCGCCCACCAAGCCCGCGCCGCCGTCCGATCGGGACCACCGGCTCCACAGGTTCACCACGAGCAGGGCCGCGACGATCCCGGCGGCGAACATCGCCCACGGCGACGCGAGCCAGTCCGCGACGTAGCCCAGGTACGGGACGTCCGCGACGACCCGATCGACCTCGGTGACGAGATACGGCTCCTCGTCCGGGCTCCGGTTGGAGTCGCCCTTCAGCGTCAGACTGACCTGATCGCCCGCGCCTTGATCGACCTTCACCACACGGTGGGTGACGCGGACCCCGTCGGAGTTGACGACCGAGACGATGTCACCGGGTTCCACCTGCTGCGCGTCGACGGTCTTCGCGAGGGCGAGCGCGCCGGCGTCGACGGCCGGGGCCATCGAGCTGGAGCGGAAGATCAGCGGCTGCACGCCGGCGACGACCGTCGCCAGGGCCAGCACCAGTGAGAGCGCGCCCAGGACCGCCGCCGCCCACAGGACGGCGTTGCTCACCGGGCCGAGCGCCCGGCGCAGACGAGGCGCGCTCACGGCGCACCGACCTGCTTCGCATCGAAGTCGATCTTGAGCATCGTCGACTTGTCCTGGTATTCATTCGGCGCGTCGGCCGACAGGCCGGCCACCATGCACACCTGGATCGAGGCGTTGGGCGCGAGAGTCACCGGCGCATTGCCCGGGGTCAGGGGCTCGGGGGTCGTCGACAGCACATGGCCGTCCCACCACGTCGCGGTGCCGGCCGTGCAGGTGCCGATGCGGTTGACCTCCTCACGCGTACCGGTGTTGCTCGCTTCGCCGCCCAGGCGCATCGTGGCAGTCAAGTGCGGGTTCAGGGCATCGGTCGACGAACTGCCTGCAGCGGTGAACGTCAACGGCGTCGTGCCGGCGTTGCGAATGTGCAACTCCTTCGCGACCGACTCGCCGGGTGCGACATTGTCCAGTTCCTGCACGGAGTAGTTCCAGTTCTGGTTGAGCCCGACGGCCGACCACTGGACCTCGCCCGTCTCGGGGTTCCGCGCGCCGAGCTGCAGGTCGAGACTTCCGGACTCGATCTCCCCGGCCAGGGTGGCCGAGTCGGACCAGTAGGCGGCCGTGCCAACCGCAGAGAATCCCAGGACGAGCCCCAGGGCCATCAGCAGGCGGACCTGGACCGAACTGATCCACGTCCACGCAGTGTGCAACCGGGCCCGACCCACGGTCGTGGTCTCAGGCATCTCCTTCTTCTTTCTCGCGTCCTTTCTCTTCTTGCCGCCCGGCGACCACGAAGGCCGTGCCGACGGCCGTGGCCGCAGCGGCCAACCACAGCCACAGAGCCGATGCCGGGGCACCCGTATGGGCCAGCCAGCCGTCGGATCCCGAAGCCCGGTCAGCGTCCTGTCGAGATCCCGTAGCGTTGTCGGAGTCCCTTCCGGTCCCCGCAGCGTTGTCGCCGATCAGCCTCAGCCCGAACGTCAGGTCCAAGTGACCGTCCTGCGATTCGTTCTCGGCCGGGTTGTCCTCATCGAAGGGGGCGTCGGCTTCCACCTCGATCTTCACGGCGGAGCCGGGCGCGAGGCTCTCCTGTGTGAGTTCGCCTGCCGGACGCCCGTTGCTCAAAGTGACCCACTGCCCCTGGGACTCCCCTTGAGTCCGCGCCCGCAGCTCGACATGACCCCGAGACCACAGCTCGTCGCGGTCGCCGGACCGCACCGTCAGCACGAGCCGAGCATTCGAACTGCCTTGGTTGCGGACGTAGAACGAAGCGGTCTGCACGTCGCCGGGCACCCAGCGCGCGTTCGGGTCGAACAGCCGCTCCGTGAGCGCTTCGGACCAGTGCTCGCCGTCTCGGCTCACGCCGATCTCGCCCGCCGCGGTCGCCGGGGCGATGCCCGCGAGAACCAGTCCGGCAGCCGCGACGACGGCCGACACGAGCCGCCTCATGAGTCCCTCCTTGCCCGCCGGAGCCCACGCCGTTCGCGCAGCGCGCCGCCGAACATCCACGCGGCGTACAGGCCCAGTCCTCCGACCACGAGGTACACGGCCGCGTCCCGCTGGTCCTGGTCGATGGTGTTGCCCAGCCAGCCGAGCTTGGGTACTGAGTACCAGAGCACTCCCTTGACCTGGACCGGCCGGACGGGCTCGAGGTCCTCGGCCGCGTTGGCGTCGCCCTTGGTGATGAAGGACAACTCGCCGTCGGAACCGTGCCCGACCGACGTGACGCGGTGCGTCACGACGGTCGGGTCACCGGACCTCAACTGGTACGTGATCACCGAGCCGATACCGATGTCCTCGGCGGGTTTCGGCTTGACCACCACGAGGGTGCCCGGAGGGAGGTTGGGCTCCATCGAGCCGGTCAGGATCGTGTAGGGGGTCGCCCCCGCGATCCTGGGGATCAGCACCCCCACCGCGACGGCGGAGGTGGCCACGAGGATGACGACCCAGGCAAAGACCTGCCCAGATCGCCGCAACACCGTGCGGTGCGTGCGCTCGATCGTGGGAGTCGTCATGCTCGTGGACCTCCTCACCGGGGTCGATGGGTTCAACTAACTGCGGCTCAGCCTCACGGCCCAGTCGGCGTCGCGTCGGTCTGCTCCAGGGTGATCTTGACGGCCGACAGGTCCGCCCTCTGACCCTGCGACGAGTTGTCCGGGGAGGTCCCGAAGGGGAAGTCGACCTGGATCTCGGCCTCGACGACCTTGCCGTTGTCGTCACCGTCGATTGCCTGGGTGCCCTGGACCGTGGTGCCGTCGAGCGTGAAGCTCGAGGTCACGGTCGCGCCGGTCCAGGGCTCGCTGTTCAGCGCGGGGACGGTCAGGTCGCCTTGGATGTTGTCGCCGGTGGCTTCGATCTCGTACGACCCGGTCCAGACCAGCTCATCGCCCGGAACGACCACCGGGGTACCCGTGACCTCCTGGCCGTTGAGCGTCCACTTGCCGGCTTCTTCCTCGTTCAACTTCAGGGTGCCTGTCGTCAGCTCTGCACCGGCGATATCGCCTTCGGCGTTCCAGTACGCGAGCGTTCCCGCACCCCCGAGCAGCAGCGCGGCAGCGGCACCGGCGGCGATGGCGCCCTTAGTCGATTTCTGCATTTTCCTCTCCTTGTGTGGGTGATCGACTAACCTTTCATGATTTTATCTGTTGGAATTGCAGTCCCAAAGTCCCGACGACTCCCGCGGCCCCCGGTCGCGAATCGCGTCGAAAAGCAGGTGTCGTCCTGCGTGTGATCGACGATTCTCAGCAGAATCGAGGCTTCACGCCGCGTGAGGCAGGCACACACAGCAATGCCCCCGGCGAAAAACCGGGGGCATTGCGTGCGACTCTGTGGTATGAGTCACCAACCGCGAGTCTCGAGCCGGTGCGGCTCGGGGATCTCGTCGACGTTGATGCCGACCATCGCCTCGCCCAGGCCGCGCGAGACCTTGGCGATCACGTCGGGGTCGTCGAAGAAGGTCGTGGCCTTGACGATGGCCGCGGCCCGCTCGGCCGGGTTGCCGGACTTGAAGATGCCCGAGCCGACGAAGACGCCCTCGGCACCCAGCTGCATCATCATCGCGGCGTCGGCCGGGGTGGCGATGCCACCGGCGGTGAACAGCACGACGGGCAGCTTGCCGGCCTCGGCGACCTCGGCGACCAGCTCGTACGGCGCCTGGAGCTCCTTCGCCGCGACGAACAGCTCGTCCTTCGACATGCCCTGCAGACGGCGCAGCTCGGCGCGGATCTTGCGCATGTGGCCCGTGGCGTTGGAGACGTCACCGGTGCCGGCCTCGCCCTTGGAGCGGATCATCGCCGCGCCCTCGGTGATGCGACGCAGCGCCTCACCGAGGTTGGTCGCGCCACACACGAACGGGACCGTGAAGGCCCACTTGTCGATGTGGTTCTCGTAGTCGGCCGGGGTCAGGACCTCGGACTCATCGATGTAGTCGACACCCAGGCTCTGCAGCACCTGCGCCTCGACGAAGTGGCCGATGCGAGCCTTGGCCATGACGGGGATCGAGACGGCCTCGATGATGCCGTCGATCAGATCGGGGTCGCTCATCCGCGCGACGCCGCCCTGGGAGCGGATGTCGGCGGGGACGCGCTCGAGCGCCATGACGGCGACGGCCCCGGCGTCCTCGGCGATCTTGGCCTGCTCGGCGTTGACGACGTCCATGATGACGCCGCCCTTCAGCATCTCGGCCATGCCGCGCTTGACGCGGGCGCTGCCGGTCATGGACAGGTCGGTGCTGGAATTCTCGGTGCTCACGCGGTCAGTCTACGAGCCCGTGTCCGGTCGCACCCGCCGGCGCGCGAGGACGAGACGACGGCGGGACGGCACCACGTCGAGGTGAGTCACTTTGTTGACCCTGACTACACCGACACGGCCACCATCACACTGCGATGGGCCAGCGCGATGGACGGCACCCTGACCGGCACCGTCGTCGACGAGACGGGTGCCGTTCCACGACGCCCACATCGAGTGAAGTAGCCCGAGGAGCAACGTTGGAGGGTCAGGCCGCGTCGGCCTGGCGCTTGACCATCGCCATGCGCTGGGCGACCGTCACGAGGCTGGCCACGGCCAGCGCCCACAGGGCGATGTGCTGCAGGATCGGCAGGTCGAACAGCCCGGACAGGCCCGTCATCACCAAGATGGCGACGAGCCGGTCGGAGCGCTCGGCGATGCCGCCCTTGGCCTCCATGCCGAGCGACTCCGCGCGAGCGCGGGCGTACGAGGTGAGGCTGCCCAGCACGAGGCAGGCCAGGGCGAGGCACAGGTACAGCTTCGAGTCGCCGTCCCACGCGTACCAGAGTGCGATGCCACCGAAGACCGCCGCGTCGCCCATCCGGTCGAGCGTCGAGTCCAGGAAGGCGCCGTACTTCGAACTGCGGCCCAGCTTGCGCGCCATCGTGCCGTCGATGATGTCGCTGAACACGAAGGCGGTGACGAACATCGTGCCCCAGAAGAACTCGCCCTGCGGGAACAGCCACAGCGCGCCGACGCAGACGCCGATCGTGCCGACCCACGTGACCATGTTCGGCGTCACGCCGATCGTGATGAGTCCGTCCGCGACGGGCGAGAAGACCTTGTTCCAGAAGGCCCGGAAGCGTTCCAGCATCAGGCCACCTCCTCCCACACCGACCGCAGCAGCTCCGCGGACTGGGCGACCGTCTGCGGGAGCGTCTTGGTGCGCCCGATGACCGTCATGAAGTTGGCGTCACCGCCCCACCGCGGCACGACGTGCTGGTGCAGGTGCGACGCGATCGAGCCGCCCGACACCGAGCCCAGGTTGATCCCCACGTTGAAGCCGTGCGGTGAGCTGACGCGGCGGATGCCGCGGAGCGCCTGCTGCGTGAGGGCCGTCAGCTCGGCCGACTCCGCGCCCGTGAGCTCGGTGAGGTCGGACTCGTGACGGTTCGGCAGGACCATCAGGTGTCCGGGGTTGTACGGGTACAGGTTCATCGCCACGAAGCAGTGCTCACCGCGCGCGACGATCAGATCGGTCTGCCGCTCCCCCGCCACCATCGCGCAGAACGGGCACCCTCCCGGGTCGGCGCCGGCCTCACGGACGTACTCCATCCGGTACGGCGCCCAGAGTCGCTCGAGTCCGTCGGGATCGGCCATCAGACCTGCACCCGATCGCGCACCGCCGCGACGATCTTGTCGATCGCGTCGTCGAGGGAGACGCCGTTCTCCTGCTCGCCGTTGCGGTAGCGGAACGACACGGCGTTGGCCTCGACGTCCTTGTCGCCCACCAGCACCATGAACGGCACCTTCTGTGTCTGGGCGTTGCGGATCTTCTTCTGCATGCGCTCGTCGGAGTCGTCGACCTCGAAGCGGATGCCCTCGGCCTTCAACCGCACCGCGAGCCGGTCGAGGTACTCGACGTGGCGCTCGGCGACGGGGATGCCGACGGCCTGCACGGGGGCGAGCCACGGGGGGAAGGCGCCGGCGTAGTGCTCGACCAGGACGCCCATGAAGCGCTCGATCGAGCCGAACTTGGCCGAGTGGATCATGACCGGCTGCTGGCGCGTGCCGTCGGCGGCGACGTACTCGAGGTTGAACCGGTCGGCGGACGGCTGGTTGAAGTCGTACTGGACCGTGCCCATCTGCCACGTGCGGCCGATGGCGTCGCGCGACTGGACCGAGATCTTGGGGCCGTAGTACGCGGCGCCACCGGGATCGGGCACGAGCTCGAGTCCGGTCGCGACGGCAACGTCCTCGAGCACCTTCGTGGCGGTCTCCCAGTCCTCGTCGGAGCCGATGAACTTGTCCTTGGACGCATCGCGCGTGGACAGCTCGAGGTAGTAGTCGTCCATGCCGAAGTCGTCGAGCAGGCTCAGCATGAAGTTGAGCAGGTGGGCGACCTCGGCCGGCGCCTGCTCGGGCGTGACGTAGGAGTGCGAGTCGTCCTGGGCGAAGCCGCGCACGCGGGTCAGGCCGTGGATGACGCCGGACTTCTCGTTGCGGTAGACGTGCCCGAACTCGAACAGGCGCAGCGGCAGCTCACGGTACGAGCGCTGGCGCGAGCGGTAGATGAGGTTGTGCATCGGGCAGTTCATCGCCTTGAGGCGGTAGTCGCCGCCATCGACCTCGATGGGCGGGAACATCCCCTCGCCGTAGTACGGCAGGTGGCCCGAGGTGTGGAACAGGCCCTCCTTGGCGATGTGCGGCGTGCCGACGTACTCGAAGCCCTCCTCGATGTGCCGGCGGCGGACGTAGTCCTCCATCTCGCGCTTGATGACGCCACCGCGCGGATGGAAGACCGGCAGGCCGGAGCCGATCTCGTCGGGGAAGCTGTACAGGTCCAGCTCGGCGCCCAGGCGGCGGTGGTCGCGGCGTTGGGCCTCCTCGATGCGGTGCAGGTGCGCCTCGAGGTCCTCCTTGGTGGGCCACGCGGTGCCGTAGATGCGCTGGAGCTGCTTGTTCTTCTCGTCACCGCGCCAGTAGGCGGCGGCCGAGCGCATGAGCTTGAAGGACGGGATGCGCTTCGTGGTGGGCAGGTGCGGACCGCGGCACAGGTCCTTCCACGCCAGCGAGCCGTCGCGCTTGAGGTTGTCGTAGATGCTCAGTCCGCCCTCGCCGACCTCGACGCTGGCACCCTCGGCGGCGTCACCCGCGGTGGACTTCAGCCCGATCAGCTCGAGCTTGTACGGCTCGTCGGCCAGCTCCTCGCGCGCGTCGTCGTCGCTGATCTCGCGGCGACTGAACTTCTGGCCCTCCTTGATGATCTTCTTCATCCGCGACTCGATCTTGTCGAGGTCCTCGGGCGTGAAGGGCACCTCGACGTCGAAGTCGTAGTAGAAGCCGTCGGCGATGGGCGGGCCGATGCCCAGCTTCGCGTCGGGGAACAGGTCCTGGACCGCCTGGGCCATGACGTGCGCCGTGGAGTGACGCAGGATGTCGAGGCCGTCGGGCGACTCCATCGCGACCGGCTCGACGACGTCGCCGTCGCTCAGCTCACGGGACAGGTCGACGAGGGCGCCGTTGACGCGGGCCGCGATGACCTGCGGATCGTCGGCGAACAGCTGCCACGCCCGGGTCCCGGGGTCGACCTGCTGCTCGGCTGCATCGACGGTGATGGACAGACTCATGCGAACCCCTTGGTGACTGGCGGCCCCTACGGCTGGGCAGCGCTCTTGGCCTCACACTACCGAGGCCGTCGGGACCGCGGCCGGTTCGGTGGTCCCGGCCGGCATCGATTGCTCCGTTTCGTCCTCGTCCTCGGATCGACGCTCGCCGACCCCGCCGTGATGGCGTGGGTCCGCGAGCACGCGGCCTGAGTCAGAACGCGGGCCGGACGGACCCGACCGGCTCGCCGGCACCCAGAACGGCGCGCTCGCGCAGGGCTCCCACCGCGGCCTGGTCGACGTCGTCGCCGGCGAAGGCGCCGAGTGCGTCCAGAGCCGCCACCAGTACCGGGGCCAGCGGACGCTCCGCGCCGTCGAGCACCTTGAACGCCGCGGCCCGTCCGTCGGGCAGGCCGGCCGCGAAGACGCCGTCAGCGCCGTCCTTGGCGACCAGTCCGGGGACGGCTCGCATCAACGTCGTGGTGGGGCGCTGACCGCCGGCCACCATCTGCGGGAAGGCGACCATCGCCCGCGCGACCTGCGCCTCCGGCGACTCGGGGTCGCGAGTCGGCGCGGCGGCCAGCCGCGAGAAGCCGCGAGCGAGGCCCGTGACAGTCGTCGCGAACAGCGGGGCGCCGCAGCCGTCGACCGTCTCGGTCGCGATCGGGACGCCGGTGAACTCCTCGATCGTCTCGCGGATCGCCACCTGCAGCGGGTGGTCCGGCGCGAGGTAGGTGGAGGTGTCCCATCCGGCCGTGACGCACGTCAGCAGCATCGCGGCGTGCTTGCCCGAGCAGTTCTGGCTGATCTGTGCAGCGCCGTGCCCGGCCGCGAGCCAGTCGCGCATCGCCGTGGCGCCCCACGGCAGGTCCGGGGTGTTCCGCAGCGCCGACTCGGTGAGGCCGGCGACGGTGAGGATCTCGAGCGCCCCGGCGATGTGGTCGGGCTCGCCGTTGTGACTGGCCGAGGCCAGCGCCAGCAGCCGGTCGGGCAGCTCCAGGCCGTGGCGCACCATGGCGACCGCCTGGAACGGCTTGACGCTCGAGCGGGGCCACATGGTCACGTCCGGGTCGCCGATCGTCAGCACGGAGGCGCCCTCGGCGTCGATCGCCGCGAGGTGGCCCAGGTGGACCGACTCGACGAGATCACCCCGCACGACGTGCGCCAGCGGGGCCGAGGTCCCGGTCGAGACATCGGTCGAGGAAGAGGCGCGCGCGGTCACACTGGGAGGATAGTCGCGACCTACGGCTTCGGCTTTGCGAGACTGACCCCGTGAGAGTCTCGACGAAGTCCGACTATGCGCTGCGTGCCCTGATCGAGTTGGCGGCCGAGCCGGAGGATCGAGCCATCACCGCCGACGAGCTGGGCAAGCGGCAGGACATCCCCCACGGTTTCCTCCAGTCGATCCTCGGCGACCTGCGCAAGGCCGGAATCCTGCTGTCGCAACGCGGCCAGTCCGGCGGCTGGCGGATGGCACGGCCGCCGTACGCGGTCACCATCGCCGACGTGATCCGCGCCGTCGACGGTCCGCTCGTCTCGGTCTATGGGGTCCGGCCCGAGTCGGTCGCCTACAACGGTCGGGCCGAGGTCCTCAAGCCCGTCTGGATCGCCGCCCGCGACGCACTGCGCGAGGTGCTGGAGACGGTCACCATCGCGCAGCTCGCCGAGGGCGAGCTGCCGTCATCGGTCCTCGCGCGCACCCAGGACGACGAGGCCTGGCGTCCGCACTGAGCCGAGGACCCAGCCGGCCGGGACTCAGCCGGCCAGGAACGTCGTGAGCGACGCGATGAAGTCCGGCGCCGAGACGGCACCGAGGTGGTCCCCGTCGACGACGCGCAGCCGCGCGTCCGGCAGCGCGTCCGCCAGCACCTGCGGGTTCGTGGCCAGGACGTCGTCGCGCCCGGCCAGGACCAGCGTCGGCACGGTGACCCGGGCCAGGTCGGTGGGTCCGGCGTGCAGCGCCTGCGCCTGGGCGGCGAGCGACGGCCGGTGCGATCCCATGACGTCGGCCAGCTGCCGGAACAGCCGGGCGCCGCTGGGGTACGCCGAGAGATCGCCCTCTGCCAGCAGGGCCCCCACGAGCAGCTCGCCGTCCACCAGGCGCGTGTCGACCCCGCCCAGCTCGACGACCGCCGAGCCCACTCCCCCGACGACCAGCCGCGTGACCCGCGGGTCGGCCGCGGCCGTGAGCAGCGAGATGATCGCGCCCATCGAGTAGCCGACGAGCTGGTACTCGGTCACGTCCAGCTCGTCCATGACGGCGGACAGGTCCCGTGCCATGGTCGGCTCGCCGAACAGCGCACTGTCCGCCGACGTGCCCGAGCGGCCGTGGCCCCGGGCGTCGACCCCGATCACGCGGTGGCCGGCAGCCAGCAGCGCGTCGACGACGCCGGGGCCGACCCAGTTGGTCTCGGTCGAGGCGACGTAGCCGTGCTGCAGCACGACCGGCGGGGTGTCGAGGTCGCCGTTCCACTCGTGGAACGCGATGGTCATGCCGTCGGGACGGGTCAGCTCACGGGTGATCACGGTGCCTGAGTCTGCCATCGAGGGAGGCGATGAGGTCCTCGACGCGACGGCGGATCTCGTCGCGAACGGGCCGGACCGCGTCGATCGGCTGCCCGGCCGGATCGTCGAGCACCCAGTCCTCGTACCGCTTGCCGGGGAAGTACGGGCAGGCGTCACCGCAGCCCATCGTGATGACGACGTCGGACTCGCTGACGGCGTCGTCGGTCAGCTTCCGGGGCTGGTGGCCCGCGATGTCGATGCCCTCCTCGGCCATCGCCGCCACGGCCACCGGGTTGATGCTGTCGCCGGGCATGGATCCCGCCGAGAGCACCTCGACGCGGTCGCCCGCGAGGTGGCGCAGGTAGCCGGCGGCCATCTGGGACCGGCCGGCGTTGTGCACGCAGACGAACAGGACGGTGGGGATGGTGCTCATGCGTTCTCCTCGGTCGGGACGAAGTAGCGGCGTGCCCACAGCGACACGTAGACCAGGGCGACCAGCACGGGCACCTCGATCAACGGGCCGATCACCCCGGCGAGGGCCTGACCGGACGTGACACCGAAGGTCGCGATGGACACGGCGATCGCCAGCTCGAAGTTGTTGCCCGCAGCGGTGAAGGCGAGGGTCGCCGTCCGGGCGTAGCCCAGTCGCAGGCGGTGGCCGAGCCACAGACCCAGCCCGAAGGTGATGGTGAAGTAGGCCAGCAGCGGCAGGGACACGCGGACGACGTCCCACGGCCGGCTGACGATCGCGTCGCCCTGGAGCGCGAACATCACGACGATCGTGAACAGCAGGCCGTAGAGTGCCCACGGACCGAGCTTCGGCAGGAACCTCTCCTCGTACCAGGTGCGGCCCTTGGCCCGCTCCCCCAGCGTTCGGGTCAGGAAGCCCGCGACGAGCGGGATGCCGAGGAACACCAGCACGCTGGCGGTGATCGTCCACACCGAGAACTCGGCACTGGTCGTCTCCAGCCCCAGCCAGTCGGGCAGGACCTGCAGGTAGAACCAGCCCAGCCCGGCGAACGCGATCACCTGGAAGACGGAGTTGATCGCCACGAGCACCGCGGCCGCCTCGCGGTCGCCGCAGGCCAGGTCGTTCCAGATCAGGACCATGGCGATGCACCGCGCGAGGCCGACGATGATCAGGCCGGTCCGCAGCTCGGGAAGATCGGGCAGGAACAGCCATGCCAGCACGAACATCAGCGCCGGACCGACGACCCAGTTCAGGACGAGGGACGCGCCCATCAGCCGGCGGTCCCCCGTCACCCGGCGCGTCTCGTCGTAGCGGACCTTCGCCAGCACGGGATACATCATCACGAGCAGTCCGACGGCGATCGGCAACGACACCGAGCCGATCTTCACCGCGTCGAGCGCCTCGGCCAGTCCGTCGACCGTGCGGCCGAGCAGGAGCCCGGCCGCCATCGCGAGCAGGATCCAGACCGGCAGGAAGCGGTCGAGCCGCGAGAGCCGGCGCAGGACGTCGGACTCAGCAGCGGACCCGGCGCTCACGGGCGTTCGCATTCATCGATGTTCATCGATGGACAGCCTAGGCGATCAGTCAACCCCCGAGCGCGGCAGCCGCGAACCGGTGGATCAGGTCGGCGGACTTCTCGCCCGGCGCGACCTCCACCCCGCTGGACACGTCCACGCCCCAGGGACGGACCACGGCGATCGCCCCGGCGACGTTCCCCGCCGACAGGCCGCCGGCCAGCAGCCAGCGCCCCTCGGGAGCACGGTCGGCGAGCTCGGACAGGTCCCACTGCTCGCCGGAGCCCGGCTTCGGCGCGTCCAGCAGGAGCATCTCCTCACCCCACGCGCCGACCTGCAGCGGCGGGTCGAGGTCGAGCGACGTGGCGCGCCACACCCGCGGCACGATCGCCGTGGCCGCGCCGAAGTCGGTCTCGGCGTAGGCCCGGCCGTGCAGTTGCAGGACGTCGAACCCGAGGTCGCGGGCGGTCCGCGCGGCCTGGTCGGCAGGCATGTCGTTGACGACCAGGACCGTGTCGGCGCGCCCACGGGCCGCCGCGACGACCTCGCGGGCCTCGTCCTCGGTCGCCCGCCGCGAGCTCGTCCGGTTCATCACCACGCCGACGGCGGCGGCGCCGGCGTCGACGGCGACCCGGGCGTGCTCGGCCGTGCGCAGGCCGCAGATCTTGACGTACACGCGGCCATCCTCTCAGCGGCGCGCAGCGCGCTGCCGGGTGCGGCGCCAAATCAGCGCGAACCGGCGTCAAGAACGCGTCAAGACCGCCCTCGCGACCGGCGCGCGGGTCTTGGCTGGGCCCATGAGTCCTGAGAGCGGTCTGTTGATCGCCGTCGTCGTCGCCGTCGCGGCCTACCTGCTGGTGGCCCTGATCCTCCCGGAGCGTTTCTAGTGTCCGACACCGTCGGCGGTCTGTTGTCGATCGCCCTCCTCCTGGCCCTGCTGGCCGTCGCCTACGTGCCGGTGGGCGACTACATGGCACGGGTCTTCACCGGCACTCGCCACTCGCGCGTCGAGCGGCGGCT
The DNA here is from genome assembly GCF_024508295.1 of Aeromicrobium duanguangcaii. Classification (NCBI taxonomy): domain Bacteria; kingdom Bacillati; phylum Actinomycetota; class Actinomycetes; order Propionibacteriales; family Nocardioidaceae; genus Aeromicrobium; species Aeromicrobium duanguangcaii. The sequence goes on along the minus strand of NZ_CP101990.1, from coordinate 1,364,408 downwards.
CTACCGGATCGCCGGGGTCGATCCCGCGACCGAGCAGAGCCCCGCGTCGTACGCCGTGAGCGTGGTCGCGTTCTCCCTGGTGAGCATCGCCGTCCTGATGGCGATCCTGATGGGGCAGTCCGCCCTGCCGATGAGCCGCGACCTGCCGGGGATGCCGCTGTGGATGTCGTTCAACACGGCCGTCTCCTTCGTCACGAACACCAACTGGCAGTCCTACGCGGGCGAGTCGACCCTGGGCTTCACCGCCCAGATGGCCGGTTTGGCCGTCCAGAACTTCCTGTCGGCGGCGGTCGGGATCGCCGTGGCGGTCGCGCTGATCCGTGGCTTCGCTCGCGTCCGCGACGGCTCGGTCGGCAACTTCTGGGTCGACCTGACCCGCGGGACGCTCCGCATCCTGCTGCCGATCGCGTTCGTCGGCGCGGTCGTGCTCGTCGCCGGTGGCGTGGTCCAGAGCTTCAGCGACTCCACGATGAGCACGCTGGCCGGCCACCCCCAGGTGCTGACCGGCGGGCCCGTCGCGAGCCAGGAGGCCATCAAGGAGCTGGGCAACAACGGCGGCGGGTTCTTCAACGCGAACTCGGCCCACCCGCTCGAGAACCCCACCGCCTTCACCAACCTCATCGAGATCTTCCTGATGCTGCTGCTGCCGGTCGCGCTGACCCGCACGCTCGGCACCATGCTCGGTAACCGCCGGCAGGGCCTGGCGGTCCTCGGCGCGATGGCCGCGCTGTGGTCGGTCTCCCTCGCCGTGACGACCTGGGCCGAGGCGGGCGCCCGGTCGGCGGCCGGCCAGGCGGCCGGCGCGGCGATGGAGGGCAAGGAGACCCGGTTCGGCGAGTGGGCCTCGGCGTTGTTCGCCGTGGTCACCACCGGCACGTCGACGGGCGCGGTCAACACGGCCCACGACTCCCTCACGCCCACCGGCGGCGGCGCCGTGCTGGTCAACATGATGCTCGGCGAGGTCATCCCCGGCGGGGTCGGCGCCGGAATCTACGGAATCCTCTTGATGGCGATCCTGGCGGTGTTCGTCGCCGGCCTCATGGTCGGCCGGACGCCCGAGCTCCTGGGCAAGAAGATCGGCGCGCGCCAGATGACGTACGTGGCGCTCTACACGCTGGCCACGCCCGCGCTCGTGCTGGTCGGCGCCGGCATCGCCATCAGCCGCGGCAGCACCACCGACGCGATGGGCAATCCGGGCGGCCACGGGTTCAGCGAAGTGCTCTACGCCTACACCTCGGCGGCCAACAACAACGGCAGCGCGTTCGGCGGGCTGACCGTGACCTCGGACTTCTTCCAGGTCACGCTGGCCCTCGCGATGCTCCTGGGACGGCTCGTCCCGATCGTTCTGGTCCTGCTGCTGGCCGGCTCCCTGGCCCGTCAGGGCAAGGTGCCGGTGACCAGCGGAACCCTTCCCACCCACACCCCCCTGTTCGTGGGGATGCTCGTCGGCGTCGTGGTCATCATGACCGGCCTGACCTACTTCCCCGCGCTCGCTCTCGGACCGATTGCGGAGGCACTCGCATGAGCACCACGACCCTGACCGACACCACCACGAAACCCGAGCCCACCGCCGCAGCGGCGACCCCGCTGCTCACCCAGGCGGTGCGCCAGCTGCCGGAGGCCCTGCGCAAGCTCGACCCGCGTCACCTCGTGCGCTCCCCCGTGATGTTCCTGGTCTGGCTGGGCTCGGTCGTCACGACGATCGCCGCCCTCGCGACCCCGGATGTCTTCACGATCAGCCTGGGCGTGTGGCTGTGGCTGACGGTGATCTTCGGCAACCTCGCCGAGGCCGTCGCGGAGGGACGAGGCAAGGCCCAGGCAGCGTCGCTGCGGGCGACCCGCACCGACACCCGGGCCCGGCTGCTGGACGAGCACGGGACCGAGACCCTGGTGCCGGGCACCCAGCTGGCCGTGGGCGACCTCGTGGTCGTCGAGGCCGGAGAGGTGATCCCCGGCGACGGCGACATCGTCGAGGGCATCGCCTCGGTCGACGAGTCGGCGATCACCGGCGAGTCCGCCCCCGTGATCCGCGAGGCCGGGGGCGACCGCAGCTCGGTCACGGGTGGCACGAAGGTGCTCTCGGACCGGATCGTCGTGCGGATCTCCGCCGCCGCGGGCGAGACCTTCCTGGACAAGATGATCGCGCTGGTCGAGGGGACGTCCCGCCGCAAGACCCCCAACGAGATCGCCCTGTCGATCCTGCTGGTCAGCCTGACGCTGGTGTTCCTCATCGCGGTCGCCACCCTGGCGCCGATGGCGACGTACGCGGGCGCCCCGCAGGACCTGGTCGTGCTCGTCGCCCTGCTGGTCTGCCTGATCCCCACCACGATCGGCGCCCTGCTGAGCGCGATCGGCATCGCCGGAATGGACCGGCTGGTCCGCGTCAACGTGCTGGCGATGTCGGGCCGTGCCGTGGAGGCGGCCGGGGACGTCAGCACGCTGCTGCTCGACAAGACCGGCACCATCACCTACGGCAACCGGCAGGCGACGCTGTTCATCGCGGCGCCGGGCGTGGACGACGAGCGGATGCGCGACGCGGCCCGGATCTCGAGCCTCGCCGACCAGACGCCCGAAGGCCGCTCGATCGTCGAGCTGGCCCTGGCGAAGGGCGCCGCGGACGCCGATCTGCCGACCGGCGCCGAGTTCATCGAGTTCACGGCCCAGACCCGCATGTCCGGTGTCGACCTCGCCGACGGCACCCGGATCCGCAAGGGCGCGGGCTCGGCGGTGTCAGCCTGGCTGGGGCAGACCCCCTCGGACGACGTGACGGACACGATCAACGCCATCGCGCGGGGCGGCGGCACGCCCCTGGTGATCGCCGAGCAGGACGCCGACGGCCACGGGAGCGTGCTCGGTGTCGTCCAGCTCAAGGACGTCGTGAAGCCCGGCATGGCCGAGCGATTCGCCGAGCTGCGCGCGATGGGCATCCGCACCGTCATGGTCACCGGCGACAATGAGCTGACCGCTCGGGCGATCTCGAAGGAGGCCGGCGTCGACGACTTCCTCGCCGAGGCCACCCCCGAGGACAAGCTCGCCTACATCCGCAAGGAGCAGCGTGGAGGTCACCTGGTCGCGATGACCGGTGACGGCACCAACGACGCCCCCGCCCTGGCGGCCGCCGACGTCGGCGTGGCGATGAACAGCGGGACGGCCGCGGCCAAGGAGGCCGGCAACATGGTCGACCTGGACTCGGACCCGACGAAGCTGATCGACGTCGTCGAGATCGGCAAGCAGCTGCTGATCACGCGCGGCGCGCTGACCACCTTCTCGATCGCGAACGACGTCGCGAAGTACTTCGCGATCATCCCCGCGATGTTCGTGGCCGCGTACCCGTCCCTGGAGGCGCTCAACATCATGGGCCTGGCCACGGCGGAGTCCGCGATCCTCTCGGCGGTCATCTTCAACGCGCTGATCATCGTGGCGCTGATCCCGCTGGCCCTGCGCGGAGTCCGCTTCCGCGCCGCGTCGGCGACCTCGGTCCTGCGCCGCAACCTCACCATCTTCGGACTGGGCGGCCTGGTCGCCCCGTTCGTCGGCATCAAGCTCATCGACCTGCTCGTCTCGACCATCCCCGGAATCGGCTGATCATGCTCATCTACTCACTCCTGACCGACCTCGCCCGCCAGAGCGCCGCCGGACTGCGCCTGCTCCTCGTCCTCACCGTCCTGCTGGGCGTCGGCTACCCCGCCGCCGTCTGGGCCGTCGCCCAGCCGATGGGCGACCGCGCGGCCGGCCAGCCGGTCCGCCTGGACGGGAAGGTCGTCGGATCGGCGCTGCTCGGACAGCAGTTCGAGGGCGAGCGGTGGTTCCACTCGCGCCCCTCCCCCAACGACCACGACACGCTGGCGTCCGCGCCGAGCAACCTCGGCCCTTCCAGCGAGGACCTCATGAGCGCCATCGCCGAGCGGCGCGCGACCGTCGCGGCGGCGGAGGGCGTCGATCCGGAGCAGGTGCCCGCCGATGCGCTCACCGCATCCGGCTCGGGACTCGACCCGCACATCAGCCCGCGCTACGCCCGGCTGCAGGCGCCGCGCGTCGCCCGCGCGAACGGCCTCGAGACCCGGGACGTCCTGGGCCTGATCGAGTCCAGCACGAGTGGGCGGCACTGGGGCTTCCTGGGCGAGCCCGGTGTCAACGTGCTGCAGCTCAACCTCGCCATCGCGCGGGAACGTCCGTGAGGTCGGTCGACCAGGGTGGAGACTGGGGGCCGTGACAGGTTCAGCGGACCGAGGCCGGTTGCGGGTGTACCTCGGCGCGGCCCCCGGAGTGGGCAAGACCTACGCGATGCTCGACGAGGGAAGCCGGCGCCGGCAGCGGGGCACCGACGTCGTCATCGGCTACGTCGAGACGCACGGGCGATCGCGGACGGCCGAGCTCCTCGGGGACCTGGAGGTCGTGCCCCGGGCGAGTGTCACCTACCGCGGGACCGACCAGACCGAGATGGATCTCGCCGCGATCCTGGCCCGCCGGCCCGAGGTCGTGCTGGTCGACGAGCTGGCCCACACGAACGTCCCGGGCAGCCGGCACGAGAAGCGGTGGCAGGACGTGGAGGCGTTGCGGGACGCCGGGATCGAGGTCGTCACGACGGTCAACGTCCAGCACCTGGAGTCCCTGAACGACGTGGCCGCCTCGATCACCGGGGTCCGCCAGCGAGAGACCGTGCCCGACGAGGTGGTCCGCGGGGCCGACCAGATCGAGCTGGTCGACATGAGCGCCCAGGCCCTGCGCCGGCGGATGGCGCACGGCAACGTCTACCCGGCGGACAAGGTCGACGCGGCACTGTCGAACTACTTCCGCGAGGGGAACCTCACCGCACTGAGGGAACTGGCGCTGCTGTGGCTGGCGGACCAGGTGGATGAGGGGATGGAGCGCTACCGCGACCAGCACGAGATCACCGGCACGTGGGCGACGCGCGAGCGCATCGTCGCGGCGGTGTCCGGCGGCCCGGAGTCGCTGACGGTCATGCGGCGCGCCGCCCGCATCGCGTCCCGCCGCGCCGGCGGCGAGTGGCTCGCGCTGTACGTCACCCGCCCCGACGGACTCAGCAGCGTCGGCCCGGACCGGCTCGAGGCGCTGCGCACGAAGGCCGAGGAGCTGGACGGCACCTTCCACACCCTCGTGGGCGACGACCCGGCCGAGGCGATCCTGGAGTTCGCGCGGGCCGAGAACGCCAACCAGGTCCTCATCGGCGCCAGCCGGCGCAGCCGCATCGCGACCCTGGTGCGACCCGGACTCGGCGAGCGGCTCATCGCCACTTCGGGCGACGTGGACGTCCACATCGTCACCCACGACTACGCACGACAGCGCGGTGCCGGACCCGCCGCACGCCGGCCGACCCTGAGCACGCGCCGTCGCGTCGCCGGATTCGTCTTCGCCCTGCTCGGCCCGACCTTGCTGAGCCTGGCGATGAGGTCCACCGAGGACCTGCACGGCCTCCCCTCGGAGTCGATGGCGCTGATGGCCGTCGTGGTGGCGACGGCCCTGATCGGCGGACTCGTCCCGGCCGTCGTGGCGGCGCTGACGTCGGGGCTGCTGCTGAACCTGCTCTTCACTCCGCCGCTGTTCCGGCTCACCATCGCCGAGTCGGGCAACGTCGTCGCCCTCGTGCTCTTCGTCGCCGTGGGCATCGCCGTGGCGACCGTCGTCGACCACTCGGCCCGCCGCGCGAGCGAGGCGCGCAAGGCACGCGCGGAGGCCGACGCCCTGACCGTGCTGGCCCACAGCCTGCTCAACTCCAGCGACGACCTGACCGGATTGCTCGGATCGGCGTGCGAGCTGTTCGGCGCCGACGGGGCGGCCATCGTGCGGCGCACCGACGCCGGCCGAGCCGAGCCGATCGCGAGCATCGGCGACGCCCCCGCGACGGCCGACGCCGCGGACATGTCGACCGTGATCGACGACGAGACCACGCTGGTCCTGCGCGGCGGCCGCCACACAGCCTCCGAGCGCAGCCTGCTCAACGCCTTCGCCGCGTACGCGAAGGTCATGACCGAGCGCCGGCGGGCCCGGGCCGCCGAGGTCGAGCGGTTGCGCCTGAGTGAGGCCGACCGGACCCGCACCGCCCTGCTGGCGGCCGTCTCGCACGACCTGCGCTCGCCCCTGGCCGCGGCCAAGGCGTCCGTGTCGACCCTGCGGAACCCGGACCTCGCCCTCTCCACCGAGGACCGGACCGAGCTCCTCGGCAACATCGAGGACTCCACCGACCGGCTCACCGCCCTGGTGACGAACCTGCTCGACATGAGCCGCATCCACACCGGAGCCGTGACCGCCCACCCCACCGAGGTGAACCTCGACCACGCCGTCGGCGACGCGCTGACCCACCTCCCCGGGAGCGAGCGGATCGCCGTGGACCTCGAGCCCGAGCTCTACGCCCTGGCCGACCCGGGCCTGCTCGATCGGGTCCTCGCGAACATCTGCGAGAACGCTCTGAAGTACACCCCGGCCGACGCCGCGGTCCGGGTCGACGGCGTCGCCGCGGAGGACCGGGTGTTCGTGCGGATCTCGGACCACGGACCCGGCGTCGCCGACCACGACCAGGATCGACTGTTCGCCCCGTTCCAACGCCTCGGCGACGTCCCCGGCCAGGACGGGGTGGGACTCGGTCTCGCCGTGGCGCGAGGACTGACCGAGGCGATGGGTGGCAGCATCAGGACCGAGGACACCCCGGGAGGCGGACTCACCTTCGTCATCGACCTCCCCCGAGCGCAGGAACTGCCATGACCTTCGTGCTGGTCGTCGACGACGACCCCGCCATCTGCCGCACCCTGGCGATCAACCTGCGGGCGCGAGACCACGAGGTCGAGACGGCCGGCGACGGACGGTCCGCGCTGCAGATCATCGATGAGCGCATGCCCGACGTCGTGCTCCTGGACCTCGGCCTGCCCGATATCGACGGGATCAGCGTGCTCAAGCAGCTGCGCTCGTTCTCGCAGGTGCCCGTCATCGTGGTGTCGGCACGCAGCGAGCCGGACGACAAGGTCGAGGCGCTCGACCTGGGCGCCGACGACTTCGTCACCAAGCCGTTCTCGCTCGAGGAGCTGTTCGCCCGCATCCGCGTGGCGGCGCGCCGCGCCGGAGCCGAGGAGCCCGGGCTGCCGATCCGGATCGGTGACCTCGACCTGGACCTCGGAGACTGGCGGGCCGTGCGAGGTGGCGAGGAGATCCACCTGACTCCCATCGAGTGGAAGATCGTCGCGGCCCTCGCCCGCAAGCAGGGGCGCCTGGTGCGCCAGGGCGAGCTCTTGCTCGCTGTGTGGGGGCCGGGCTACGAGCGCCAGACCAACTACCTGCGCGTCCACCTGGCCAGCATCCGCCGCAAGCTCGAGGCCGATCCGGCCCATCCGCGGCTCTTCGTCACCGAGCCGGGCATCGGCTACAGGTTCGCCGCGCACGACTGATCCCCGCCGGGAGTGTGACCCAGATCACCAAGGCGTGAGACGGGGGTGTCACTCGGAGTTACCCCGGGTGCATGGTGTCCCCATGACCTTGCATCCACGCATCCTGCGCCGCGCCGCGCTCGTCGCCGGCGCCGTCACCGCCGCTGCCCTGATTCCGTCCGCGGCGGCCACGGGTGCCGCCCCCGCGACCCCCGACTCGCTGCGCGACGTCATGTTCGTGGGCAACAACTGGGCCGGCACCGCGTCGATCGTGGACGCCCGCAACCCCGAGGTCCTCAAGTCCGGCATCAACCTGATCCCGGACAAGGCCCAGGAGATGCGCGACATCACGCGCAACCCGCTGCGCCTGATCACCTTCACGGCCGTCCGGCTGGGGCCCGGCCAGGGCCACGACCAGTTCGTCGACGACATGTTCAGCACCCAGGACGGCCGATTCCTGGCCGTGTCCCGTCCGAGCTTCGCCGACGTCGTGTGGATCGACATCGCCAAGGCCATCGCCGGCGACCCGAACTCCATCGTCGCCGAGCAGCCGATGGACGGGTACCGCAGCGATCACGCGGGCCTCTCCCCCGACGGCAAGCGCCTCCTGGTCAGCGACTCGGTGGAGCGCCAGGTCATCGAGTTCGCCATGGTCGACCAGACCCTGCCCGACGGCAAGGCCGTCAAGATGGGCGATCGCCTGCGCACGTTCGAGTCGGGCGACACCCCGCACGAGAACAACTATTCCGACGACGGCCAGCGCATCTACCACGCGTCGATCGGTTCGGCCTACACGTCCTTCGACGGTCCCGGCGGTGACTGGACCAAGGGCGACCGCTGGTTCGAGATCGTGCGCAACGACGACTTCGGGATCGACAAGCGCTGGGACATGGGCAAGGAGCTCGCGGAGGCGGGTCACCCCAAGATGAGCTCGGCCGTGCGCCCCATGGCGATCGCCCCTGGTGAGCGCTTCATCTACTTCCAGGTCTCCTGGTACCACGGGATCGTCGAGTTCGACACGCAGGCCGCGGACATCAACGGCAAGGTCGACTACTCCACCGGCAAGATCGCCGAGCCCCGCACCGGCGCCGTGACGCGGCTGATCCCCCTGCCCAACCGCGTGCCGAAGATGCCCATCACCGACTACGTCAACGACTCCGCGCACCACGGCCTGTCCATCGACGAGTCCGGCACGACCCTGTGCGCCGCCGGCACGATGGACGACTATGCCGCGCTCGTCGACCGGGCCACCGGTGCCGCCACGTTCTTCGACAGCACCACCACGGGACACAGCTACCTGAAGCCCTACTGGACGACCGAGGGCCTGGGCGACACGTGCTGGATCTCGCTGTCGGACTCCGACTCCGTCGCCGTCCTGGACGTGAAGACGAAGAAGGAGATCGCCTACCTCCCGGTCGGCGACCACCCTCAGCGAGTGCGGCTCGGCACCGTCGAGCGGGCACTCTTCGGCTGAGCGGCCCGAGGGCTCAGCCCGCGTGGACCACGGTGACCTGGCCGTGGTCCACGTGCCAGCGCTGGTCGAGCCGGACGTTGTCCAGCAGCCGGCGGTCGTGCGAGACGAGCAACAGGGCGCCGTCGTAGGACTCGAGGGCCTCCTCGAGCTGCTCGATCGCCGGCAGGTCGAGGTGGTTGGTGGGCTCGTCGAGGACCAGCAGGCTGACACCGCGCGCCTGGAGCAACGCCATCGCGGCACGCGTCCGCTCACCCGGCGAGAGCCGGCCCACCAGGCTCGTGACCTGCTCGGCCCGCAGACCGAACTTCGCCAGCAGCATCCGGACGTCGGCCGGGGCCATCTCTGGAACGACCACCTCGAACGCGGTGCCCAATGGGAGGTCCTCGGCCAGTCCGGTGCGGGCCTGGTCGATCTCGCCGATGGCGACCGTGGCGCCCAGGCTCGCCCGTCCGCTGTCCGGCGCGAGCCGACCGAGGAGAAGCCGCAGCAGGGTCGTCTTGCCGGCGCCGTTGGGACCGGTGACACCGATCCGGTCCCCGGCATTGACCTGGAGTGAGGCGGGACCGAAGGTGAACCCGCCGAGTCTCGCGGTGGCCTCGTCGAGGGTCGCGAGCACCGAACTGGGGCGTGGGGCGCTGCCGATCGTGAACTGCAGCGCCCATTCCTTCCGGGGCTCGGCCACCTCGTCCAGACGGGCGATCCGCGACTCCATCTGCCGGACCTTCTGCGCCTGCTTCTCCGAGGACTCGGCGCTGGCCTTGCGGCGGATCTTGTCGTTGTCGGGCGCCTTCCTGATGGCGTTGCGGACGCCTTGCGAGCTCCACTCGCGCTGGGTGCGTGCGCGACGGACCAGGTCGGCCTTGGTGTCGGCGAACTCCTCGTACGTCTCCCGGGCGTGCCGACGCGCGATGGCCCGCTCCTCCAGGAAGGCGTCGTAGCCGCCGTCATAGACCGACACCTGCTGCTGGGCCAGGTCCAGCTCGACGACGCGCGTCACCACCCGGGAGAGGAACTCGCGGTCGTGCGAGACCAGCACGATCCCCGCGCGGGCCCCTCGCACGAAGGCCTCGAGCCGCTCCAGTCCCGCGAGGTCGAGGTCGTTGGTGGGTTCGTCCAGCAGCACGACGTCGAAGCGGCTGAGCAGCAGCGCGGCCAACGCGGCTCGGGCGGCCTGTCCGCCGGACAGTGACGTCATCAGCGCGTCAGGGCCCACGTCCAGACCCAGATCGGCGATCATCGGCGGCAGCCGGTCGTCCAGGTCCGGGGCCCCGCTGGCCAGCCAGTGGTCGAGGCTCTGCGCATAGGCGTCGCCGGCCAGCCCCTCGGGGTCGTCCTCGCCGAACGCCTCGGCCGCCCGCTCCATCGCGGCACTCGCTGCGGCGGCACCCGTGCGGCGTGCCACGTACTGGGCGACGGTCTCGCCCTCGACCCGGTCGTGCTCCTGCGGGAGCCATCCGACGAAGGCGTCGGCGGGTGCGGTCGACACCGAGCCCTCGATCGGATCCAGGTCGCCGGCCAGAATGCGCAGCAACGTGGTCTTCCCGGCACCGTTGGCACCGACCACGCCCACCACGTCGCCGGGCGCGACGGTCAGGTCGAGGGATTCGAACAGGATGCGGTGAGCGTGCCCGCCCGCGAGGTCCTTCGCCACGAGATGCGCGCTCATGCAGTGATCATAGGTTCCGGCCACCGTCAACCGTCTCGCGGTGGTCCCCGACATCACCGCTGCATCGGATCTGCGCGCGACATGACGAAAGCCCCGGAATCGTTGGGATTCCAAGGCTTGTCTCGGGTGGGCGATACTGGGTTCGAACCTGATCGCCGCCGTTAGCGCCTCCGACTGGAACGACGGCATTTTTTGTTGTTATCCCAGCTCATAATGGAACCGTCTTCCGTGACTTTCGTGGACACAAGTGGACTGGAACGTACTCTCTTATTGCACGTTTATTGCACGACCACAGGGTTCCGGGGGTTCAGTTCGCATGGCTACTTCGACTCGACGGCGTCGACGTGGGTTCGGTGCCATCCGTCGCCTCCCGTCCAAGCGGTTCCAGGCCTCGTACACCGGGCCGGACATGGCCCGTCATGTCGCTCCGGCGACCTTTCCGACCAGCCTAGATGCCGAAGCGTGGCTCGCGATCGAACGCCGGCTCGTCGACACGAACATGTGGACTCCCCCGGCAGTCCGTGACCAGATCGAAGTCGTCGAACGCGACGAAGCCCTCTTCGCCACCTACGCCCAGACCTGGCTGACCGAGCGGGACCTCAAACCCCGCACCCGCGCCCACTACGCCAGCCTCCTGTCCAAACAACTGCTCCCCACGTTCGGTGCCGTCCGACTGACCGACATCTCCCCCGCCATGATCCGGGCCTGGCACGCCAGCCTCGGCACCGACCGACCCACCCAACGCGCCCACGCCTACGGGCTCCTGCGGACGATCTTGGGCACCGCGGTCGACGACCGCAAGATCGACATCAACCCGTGTCACATCCGCGGCGCCGGGAACTCCAAACGTGTCCGCAAGATCCGGCCCGCCACCTTGACCGAACTCGAAGTCATCACCGCGAGCCCTGCCGCCGCGGTATCAGCCGATGGTCCTGCTGGCGTCCTGGTGCGCGCTGCGGTTCGGGGAGATCACCGAGTTGCGTCGCAAGGACATCGACCTGGCCAACGGCGTCATTCACGTCCGCCGCGGGGTGACTCGGATTGCCGGGGAGACCATCATCGGCACCCCCAAGTCCGATGCCGGCGTCCGCGACGTCGCGATCCCGCCCCATTTGGTGCCGCTGCTCGCCGAACACATCAACGAACGCGTCCACGGCCGCGCGAAGGACTGCTGTTTCCTGCTGCTGACGGTGTCTCACACATGACTCCCTCGAGTCTGTACAAGGTCTACTACCGCGCCCGCGACAAAGCCGGACGCCCCGACCTACGTTGGCACGACCTCCGCCACACCGGCGCCGTCCTCGCCGCCCAATCCGGCGCAACCCTCGCCGAACTCATGAACCGACTCGGCCACTCCACCGCCAGCGCAGCCCTGCGCTACCAACACACCGCCGAAGAACGCGACCAAGAAATCGCCCGCCGTCTCTCCACCCTCGCCGGCAGGCATCAGTAGCCGAATCGCGCACGGGCGCTTCCTGGCTCTACGGCTATTTCCGGCTGGCGCACACCGTCCGCGAACTTGGTCGAGCCATAGGGGCTTTCTCTCTTCGCCGAAGGACGCGGTGATTCGCGCGAACTTCCCGTCGGTCTTGAATGGCACGGCGTGCTCGACGTGGTCGATGACCGGGCCAACCTCGAAGGGCGCCTGAAACAGCACTAGCTTCGTCAGACTGACATCCCGCAGCACCTGTCTGGCGATCTCGTCGGTCTCCAGTGACCGGCTACCGCGCGCTGCTGGATGCACACATCCTGCCTACCTTCTCCGACGTGGACCTCACCGCCATCACCCCCGACATGGTCGACCCCCGTCTGCCATTTCCTTGGACGCGCCCCGCGCCCCAACGACGCGTCCGCCGGCGAAGAAGCCACACCCACCAGAGAAACGCGAATGTCTCGAAGACGAAGATCGCGCTGTACAGAGTCCGGGCCGAAGCCCGCTCCGGGCGAAGAGCAAGCCCGGCTCCCGAGTCCCCTCCGAGCAGGCCCGGCAGAGCACTGAACAACTCAGCTCGTGGAGTGAACTCCCATGCACCCCCGGCCACCAAGTTGGCGAAGGACCTGGCGACGTGGACGACGATGACGCCGCCCAGCACCGCCAGACACACGACGAGCGCGGGCATCTCCCACGTCCAAGGGTGGGGGTTTGCACGGCGGTCCTGCTGAAAGCTCAAGCCGACCAGGTGCATGGTGTGGTCGGCGGTGATCCCGGGGGGGGAATCCCCGGGTTTCTCGGCGCGCTTGGATGCTTACGGCTACGACCGATGCCCTAGCGGGTCTCCGCGGACCCGCGGCGGTAGCGATGGAGGACGGTTCCCGCCATTCATACACGAAAAACGTGGTTCTCCCCCGTCCTCGTGACAGCCGAAATACGCCGCGAGGTGGCCCCATATCCCAATCAGTCGATGGCGTCGAAGTACCGCCGGGCACAGAGCGGCGCCCCGACAAGACCTATCAGCATCAGCACGAAGTTGTTGACCACCGCTGTCGACGTCTCAAGCCAGCCCTCCGAGAAACCTGACCCGATGCCGACGACGAACGCGCTCACAAACCACAGGGTCGCCCACCCCCACTCCTTGGAGTGGGTGTTCTCCACCAGCGGGAGCGCATGTGCTGCGTTCGCCTTCACCAGGTCATTCGCAGTCTTGTTCACAGGTTCGACGTTGCGCTTGCGGTCGAACGAGAACAGCGCCATCTTCAAGTGCTCTGCTTCTTCGGTGGCTTGCTTCGAGTAACCGCTAAACGAATAGAAGACTCGGCGCTCGCCGCCTGCGAACACACCCGCGAGCCGTTGGATGTCCGGACGTCCCACTGGCGTCGCGAGAAACTTCACCTGCGCGATGGCGCGCTCGGACCGGACGTCGATACCCCCGTCAGCCCCGTCGGGCATCCGTTTCGCGTCACGGAAACCAAGGACTCGTCTCATGTGCAATGCCGCCAGTTCCTCCGCATCCTCCCAGAGATAAATCTCCTCAACCGATTCGCTCACGCTTGCACTATCTCAAGTCCAACCACGAAATTTGTTGCTTCGTGCCTTTCGAACCCTGAAGCACAGGCAAATGACCTGATGGTACCCGTCTGCCTTCGGCCAGGACGGCATCGTTCGCGGTGCTGACAGGGACGATGAGTGAACGCACTGCGCACTGCGCCGCGACGCCCGACTGCCGCTCAGCCGCGATTAGTGCGTCACTCCACCGCGATTGCACCCGCAGTCAGATCAGCGCTTGCTGGGCTCCTCCAGCTCCGCCTTCGGAGATGCGGTGCGCTCGACGAGACCACCAGCAACGCGATCACCAGCGGTACCGCGGCTGATCACCCGCGAGGCGACGATCGAGACATCCTCTGGGGACCCGAGCCCCCGTGACCTCGGGGGTTCGACGAAAGTTCGATGTCCATTGCTGCCAGACTCAGCGAAGCTGAACACCCTCACGGAAACGGGGATCTGAATCTCATGAGCACCTTGGGCAACTTCGTCTGGGGCATCGCTGACGCCCTGCGGGGTCCGTACAAGCCCCACCAGTACGGCGACGTCATCCTGCCGATGACTATCCTGCGGCGCCTCGACGCGATCTTGGTCCCGACCCGCGATGAGGTCGCGCAGTTGGTCGCGGCCAATCCGGTCCCTGACGTGGCGTCGGCGCGGATCAAGCAGCAGCTCGGGCTGGGGTTCTACAACACTTCGCAGTGGACAATCTTCAAGCTGCTCGGCGACCCGGACAATCTGGCCGACAACCTCATCGACTACATCTCGAGCTTCTCGAAGAACATCGACGTCTTCGCCGAGTTCAAGTTCGACCAGACGATCCACGACCTGGCCGACAAGGACCGTCTCCTGATCGTGGTCCAGGCCTTCGCCAAAGTCGACCTGTCACCAACCACCGTTGACAACGCCGCGATGGGTGACCTCTTCGAGGAGCTCATCCGCAAGTTCGCTGATGCATCCAACGAGACCGCGGGTGAGCACTTCACCCCGCGCGACGCGATCCGGCTGCTGGTCGACCTGCTCTTCGCCGGTGACGACGACGCGCTCGCTGGCGCCGGTGTCGTACGCACGGTGTACGACCCCACGGCCGGCACGGGCGGCATGTTGTCGATCGCTGACGAACACCTGAAATCGCTCAACTCCCAGGCGCGGCTGCGACTCTACGGCCAGGAGATCAACCCGCAGTCCTATGCGATCGCGAAGTCGGACATGATCGCCAAGGGCCAGGACGCGGAGAACATCAAGCGCGGCGACACCCTTACCGATGACCTCTTCGCGGGTCAGTCCTTCGACTACTGCCTTTCAAATCCGCCGTACGGCGTCGATTGGAAGGGCGCCCAGGCGAAGGTCAAGGCGGAGGTGCAGGACCTCGGTGACGCGTCTCGCTTTCATGCCGGTCTCCCTGCGGTCTCGGACGGCCAGATGCTCTTCCTGCAGCACCTGATCGCGAAGATGCGCCCCGTCAAGGACGGTGGCGGCCGCGCCGGGATCGTCCTCAACGGCTCCCCGCTCTTCAACGGTGGCGCCGAGTCGGGGCCTTCGAACATCCGACGTTGGCTGCTCGAATCCGATCTGGTCGACGCGATCGTGGCGCTGCCGACCGAGATGTTCTACAACACCGGCATCGCCACCTACATCTGGATCCTCGACAACAACAAGCCTGCCGAACGAGTCGGCCAGGTGCAGTTGATCGACGGCACCGACTTCTTCGTGAAAATGCGCAAGAGCCTCGGCTCGAAGCGCCGCGAGATCACCAAGGAACAGCGCGACGAACTGGTGAAGCTGTACGCCGCCCACGGCCAGAGCGCGAAGTCGAAGATCTTCCGCACCGACGAGTTCGGCTACTGGACCATCACCGTGGAGCGGCCTCTGCTCGACGAGGACGGCCAACCGGTCACCGACCGGAAGGGCATCCCCAAGCCCGACGCGAAACTCCGCGACACCGAGAACGTGCCGTTCACCTACGACGGCAACACCCTCGGGGATGCCGGACGCGAGGTGACCATCAAGGCCTACATGGGGGTCGAGGTGCTGCCGCATGTACCGGACTCCTGGGTGGATGTGAAGAAGACCAAGGTCGGCTACGAGATCCCCTTCACCCGACATTTCTACACGTACGTCCCCCCGCGCCCTCTGGCCGAGATCGACGCGGACCTCGAGAAGCAGGTCGCGAAGATCCTGGAGTTGTTGCGCGAGGTGGAGGCGTGAGCGGAGAGAACGTTTGGGAACGCCGGCGGCTCAAGTGGGGCTGCTCCCTCGCAGCAGGTTCAACGCCCCCCACATCCGATGCGTCCTTCTGGGCAGCGCCTGACGCCGACGACGTCGTACCTTTCGTGTCCATCAGCGACATGAGTCGTCGGGTCACCGTGACGACCACCCAGCGTGCAATCTCGACCCGAGTGGTACGTGAGCGACGAATGCCCGTCGGGCACCCGGGGACGCTCCTCCTCGCGATGTACGCCAGCGTGGGAGAGGTAGCGTTTCTCGACTCTGACGCGACGTGGAGCCAAGCGATCTTGGGCCTCACGCCAGACCCAGCGCACTTTGAGCGACGCTTTCTTCGGTATGCCCTAGAGGCGATGAGACCGGACCTGCTGATGGACGTGCGTACGAACACTCAGGCCAATCTCAATGCCAGGCAGGTTGGGGACCTGTGGATCCCTGCTCCCCCCTCTGCACTTCAGGCTGTGGTCGCGGACTACCTCGACCGCGAGACCGCCCAGATCGACAACCTCATCGCCGAGCAGGAGCGTCTCATCGAACTGCTTCGCGAGCGCCGACAGGCGGTGATCGACTCCGTTTTCGATTCGGTTGAGGCGCCTCGGGGTCAGTTGCGAAGGGCCATCACGTTCCTGACCAGCGGCTCTCGCGGATGGGGTGACTATTACGCCGATGCCGGGGCCCGTTTCCTCCGCATCGGCAACCTGCCGCGCAGGTCCTTGGCGCTGCGGGGGCAAGTCCAGCGGATCTCGCTGCCCGAGGGTGTTACCGAGGGGGAACGTACCAAGCTGCAGTTGCACGACCTGCTCTTCTCCATCACTGCCTACCTCGGCTCTGTTGCGGTCGTCGATGCCGCTTGGGCGGGTGGCTACGTCAGCCAGCACGTCGCTCTGTGCCGAATGGACTCGGCACGTCTGGAACCCCACTTCGTCGGATGGTCGATGTTGGCGACCAACGGCCAACACCAACTAAACGCTGGCGCAGCGGGAGGAACGAAGGTCCAGCTCGCGCTTGACGATATCCGGGGTCTGGAAGTGGCGTACCCCTCGCTTGAGGAACAACGGCGCATCGTGGAGCTGCTCGACGACCAGACCGCGAAGATCGACCAACTGATCGCAGAGGCCGAACTCTTAATCGGGCTCGCCCGCGAGCGCCGCTCTGCTCTCATCACCGCAGCAGTCACTGGCCAGATCGAGATCCCGGAGGCGTCATGACCGTATCCCTTGGTCGGTTGGAGCCTGTGAAGGCTCGTGACGTGTGGCCCCATGAAGCGCTCGACTTCACGCCGTGGCTGCTGGCCAACGTCGACGTACTCAGCGACCTGCTCGGCATGGATCTCGTCCTGGAGGCTGCTGAGCATCCCGTCGGCAACTTCAGCCTCGACCTGATCGGTCGGGACGAGTCCACCGGGGAGCGGGTGATCGTCGAGAACCAGTTGGAGCTCTCCGATCACACCCACCTTGGCCAGATCATCACGTATGCCGCCGGGACCGATCCCACGACGATCGTATGGATCACCACCGGCTTCCGCCCCGAACACCGGGCCGCCATCGACTGGCTCAATGAACGCACCGACGAGAACACCCGCATCTTCGGTGTCGTGATCAACGTGGTCCGCATCGGAGACTCGGCGATTGCCCCTAACTTCGAGCTGGTGGCACGTCCCAACGACTGGGAGAAGGCCATCCGTCAGAGCGCCAAAGTCAGCCCTGCCGAGGCGGAGAAGGCAGCCTTCTACACGGCGTACTGGGAGCAGTTCCTCATCAGTGCTCGTGCGACCGGGGCTACGTGGGTGCCCCGCGGAATCACCTCACGTTCGGGATGGATGGACACCCGCACCTCCGTGCGCAACGCCAATCTCACCATGTACTTCCAGAAGCGTGGATTGAGCCTCCAGGTCTATTTCGGGTCGTCGGACGGCGAATTGAACATGGCGCGGTACCGGGCACTGGAGTCGCGTGCCAGCGAGGTTGTCGACCTGCTCGGCAGTGACGTCGAGTGGGACCCGATGCGCGGTCGCAAGGCGACGCGCCTCACCGTGTGGTCGCCTTTCCCAGACATGCCTGACGAGTCCCAGTGGCCGGCGGTCAACGAATGGCTGATCGCTCAGCAGGACCAGGTGCGTACCGCACTCGATGCCATCGACTTCGACGCGCTCATGCAAGAGGTAGGGGACACTCCGTGACCGTTGAACTCGAGAAGGCGTACGAGGACGAGATCTGCGAAGCGCTGCACGCGTCCGGCTGGATCTACACCTCCGAGATGGAGCGCCCGGGTTACGACAAGACGCGTGCCCTCTTCGTCCCCGACGTGCTCGCCTGGTTGCAGGAGACCCAGCCCGAGGCGTACGGCAAGGTTGTGAAGCCGGAGATGTCGGCGACGGAACAGGCGAAGGCTGTCGACTCGCTGCTCGATCGGTTGGTGAAGGTCCTCGACCTGCCGCTCGGGTCCGGCGGCGGCACTCTCAACGTGCTGCGCAAGGGGTTCGACAAGACCCCGGCGAAATTCAAGATGGCCGAGTTCAAACCCGTCACCACGCTCAACCCCGCCGTAACCGCGCGCCATGGCGCGATGCGCCTTCGGGTGATGCGGCAGGTCTACTACTCCACGAAGAACACCAACAGCATCGACCTGGTGCTCTTCGTCAATGGTCTGCCGGTGGCGACGTTGGAGCTCAAGACCGACAACACCCAGTCGATCGAGCACGCCAAGAAGCAGTACCGCGACAACCGGCAGCCCGCGGGTGAGCCGTTACTCGGGTTCGGGAACCGGTGCCTGGTGCACTTCGCGGTCTCCAACGAAGAGGTCGCGATGACCACCCGGTTGGCGGGTGCAAAGACATTCTTCCTGCCGTTCAACGTGGGTCGTGACGCTGGGGCAGGCAACCCGCAGATCCCCGGCAAGGCCGCGTCGGCGTACCTGTGGGAGCGCGTCCTCCAACCTGAGGCGTGGCTGCACATCCTCGGCAAGATGATGCACCTCGAAGAGCGCGTCGAGACCGACCCGATCACCGGTGCCCAGGAGAAGAAGAGCATCCTGCTCTTCCCCCGCTTCCATCAGTGGGACCTGGTCTCCAAGACGTTGCAGACCGTCGCCGACGAAGGGCCCGGACACAACTACCTGGTCCAGCACTCCGCCGGCTCCGGCAAGACCAACTCCATCGCCTGGACCGCGCACGGACTCGCGACCCTGCACGACGAGAACAACGAGAAGGTCTTCGACTCGGTCATCGTGGTCACCGACCGCACCGTACTCGATGACCAGCTGCAGAAGGCGATCAAGCAGATCGAGGGCACCAGCGGCACGGTCTCGCAGATCAACATCGATGAAGCCCGCAAAGCTGGCGCGAAGTCGAAGTCCGCGCTGTTGGCTGATGAGTTGTTGTCGGGCAAGTTGATCGTGATCGTGACGATGCAGACCTTCCCGCACGCGCTCAAGGCGATCCGGGAGGACGCCGGCCTGTCAGGTAGGAAGTTCGCGATCATCGCCGACGAGGCGCACTCCTCGCAGACCGGGCGTACGTCCCAGAAACTGCGGGCCGTGCTCACCGCCGAAGAAGCCGCCGAACTCGACGACGGCGGAGAGATCGACGTCGAAGCCGTCCTCGCCGCCGAAATGGCCGAACGGGCGGAGTCGAAGGACCTGTCCTTCTTCGCATTCACCGCGACCCCGAAGTCCAAGACGCTGGAACTCTTCGGTCGCTCCGACGGCGGCGGAAGCCCTCGGCCGTTCCACGTCTACACGATGCAGCAGGCCATCGAGGAGGGGTACATCCTCGACGTGCTGCGCAACTACACCAGCTACGACACCGCTTTCCAGATCGCCCAACAGGTCAAGAAGTCAGCCGGCGAGCGGCACCTGAAAGCCGTGAAGCTGGTCGACGAGTCCGAGGCGACCACGCACCTGATGCGCTGGGTGTCGCTGCACCCGACCAACATCGCGCAGAAGGTGCAGATCATCGTCGAGCACTACCGCACCAACGTGCGGCACCTGCTCGACGGGCACGCCAAGGCCATGGTCGTGACGTCTTCGCGTGAGCACGCGATCCGCTACAAGGACGCGATCGATGCCTACATCAAGAAGTCGGGCTACACCGACGTCGCGACGCTGGTGGCCTTCTCCGGCACGATGACCGCCGAGCAGGTGCCAGGGGTATTGTTCGCTGGAGTCGAGCCCCCGTACTCAGAGACCAACCTCAACAAGGGCCTGCGCGGTCGCACCATCCCCACCGCACTCGGCAGCAACGACTTTCAGGTCCTGATCGTGGCCAACAAGTACCAGACCGGCTTCGACCAGCCACTGCTCTGCACCATGTACGTCGACAAACGCCTCGACGGCGTCTCCGCCGTACAAACCCTCTCGCGGCTCAACCGGACCTATCCCTCGGCGGGCAAGGACACCACGTACGTCGTCGACTTCGTCAACGAACCCGCAGAGATCCTCGAAGCGTTCCTGCCCTACTACAAGGACGCCGAGATCGACGGCACCACCGACCCCGACCAGGTCCACGACCTGCGCGCCAAACTCGACCACGCCGGCATATACACCCCCGGCGAGGTCGACGCGTTCGCCACCGCATACCTCAACGGCAACCACGGCGCGGTCTCTGCACCTCTGGGTTCGGCGGCCGCACGCTTCGCGGACGCCTGGCGCGCGGCCCAGGCCGCAGCCGATAAGGCCCGCCTGGACGAGCTCGAACTGTTCCGCAAGGACGTCGGCTCCTATGTACGCCTCTACGACTTCTTGTCGCAGATCGTGAACTACGAGGACCCCTCCCTGGAGAAGCTCGCCCGCTTCCTTCGCCTGCTCAAGGGGCGACTCATCCGGCCCGAGGCCTCCGACATCATCGACCTCTCGTCGGTCGAGCTCACCCACATCAAGCAGGCCCGCGCCAAGGACCAGACCCTCGACCTCGGCTCCGGCGACGTCGTCCCCCTCAAGCCGATGAAGGCCACCGGCTCGGGCCAGTCCCGCGACCCGCACATGGTGCTTCTGGAAGAGGTGCTGGCCAAGGTCAACGCGCTCTTCGACGGGGAAGACTTCACTCCCGGCCAGCAACGCTCCTGGGTCGAAGGACTCGTCACCGTGCTCGGAGAGAGCGACACCGTCCGGTCCCAGGCCGTAGCCAACACGTCGAAGCAGTTTGTGGAGTCCCCGGATCTGTCCGACGCCGTCCACGGCGCAGTCCTCGACGCCAGCGACGCGCACTCGAAGATGACCGACATGTTTTTCAGCGACGATGTCTTCAAGGCCAAGCTCGTGACGCTGCTCGGCGAGCTCGTCTACGACGACATCAACCGGCTGGCTCGATGACCTGTCGCGACAACGGGTCGGTCGCGATCTGGCACGGCTCACAGCGCCGCGGCCCACTCCTCCATCGTTGGCGCAGCAGCAGCGGGACCAAGGCCCCGTCGCAGGAGGAAACGAACGCGGTCGCTGCGGACGTCGTCGAGCCCTTCGATCGCGCTGTCCGCGTCAAGCCATGCTCGGGGGTCCGTCCCCCGGGGCCACAGCAGTCGCCACGCCAACCGAGCGAAGCCCGCTCGGTCATCAGCGTGACTTCCTCCGCCAGCTTGAGACCAACCGCCGGAACCGAACAGGCGAAGTCCGCGGTAGTGCACCGGAGTCACACGAGTCACGGACTCGTCCACGAGCAGATACCTCGGGTCCACCTGCGCGTTGATGAGGCCGACGCGGTGCTGGGCGAGCAGCCACCCGCACACTGAACGGGCGATCTCGACCCGCCGGAACGGCGTGAGCACAGGGTCCTCACCGGAGATCAACTCCTCCAGCGTGCGAGGAGTCGGGTCTTCGCTCACTCCACTGCGCGCGAGGAAGGTGTCTTCGAGCGCCGGAGCGAAGTACCCCTTGACGTCACCGTACTCGTCGATCAACACCTCGTCGGGCCACCGAAGGTCGATACGTACGTCCCCCGAGCCTCGCACCGGAGGGCGGCGGTCGACCACGGACCCCGCCCGCGCGGCGCGACGCCTGACCGGCACGTCGAGGACGAGGGCTTCTCGCCCTCCCTCGGCACGAAGCACGGTGCCGCCTTCGCACGAGCGAGCGTCGACGCGCTCGTTCCCGATCGCGAGTTGCTGACGAACGAACGCCTCCTGTTCCGGTGTCAGAGCAACCGTTCTTCCGTCATCAACGGGCGACTCGTCGACGGCGAAGCCGAAATCTACGCTTGACCGCGGCAGGCTGCGAAAGTGCTCCCGCTCGGCCTCGGCTGCGGCGCGCACCGCCCTGACGGCGGCTTGGTCCCTCAAACGACGCAGCTTCCGTCGTCTGCTCCACAGATACGTCCCGAGAAGCGCGAGGAGCACCACGAATCCGCCCAGCAGCCACCACCCGCGCGCGACGGCCAACCACGGCGCCGCGAGCCAGCAGGTCACGGAGTTCCACCACGTCATCACGGTTGCTTCGTCTCCTCCTTGGCGAACAGGAACACCTCGAGCCGGACCTTTCCGTACGGGAGACTCCCATCCCAGAAGAAGCGACTCGGTGCCTTGCGTGGAAACAGATCGGGCGATGCCTTCGTGAGTCGAGGGCGTAGGGCCTTGGCGACCTCCTGGCCCGGTCCTGCCGTCTCGGCACCACCGAAGATCAACACCAACGCGGCTTCGTTACCGTTCTTGTCGTAACGCCGGATCGCCTTGGCCACGGCCTTCTGCGCCTTCGCCTTGGCATCCGCCGCGCCCGCGACCAGACCATCCGCCGGCACAGCGATTGAGATGCTGATCGGATCGGTCTTCATGCCGACGATCATCACCGGTTCAGGCTCGGGCTCGGGCTCCGGCGGATCGACGGCGACGGCGGTCCCCAATCCGATCAGGAAGAGCACCAGGAGCATGTCGGCGAACACCCAACCAGCCAGCGACTCGGTCGAACGCAGCCGGCCGCGGCGACCGTTGCTCAGCGATGCGCTGACCCTCACCGAACAACGCCCGCGGAACGGAGTTCGTCGAGCAGTTGTCCAGCGAGGTCGGCGGCGCGGCTGAGGTCCGAACTCTGACCCTGGAGTGCGGACTGGTGCGCCTCGAGAATCCGGCTCAGGTCCGCAGCGGCGCGCTGCGCAGCCTCCGTGGCCCGGGCCTGCGTCCCGACGCCCTCCACGAGCCACGACTCGGTGCTTCGCTGTGCTGCTTCGATCCGCTTGACCCCGTCAGTGAGCCCATCCACGGCTGCCGACACGCCCGAAGTGAGAGTCGTCGCCGCTGTTCGGCTGCTGTCAGACAAGGCCGTAGTGCTGGACGACACGGTGTCCTGGAACGAGGTCAGCGCACCACGCAGCGTCTCGTCGAAGTTCTGGGCGCTAGTGAGGACCTTCTCCTGAAGTCCGGCGGCGGATTCTGCCGACTCCGCGAAGGTGCGACTGGCCGAGTCCGCAGACTGGAGCAGGGGACGCAGATCCTCGAGGATCTTGTTGGCCGCGCCTTCGAACCGCGTGACTGCTTCGGTCGTCGCCTGGCGGAGCTCCTCCACTCCCTCACGGGTGGCACCGTGCGCCTCGTTCAACTCTGCCACTGAACGCTTCAGCGCTGCCTCGAGGAAGCGCGGATCGTCCGTCCGACGCTCGTTCAGGAATCGCTGGGCCCGACCGAGTACCGCCACGAGCTCTCGCCGCGCCGCGCCGCCTGAGCTCTCCTCCTTGAACATGTAGTGGTCGGAGACCCAACGGTTGAGCACGACCAACAACACAGCGAGCGTAACCAGCCCGAAGGAGACCATCGCGGTCGCGCCGAATTCGTGCCAAGCGCCCACTCGTCCGTCGAAGCCGGTCGTCCACATCCCAAGAAACGTGCGGCCCTTCTCGTCGCCTGCATCGAGGAGTTCGCGGTAGGCCTCCGAAGCGCGATAGATGCTCCACCACGTCCATGCCACGGGCAGGAAGACCGAGGCGCCGGCCGCGATGCCGACGATCCGCTCCCACCAGTGCATTTTGGTGACGTTGATCGAGGCCTCGGGCGGGAAGGCGCCGACCAAATCGATGCCCGTCCACGTTCCGTCCCCTTGGTCACGGACCGCTGCGGCCAGCGAGCGGAGGTCGTCGGCTCGAGTGTCGAAACGCGGGTCCGCCGCCAATCGCTCGAGACTCTCGGCACACGTGGTGCGCTCGTCAGACACCGATATCCTCCTGCGGTCGTATTTCTCGGGCATGCCTCGGGCCAGTCGCCGCATCCGTAACATGGGACAACGCTCGCGAGTATCCGTGCCACGTTATTCGGCACACGCACCCCAGCGGGCCCGTTCTTCACAATTGAGGTGAGAGTCATACGTTCGGCACCACACGGGATCGCCTTTCGCGCGGCGAGCATCGTCGCGCTGATCCTGCTCTCGGGACACACTCTCGCTGCTGGCCTCGACGCGGCAGAGGACGACGCAACGACCTTACAAGCGGCTCAAGCGACGGGCCCCACCGAATCCGCCGGAGATCCGGAAACCACGCAACCGACGACCTCCGTCGTACCGAGCGAGTCGCCGACCACGTCACCGACTCCGGCGGCCACTCCCTCGCCAATCACGCCGTCCACAACGCCGAGGAGCGAACGCGACAGGCTGCTTCAGCTCCTCAAGAAGGTCAAGGTGGTCGCATCGCGTCCCAACCCTCCCGGCTACGACCGCAGCTGCTCTCCGGGAGACGGCTGCGTCTTCGGAACCGAATGGAACGACGCGACCGACGCGACCATGGGACACAACGGATGCGACACGCGCAACGACGTGCTGCGCCGCGACCTCACCGAGGTCGTCATCGATCCCGGGACGAACGACTGCGTCGTTCGCCGCGGCACGCTTCACGACCCCTACACCGGCCGTAGCATCGCGTTCGAACGTGGCTGGGGATCGAGCCTGGCTGTCCAGATCGACCATCTGATCCCCTTGGCAGCGGCCTGGGATCTCGGCGCAGCCTCGTGGCCGCGCGAGCGCCGCGAGGCTTTCGCGAACGACGTGAAGGATGAACTGCTGGCCGTCGATGGCGATGCCAATCAGGACAAGCGTGACTCCACACCTGGCGACTGGCTCCCCCCGAACCGCGCCTTCAGATGCGAATACGGGATTCGCTACGTCCGGACGTCCCTGCGCTGGGGACTCCCGATAACCTCCGCCGACCACGGGGCCCTCGGCCGCGTGGCCGAGAAGCATTGCACTCGTTGAGCGTCAGGAAGGCGCCTCATACCGCTCTTGGAAGAGCTGGTTGAAGTCGAACTCGTTCGGTACCGGATTCATCGTGACGGTCCAGCCGCTCTCTCGACGTTCGAGGCGACCGAGTTCCACCCGCTTCGCCAGCTTGGGGCTCGGCAGGGTCCAGGTCTCCACGGACGCGCCGTCGCGGGGATTCCACATCGCCACGGTGAGGTCCTGCAGTCCCGTGAGCACCGAGCTCCTACCGGCAGAAAGCACGAACTCCAACCGACCCACGTTTGGGTCCAGCAGTTCGAAGCAGACCTGAACCTGCGCCTTGGTCCTTCCTTCGGGGGTACTTTCGTGACGGAGCACCACGCCGTCCCCGGTCAGCCGAGGCGTCTTCCTGAAGACCACATCTGATGCGCTCGAAACCGCCCCGCCGGCGTCCGTGCACATGACATACAGCGCGGCCACGCCGCCGGGCAGGCTCCACTCGACGTCTGCGACGAGCGCGTCCTGTTCCTCGGCCACGTCGATGCTGCAGCCTGACTCTCGTACGCCGCTCACGAAAGGATCCACTTCACCGGGTCGAGCACTCGGAACGGTGCGATTCCCGCTGAATTAAGACTCTGGCCCTCAGGGTGGGCACCGAGTGCGGAGACCGCAAAGTAACGATGGTCCACGTCCTTCTGACGAAGCAGATTCCTGAGTTTCGGACCGACGAGCTCGACCAAGAGCGAGTCAACCTCGGCGTCGACCAAGTCCGCGTCACGCCGGTCGAAGCCGGCCGTGCGCATCGACGGATCGCGCTGCAAGGGCGAGCCTGCGCGCACCATCACGCGTCGCAAGGGCGCACCCTCGACGTCCCTGATCTGCTGCAAAATGTCGAGCTTGGATACAGCGACAGCCACCCGCTTGCCCTCGGGGACGGGCAGGCGGCCGTCGTCGGTGAGGAGGTTCAAAACCTGGAGGACGACCTCGACACCGTCCCCCCCGAGGTCGCCGGGCTGAATGATCCCGTGCAGCGACTCCCGCAGCCTGTCCATCTTCAACGGATCGATCAGCGCAACCACCGCATCCGCGCGCTTGACGAACTCAAGGGCCGACCGACGCCGCACCAAGTCCTCGAGGTCCTCACCGGCGACGTCGCGGACCACCAGGATTTGGCTCCGACCGGCAGCGTCGACGAACCGGAAGATCAGTGGCCGGTATCCGTCGGGATCGGCTGCGATCTCGGCTGTGGCGCCGAGAATCACCCCCTCGTCGAACAACGGGGCCCCGTAGCGCTGCCAATAGTGGCGCTCGCTATCGCCCAGGAGTTCCAGATGCGTCCCATGAGTCTCTTCCACCCACAGCGCGAGCTGCTGGCGCAGAACCCCGAGGTAGATGCTCTTCCCCGAACTCCGTGCGCCAGCCATGGCGACGCAGGTGACGGTGGTGTCGGGACGGCGCCACTCGTCGGGAACCACCGAGTGGCAGGACGCGCACGCCTCCACGACCGCGTCCAACTTGCACCTCGGGCATGAGACCTGGTCAACCTCGAAGACGTAGGGCAGCGGGACATCCCGTCCGTACTCCTGGGTGAGACGCGCAGATGGCTCCCCCTCGCAGGTCGAGCAGGCCAGGTACTCGACCTCCGGGGGAAGATCCCGAAAGCACGTGGGGCACTTCGTCATCGTCGGCCTCCGCTCAACAGCGAGCACACGGAACTCCAGTCCCACTCCTGAGCGGGGACACCCTCACGCGCCTTCAGGTATGCCACGTTCAGTCGGCCGGATACCTCACCCCGAAGGGGAATATCGTGTCCGGCGGTCGCGCCCACCAGGACGAGGAGCACATCGCGATCTGCCGAATCGGCCAACAGCTTCCGCACGTCGGGCAGGTCAGCAGGTTCAGAATCAAGCAGCAGAACTGCCGACTGTGCGCCTGCGGCCCACGCCTGATCGAGCGCCGGAGCAGCGAGACACCACGACGCCGGGCGTCCGGGGTCCAACGCCAGTGCGACTGATCCCGGGTCGGTCGATCCGTGGACCGGCTCAGTCAATCCCGTCGCCCCGGTCCATGCGGGACCGAGTCCGGTCTCCTCCGCGAGGAGCCCCGCTAGAACACGGGCAGCCCCGTTCACTTCGTTCGCGTCCAACGCACGGCTGAAGGAAGCTGAGGAATCGAGGATCAGCGCCCACCTGCGCCCTGTCGCGGGAAGGTCCTCTCCCCCGCGTGAAACCCGCAGAATGTACCGCCCGGGCGCAACCCACAACGCCTCACGCTCGTCGAGCCGCGCCACGATGTCATCGTCGCTGAAGTCGAAGGCTAAGGGCGCGGGAACGCCCAGCCCGACGTGCCAGGACGTCCGGTCCCCGCGACAGGCGGCCAGTTCGAAGGAGCGCAGTGCGCCCACGTCGATCCTGAGGACGTCGAGGGCAGCAGGGAGATCACGAGCACCGGCGCCAGCGAACACCTCGACGTCGAGGCCGAGTCGCGTGCCGGGAGAGAACTCGACACCCGCTTCGGGTACGACCGACAGCGACACCTCGCCCTCCGTGGGCGAGACGTCCACGGCGTGGGGTGATTCGCGCTCGTCCACCCTGTCTTCGCCGCCGAGACCTGTCGCCAGGAGGCGCACGCCGTCGACATCCCCGGTGAGGCGAACGCGCAGGTAGCCGGGACGAAGCTCCGCCGTTCCTCCGCGAGGCGCCTGAAGCCTGGCACTCATACCTCGTCCTTTCTTGACCACTCGTACTCATTCGCCACCGGGGTTGCCACGATGGCGAGCCCCAAGGCCACCTGCACGGCGCTCTGTATGCGCTGGACCTCATCCCCGCTCGACTCCATCGAGGCCGCCCACAGGGCCTCCAGAGCCTCGACGACCGTGGGCGGGGGCGCGGTCGGACACTGCGACACGAGCAGCCCGACGATCGACTGCGGACCGGTTGCGGCTTGCTGATCGTCAACAGGCGGTGATAGGACGCTCACCGCCGGAAGGGTTTCATCCATACGAAGCAGCTCACGCAAACGCGGGTCGCGAAGGTCGTCCCACGGCCGAGTCTGAGCCCACTCTGCACATAGGTCGTCACGGTCCGGGTGACCCTCGTCGAAGTGCCGCAACAGCGCGAGCGCGAGTGGCCACGAAGGGTTGAGCAATTCCGTCGGTGACAGCTGCGCGCAGATCTCGTCCATCAGCTCCGTGATCTGGAGGGCGACACCTGTGCCGAGTGTGGAGAGTCTGAAGAACGCATCCTGCCAGCGGCGGTCGACGGGCCACGTCTGACCATCCACCTGCCAGTAGGTCTCGGCCTCCTCGTCGGGGCACCACCCGAGGTCGAGGACGAGTGCGTTCGTGCGGCCTTCAGCGACATGGGTCAGCGCCGCTACACGGTCCTCCGGCGGGATCCCGACCACGCAGAACGGAGTTCCCGGACTCGGCATGCTGCGGGCACGGTCGAACGTCCGGAAGGGGATGGTCGAACTGACGACACCAGACGTTGTCCACGACAGCCGCTCGAGGGCATCGATCACCGCAGGGGTGTCACCCACCAGGACGAGCGGTCGATCCTCCTGAAAGCAGAACGTGACGGCTGCGAGCAGTGCCTCGGTTCGAACCGGATCGGCAAACGCGCGCTCAAGAACGGTGCCCGCATTCTGCTCGTTCTCCGGCGCCTGGAAATCGTTGAGTCGCGAGGCAGCCACCTCACGGTGACCGAAAGGGTTCATCCAACTTGAAGACCGGACCAGGCTGATCGGCCTGCTGTGGTGATCGGGCTGCAGGCGGCCCACGACATGGGTGAACACGTTCCCGGGCCGACCGGTGACGTCGCTGCCGGCCGGGCACGCGTGCCACCACGCGGCTCCGCGGCTCGGATCGAACGCGAAACTCAACGACCGCTGCCGATGGAACAGCACCTCGCGAGGAGCGAAATCCGGCAGGTGTTCCCCAGTGTCGAGGTGCGAGACCACTCCCTGCTCCATGAAGTCCGCCAGTTCAGACGGGATCCCGGCGTCGCGCTCGAGAACGCCCCAACCGCCCGGCCGTCCGCCTTGGCCGGCCGATGACGCATACGTCAGTTGAAACCACGTCACGGGACTCTGCCCCTCAGCTGGGCTACTTCCGGGTCGATGACCGCGTACCGGGCTTGCTCCTCGTCCGGGAGGTCGACGAACAGCCGTCGCCACCCCTCTCCTGCACCCGCCGGCACTTTCCACCTGAGCGTCGACTTCGCGCCGTCCAGCTGGAGCCGACTGAGGGGCAGTCGCTGCGACCGCGGTTCCCCGGCCAAAGCCGAGCCGTGCAGTGGCAGCCGGTCGGGCATGGTCACGAGAACGACGTCTACTTCCTTAGGGGGTTCGCACTCGACATGGATCCAGTCCTCGGCTGCAGCGACCTCATTCTTCTCTCGGCGTTTCCAGAATCGCGATGCGGCGGGCTGGGGCGTGAGCCCCGACTCGAAGCGATACCTGATCCTGTACAAGCCGGGGTACTCGATCTCCTCCGAATCGCCCTGGACCTGCCGGCCACCCTCGACCGCGTATCCCATGAGAGCGAGTCGGCAGCCTTCCGCCGGAAGCTCACCGAGCCTGATGCCGCCGTACCGCCGGTGTGAGGCGCGATCGATTTCGCGTATCTCGCGCCAGTTCCACGGATCGGTTTCAGCCTCATTTCCCTGCATGCGCACGACGACCGCGCTGGCCCCTTCCGGCCAGGCGAACGTCAGATACTGCTCGTCCACTCTCTCGTGCAGCGCCAGATGCGTCACGCGACCCAGCCGCACGCGAACCTCTGCGGCACCCACTCGATAGGCGGTTCCCTCCGTCGAGACCGCGACGACCTGGATACGGGAGGCGCCCCCGGGCCAATCCCAACTGACCGTCGCTCGTCCGTCCTCCCGCGTGGGCGGAGTATTGATCCGCGTCCCGACCCCCAGGCCGAGACGCTCCAGACCTTCCTTGTCCAACTGGTGATCGCGCACTCCGTGAACGAGTTCTTGATCGGTCCAATGCAGTTCGACGTGGACTCCCTGGATTTCCTGCCAGGACGCGGTCAACCGGCCCGTCACGTCGTCGACCGTGACGTCGATTTCGTGGACCTCAGGCACCTGCACCTGGACCGTCACCTGCTCCTCCACCGGGACACTTCGATACTCGACGTCGTCGACCAGCGCGACGGCGTAGAACCGGTAGAGATAGGTACCCGCCGGGACGTCGTTCTCCTCGAAGCCGGTCAGGTTGCTCCCAGACAGATCCCCGCTGACCACGGATGCGGCAGAGACGGAACGACCTTCCGGCACACTGCCGACATCGAACCGATGAACCTCGACGCGATCCACTCCGGTCTCAGCCGTCCACGTCGCCGCGACCCTCCGGTCACCACTGCTCAGGTGAACCTTGCGGACCGGGGCAACCAGCACGCCCCTCGCCCACAGGCATGGCTGCGCCGCCTTCGCAGCACTCTTGTTGGCACCCGCGTGCACCCACACCGCATACTTACGTCCCCATTGCGCCACCGGGACCATGTCCTGCACCGAGGAGTCATGGCCCTGACCGACCAATCTGCCCTCATATCCCAACGGCCGTCGAGTTCCATCACCGGCGAACACCTTGAACCAGGCAAAATCCGTGGAGTCGGCTTCCGGCCAAGAAAGTATGACCCCGTCGTCGGCCGCAGGTTCGAACACGACGGCATGGCTGGCCGGGAGATGACCCGTGAGGTCCGGTTCGGTCGTGAAGTCCTCAGCCGTGCCCTCCTCTGTCCGCCGGCCGCCGACGCCGACATCGAGAAGCCCCTGCAACTGGCGACGATGCTTGCGAGCGACGGACACGGGCATCTTCGCCAATGCCTCCGGATCCTCGAGCGCGCGCGCCACCCAGTCGTCGTCCAAGTGGTCGTGCCACGAGCCCTCCGACCGAGCATTGGATACGTACTCACGAACGCGTCGTTCTCGGATGCCCCCACCGCCGGATGGCTCCACCGTTTGCTGCGCTTCCTCCAGCGCATGCTCCGTCGATGCGACCTGCGAGGTGTCCACCCCCGCCGGATCCGAGTCCCCCATGGACATGTCTGATTCCGTCGCGTCCAGGATCCGCCGCAAAGTCGGAAAGGTCGTGACGAGTGAGCCCGTGTCCCCCAGGACGAGCTTGGAGAGAGCGCTCTGGTCTTCCACACCCAGGCGTGCGCACGTCTCGACATCGTCATAGTCCGGTCGTGAACCCCCGGGGAGCTGCTGCCACCACCGGTCGGCTCGTGCGATCCGCTCCCGTGCATCGCTCACCAGCGGTCCCCCGTCGTTTCGCTCGAGGAGGCGACCCGGTCGACTCCCGATCCGGCCACAACGTTTCGGTGCTGCGGCGTCCCATCCATCATGGCGATGTGACCCCGGTCGGCGACCGCCTGAGCGATGAGCGCCACCGCTGTGAGCAGCGCAAGGCCACCGGTAACCCAGCGCGCGTCGCTCCAGACGACGCCCGCCGAAACCGCCCACGCGACGCCCATGAGGGGCAGCAACCATCGGTCGATACCTCGGGCTGCCCGAGGGGCGAGGACCGCAGCCACGGCCGTCAGACCTGCCGCCAGTGCCACGGAGAGCGAGTTCGAGACGTGCGCCGAGGACACGAGGACGACGACAGCGGTGAGCACCGCGCCGGTCGCGGACGCCACGCACAGGTACACCTGATTGATCGATCTCACCTCACATCTGTGGAGCGTCGCCGAAGCTCTTCGCGACGGGTTCGAGGACAGGCCCACTCCGGCAGAACGCCAGATCACGGGCGGGGAACGGTTCGGTCAGCTGCGTCAGGACGAGTGGACCGCCCTCTGGGGTGAAGTCCCCGGTTTCGGTGTGCGACACCATCCACGGGTCGACGGTTTCGGGAACGGTCGCGAAGACGTGCCGAGAGAACTCACCACGAGTCCGACTCGGCAAGACTCCGGCGACGAATTCCTGATACGACTCGTCGTGCTTCCGGCTGGCGCCGTCCGTCCACAGCACTCGTCGATCGCCCTCGCTCGCGACTTCGTCGACGAACGTCCGCAGGCGGTCCAGCACCGGCCGTGCAGCGTCAAAGCGTCGGTGCGGGGCGATCTGCTCACTCCAGACGGTCAGGACCGGACGCTCCCCCATGCGCGCGTCCGAGAACAGCAACTCCGGCTCGCGCTCCACTCGATGGCGGTCTTCGAAGGCCGGCAGATCGGCGAGGAACGCCTGCCAGGCGTCGGACAGCCAACCCGGCTCGCTCACTTCCGATTGCGCTCGACGGGCCAGCTCGTCGGCGGCCGCGTCCTCTATGACCACGCGCCCGAAGCGATGGTTGTGGCCGAAGCCGGCTCCCAACTCCGTCGTTCGCTCGCGCCCCGGCGCGACCTCCCCCCAAGGCGCCCCGACGAAAGCCGTGAGGGCCCTGCTCCAGTCCACGTACTGACGGTGAACGGCCAGCAACCGTCTCAGGTCCTTCAACGTCGCGGTGAGATCCTCGTAGGCGATCTCCGCGAGTCGTCGTTCCCGCTGCCGCCGGTGAATCAGCTGGAAGAGCGCCCGTTGGCGAGCGACGAAGACGCCCAGCAGCAGGGCCAAGGCCACGATCCACGTCGCCGCGATCCACCCAGCGACCTCCGTCCACGCGATCGCCCCGTCCGCGCCGAAGAAGGTCAACACGCTCGAGGTGGCAAGGGCCATCAGAAGGACCGCCCAGGTCCACCGGCCGAGGCTCGTCTGGTCCTTGAGAACGGCATCGCCGAGACCGGTGTCGGCCCCGTGTCGCCGGAGGACTTCCTGGTGCAGCAGCGCCTCTGTCCTGAGCCCAGAGATCCGCTCTGCGATATGCCTGCCCACCTGCCCGCTGTACGAGCGAGCGGAACGGTCACGCCACTCATCCACCCGTCGTTGCAGGTGTGCGAACTCGGCAGCGCTGTCGGGCTCCCGGCGGATCTGCTCGGCGATCATCTGCTCGACGACACCCATCCGCTCGAAGTCGTTGGCCGGCAGAGTCGCCACAGCGACGAGGCGCTTGGCCTCAGCCGGCAGCTCGAAGATCGAGGACAGATCCGGAACGACGACCCGCGGATCCGTCACCACCGCCGTCGCTCCGGCTTCTGTGGGCTCCGGAAGCTTCTCGCTGCGCTCCTGCCCGTCCAGCAGGGTCAGGGCTCCATTGACGAAGTCCTTCCACAGGTCGGGATGATCATGACGCGGGCTGACCGACGTGTGCTCATCCCCCGCCAGAGCAGCCACCCGTGCGTCAAGGTCTGCTTCAAGAGCCACCGCCGAGACGACTTCGCCATCCTCGGCGATGCCCGTGATGTCGCGCACCGTGATCTGGTAGGCCGAGTTCGACCCGAGCAGGAGTCGTTGCAGGGCCGGCGCCGTCGCACGCGCAGCCTCGGCTTCCAGAGCATGCGCGAACGTCTGGGGCGCGAGGCGGAGAGCCGAACCAAGGAATGCGAAGAAGCGCCTGAGCATCTCCTTGGCCGGCGTCCGTTCGGCCCTGACGTCTCGACCGACACGCGGCGAGGGATCCAGCGTCGAAGCATGTGCTTTCAACAGATGCCTCGCCATACGAGCCGCGGCGGCGTTCTCGTCGGAGATCCGCTGAAGCTGGCGTCCGACTCGGTCGACCGGGACCGGATACCGGGCGCTCACGTCGATCACCCGGGCCAAAAGATCGTTGGCAGACTCTGCCGTCGACACGTGCCGCGTGTACGTCCGCAGCAGGGTGACGCGCCCCCCACCGGAGGCCGGTGCACCGTGCACCGTGCCACGGCTGGCTCCGGTCCACAGTCCCGCTGCCGAGGCCAGGCCCGCAGCACCGTGTGTCAGACCTAACGGCCGCCGCAGCTCCTCGGCCGGCACCGGCGCCTTGCCACCGCCCGGCGAGTGCGAGTTCTCTGGCGCCAACAGCACCGTGTGACCGCCCGTCCAAGCGAACGTCGCGGGGTCGACCTGTGGCCAACCCTGAGTCGTTCCGACGTTCACCACTTGACCCCAGGTGAGGGGAATCCCGGGCAGCGCGAAGTGCACGGCATCCCTGAGGGCTGCCGAAATGTCGTTGTCGGGAAGCACAGCCTTGACACCGACTGTGCCCAGCGCCAGGACCGAGACCGACGTCACCAAGGGACGTGCAGCGATCTCGTCCTGAAGGATGACCGGCGTCGCCGCCCCGTCAGCGATCAGCAATGCCCGCCAGGTCGACGCTGCGACATCCTGCAGGGTGATCGCCACGAAGTCGCGAACGATCCCGAGCGCTGACCAGTCCTGGAGTGTCCCTGTCCACGCCGGCAGCTCGTCGCAATCGGCGGCCAGGATGACGAGATCAGAACTGGATGACATTGCCACCACCGGCCGCCGGACGGCTGCGCTCCAAGGCGCGCCGGACGGTCACCTGCAGTTCGACCAACGCATTGCGGATGACCAGAGCGAGTTCTCCATCGAGATGGCCCGCGCGCACCTCCTCGAGTGAGCCAATGTCGAAACGCGGAAGTGACAGCACTCCCGGACCCGACAGTGGCGCCATGAAGCGCTCCTCGTAGTGCGTCTGCACGCTTTCCAACCACGCGGCGAGCGCTGCAGCCCGGCCCTCGGGAGTGTCCTCCGCCTCTCTTAGCTTCTCGATCTGAGACGGGTGTCCCGCCGGCCACTCGCCCGTGGAGAGCCACCCGCTGACCAGATCCTCACCGTGAGTCCTCGAGCCCTCCCTCGTCGGCTCCAGTCCCCTGTCGTACAGCTCGCGCAACGCGCGATACGGCTGCAGCGCGGTGAACTCCACGTCGCCGGAGCACCGAACCAGTGCGAGCGTGTGCCCTTCGAGAACACCCGGCAGCCAAGAGCTACCGGCTTCTCCCCACGACGCACGCGGCGTGAGGAATTCATCGGAGAAGGGCAGCATTCTGGCTGACCGCAGCGCGTCGAAGACTTGGACGGGTCCCAAGTCTCCGGGGTGGACCGGATGCGTGACCAAACCCAATGCGCGACCGAGATACCACCCCTTCACGATGGCGGTCTGTTCTGCCGCGCCCATCGCCAGCGCCGCGGGCAGTGGACGCGTACGCTTCCACCGCCACAGGTCCCCACGCTCCAGTCCTGTGGCATTCGACCAGCGGTCCTTCAACTGGTCGAGGAAACTGCTGAAGACCACCGGCAGGTACTTCGGGTACGCCCCATAGATGGCGATGCGGTTGGCGTTGCTCTGAGCAGTGAGAGCCTCACGGAGCCTGTCGACGGAAGGATCCGGCTGACCATCCGCCGGCTGGATCTCTGATTCAAGCGCCTTGGCGGCCGCGGACCCAGGCGCGACCGGGATCTCGCTGAAGGTCAGCTGAGGCCTGACCTTCTGCGCATGGATCTTCTCGACGAGGTGCGCGTCGACGCCCACCAGCGGTGCGGCCTGGTGCACGGCTTGCTTGAACGCCGACCGAAACTTCAGAAGGCGCCCGGTGCGTTCCGAATCAGGCACCCCCGGTTCGTTCAGGTAGGCCTCAAAGGTCTGATTGGTGAAGATCGCGAAATGGTGGTCCCTGCGCGCTGCGAACGCACCGGCACGCATCAACAGATCAGCCGGTTTCAGAGCGAGTTCGTACACGGGGGTCTTGGCCGGACGGGGGTCCCCGGTTGCAGCGTCTCGCGGCAGAGCGGCCGCACGCCAAGCGACGACGTTCGTCAGGACGTCGAACCTGCTCGGCGCGGCCCCCTGGTCCTCCCACTCGCCTCGCACGATGTGCTGCACCATGTCGTTCACGGCATTCTCGACGGGCACTCCAGGGGCGGCTGCCTCCACGTGGGATCGAAAGGTGGCCGGGAAGTCGTCCGCCGTCGTCAGCAGCACTTCGTTGTGGGCGTGTTTGAATCGCGGCGGCACCACATCGCCGGAGGGCCACTCGCCGTAGAGCCTCGTGTGCAACTGAGCCAGGCCAGCCTGTCGCTCCGCAAGCTTCATGGCGTTCTCGAGGTCCTGCTGCGCTGCGCTCAACGCCCGGCTGATCGCCGGCAGAACGTCCTCCGCTACCGAACGGAGAACGCCGCTCAGCGGGATTGCCACGCGGTGAAGGACCGCGTTGTTGACCCGGTCTTCGATGTCCGCGCGGGCCTCTTGGCGCAGCTTCGGCGTGTTGTCCATGGCCCCCATGTCCAAGACGCGATCACTGAACTGCAGCACCGTGCCTGCCGGGGGAACCGCCGCGACGAGCTTCTCGGAAAGCACGCGGTATCGGCTCGCCATGTCCTCGAGGATCTTGCGCGCGAACGGCAGTCCCTGCGTCGGCTCAGCCAGGATCCGAACAGTCTCCGCGCGAAGGCGTGCCTCGAGACCCACCGCGAACTCCTCGACCCAGGCATACGCCCCCACGTCAAGGCCGTGCGCCACCGCCGCCTCGTCCCCGGCCAATCGTTGACGAGCCACCCCGAAGAAGTCCGCGCCCTTCGGCCCGGCATTCAGCTGATCGAGGACGTCCAGCACATTGCCCAGCGAGTCGTCCGCGATCTGACTCTGTCGCGCTCCGAGCAACTGCTGGATCCAGACCGAGAACTTCGCGTTCTGGACGGGTAGACCGACGCGCTCGTACAACGTCTCTCGTTGTGCGCCGACCGCTCGCTCCAGCTGGTCCTGCGGCGAGAGGGCGCTCGCGAGCTCCTTGTACCCGTCCACCAGCCGGTCGACAGCCACACGAGCCAGGCGCTGGGCGACGTACTCCCCGTAGCGGTCACGCCCCAGGCTCAGGCTCGAGTATCCGAAGGAGCCCCATGACACCGACGAGGTGTCGGCTCCCCAACCGACGACTTTCTCGACCACAGGCGGCGGGGTCGGGTTCTCGATGACGACCTGAAGGAACGTCTTGGACGCCCGCTCGGAGATCATCGTCGCCGCGATCGCTCGGCCCAGCCCGCGGAAAACGTCCTCCGGGGTCTCACCGAACTTGGCACCATCGCCGCCGATCGACGCGCCGATGGGAAGAACGCGGCCAAAAGCGGCCGGTTCTCCGTTCGCTGAGGCCACCCCGAGTGCCGTCATCAAGGCGCTGTCGATCGCGTCGCTGGATCGCGCTTGGGCCGCGATGACCTCGGCCAGCGTGGCCATCGCGTTGCCATCGATACCCACTCGGTTGGACTTGTCCAGCGCGTGGAACACGTCAGGAGTGAAGAGAAATGCGCTGGTCGCCTTCGGGACGACGCCCTTCACACGGCCAAGAAGTCGACACACGTCAAGGAACATCGACGCGCCGGAGCCGCCGGCCATTGACCCCACCACGATGGGTACGACCGAAGCACTGTCATACGGCCCCTGGTCGGCCAGCTGGTGGGGCAGGTTCCCCCACGCGCCGGGCTGCTGGAGGTCCTGCCAAGCGGAATTCAAGGCCTCTTGAATGAGGGCAAGCCGTGTCAGCGTCAGCATTCGCCCGATCGCGCGATACTGCCCCGCGCCTTCGGAGATGTTGACGCCGTCGGCGGCGGCGCGCGGCTCGGGCGCCCACCCGAGGAGACCCTCCAGGTGACCTGCGCCCTGCAGACGGCCCTCAACCTGCTGACGCACCACCGAGAAGGTGTTGGATGCGGAACTGACCGAAACGTACCGGCCACCGAGGTCTCGGATCGAACCGAGCTCAGGCGAAGAGTCCGGGCGCGGGTTGACGTCGATCTGGAGGAACTGCCACGCAGCAGGCAGTTCCTCGACGCCGCGACTGCGCAGATCGGCCTTGAGCTGATCCATGATGTACCGGACGGTCGCGCCGCCCGATCCTCCGACGCCGACGACGATGTACTTCCTCACTGGCCATCTCTCCTTGGTTTACTCACCAGACGTCGTCGTCGACGACGTCGCTCGCGGTGGTGGGGTTGGGGGTCGCGCCTGAACTCGGCGTGCCCCATTCGTCGTCGAAGTTCGCTCGACTGTTGGCGGCCGCGGGAGCCGCGTCGTGCCCATGCTTCCCTCGCAGCTTCGCCACCGCAGAGGGCACCTTCATACGGGCGTCAGCCAGAACGGCGTCGATGCCTTGGCCAGAGATCGGCATCAGGAGCACGACCTCCACGTCACCCGTGCCGGGCGCGTGAGGATCGAGCGTCGCCACCCAGTTGCCCCGCACGGCCAACGGCAGCGCGTGGCCCTGGGAAGTGACATACGCCGCGTCATCAGCCCTGACCTCCGGCGCTGTGACCAGCGCAAACGGGTGAAACTTCACGCGAAGCGTCAATCGGTCGCTGATGATCAGGCTCGTCTGGCGATCAGCGAAGACGTGCACGTGATGCTCGTGACGAGGTACCGCTGCTCCCACGAGGAACGACTGCGACTCGTTCACTTGTCCGCGCAGTACCGCGACGGCCACGCCGTCGCCGGCGAGAACGGCACCGTGCTTCTTGACCGCGGCGAGCAACGCCACGGGGATCGCCAACCCGAGCGCCATGACAAGTGCGAAGACTCCCCACCGCACGGTCTCGTTCGGCGCGGGCTCCATCTCGTAGCGGAACCTGACCGGGATCTCGATGGCGTCGCCGGGGCCGTCGGCCGGGAGCGCGCGCAGGAGCACCGTTCCGCCCAGGAGTCCGGCTCCGGCCTCCTCGGGAGTGAGCGAAAGAACGATCTCGTCCTCCGCGCAGGTGTCTGCGTCGCTCGCGGTGGACGCAAGCGCGGCACCGGGGACGCCGCTCGGCAACACGTCCGTCTGGGAACTGGCGAGCCAGACGCAGCCTCCACCCTTCCAGCGGACGGGCAGGTCGACCGCGTCGACCGAATCCCCGCGACCGAAGTCGATCGACCCCGGCACTCGCGGGTACTCGCCGGGTGCTTGCACGGTCACCGGATAGCTGACCGTCCTCGGGCCCAGCTCTGTGCCCTTTCCTCCAGGATCCGCAGTGGTCAAGGACATCTCCAGAACAAGCCGTCCGGCTCCTGGGCCTTCCTTGCTGAGGTCCACCGTCACCGGCTTCTGGAGGTCCGCCGCGCTGAGATCCTCCGCGAGAACGGATCGTCCGTCTGCTCCCCGGTCGAGGAGAACGCCCACGCTGACATTGCTCTGGAGTTCCTTCGGCTCCACGCGCGACCCGTCCCCCAGAGCGAGCCCGACATCGAGCGAAGACTCATCACCGACGACCAGTTCGTCGTCCTGTCCCCACACCGGCGCGAGATCGCTGACGAGCCGGATGTTGGTACGGGCTTTGCCGCGACCGGTCTTCGCCGGGTCTACGAACACGACGGACCAGGTTCCCTCCCACGAGGCAGCCTCACCGCGCTCGAGCGTGGCGGAGAAGACCGCGTCAGTACTCCACGATGCTCGGAGCTCAAAACCTGGGCGTTCCTCTTTCAGCGAGCCCCCCGGCGCCAAGGTCAGGCGCTCCCCTGCCGGAGTGACGAAAACCGCCTCGAAACCCTTGACGTCGGCACTTCCGAGCACGGAAACGGACGAGATGGAACGGTCCGTGACGAAACTATGGCGGCCGGCCGGGCAGACCTCGCCTTGGCACAGCGGCGTCGTCCGCTCCTTCGGCAGGTTCTCGGGGTCCGACAGGGCGTCGAAAGCGAAGAAGAGGTCGCCCACGTCCTCCGCGAGCACGAAGGAACCCTTCCCGCGCGCGTCACGGTCTCCGCACTTGCCTCCGTCGACCTTGCTCCGGGTGGCGACGCCGGACATGAGTCCGAAGTCGTTCGAGTCGCCCTGGTCCTGGCCCTGCAACGCGATCGCGACCGTGGTGACGCCGTCGGCGCGGATCGCATCCGCGACGCCACCGGCCCGGCACAGGTCCCGCGAACCGACCCGCTCCACCCGCTCGACGGATCCGGCACTCGTCAGCCGGATATCTGGGGCGTACGGCTTGGTCGTGCCGTAATCGTCCTTCTCCTGCTGGGTACTTCGTTGATCGAGGTCGTACATCCCGTCGGTGAGCCAGACCAGCGCCTTGCAGTCGGCGTCACCGTCAGCGAGGTAAGTTCGAGCGCCCTGAAGAGCCTGCCAGTAATCCGTCTCCCAACCAGTGTTCCGGCCACGGAACTTGTCGACCGACGTGGCCACGTCTCGCTTCCCCGCGCCGTCGAGGGCCGTCCATGGCAGGGAGACCTTGAAGTCGCCAGCGAAGCCCGCCACCGCCACCTCGAGAGCAGCTCCGGATGCCTTGGTGAAGGTGCCGAGTCGATCGGTGAGGTGGCGCGCCGCATCCACGCGGGTGGCCACCGGGTCACTGGTCTTCAGAGAGGCCGAGGTGTCCAGCAGCAGGAGAACGCGGGCCTTACCGCCACCGGCGATGCAGGCACCGAAATCTTGCAGCGGTTGCTTCGCGGAAGCAGCCTCAGCTCGGGTCACAGGCGTTGCGAGGGTGAGGATCAGGAACCCGAACGCCACAACCAGGCGTCCGGCGAGGGCCAGCCTCACCACCGGGACACCACGTCGGCGACACGCCACGCGTTCAGAACGATTGCGGAGAGCGCCAGCACGAGGACGACGCACTTGAGCGGGAACGTCCACGTCGACGAGAACACCAGTCCCTCCGTGTACCTTCGGGCGTCCTTCACCAGGAACATCCCAAAGAAGACGAGGGCCACCACGCCGCCCACGAACCACCCGAGAAGGTTTAGCGCGGACGTGCGTAGCGCTAACCCGACCACCAAGCCGGCCAGTCCGCACGCGGCAGCGACCACGAGCAACGCGAGCGGCGGCTTCGATGCAGACTCCACTGGACGATCGCCGCGGTATCCATCCCGTAGGAGGGAGTATTCCTCAGACCCCCACGACATGGGTTCAACCTCTTTCGCCGACAGCGGTTTTCAGAACCCGACCGGGGACACTCTACCGAGCGAAAGACGGGGCCACTGTGATTTCGGGGACTCACGCGTGTGATCTTGGCAAAAGTCCCCGAGGACGCCGTGACGTCGAGAGTTGGCCAACCAAACCACGCCCACAGCCGAGGCAAGCGAGAGCCTCCGCGAAACCCGAGGCGATCCTCCCATGAAACGGCTTCGAGTCCTTCAGGCAGCCAGACGCAACGGCACCGCGGTGGGTCGGAGTCGTCGAGCCCCGGATCCGTTTCGCTGCTCACAAGAGATCTGACGAAAGGGCCCTCACTTATTAGTCGACAATCGTTGATCTGTCGTTCAGCGTTTTGGCGGTTGCTCGGAGCCTGACGTTGTGGCGCCCTCAAGCGATCCCGAGTCTCTTCGCAACGTCGTCGCCGCCAACGCGGCGTACGACGTCAGGTTCGCGTACGACAACCAACATGTCGGTCACGCGCGACATCCCGACTTACAAGCGCTCCCGAGCTCGTTCGCGCTCCCCGGTCTCGTTGAGGCAAAGCACAACCGCACGGCGCTCGAGACCCTTGCTGCCAAGAACGTGACCATAGAAGACGTCTTCGCCGTCCCAGAAACTTCGCCAATACCCGACTTGTCCCAGTCGATCCGACTGGGCTTCTTGCTCCGGGTGTCGGCGTCCAGTAGTGAGGAGACGGATGTTCTCGGGTCTCCATCCCGCCTCGATCAAAGCATCGCCCTCGTCATCGGCCACTCCCAGCGCATCCTCGCCAGTCGAGGGAGAACCAACGGAATGAGTTGCACCGGTGGCAGCCGAACCGCGCGAAGATGCGCTGGTTCTCATCCGAATAGATGTAGAGGCCACTCATCCCCTCGTCACGCAATGACTTCAGCACCGGCTGCCACCAGGAGTCTGCAAAATCCTGGGCCTCGTCGACGATCACCGCGTCGCACTTCAAATTGTCAGCGAGCCCCTCCGCGAATTCCCCCATCTGTTCGGGCAGCGTCTCCCCCCAGAAGAGACTGTCCTGTCGATCTCCATCGCCCGCGCCCATTGCGTGCCATATTCATGAAACGTGCCGACGAACGCGGGACGGTGTTTGCGGGGCCAGTTGGCGACCTGACGCTTGAGATCAGGCAGTGGCCTCTCGATTAGGTCTATCCAGAAGCCGCAGACTTTGTCTCTGCGCTTGATCTCGGTCCTTCTCAGCTCAGCGAGCTCCGAGTTGAAACTCTCTTGTTCCTCAATCACCGTTTCCAGCCGTTCGCGGTCTGTCACGGCGTCACGGAAAGTCGGGACCACGGATTGAAAGAGCAGGTAGGTGATGAACAAGGACACAACAGCGCCGCGGCGAAAACACCCAGTTCCGCAGCAGAAAGCCGAGAACTGCCGAGGCTCGACGCACTCAGGCGATGCTAGTGCCGCGATGGCGATGTGTTCGTGGTTCGGCTGATCAGCATGTTCGACTCGCGCCACGTCGTCGCGGAACTCTCTGGGATACGGCCCAGGCACGATGCACATCTCCCAGCAGCACCACTCGGCACCACAGATCGGAGGTCACCGAATCGTGCAGCAGCCCCGATCGCGCGGTGCTTGACAAATTCTGGAGAAATTCTCACGGCGGCAACGCCGCACCCTGTGTGTTTGATGTACGAATCCCGACATGAGCCGACGGCTCATCGGCACGATAAATGAGGTGACAGAACCAGCGGGCCTATGCCGAAGGTGTCGCGCTGCCTGTTCAGCCCCTAGCTGTCTTGGCGAGAAAATCGGCGACGCTGAACCAATTGGCGTTCGGCGGGCCGCCGTGCTTCACCTCATATGTCGTGGTGCGCCATGCTCCACTACTGACGTCATTCTGTAGGACCGACCCGGTGAGCCCGCCATTGCGGCCGACCGAGTCGTACGGCAAGGTGCCCGAGGCATGAAGATCGACGATTTCGGCGCCGGTCAGGAGAGCGTCCTTGTTCTTTCCGAAGGCTGGTCCCGTCGACACGAGAGAGTCATAGTCGGCCAGCGCCGTGGTGAGGACATTGGACCAATACCGGGGTCCGACGACGCGGTACTGGTCGAGGACCTGTTCCCAGGTCATCACGGGCCAGCCATGCCCGGCGGAGGCAGCCGCTAGTTTCTCGGGCAGAAGCAGGACGTGCCTTACTCTCTCTTCGGATAGGCCGAGCACCTCGACCCAACGTGAGATTACCTTGGCTTGGCGCCACATCTGGGCGTTCAAATCCGCTCGGCTTGGGTTGTGGAACATCTTCGCCTCGACAGCGACGAGCCAGTCCGGTCCGGCGATGACGACGTCGGGGGTGTCCGCCTCGAGTCCAGTCCCCCAGCGCTCGCGGTCCTCAGGCGTGAATACTGACTCGGCGAAGCCGTACTCCGTGCAGAACAGGAGCTGATGCGGTTCGTCGAGACGCCCCTCGATCGAGACATCGAGACCGGACATTCGAAGAAACCTGTCGAGGTGTGCGAAACCGTCTGAAGCGACTAAACCCGGTAGAACGGTCCCCGTGTAGTACCGCTCCTTGCGGTTGAGCGGAAGCCCCTGAAGCCAGTTCCTGCTCGGCGCGACGTCCGTCCCGGCGGATCGCGAACCTGACTCAGCCCTGACGAATCGAATGTGCTCACCGAGCGCATTCCAGAGCGCTGCGGCGTCGCGTGCAGCCGAACCCTTGAACTCGCCCGCCCATTCGCCGTCGATGATCTGCCTTGCGATGCCACCTTCACCGAAAACGCGCCGGCCAAATCCGTTGGCCCTCTCGACAGACGAACGTACGGCACGATCGCCATCGGACTCCGAAAGTTCCGTCATCGCGCTGACGCTAGCAACAGAATCCGACAAAGGGCGGCACTTGACCCAACTGGACCCGACCCGCCCTCAGGCCGCGTGAACGCCTTCTCGCCATACCTTCGCCGTCATCGCTGTGATGACGCTTTGTCTTGGAGGACATTCTTTCGCGGGGGCTCAGCACCCGGTTCGCATGCACCCAGGCGGGCGGCGCGCCGCCGTTCGAGCGAGCGCTTCATCAACCGTCGTGGCGTGCCGGGCGCCAGGGCGCCGAGCACGTCGTGAACCATCCGCTTGGCGCGTTCGAAACCGTGGTGTTCGCTGGCGCTGACGTGCACGAGGGAGGGCTCCGCTGAGTAGCAACTGTTCATCGGACGGGCGGGACATTAGGAGCGTCAGGCGTCGCTCTCCTTGTTGCCCGACACGCCTGTTGGTGGCATGGAGCCAGGAACCATCACTCCCGGTGGTCCAGCTCCACTCAAAGCGTCAGTCCAGCGCGACTTCAGCAGAAGTCGGGCGCCCAAAACGCTTTCGGCGGATACGCAAAGTCCAGAGTAAATCTGGCACCTTCCGCATGCGTCCCACCAACGGCAAGTA
This sequence comes from Aeromicrobium duanguangcaii, assembly GCF_024508295.1. Classification (NCBI taxonomy): domain Bacteria; kingdom Bacillati; phylum Actinomycetota; class Actinomycetes; order Propionibacteriales; family Nocardioidaceae; genus Aeromicrobium; species Aeromicrobium duanguangcaii. Next base: position 1,320,463 of record NZ_CP101990.1, on the reverse strand, counting down.
GGCCCTCGGCCGGGTCCCGAGGTCCCCTTGGGCACAACGACCAGATCGGGCCCGACAACGGACGACGTGAAGCCGTTGTCTCGTCCGCCAAATGCCGCGCTTTCCACGCGGATCCTATGCGGGTATCGATGCGACTATCCGCGACGTACCACCAAGAACCAGGGCGTTGCCGTATGCCACTTTGTTGTCACGATGGGCGATCGCGTCGGCGCTGACCTGCACTAACATGGGTCAGGAAGCGCTCGGATGCGTTACGAAAAGACCCGCTGCTCGTCCATGTCCCATAGAACTGCCGCGGGCAGCCCCGCGCCCCGGCTCTCGATGGGACGTGCCGGTGTTGTCGGCGCACTGCTATTCACGATGTCCTCCCGAGCATCCTGGTACGACTGCCCATGTAACCATCTTTCTGCCAGAGGGCCGAAGACGACTAACGTGCTGGGCGTGACCTCCTCGACTTCGCTTACGGGTGACCTCACCTTCGGCCATGTGCTTGCCAACGCGGGCCTCGAGCCAAAAGACATCCTGGTCATCCGCCACACATATACAACGGACGGGCTCCGCAGCGAAGCAGACCTCACGCCCGAGTAACTCCTCGCCTACACACGAGCGCAGGGGGGCGGGACCGAACCACAAGCTCGGCAAGGTGCCACGGCCCCTGTGGTTGTGCTTCATGGCAGACGGCAAGCGGTGGTCGCGCTACTTGGTGGCCTACGAGAACCACGGCGAAGTCCTGAATGAACGCACCCGCGATCTGCGCTTCTTCGACCTCCGACCCTCCGCGGCACTCAGTTCGCTGAGCCGGAGGCTGGTTGTCGAGTGGTCGAAGGACGCGGTGAACTGGGCCAAAACTGGGGAAAGCGCTGCCGCGTTCCCCATCGTCGAGATCGCCGACCCCCAGGCGGTCGCCTTCCCGGGCTTCGACAACGTGCTCCTCACCTACAGCGAGTTGCAGACCATGACCGAGGACTCTCGCTACGCGGCTTGGCACACAGCGCTCGGCTCCGTGCAGGGTATCTACCTCATCACTGACGCCCTCGACGGGAAGCTCTACGTAGGCAAGGCCGACGGCAGCGAGCGGATCCTCGGACGGTGGAGCCAATACGCCAAAGACGCCCACGGGGGCAACGTCGCACTCAAGGAACTGGCGGTGGATCCCGACCACCGCCAGCACCTTCAGTTCAGCATCCTGCGTGTCTTCGATCCCAGCGTGCCGACCGCCGACAGCGATGCCGCAGAGGCGCACTTCAAGCGAGCGATGCTCACCCGGGAGTTTGGCCTCAATCGCAACTGAGGACCTGCCTCCATCAACGGATCTACATGGACTGCTGAACGCCACAGTTTGAGACGCGGCGCCTGCCCGCCGTTGGACACGAAAGGAGGCCGTGGGCGTCAACCAGCCGTCGGAAACGTCTAGCTCGTCCATGTACCGCCGCTCTTCGTCGAAGCCGACCCCACCGGCGGGTCCAGAGTCCTGGCTCCTTACTTCCGCGGCACGCGGATTGACGCCGCCCTCGAAGGTCAGAAGCCCAGCAGTTTGCCGATCGATGAGAAGAAGGCGTCGAACGCCTTGGCGATCGGATTGCTGGGCCCGTCAACACTGGACTTCTGCCAGAAGATTGGGTGGGGTCCGATGAACTCGTCGTCGACAAGTGGCGTCCGCCCCCAAAGGTATGGCCAGAACACCTCGGTCCGATTGACGCCGACGGTGAGGCGAGAGTCGAAGCCCATCACCAGGTGCTGCTCCATCCGCGTCGACCTGTCCCCGGGGCTGGTCGGTACGACATCGCCACTGCCCTGAACGATCAGACTGCCAGTGCCGGCGAACATGATGTAGCGCACCTGCCACGTCGCAAAGGCTTGGATTCCCCACCGCCAACGCGTCGACAGCTCCGGAGCGCCAATGACCCCGACGACATGCCTGGGACGCATGACCAGACCCGGGTGGTCCCTGAAGTCGATACGCATCAGGTACGCGTTCGGGTCATCAGGCGTTGACAGCGTCGCTTCGGTGCCGTCCTCGTCGCCCGTGATCCGGCTCAGTCCATAGAGTCCGGCCGCAAAGCTGACGAATGGCGACGTCCAGTCGTAGAGAAGTCGGCTGCGTACATTGCCCCGCACTGGACGCACGTGCTCCGATCGTGCGGACAGCACCTCACCCGGCGGCAAAGAGATCGGCAGGGTGCGTTCCGCCGGGCGGGCGCGAAGGCTGGCATTGTCACGCTCTGATCCAGCCGCAAGATGAATCGGCTTGTGCGCCCGAGTGACCACTGGCATCAGCAGGAAGTAGCCGACGGTGCGCAGCACAGGGGGAAGGAAGATGACAAGCAGCGCGATCCCGCACAGCCACCTCCAGGAATTGGCCCATCGGTCCACGACCCAGCCCACGCCGGATTTCTGGGCTGACTTCAGCTTCTCCTTTTCGGCCTTCGCCCTCGCAATCTTCTGTTTAACCCTGTCCTGCTCCTCTTCGACCGCATCGAGCGCCCGCTGGGCGTCCTTGCAGACGTTCCCCGGCGCCGGCTTCGCGATGACCTTCGCCCGGAAGCCGCACAGGTGGTCTCGACGCTTGATCTCGGTCTTGCTCAGGTCCACGAGCGTCGCATTGAGACTTTCCTGTTCCTCGATCACCGCTTCCAGTCGCTCCCGCTCGGCCACCGCGTCGCGGAAAGATGGGAGCACGGTTTCGACGAGTAGATAGGCGACAAACAAGGACAGCAGCACCGCGACGAACACGCCTAGCTTCCCCAGAAGAAAGCCGAGAGCGGCAGAGGCTAGACGCACTTACGCGATGCTAGTGCCGCACTTGCGACGTGTTCGCGATTCGGCCAATCGGCATGTGCGGCTCGCGCCACGCTTCGGCGGGACTCACTGGAATTCGGCCTAGCCACGTGCACATCACCCCAGCAGCATCTCCGGCACCACAGATCGGAGGCTAGCTCTCGTGCAGCAAACCCTTGATCGATGCCGATGCGACACGTCGGACCCCGCGGAACTAGCGAGAGCCGCGGCTCCAGATGAGTTTAGGTCCAAACGTCGGAGGGCTGTTGTACGTTCGCGCAATGGCTAACTACCCCAGGGTCCGCGAGCAGCACATCGCAGTCTTCGGCGAATCCGGATCGGGCAAGACCGTGTTGGTTTCCTCGTTCTACGGACCGACACAGGAGGGGACCTACAAGAACGACCTCTGGGACCTCGTGGCACGGCAGACCGGTCAGGGACACCGCCTTTATCAGAACTACTTGGGGATGAGGGACCAGTGCACTGCGCCAATGCCGACAAGGTTCGCCAACACAACTTATGAGTTTTCCGTCAAGTTGAGGCCCGGCGATTCGGAGGCCGAGAAGAAGCGCCCCTTCGATGAGTTGCGACTTGCGTGGCACGACTACCCCGGCGAGTGGTTCGAAGACGATCCAAGCAGCGACGACGAGCGGGCACGACGCACTGAAACCTTCATCACCCTTCTCAAATCAGACATCGCCTTGCTCCTTGTCGACGGCCAGAAGTTGCTTGACTACCGCGGCGAAGAAGAGCGCTACCTCAAGGCACTTCTCGGCAACTTCCGTCAGAATCTTGTTCGATTCAAGGACGACCTACTTGCCGACGAGGGACCGCTCGTCGAGTTCCCGCGGGTCTGGATCCTTGCCCTGTCCAAAGCGGACCTGCTCCCGGACTGGGACGTCGACACCTTCAAGGACCTCGTCATCCTCAAGGCAGCGGACGACCTCGAGCGTTTACGCTCGACAGTCGCCGAACTCATCGACACCCCTGAGGCCCTCGCCATCGGCGAGGACTTCATGCGGCTCTCCTCGGCGAAGTTCGAACTCAAGCCAGATACCGCAGAGCCCGTGGAGATTGATCTGACCAAGCGCGTGGGCCTAGATCTCATCCTTCCCATCGCCTCACTCCTGCCATTGGAGCGTCGCGTTCTTTGGGAAGAGAAGATGACGATCCCACGCAAGGTCGTGGACTCGCTGGCGGACGGTGCCGACGTGATCGCGGCAGCGCTCACTGGCGCGAAGTTCTCCGGGATCGAGAAGCTCCTTAAGAAGGTCGCCAAGTCCGACAAACGGGCCGAGTTCCTTGTCAACGCGCTGCCGGTATTGGCCGCCGCAGTCAGGGCGGCAGGACCCAAACTCAAGAAGATGAACGAGGATGCACGAACCCAGCAGAACCACCTTCGCGCGATGCTCACTCAGTTCAAACTCGACCTTGAGCAGGGCCTCTCGGACAAGGTGATCAGGACCCAGAAGTGAGTTCGCGTGATGCGCTAAGCCGCCAGCTCATCTGGGCCACGCGCGGACGAGTTTGGGGCTTTCGATTCCTCCTCGACGCAGGGATCACCGACCCACTCGCCGAGTACGAGCGCGCCTTCGGTGATCTCCAGGACGAGCCGTCCGTTTGGCGAGGTAGCCGAGACCGAGTGGCCTTACGGTTCTCTGATCCCTCAGGCCGACGGGACTCGGCCGGACGCGTCATCCCTCATGAGTTCGTCCTCTTCGACGACCTTGCAAAATCCGTCGACTCCTTCGATGCAGGCATCCGTGTGATTTGGCCTCTCGTCGCCGAGATCTACTCTCTGAGCTGGGATGCCGAGCATCCCCCGGATCCGATTGATCTTTCGGCAGCACATGAGGCGACCGCGGCCAGACGTGACGACGAGACTGCCGCCCGAGGAACGGAATGAACCTGCCTCCATTTCTGCGACGATCCTCGCCGCGCTACCGGTGGCGTTGCGATGCCCCGTACTGCCGCGAACTCCTAAGCGCTCACGACAAGGAGGCGTTCAAGTTCGCCGTGATGAAACATCGCAAGGTGCACAACACCGCAGACTGGCCAGCGCCATTCGAACGCGTTTGGGACGATTCGTTCTACGGCGAGTCCGACAGCGCTTAACTTTTGCATGCTCTACGAACCCTGACTCGTGCCTAACGTCAGCAGCGAAGGCCGACCGGAATTGCGAAATGGCGATGCGTTCATCGTTCGACGATCAGCGTCTGTTGACTCGCGCCACGTCTTCGCGGACCACCATCGGATACGACTTAAGGACGACGCACACCTTCAAGCAGCACCTCTCGGCACAACAGATCAGGGGTCACCTATTCGCGCAGCAGAGCCAACTGAGCAATCGTTCTGATCGGCTAGTTCAGCACTAGCGGAGGCAGCTCCTGGTGACCAATCCACGGAACCAGGGCTGTAGCATTGCTGCATGCACGAGGCACATCTGTTGCGCCGCCCACAGGCAAGTTCGTCGTGACTAGACCGGACGACTCGAAGAGGTGGCCCCGATGGGTCTACGGGCAAGGCGAGGAGCCCGACTACAGGTTCACTTTCGCCAATGAACGAACCTACCTAGCTTGGATCCGTACTTCGCTCGCGCTGCTTGCCGCGGGCGTGGCGCTCGATGTCGTTGAACTTTCCGTCAAGCCCTCGGTGCAACATGCACTCACCCTCGTGTTCGTTGGTCTGAGTCTTTTCTCAGCGGTTGCGGCATGGCTGCGATGGGCCAAGTCGGAACGCGCCATGCGGAGGGCCGAACCGCTTCCGTCGCATGGCTTCAGCGCACTGGTCACACTCGTCTTGGTAGTCACGGCACTTCTCCTCGCCGTCAGTCTCTAGACCGCCCGCCGCCGTGACGGACGAAGAGTTGGGCCAAGCGGTTGGTGACTTCGGCGTCTCCAATGAACGGACCGCCTTGGCATGGCAGCGGACAGGGCTCTCGCTCGTGGCAGGTTCTGCGATTATTCTGAGACTAACTTGGAGCGATCTCGGGGTCTTGGCGCTGGTGGCCCTAGCAATCGCAATGGTTCTCGGCACCTGGATCTTCGTTGAAAGTCGAGGCCGCTACGCCCACGATGCAGGTGCCCGCCGTCGCGCGAGGTCACGCGGCGGCCGCGCCCCCTTTGCTCTAGCACTCTCGACGGCTCTCCTAGCAACGACCGAGCTCACAATGCTGTTGGTGCGCTGGACCGGGTGAGGACCACCGCTGGTTCCCCGCAACTCTCTAGATAGCACGTCTAGGACAGGTCGCCGGATCGCAATGCGGACGTCTCGTGCTTCTGTCTACGCAGACTCCTTGGTCTGGACGTCCCAATTCTTCTGGCTCCGGCAGTCGTGGTGGCCCCCAAGCGAGGAACAGGCGCTGTGGAATCGGCGGCTCTGCAGTGGTTAGCCGGATTCGCCCGACATTCTATTCTGCGCGACGAACATCATCACGACCTCGGCGGAGCCGACATCCTCGAGATGACCGTCGCACTCGATGTCGAGACGGACAGCGACGCGGTATCCGGCGGTTGCCTGCTCCGCGCTAGCCAACTGGGCACGGGCGCGAATGCGGGATCCTACTCGCACTCGTGAGTGGAACTTGACCAGGTTTACCCCGTAGTTAATTCGTACTGCCACGTTCGCGACGTCATACAATCCCTTCAGCAAAGGCGAGACCGCGGCGATGACCAAGTACTCCGGTACGAAGCCGGGCTCGTGGCCGTCCGGGCGGAGAGATTTGGCAGATCCCGTGGCCATGTGAAATGCCGCGATGCGGTCTTCGCTGAGTGTCAGCCACGACGTGTGGCCGAGTTCTTCCCCCACCGCTTCGGCGAAGGCCGTCACTCCCGTGAACTGACGCATCAATTACCTTGCCTTCGGCGTCGTCGCTCCAAGAACCCAGTGACGAGTGGCTCCTGACGGGCAAACAAGTCAGCCTCGGGCCAATCGCGCGATAGCGCGACGAGTTCCTTGGTGAACGTGACCGCCTCACTGGGTAGCGAGGCGATCTCGCGAGCCAGTTCTTGTGCCGTCTCGAGAGACTCGTCCGGCTCGGTCACGCGATTCACCAAGCCCAATTCTTGGAGCCGCGATGCCGAGCAGGGCCGGCCAGTCAGTAGGATCTCCATAGCGGCCGCACGCGGGATCCGTGACGGCAGTCGGCTGGCGCCGCCGCCGGCTGCAACCAGCCCGTGACGGACCTCAGGAAGTCCGAATTGCGCGTCAGACGCTGCCACAACGAGGTCGCACGCGAGCGTCATCTCAAATCCGAGGCCTAGTGCGAAGCCCTCCACGGCCGCGATGATGGGCTTCGTTGGGGGCATCCACGTCAACCCACCGCCCCCACGACGCGGATCTAGGGGCCGAGTACCCGTCGCCTGGAACCGTTTCAGGTCCATTCCCGAGCAGAACACACCATGACGACCGTGCAAGACAGCCACCCGCAGATCGTCTGCGGCATCGAAATGGTCGAGCTGAGTGGCGATCGACCGCGCCATCTCGTCGGTCATCGCATTGCGCGCCGCGGGACGGTCGATCGAAATCACGAGAACGCCGTCGAAGGTTTCGGCGTGTATCGAGGAACTCACAGCGGCCTGCGTGCGAGGCTGAAGACCTGTCCGGTAGGGCCACCCGCGCCCAAGCAGAGAATGCTACGAACGAACTCGGCTACTTCGACCGCCGGCTTGACGCGTTCGCTGGGCAATTCGGCGGGGACCTCGCCAAGCGTCCACCGACCGCGGGTCATGTCTGTCGCAACGGGTCCCGGCACGAGTTCGTTGACATTGATCCCGTACCGCCACATCTCTTGAGAGAGCACGCCTGCCAAGTGGCTCAATCCGGCCTTCGACGCACCGTAGGCCGAGCGGCCGAAGGCTTTGGAGTGTCCCATGCCTGACCCAACGAACAGCACCTGTCCCGAGCCCTGTTCCTTCATCTGAGGCAGAACGGCGCGAGCAGACAAGTAACTACCGACGAGATTTGTCGTGACCGTAGCGATCCACTCGGATGGATCAGACTTCATGAGCGTCGCCGAGGACTCCATGCCTGCGTTCGCGACCAGCACGTCGATTCGACCGAACGCCTCCACGGCGGCGGCGGCGAGCTGCTCGGTGTCGACCTGAGAGGTTATGTCGGCTCGCACGGCAACGGCTCGGCCGCCATGTGATTCGATTTCGTTTGCGACGGTTTGGGCTGCGGGCTCGGAACGGGCGCCAAGCACCACGTGCGCGCCCGCGGCTGCCAATGTGAGAGAAATCGCTCGACCGATCCCCCGACTCGCACCGGTGACTACGATGCATTGTCCGTTGAGTTCTGGGGTGGCTGTCACAAGACTCTGCTCCTTACATCTTCACTGGTTGGGGGAATGTCAGCGTTGGCGACGACCACCTCGTTCTCGACGAGTTCGTCGATCCGATCCTGGCTGTGTCCCAACTCCGCGAGAATCGCGACGGTGTGCTCTCCGAGATGGGGTGCCCGCGACGCGCCGCTCTGGTCATCTACCGTCGAGATCCGGTACGGCAACCTCACGTACCTGTCCGGTGTGTCGTGGCTCGGGTTTTCGATTTTGCCGATGATGCCCAGTTCTTTGACGTTGTCCGACTCGGCCATCTGCTCATACGTGCGCACGGCACCTGCGACCAGTCCGTTCTCGGCGAGCCACTCGACGCACGCGTCGGCATCCATGGATTCAAATGCGGAATCCAGCACCTCATGGAGGAAATCCCGGTTGGCGACCCGGGCATCGAGGGTGCCGAGCCGTGGGTCATTCACTAGCTCGGGCCGCCCGATCAGAGCGCAAAGTTTGGCCCAGTGCGGTGGCGTGTACGAGGACAGCACTATGTGGCCGTCACGGGTACGGATGAGATCTGCTGCAGGAGCGGCCGAGGGCTGTCCGTTGCCCGACCGAAAGGGCACGCGCCCCGTCGAGAAGTACTCGATCAGGTTGGCCGACTGGATATTGATCGCTGTTTCAATCAACGATAGGTCAATGTCGGCGCCCGGTCCGCCACGCTCCCGGTGCAACAGTGCGGCGAGGATGGCTTGAGCGGCCGCGTTTGCAGTCGCGACATCGACGACGGCGAATCCAACCCGCTGAGGTTCTCGGTCGGTCTCACCAGTGATGGACATGAGCCCACTTTCAGCCTGCGCCGCAATATCGAGTCCGGCACGTTTGGCCGCGACTCCGGAAGAGCCGAAGCCGCTGATCGAGACGTGAATCAGCCCGGGGTTCCCCGGCCGCCCCGATCCGCCCTGACGCACCTGATTAGGTCCCAGTCCCATCCGTTCCATGGCGCCAGGGCGCAAATTCTGGACAACGACATCGGCCCCGGCCATCAGGGAGGAAGCGATATCACGCCCTTGGGTTGTCGCCAAGTTGACCGCGATCGAGCGCTTGCCTCGGTTGTACGCATGGAACATGCCCTGCCCGAACGAACCGAGGTGGCGTGTGGCCTCACCTCGGACTGGCTCGACCTTGATGACGTCAGCGCCAAGATCTGCCAGCACCGAGGTTGCGCCGGGCCCAGCAATGTACTGGGTTAGGTCTAGAACGCGGATGCCTGTCAGTGGTGCACTCATGGCGCGTTCTCGAACGTCACGACTAACCGACCGCTGATCTGACGGTCCGCCAGTCGTTGGAGCCCGGCAGGGACCTGATCGAATCCAATCTGCTCGACGCGAGGGCGCAACTCACCGCGCCGGTACATCTCCGACAACGTGCCGTGGACCAGTGCGCGATACTCGGGGTCGCCGCGGAACGGCCAAGTGCGGTACCCCACGATCGAGTAGTTCTTCAGTAGGGCATGGTTCACCGGAACGACGGGCACGTCACCGCTGGCGAATCCGATAATTAGCAATCGCCCCTCGAGCGCTATGCAGCGGCGTGCCGCGTCGGTGATGGCACCGCCAACGGGGTCAAAGATGACGTCAGCCCCGGTCCCGCCGGTCAACTCCTTGATTCGCGGGACCAGCTCCTCATCCGCCAGGTCGACCACGGCGTCCGCGCCGAGACTCGCACAATAGGCAGCCTTCTCCTTTCCACGGGTCACAGCGATGACTCGCGCACCCAAGGCGTGTCCAATCTCAATCGCGGCCGTGCCAATACCGCCGCTGGCACCGAGCACAAGAAGTGTCTCCCCCTCGGACAGACGGCAGCGGCGGACCAGGCCTATGTAGGACGTTTGATAGGTCATCGCGAATGCCGCGGCCTCGATAATTGGCATGCCGTCGGGCACCGGCAGGGTCCGCTCAGCGGGGACGACCAATGTGTCTTGGAGCAGACCAGAGGCCACTTGTCCGGGCACCACGATCACTGGAGCACCAATCGGGAGCCCCGCCCGCGGGCCCGCTGCACTAACGTGCCCGGCAGCCTCAGCCCCTAACGAGAACGGAAAGGCCGGTCGGTCATGGTAAAGGCCCTTGGCGAGCAACATGTCAGGGAACCCCAACGCTGCTGCCCCAACGGTGACACGCACGTCGCGATCGCCAAGAGGCGGCTCGGGCAGCGTGCGCAGTTGGACTGCGTCACCAAGGTCGCCTTCGCTGACGACTTGCCATGCGGTGATCATCGTGTGGTTCCCGTCGGGTGATGGTGATAGGGGTTTTGACTGTCGTACCCAGGCTGAATCACTCGGCGACGACCTCTACGAGTTCGCGCCCTTGCCGGCGAGCACGAGCGCCCATTGTTGTCTGTAGGACGAGCCCGCCCACCAGAAGGATCCACAGCCCCATCGCGATCGGGCTGGTGAAGAAGTAGGTCAGATCTCCTTGGCTGATGAACAACCCCTCGCGGAGGTATCGCTCTGCGAAGGGGCCAAGGATCAGGCCAAGCGCAAGCGGGGCCAAGTGGTAGCCGTAGTTGGTCAGGACGTAACCCAGTACCCCAGCGACGAGAAGCACCATGACGTCGAGCATGCTGCTATTGAGAGCATAAGTTCCCACGATCGAGACGACTGTGATCACGGGGACGAGGAGACTGCGGGGCACCTGGAGAAGACGCACCCAGACCCCGATGAGGGGTAGGTTGAGCACGACTAGCACCACATTGCCGATGTACATCGAAGCGATGACGCCCCAGAAGATGTCGGGGCGCTGGGTCGCGAGCAACGGCCCGGGAGTGACTCCTTGCACCATCATCGCCGCGACCATCAACGCGAGCACGGGGGTGAAAGGCATCCCGAGCGCTAGGAGCGGGATCATGCCGGATGTGGCGGCAGCATTGTTGGCCGCTTCGGGAGAGGCGACACCTTCGATGGCGCCCTTGCCCAACAGATGGCGGTTCTTGGAAAAGACCTTCTCGAGTTTGTAGGAGATGAACGTCGAGATGGTCGGCCCCGGCCCGGGTAACAACCCGAAAATGAATCCGGTAATCGTGCCTCGCCCCCAAGGTGCCCATGATCGACGAAGTTCCTCGCGGCTCGGACGCAGATCGCGCATTCGGACCTTCTGTGCACGTGGTAGGCGGCCCTCATCGGCCACCAGGCGCATGACTTCGGCGATACCGAATACGCCCACAGCTACGGCGACGACATCCATTCCTGCAGCGAGTGCAGGAATGCCGAACTGGAGTCGGCTCGTGCCCGACACGGCGTCCATGCCGATGGTGCCGAGCGCCAACCCGATCACCATGGGGATGAGGCCGCTGGCCAAACTCCCTCCCATGATCCGAACTAAGAAGAGCAGACCGACGACGGCCAACGCGAGGAACTCGGGAGGACCGAACCCCATCGCGAAAGAGGCGACTGGCGGCCCGATGAAGCTCACCAAGATCACGGAAATCGTGGCTGCGATGAAGGACCCGATTGTCACAATGAACAGGGCGGCACCCGCACGGCCCTGCCGGGTGAGCTGATAACCGTCGATCGTGGTCATGATCGAACTGGTCTCGCCTGGGATGTTGAGCAGCACGGACGTGAGCGAACCGCCGTACTGCACCCCGTAGTAGATCGAGGCGATCATGATCAATCCGGCAACCGGACCCATTGTGAACGTCAGCGGCAGGAGTACAGCAGCGCCAGCCGTCGGACCGAGTCCGGGAAGAACACCGACCATGGTGCCGGCAAGGCAGCCAATCAAGGCGGCCATCAGGTTTTCCGGCGTCAGGACGACCTCGAACCCGTAAAGCAACTGTTGCAGTACGTCCATTAGAACCACGAATCCACGAAAGAGGAGGGCAAGTACACGTCGAGGACCCTCACGAACACGAATGTCGAGACCACGGCGATCCCGAGTCCAGTCAGGAGCGCCTTCCACACCTTGGTCTGGCCGGCCGACCAGCTGACCGCCATGCCGCAAACCAAGGCGCTCACGAAGTAGCCCAGCGTCGGGAGCGAGAGGACACCGAGGGTCATAGCTACCAAGAAGATCCACGGTTTGCGGCCTGAAGACATGGCCTCCCCGTCGGAACCGACGTGGCCACGCCTCAACTCCCAGAATCCGCCACCGCCAGCGAGGATTGCCAGAACACCGACCAGGAGCGGAAACAGTCCCGGCCCAGGCTGGGCGAGTTCACCACGGTCCAGTTGGAGGCTGGCCACGGTATAGAGCAACCCGGCGGCGATCATCGTCAGAGAAATCAATCGCCTCCCCCGCGTCACCGCGCCGAGAGCCGCTGGGCCCGCATCGCCGTCGTTGAGATCAACCACCGGGTTGCTCATTGCAGTCCTCCTACTGTCCCGCGTCGAACTTGTCGAGGATTTCCTCGTACTGCTTCTGAACCAAGTTCATCGCCTCACCGCTGGACTCGGGGTCGCCGAAGGCCATTGGGAACCCGATGCGGGTCATCTGATCGCCCAGGTCGCCGTCGGCCTGCACTTGCAGCGCCTCGGTGATTGAATCGGCGACTTCGTCGGAGACGCCGGCAGGAGCGAGCATCACGAGTGCTGCCTGCGGGATCAAGTCAGTGTCCACACCGATTGAACCGAGCGTCTCGGACTCCTCTGCGCCTGCCGCCGGCTCGTCACCCATCGTGCCTGCGACCACGAGGTCACCGGAGTCGACAAAACCTTTGGCGACGGGGACAGTCGTCATCGCCAGCTCAACCTGACCCGATGCGACTGCCTTGTTGATTTCGGCGCCCCCGCCGGTAATCGGCACTGGGACGATGTCGATATCGGCGGCCAGCGCGAAGGCACGAGCCGTCAGATCATTGGAGCCGCCGGTTCCGGGATGGGCAATACGGACCTTTCCGGGGTTCTTCTTCGCCTGAGCAATTACGTCGGCCAGCGTCGTGTAGTCGCTGCCAGAGGAGGCGACGAGGACGAATGTCGAGGGCGCAAGGTTCCAAGACTTAAAGTCCGCCTTGTCGTACTGCAGGTCCTTGTTCAGGATTGGCTGCAGTACGACATTCGAGTCGGTCGCCATGCCGAGGTTGTAACCGTCGGCCTTAGCTGAAGCGACTGCGCTAACACCGATCGAGCCGCCACCGCCGTCCTTGTTGACAACGACGATTGACTGACCCAGTTCGGCTTCCAAGGCCTTCGCCACCAGGCGCCCAGCTGTGTCGGTTCCGCCGCCGGGTGCATAAGGAATGGTCAGTGTGATCGACTTGGTCGGAAAGTCTGGATCGGAGGCGCCGTCGCTATCCGACGAGACGCACCCAGACAGACTCAAGCTGGCGACCGCGACCATGCAGCCCGCGAAGGGCAGCCGGGACCGCAGGCGGCGTTGGGGGGTGGTGTTCATTCAGGTTTCTCCTGTGGATGAGGGTTGTGGGCGAGTTTTAGTGCACAAGAATCAAGGGGCGATTCGTTCGAGCGAGTCGGTTGCCTCCCTCTCCAGGCGCTTCATCACCGTCTCGACGTCAGTCCGTTCATCGAAATAGGCGACGCTTTGCCCAGCTTCGGATTTCATTAGGGGCTCCACACGATGTCGGTCCACCGATCCGAGAAAGTCGCCCACAAGAATGTCTTGGTTCGGCATCTGAAGCGGCACTGGCGCGTCGACACCCTCCCACTCGTCGGTCCATGCGGTCTTGATCTGGCGCAGAGTCTTGCCGCTGTCCGCACGCGAACGAATTGTGTCGGCCGATCCCGCAGCCGCGAGCTTGTCGAAGATCACCGGGTCCATATCGTGCTCACGGGTAAATAGCCACGCCGTCCCGAGCCACACGCCGGCACCGCCCAATGCGAGCGCTGCTGCGATATGGGCGCCACGGGCGACTCCGCCAGCTACGACTACGGGAACATCGCCCGCCATTTCTACAATTTGAGGAACGAGCGCGTACGTGCCGATGTCGCCGGTGTGGGCACCCGCCTCGTAACCCTGAGCAACAAGGATGTCGGCACCAGCATCAAGGGCGTACCGGGCATGCTTGGGTGCGCCGACGAGGCTTATGACGGTTTTACCGGCGGCTTTCGCCTCCGCAACCTTCTCGGGCGGTGAACCAACACCCGCGGCGAAGATTGGTACCGACGACGCCATGATCTCCGCGAACTGACGTGCAGCCATCTCCTCGGACCGCACGAAGCGGGAACGCACACCGGGAAGACCATCGTCGAGAACACCGTACTTGCCGCGTAGGTCCGAAACGAACTCGCGGTGGGCCTGCGGGATTTGAGATTCCATGACCGCGCGATCGTCCGTCGACGGCATACCTTTCGGAAGGACAAGGTCGATACCGAAGGGTTGGTCCCCTACCGCCTCGACCAGCCATTCGAGTCCCTCGCGGATCTCCTCCGGTGTGCTACGCGTCGCTCCCCAAATACCGATGCCGCCAGCCCGACTCACCGCCGCGACGACCTCGAGAGAGTGTGAGAAACCGAAGATCGGCAAACGAGCGCCGAGGCGGCGAACCACCGACGTGTTGAGTGCTTGGTGCATTAGAACTCCTTGGACGGTGGGCGGATTCCTGTACTCTGCATCACATTTCTGCAAGACTCAATCTTCAAATGCTTGCAATGGACTTCAGTAACTCTTATGGAGAACGGAGTACTTAATGAACGACCGCCACTTGGAGTTCTTTGCTGCAGTCGTGCGGCGCGGCACGTTTTCGGGCGCGTCGACCGAGACGGGCGTTACTCAATCAGCCCTTTCGCAAGCGATCGCAGCCTTGGAGTCTGAACTCGGTGCGATGCTGTTTGAGCGCTCAACGATGGGCGTGCGTTTGACCGCCGCAGGCCGTGAGTTCGCCATTCACGCTGCTGACGCACTCGTCGCGCTCGACCGCGCTCGCGATGCAGTGACCCGAGTGAATCGCGTTGAAGGTGGCCGCCTGGACGTCGCGTGTCCGGCCTCACTCGGCATCGACCCCATGCCTCGACTGCTCGCCGCCTTCAGCAACGAATGCCCGGGCGTTTCAATCCGAGTGCACAACGTGCCTGAGCAGCCGATTGAGGCGCGCCAACTCTTCGATCTAGGCGCCGATGTGCTCGTCACGTTGGCCGAATTCATAGGACAAGACATGCACACCGAGCGTCTGGCCCCCATGGAGTTGCTCGCCGTGCTGCCTGATTCCTCGACGTCTAGCAACCCCCGACAGGCCGTGCCCCTTCAAACGGTGCTCACTCATGGCTTGGTCACGCCACCATCCGACACGGCCGCGTACCGGCTGGTGGTTTCGCGGTTAGGCCAAGATGCGCTGGAGCGATCCATCGCAGTCGAAGTGGTCCACGCAGAGGGGGTTTTGCCCCTGGTGCTTGCCGGCGCGGGAGCCACCATCCTGCCTGCAGGACACGCTCGGGTCGCGTCAGCGATGCCAGGCTTGGTGGAGTGTGATCTCGACCCGCCTGCCCTTCTGGAAGTCGCCGCAGCGATCCCGCGGGATTCTGGATCGGTAGCGGCACACCGGTTCCTGCGCGTCTGTCGCGAAGTAGCGAACGCCGCATGAAGCGCACCCCGACCCGCTCGGCGGACCGCCGACACCTCGAGGCCTTCCTCGCGGTGATCGACCGAGGCAGTTTCGCTGCCGCCGGGCGCGAGCTCGGAATCTCTCAGTCGGCGATTTCCCAGTCGCTGCGCCAGCTGGAGGCGATCGTGGGCTCGGAACTGTTCGTACGTACCGCGCGGCCGTTCAACCTCACGGCGGCCGGTCGCGCTGCCGAACCGCACGCACGACGATCCCTGCAGGATCTCGACGCGTTCATGACCGCCGCCAGCCCCGACACGGGTCTTGCAGTAGGGCGCCTGACGATATGCACCATTCCCACCCAGTCGGCTCATCCGGTGGCGGGACTCGTCGGCGCGTTCAGAGCTGCCCATCCACGAGTGCGCGTCGACATAATCCAGCCGCCCTCAAGGTCCATCGCCGATGTCCCAGCCGCGGTCCGCGGTGGACTCGCTGACGTCGGTATCACCGAGTTTCCCACCGCCCAGCACGGTTTGCGGTCGGTGGAGTTCGAATCTGAGGAGTTCGTCGCAGTGCTGCCGCCGCACGCTGACCACCGAGAGGACACGATTGATGCGGAAACGTTTGCGTCCTACGGAATCGTAATTGGTCCGTACTTTGAGACTTCCGTGGCCTATGCGTTGCTAAAGAAGCAGCATCCCAACATCGATTCCGCCATAAAGATTCGAACGGATCACCGAGAATCGTTTCAACACCTCGTCGCGGAGGGGCTCGGGGCGACACTAATGTCCCGAGAGGGGTCTGCCACGGCGCGGCGACTCGGATGCCGCACCCTGGGATTTCGGCCACCGCTGAAGCGACGCACCGGTCTCGTCTACCCAAGTGCCTATCTGACGCCTCCAGCGGCCGCATTCGTCGAAGTATGCCGCTCCGGGGACCGACGTTTGTAGTCCTTGCGAACCGATCTAGCGAGGAACTGCGGATCGCGCTCGCGCGATAACTCGATAGGATCTACCAACGCTGCGGCTTGCGAGACTCCCCGTGGCACATGGAAGCTGGATCGATGTACGAACGATCATGCACCCAACCACCGCCCAGGTGCACGATCCCTAGACGCTACCCAACCGAACCTGGTACCGGTCCCCCAGCAGGCCCGATAGCCTCGATCCACATCCATATGGTTGTCCGCTCTGACCGCGACGCCCCCGATGTACTCCACTGCGCTTCCGCAGTTGTGGGTCGCACACGTAACTCCGGTGTGATGTCGCGAGTGCGATGTTCCCTAGGGGGTCGGGAGTATGAATCGGTCGAGCAGGTCTCGTTAGTGGTCGCCGTTCGATATGCGAGCGGCTGTCTTTTGACCCGTCGGTTGGCCAGCCATCGTGGCGGGTACTCCCCTAGTACTAGATCGGCCGCGCGGCGCACCGCAACACGTACTGACGGCGGTGTCCAATCCCGGCTCGAGAGCAGCCTGCGCCCATCGACGAGCCACGCCTCGGGCGTCCGCGCGACATTCGAAGGCGTACGGGGCAGTGTGCCGTAGACCCGCACCGGTGGACGACGTCCGATCGTCCGGACCGTGTAGCGAGCTTAGAACCGACCGCTGGCCAATCTCGAGATCTGACCGAAGGCTAGTTTTTCCACGCCACCCCACGCGACGCTCGACACTCCCCCGATTTCGTGGCCCATACGTAACCCATCGACAGGTTCTATTGGGCCCTCGTGGGCACTACTGCAAATGCGGCTTATCCCTGCCGTGCCGTTTAAACTCAACTTCATTCCTAACGCAAAACGGGCCAGAGATGCCGGTTTCTGGTTCAAACCCGATCGCGCCACACAAAGCTCTTGCGTCCGAACGGGTAGCAGCGTCCCCCGGCACCTGGCGAGACCCGGATTGCCAGATGTGGTGGTCAAGTAGATCCGAGCAGAGAAAGCCATGCGTCCATGCGACTATCGATGCGACTATCCGCAGCGCATCGCGACGAACCGGGGTGGTCCTGTATGCGCCTTTGAGGTCACGGAGGCCGACCGCAGCGGCTCTGACCTGCGCTAACGTGGATCAGGAAGCACCTGGATGCGTCACCGATAGACCCGCTGCTCGTCCATGTCCCATAGAACGGCATTCGGGTACTTCCGCCGGACGAGCATTCCGCCCGAGGTTCGCGAACCGAGCCATTTCGCTGCCCCTTGTCGGTGCTCGCTCCTATGCTGCAATACATGCAGCCGGCCGAGATCAATCTCCCCATCGATCCAACGTTCGATTTCCGCTCGGAGGTCCCGGCGGGCCGCGATCCTGACTCCTGGAGCCCGACGCTGCGTTCCTACCACCGGTTGCTGTGGAGCAAGCCGCTGCCAGACGGACGCACGTTCGACCTCACCGAGGAGGGCAAGCCGGGCGGCTACTTCCTCCGCCACGATTCAGCACTCGGAACCTTCAGGCTCACCAGCGACACCATCACTCACCGCTACCTTCGCACCGCGGTGGCAAAGCAGATCCCGGCCGCGGCGCTCCCCACCGACATCGGCTACACCATTGCCAGCGCCCTCGTGTTCCCAGGAACCCGGGTAGATGGAAAACAGACCATCAACCAAGCTCGGGGCACCCACCCTCGGATCCGTGACCGATTCGACCTGACACTGGAGTGCATCCGTCGGCACTACCAAGAGGAAGACAACCCGTTGAGGGCTGTCCTGACGCGCTACTCCAGCTTCTTCGAGTTGTTCGTCGACTTCGACGGCTACGTCGATTTCTTCCTGCTCCACGACGTGATCGGCGACGACGGCAAGATCGCCTACTGGCATCACTTCGACAACTTCACCACCCCACCCGTCCCGAACGACGTTGACGCCTACCTCGCCTACCGACGACACACCAGCGACTTCATCCGCGCCCGCAACAAGCGAATCGCGGACGCCACGCCAGGCATACCGAGCTGACAGGACTCCCGAACACACTCGAACACATCCCGACAGACGTCGACTGGCGAGGTCGTTTCGCGGACATTTTTCCGGTTCCTTGAACTACGTGGGAACTACGCCCGGAAAAGTAAAAACCCTGAAATCGTTGCGATTCCAAGGCTTGTCTCGGGTGGGCGATACTGGGTTCGAACCAGTGACCTCTTCGGTGTGAACGAAGCGCGCTACCACTGCGCCAATCGCCCGAGTGCACTGCGGGAGTGCGACGACCACATTAACCCACGCCCCGCGGCGGTCGGAAGTCAGGGGCCGTCGGAGTGTCGGCTACTGCACCGACCACCCGCCATCGGAGGGCAGGATCGCGCCCGTGATGTTCGTCGCGTCGTCGGAGAGCAGGAACGTGATCGAGGCGGCCATCTCGGCGGGACCGGCGATCGGCGGGATCAGCGCCATCATCGGCATCAGGCGCTCCGAGCCGAATTCGGAGGAGAAGTCCGCGCCGATGTTGGTGGCCGTCGGACCGGGCGCGACGGCGTTGACCCGAATGCCGCTGCGCGCGTACATGAAGGCCGCGCTCTTGGTCAGGCCGACCACGGCGTGCTTCGAGGTCGTGTAGGCCGCCCCCGCCGCCGAGCCCCGGAATGACGCCTCGGAAGCAACGTTGACGATCGCGCCGGACCCGGCCTCGAGCATGCCCGGAAGGACCGCCCGCGACAGCCGGAACACGCCGTCGACGTTGATCGCCATCACGCGCTGCCACATGGCATCGGAGACCTCGTGCAGTGGCGTCATGTCGTCGGTCACGCCGGCGACGTTCGCCAGTCCGTCGACGCGGGGACCGGCGGCCGCCAGGATGCCGTCGACATCGTCCGGGGCGGCGAGGTCGGCCACCACGGGCACGAGACTCTCACCGGGGAACTCCCCCGCCAGGTCGTCCAGTCGCTCGCCGGCGATGTCCACCGCCACGACGCGACCGCCTTCGCGCAGGATCCGAGACGCGGTGGCGCGACCGATCCCCGAGCCCGCCCCGGTCACCACGACCGTGCGACCGTCGAAGCGGCCCGGGACGATCCGCTCGGTCCACTCCGCCGGCACGGGCTCCGCGGGGGCCCCTGGCGGCGCGTCGGGCAGGTCCCCGCCGTTCGCTCGACGCACGAGGTCCTCGATGGCGGCCGGGTGCACGGCTCCGCCGCCGATGGCAGCCACCTGCTGCAGCGACATCCTCGTCACGGGCGCGAGCACGCTTTCGCCGTAGCCGCTGGCCGCCAGCAGATCGCGCAGGGCCTGACCGCCGGCCGGATGCGCCAGCCACTCGGAGATCGTGTTCGCCGCGGTGATCGGGGTGTCGGGCACGGTAGTCGCCTCCTCACGGCGTCCGGGAGGACGCTCGTTCCTCCATCGTCGGATGCGAAGGGGTCACCTGCACCCGATCACGGGTCGAGATCCTCAGCCATGCGGCGGTCCCAGATCTCCCGAGCACGACGGGTGAGCGGTCCGGGCGCGTCCAGCACGCGGTCGTCCACGCGCTCGATGCCCTGCACCATGCGCGTCGTACCCAGCAGGATCACCTCGTCGGCCTCGAACAGACTCTCCAGCGGGCTGTCGCGCTCGACGACGTCCAACTCCTCGGCCAGCCACTCGATCGCCAGCGCACGGGTGATGCCGGCCAGGCATCCGGACTCCAGCGTGGGCGTCACGAGCTGCCCGCCCTGGACGTACATGACGTTCGACCCGGTCCCCTCGCACAGCGCGCCCCGAGTGTTGGCCATGACGGCCTCGGATGCGCCGCGTGCCCGCGCGTACTCGACCATCTTGGCGTTCTCGGCGTAGGAGGTCGTCTTGAGTCCCGCGAGGGCGCCGCGCTCGTTGCGCGTCCACGGCACGGTCACGATCGAGCTCACCGGTCCGGGTTGCTCGGCAGGCTCGGTCACCACGACGTGCGTGAGACCAGCGTCACCACGCGGCGACCCCAACGGGCCCGGTCCCGACGTCACGGTGATGCGGATGCGGCCGAACGCCAGATCCTGGCCGGCCATCGTGGCCGCGACTCCCTCGCGCACGGCATCGACATCGGGTCGAGCGATCCCCAGGCCTTCGGCCGACGTCACCAGCCGGCCGAGATGACGCGTCAGGGCGAACGGCTCACCGTCGATCACCGCCACCGTCTCGAACACGCCGTCACCGACGACGAGCCCGTGATCGAGGACGCTGAGCGCCCGATCACGCGGTGATTCCAGCAAGCGACCGTCCAGCCAAGCCTTCATGGATCGACCATATGCCGACCCGGTTTTGGATGCTCAGAACACATCGGTTAATGTTTCTTCTCGGCCGGTAAAACGGCCAGCGCGGATGTGGCTCAGTGGTAGAGCATCACCTTGCCAAGGTGAGGGTCGCGGGTTCGAATCCCGTCATCCGCTCGGAGAGGGTCTCGGCAGGCCCATGATCCATCGGTGGGTTGGCCGAGAGGCGAGGCAACGGACTGCAAATCCGTTTACACGGGTTCAAATCCCGTACCCACCTCGAGGACAAATGAATAACCACGGGCGATTGGCGCAGCGGTAGCGCGCTTCCCTGACACGGAAGAGGTCACTGGTTCAAACCCAGTATCGCCCACAGACGAAGGCGTCGGAATCCACGGATTCCGGCGCCTTCTTGCATGGACAAGGACGACTTCCCCGCCGCCGCCGAGGAGCTGTTCGCCCAGGACGTCAGCGCACGGCTCGTGATGGTGACCTGCAGCAGGTAGACCTGCAGCAGGTACCGGTTCGGTGAGTCGCGAGCGCTCCGCGTGCATCGAGTGCGCGCAGGCCTGCGAGCAGTTGCGCGCCAGTCTCGCCTGAGTCCGTCACGCGGCCGGCGTCGCTCCCCGCACGGACCGGGACATGACGGCGACACCCGAGCGCGTACTATCGTGTCTCGCCGGTGACGGCGACTCGGGACGTTATCGTCGACCAAGCCCATTGGTACATCTGTGTTGGAGGATCTGGCGTGACGACCCGTGCCCACTGGCCCCGCCGCCGTGCCGGTCTCGTCGTCGTCAGCATCGCCTCCACCCTGGCCGCTCTGGTCACCAGCGCCGGCGTCGCGGCTCCGGGCTCGTCGGCGGCCGCGCCTGCGCCGATCACTGCAACCGAGACCCCGGCCGAACGCGCCACGATGCTGGTCGTCGGCGACTCGTACTCCTCCTACTACGGCGACCGGCACAGCCGGTATCCGGGCTGGTGGGCGCTGGTGGCCCAGGATCTGGGGCTCGAGCCGCAGCTCGAGGCCGCGGGCGGAACCGGGTTCCTGTCGCGGGGAGTCGCCTGCGATCGCACCCGCTACCGCGCTCGCCTCGACACCGTCAGCACCGTGCGCCCGCGCATCATGGTCGTCGAGGGTGGCCGCAACGACTGGCGTCGCTGCACCGCCGACGGACGCCTGGTCGAGGCCACGCGCACCCAGATCGAGTCGGCCGCCGATCGCTTCTTCGCCGATCTCGCCGATGTCTGGGACGAGTTGGATCGCCCGCGCGCCGATGTCTACGTCATGAGCCCGTGGGGCACCAGCAAGGCCCGCAAGGGCCAGATCATCCGGCCGATCCTGCGCGACGCGGCCGAGCGCTACGGGTTCTCGTGGGTGCAGACGCGCCCGTTGACCCTGGAGCAGGCCCCCGACGGCATCCACCCCAACAACGAGGGCAGCCGGTTCCTGCGTGACCAGGTCCTGCAGAACTCCGACCTGTCGGAGCGCTTCACCCGCGCCTGACCCCGGTCAGGCCGACCCGCAGGTGGCGCAGTAGGACGAGCCCACACGTCGCGGCGAGTGGCACGTCGAGCACGGCGCCACGACATCGCGTCCGCAGCCGCCGCAGTGCGGCCCGTCCGCCAACCCGGCCTCACGCAGCGGGAAGCCGCAGAAGGGGCACTCCCCCTTGCGCACCCGACGTCCCGGAAGCCGGGCCGCGAGGTACTTCTGCAGGACCCGGAAGGCCACGACGGTGGCCGCGACGCCGAGAGCCGAGAGGACGAACGGTCCGAGGTCGAGCGGATCGATGTAGTCGGTGACGTAGTCGACGCCGAAGACCAGAGCCATGATCGCGCCGACGGCCGCCGTGGAGAACGCCAGGGCGAGGTACCGCGACTCACGTCGGCGCAGCTGCCCGATGAGTCGGTATGAGCCGAACGTCCAGACCGCGATGAATCCCAGCCGCGCGAGCGCGACGATCCACGCCCCCGTGCCCGTCCGAGCCTCCTCGGCGGCATCGTTCTCCAACCGGTCGAGTCGCTTCTGGGCGGCGTCCGCCTTCGTGGCCGCCTTGCGGGCCGCGGCATCGGCCTTCGCGTAGTCCTGTTGCGCGGCGTCGTACTCGGCCCGGGCGTCCGCGATGCCGGCCTTCTCCTGCAGGGCCACCTTGTAGGCCTCGCGCGCCACGTCGAGTTCGTTGCGCTCGGTGTCGAGCGCCTCACTGGTCGCGTACCGGGCGTCCTCCAGCTTCGAGCTCTCGTTCCGCGCCTGCTCGAGCGTCGTCTCGCTGGTGCTCGAGAAGGCGTCCCCCACCCACGACGGCACCTGCACGTAGAACCACACGGTGCCCACCAGCAGGAAGATGCCCATCAGGACGGCCAGCAGCTTCTCGCTGCGGGTGGACTCGATGTCCTCGGTGTCGACGCGGGTACTCATCGGGGCTCCTTCGTGGGGCGGGTTCGGGGGCGGAACGTGACGTCGAGCTCGCAGTCCAGCGCTGCGGCGATCCGCAGCAGGGTGTCGAGCTTCGGTGGCCGCGAGCCGGTCTCGAAGGCGTGTTGTCAACGTCACGTTCTACGGTGGGCCCATGGATCCCGTGCAGCGCATCCCCGAGAACCAGGCCGTCCCGTTCGACGACGTCAACATCGCGACGGCGGACCTTCCCCTGATGGATGCGGTCCGCGCCCTGGGCGAGGACCAGGCCGGCCAGATCCGCTCCTACCTCGAGCCCATCGGCGCACTGGCGGGGACGGCCGAGGCGCGCGAGCACTGGCACCTGGCCAACGCCTATCCCCCGGTCCACGAGCCGGTCGATCGGTTCGGTCGCCGCATCGACGAGATCCGCTTCCACCCCTCGTGGCACTGGTTGATGGAGCGTGGCGTCGGCTTCGGCCTGACCGCTGAGCCGTGGACCTCCGACCGTCCGGCGGCCCACCTGCGGCGGGCGGCCGGCTTCTACACCTGGGGGCAGGTCGAGCAGGGCCACATGTGCCCGATCACGATGACCTACGCGGTCGTCCCGGCCCTACGCGCCGATCCCGAGCTCGCGGCCCAGTGGACCCCCGGCCTGGCCTCCACGACCTACGACTTCGGACTGCGGGCGCCGCAGGACAAGGCGGGCCTGCTCGCCGGCATGGGCATGACCGAGAAGCAGGGCGGCTCCGACCTGCGCGTCAACAGCACCATCGCCAAGGCGACCGACGTCCGGGGCGAGTACCGGCTCACGGGCCACAAGTGGTTCACCTCGGCGGCCATGAACGACGTCTTCCTCGTCCTGGCCCAGACCGACGCCGGCTCCACCTGCTTCGTCGTTCCCCGCGTGCTGCCCGACGGCACGCGCAACCCGCTCACGATCGTGCGCCTCAAGGACAAGCTGGGCAACAAGTCCAACGCCTCCAGCGAGCTCGAGTTCGACGACACGTGGGCCGTACGACTCGGCGAGGAGGGTCGCGGCATCCGCACGATCCTCGAGATGGTCTCGGCCACCCGGATGGACTGCATCCTCGGATCGGCCTCGATCATGCGCAAGGCCTTCGCCGAGGCGGCGTGGCACACCCGGCACCGCTCGGCATTCGGTGCCCGCCTGATCGACCAGCCCGCCATGGTGGGCGTGCTGGCCGACCTCGCCCTCGAGTCCGAGGCCGGCATGCTCGCAGGACTGCGCCTCGCCGCCGCCATGGACCGCCCCGACGACGAGCACGAGCGCAACCTGCGGCGCATCGGGCTGGCCCTGGAGAAGTACTGGGTCTGCAAGCGCACGCCGATGATGGTCGGCGAGGCGCTGGAGTGCCTCGGCGGCAACGGCTACGCCGAGGAGTCGGGCATGCCACTGCTGTTCCGCGAGTCGCCCCTGAACTCCATCTGGGAGGGCAGCGGCAACGTGAACGCCCTCGACGTCCTGCGGGCACTCTCCCGCGAGGACGGCACGCTCGACGCCTGGCGCACCGAGGTCGGCACCGTCCGCGGCGAGGACGCGCGGCTCGACGCGGCCGTCGCCGAGGTCATGCAGCGCCTGGCCGATCCGCACGACGCGGCGGCCTCGGCACGCTGGCTGGCGTCGCGGATGGCGGCCATTCTTCAGGGCGCCCTGATGATCCGGTACTCCACCCCTGCGGCGGCCGACGCGTTCTGCGCGTCGCGGCTCGGTGGTCAGTGGGCGGGCACGTTCGGCACCCTGCCGGCCGGACTCGATCTGCAGGCGATCCTCGAGAGGGCTCAACCGGCCGTGTGACTTTTCGCTGGAATCCCGGACCAAGTGCTCTCATAATCTTGCCATTCGGACAACTGTCTCGTCATTCGAGACGTCCGCTTGTTGGACGGGCGTCTCAGTGGACAGACTGTCTGCATGCTCGCCGCACAGACCGTATGGCTCGTGGAACGACTCCACGTCGACCTCGGTCGTGCGCGCTCGATGATGTGTCGTTGATCCTGCCCGCCTGCAGTTCCCGCGCCGAGGCGACGCCGCCCGCGCACCAGCCACGCGACAGAGAGCACCATGACCTCCACTTCAGCCGCACCTGCTCGTCCCCGCCGCCGTAAGGGCGAGGGCCAGTGGGCCCTGGGCTACCGCGAGCCGCTCAATGCCAACGAGCAGTCCAAGAAGGACGACAACCCGCTCAACGTGCGCGCCCGCATCGAGAACATCTACGCGCACCGCGGCTTCGAGAGCATCGACGGCGGCGACCTGCGCGGCCGCTTCCGCTGGTGGGGCCTCTACACCCAGCGCAAGGCCGGCATCGACGGTGGCAAGACCGCCACCCTCGAGCCCGAGGAGCTCGATGCCGACCGCTTCATGCTGCGGGTGCGCGTCGACGGCGGCCAGCTCTCGCTCGAACAGTTGCGCACGATCGCCGACATCTCGGTCGACTTCGCCCGCGGCACCGCCGACGTGACCGACCGTCAGAACATCCAGTACCACTGGATCGATGTGCGGGACGTGCCCACGATCTGGCAGCGGCTGGAGTCGGTCGGTCTCTCCACCCAGGAGGCCTGCGGCGACTGCCCCCGCGTCATCCTGGGCAGCCCTGTCGCCGGCGTCTCGGCCGAGGAGATCATCGACGGGCGCCCCGCGATCGAGGCCATCGAGAGCCGGTACATCGGCGACCAGGCCTTCTCGAACCTGCCGCGCAAGTTCAAGTCGGCCATCAGCGGCCACCCGGGGCACGACGTCGTCCCGCAGATCAACGACGTCGCGTTCATCGGCGCGATCCACCCCGAGCACGGGGCCGGCTTCGACGTGTGGGTCGGTGGCGGTCTCTCGACGAACCCGCACCTGGCCAAGCGCCTGGGAGCCTGGGTCCCGATCGACGAGGTGCCCGCGGTCTGGGAGGGCATCGTCAGCATCTTCCGCGACTACGGCTACCGCCGCCTGCGGTCGCGTGCCCGCCTGAAGTTCCTCGTCCAGGACTGGGGCATCGAGAAGTTCCGCGAGGTCCTCGAGACCGAGTACCTCGAGCGGACGCTGATCGACCTCGACGCTCCCCCGGTTCCGGACACACCCGTCGACCACGTGGGCGTGCACCGCCAGGTCGACGGCCGCTACTACGTCGGCGCGGCCACCACGGTCGGCCGTATCTCGGGTCCGATGCTGCAGCAGCTGGCCGACGTCGTCGAGGCGCACGGATCGAGCCGGATCGCGCTGACCCCGATGCAGAAGATCGTCGTGCTCGACGTCGAGGAGACTCAGGTCGAGTCGCTCGTCGCCGCCCTGGCCAACCTCGGCCTGCACGCCCGGCCCTCAGCCTGGCGCCAGCACACGATGGCCTGCACCGGCATCGAGTACTGCAAGCTCGCGATCGTCAACACCAAGGACCGCGCGGCGCAGCTGATCGACGAGCTCGAGCAGCGCGTGCCCGAGCTGGACACGCCGATCACGGTGAACGTGAACGGCTGCCCCAACTCGTGCGCACGCATCCAGACCGCCGACATCGGCCTGAAGGGCCAGCTCGTCCTGGACGACGAGGGTCGCCAGGTCGAGGGGTTCCAGGTGCACCTCGGCGGCGCGCTGGGCATGGACGCCGGCTTCGGCCGCAAGCTCCGGGCCCACAAGGTCACCGGCGACCAGCTGCCCGACTACGTCGAGAAGCTGTCGCGCACCTACCTGGCCCACCGCGACCAGGGCGAGTCCTTCGCCCGCTGGGTCGCCCGCGCCGACGAGGAGATGCTGCGATGAGCGAGCGCCTGGTCCCCTACTCGTGCCCGTACTGCGCCGACGAGAACCTCCGTCCGCACGGCGAGACGCACGGCGAGTGGGAGTGCCGCAGCTGTCTGCGGGCCTTCCGCCTCAAGTTCCTGGGCCATCTGGCCCGCCACACCGACACCACCACAGCACCGCAGGAAGGGAGGAACGCACGATGACCGCACCCGCATTGATCGCCCTGGCTCATGGCAGCCGCGATCCGCGATCGGCCGACACCATCAACGCCCTCACGGAGGTGGTGGCCTGCATGCGTCCCGACCTGCGTATCGAGACCGCCTACCTGGACCTGTGCGGACCGAGCTTCGACGAGGTCGTCGAGCGCCTGGCCGCCGAGGGCTTCGGCGAGATCGTCGTCGTGCCACTGCTGCTGACCGACGCCCACCACGCGAAGGTCGACGTCCCGCAGGCCGCGCAGGCGGCCGCCGCCAAGCACGACGTCCGCATCGAGGTCACGAAGGTCCTGGGCATCGAGGGCACGTTCCTCAACGTCCTGGACCGTCGCCTGCGCGAGGCGCTGGCCAAGAACCGGGTCCGCGAGCTCGACGCCCTGGTGCTGGCCGGCGCCGGCTCCTCGGACTCGCTGGCCAACGCGATGATCGCCCGGGCCGCTCGCGCCTGGGGCGCCCATCACAAGCTGCCGACGATCGCGGCGTTCGCGTCGGCCGCTCCCCCGGCCGCCAGCGAGGCCGTGCGGGCGCACCGTGCCGACGGCCGTCGACACATCGCCGTGGGCATGCTGTTCCTGGCCCCGGGCGTCCTGCCCGACCGGGTCACCGAGCTCGCTCTCGAGGCCGGCGCCGTGGCGGTCGCCGAGCCGCTGGGCGTCGCCGACGAGGTGGCCGAGGTCATCTTGGCCCGCTACGCCGTGGGCGCCGTCGACCTCGTGCCGATGGACGCGCTCTTCGCGGACGTCTGAGTCGAGCGCTCGGAGAGGCGCCTGGTCACATCGTGGCCAGGCGCCTCTTCTGTTCCGCGACGTCGAAGTCGGCGCGGGGCCAGTCGAGTCCCAGATCGGTCAGCGTCTCGGCCAGCATGGTGGCGACCGCCCAGTTGCGGTACCACTTGCGACCGGACGGGACGACGTGCCACGGGGCGTGGTCGGTCGAGCATCGCTCGAGCACCGTCTCGTACGCCGCTTGGTACTCCGGCCACAGCTGACGGTCGTCGAGGTCGCCGGGGTTGTACTTCCAGTACTTGGTCGGGTCGTCGAGCCGAGCCGCGAGCCGCTCCTCCTGATCGTCGGGGCTGATGTGCAGGAAGCACTTCAGCAGGACGCCCCCGCCGTCGACGAACCGCTCCTCGAAGTCGTTGATGGCGTCGTAGCGCCGCTCGATCTCCTCGGCCGGCGCCAACGCGCGGACGCGCCCGACGAGGACGTCCTCGTAGTGCGACCGGTCGAAGACGCCGATCATGCCCGGTGCCGGCAGGCGCTTCTCGATCCGCCACAGGAAGTCGTGCTCGCGCTCCTCGTCGGTGGGCGCCTTGAACGCGGTGATGGCCAGGCCCTGGGGATCGACCAGGCCGGCGGCGTGACGCAGCGTGCCGCCCTTGCCCGACGTGTCCATCCCCTGCAGCAGGATCAGCACCTTGCGGTCGGTCGTGCCGGCGATGCCGTTGGCGAACAGCAGCTCCTGGGAGTCCATCAACTCCTCGCCGATCTGCGGCAGTCTTCGCTTGGCGTCCTTCTTCTTTCCCTCGAACCCCGGGGTCTCGTCCGAGGCCCGCGAGGAGAGGTCGATGGGGCCGCTGGTCGCCAGCGTGGATCGCAGGTCCGTCATGATCGGCAGTATGCCCCAGGTTCCCCTACCGTGGCTCCATGCCGGATCTGAACGAACTCGCTGACCTGTACGCCTACCCCGAATCCCACAAGCCGTGGCTGCGGACCAACTTCGTCGCATCGATCGACGGCGCCGTCCAGAATCCCGAGGGCTTGTCCGGCAACCTCGGCGGCGAGCCGGACGCCAAGGTCTTCAAGGTGCTGCGCAGTCTGAGTGACGTCATCCTCGTGGGGGCCGGCACCGTTCGCGCGGAGGGCTACCACCCGATCTCGGCGGACTCGATGCACGAGTCGCTGCGTGAGGGCCGCTCCCGCGTCCCCGTCCTGGCCGTCGTCAGCCGCAGCCTGGACCTGCCCGAACAGGTGGTCGCGCCCGGGCTCATGGTCATCACGCCGGCGACCTCCTCGGTCGAGAAGCGCCAGGAGCTGTCGCGCACGGTCGAGGTCATCGTCGCGGGCGAGACCGAGATCGACTGGGCCGCAGTGCTCGACGCCTTCGCTGCCCGCGGCCTCAACCGCGTCCTGTGCGAGGGCGGGCCCGACCTCAACGGCACCCTCGTCGACCTGGACCTCGTGGACGAGACCTGCCTGACGATCTCGCCCCACCTGGTGGGCGGTCCGGCCAAGCGCATGACGCTCGGCGCCCGAGCCGTCGAGCGCCCGATGCGGCTGGGCCACTCCTTCGACGAGGACGGTGTCCTGCTCACGCGATGGGTCCGAGACCGCCGAGCGGCCTAGGCTGGGCTCATGTACAACGTTGCCCTGCTGGTGGAACGCAAGCTCATCGAGATCGACGCCGACCAGATCCTCGCCCTGCACGAGGGGGTCGACGACGACGTGACCTATCACATGCTCATGCCGGTCGACGGCTCTCCGGCGGCGCTCAGCGTCTCGATGACTGCATTCGGCGGGGGCCAGTTCGCCCCGATGGAGGAGCCTGCCACCTACGACCAGGTCGAGAAGGAGATGCGCCAGGACGCCCAGGAGGAGCTGGACGCCTCTGCGGCCCTGCTCGCCGAGCGCGGCCAGACGGTCACGACCAAGCTGGTGGACTACGACCCGATCGACGCGCTCTCGGACCTGGTCAAGGAGAAGTCCTGCGACGAGGTCATCATCCTGACCGAGTCGCACGTGGTGCGTGAGTTCCTTCACCTGGATTGGACGTCGCGAGCGAGAAGAAAACTGGACGTTCCGACGTTGCACCTGTTGGAACACCGGAGCTTCGACGAACAGGCGGAGATGTGAGCGACAAGACTGACAAGACCTACGCGGTCGATCGTCCCGACGACGAGTGGCGCGAGGAGCTGAGCGCCGCGGAGTATCACGTTCTGCGCCAGGCCGGCACCGAGCGACCCTTCAGCAGTGACTACGAGCACGACCCGACGGTCGGCGTGTACCGCTGCCGCGGCTGCGGAGCCGAGCTGTTCCGCAGCGAGACCAAGTTCGACGCCCAGTGCGGTTGGCCGTCGTTCTACTCCCCGCTGGCGGAAGACCGTGTCGAGTACATCGAGGACACGGCGCTGGGGATGAAGCGCACCGAGGTGCGCTGCGCGAACTGCGGTTCGCACCTGGGACACGTGTTCCAGGGCGAGGGCTTCGCCACCCCGACCGACCTGCGCTACTGCATCAACGGGATCGCCCTGGACCTCCAGGCCGACTGACCCGTCTCGCGCCGCCGCGCGCGAGATGTGTAGCGGTGAGTACCTTCTCCGTGCGAGAAAGGTGCTCACCGCTACGCATCTGTACCGGCCTTCGTCCACAGCTGTGAGACGAGGGCTCCCCCTCTCCCCCTGCGGGTCGCTAGGGTTCCTGCAACTCGGCGTCCCAGCGCCGGCCCTTGGGGGGAACACATGCGGATTCTGGCCACCGCCGTCGTCGCGTCGCTCGCGCTGAGCCTCGGCGCCTGCAGCGAGGACGACCCTCGTCCTGCCGACCCCACCTCCGCCGCGACGACTCCTGCGAACCCGGACGCCACGCTGCCGCCCATGCCGGCAGAGGCAAAGGCGGATTCCCACAGTGGTGCCTCCCAGTTCGTGCGTTACTACGCCGCCGTCCTCAACTACTCGGCACTCACCGGGGACGTCCGACAAATGGAGACGTTGTCAGATCCTGACTGTGACTCATGCAGGACTTACATCGACCTCTTCGCAAAGACGTACGAGGACGGCGGATTCTTTAGGGGCGGGACGTGGAGCTTCGGCGAGGCGAAGGTGCGGTACACCTCAGCGAACGACCCTGCCCATGTAACAGCGACTGTTCACATCTCGGGCGGTAGTCAGAAACTGACCTCGGATTCCGACCTGTCAACGAGCACACCGAAGAAGTCGGTCTTGACGTTCCAACTCGCGCCGGGCGAGCCGCGCAGAATGGCCGAGATCCTGAAGGGCGACTTCCGGTGAGCATCTTGGTGCTCGCGTTCGCGATAACTGCCCTCGCGCCGAGTTCGTTCAACTCGGACCCGATCGTTGAGGAGGACGCGCGGGATCCCGATTTGGTAATCAAGAAGACGGTCGAGAATCCTCCGAGGACAACGCCGATTCGGGGCCGCCAACCTGGCTCACCACCAGAGCAAGCTGGTCCGCCCATACCCGCCGCACCGGAGCCGTTTTACTGCCGCGTCGAGGCACCGTTCCCGCAGGAAGACTGCCTGCCGCCACCGGAGCCCGGCGAGCCAGCAGAGCCCGCTGACCCGGACCAACCGGAGGTCACCCCCGGTGACGTGGTCGAAGCAGTCCGACGCGTCGGACTACCCCGCCTGAGCGTCGCGGTCCAACCGGCCGGCTCGACGCTGGTCAACCTCGAGACGATCTTCCACACGACCGCCGCTCCGTTCGAGCGCAGCGTGCCGATCCTGGGGTCCACGGTCGACCTGCGTGCCACTGCGGCCACCTACACGTGGCACCACGGAGACAACACCACCCAAACCACCACCAGCCCCGGCCGCCCGTATCCCGCGCTCGACGTCATTCATCGGTACCGCCAACCCGGACAGGTCGCTCCGCGGGTCGACGTCACCTACGCGGTCACCTACCGCGTCGACGGCGGCGCGTGGCAGGACCTCGGCACCACGATCACGGCGCCGGGTCCCGCCACCACGCTGCGCATCCGGGAGGCGCGGCCGGTCCTCACCGACTGAGGTGAGGGATCAGGGCCAGAGCTCGGTCAGCTCGGCCACCGACATCGCGCGGCCCGTGTAGAAGGGCAGCTCCTCGCGCACGTGGAGCCGGGCGTCGGTCGCGCGCAGGTCGCGCATCAGGTCGACGATCCGGTGCAGCTCGTCGGCCTCGAAGGCCAGCAGCCACTCGTAGTCGCCCAGGGCGAAGGACGCGATCGTGTTGGCGCGGACGTCGGCGTAGTCGCGAGCGGCCTCGCCGTGCTCGCGCAGCAGACGGCGACGCTCGTCGTCGGGCAGCAGGTACCACTCGTACGAGCGAACGAACGGGTACACGCACAGGTAGTGCTTCGTGGTGTCGTCCGCGAGGAAGTTCGGCACGTGCGAGCGGTTGAACTCCGCCGGGCGGTGCAGGCCGACGTTCGACCACACCGGCGCCAGGTGCGAGCCCAGCTCGGTCCGGCGGAACGCGTTGTAGGCGTCCTGCAGGGCGTCGGCCGTCTCGGCGTGCCACCACACCATCAGGTCAGCCTCGGCGCGCATGCCGCTGACGTCGTAGGTGCCGCGCACGACGACGTCGTCGAGCTTCGCGAACAGCGCCTCGACCTCGGCGGCCATCGCGGCACGGTCGCCATCCGCGAGCGGACGCTCGACGCGGAACACCGAGTACATGGCGTACCGGATGGTGGCGTTGATCTTCTCGGGGTCGACCTCGTGCGTACTCATACGTCCATTCTCACCCGGCGAGGGTTCGTTCGGCCGCGGCCCTCCCGGTCGCCACGACGGCCGCGATCCCGACGCCCTCGTAGGCGGCGCCACAGAGCTCCAATCCGCGAACCGTCGCCACGTCCTCGGTCACCGTCCGCACGAGCTCGCGATGTCCCACCTCGTACTGCGGCAGTCCGCCGCCCCACCGCTGCACGACCGACGCGCGGACCGTGCCGAGGGAGCCCTCCGGCTCGACGATCGAGCGCAGATCGGTCACGGCGAGGTCGACCAGTGCCGCGTCGTCGCGCTGCAGCACGGCCGTGTCACCGGCGCGGCCGATCGACGCGCGGACGACCGTCGCCCCATCGGCAGCCTCGGCGAGCCAGGCCCACTTGCGGGTCGAGAACGTCGCAGCCTTGATGTCCATCGGCTCGACCGGAGGCACCAGGAATCCGGTCCCCGCGGGCAGGTCCGCGTCGTCGAGCAGCAGCGCCACGACACCCATCGACGCGTAGTCGACGCCGGCGAGTGCGAACGCGGCGCGCGGCGCGGCCTCGGCCAGCAGTCGGGACGCGGCCGGGGCCGGAGCGGCCATGACGACCGCGTCGAAGCGCTCACGGACGGGCGCGGTCGTGGGTCCCACGACCAGCTCCCACCCGTCTCCGTCTCGACGGACCGAGCGGACCGTCGCGCGGGTGCGCACCTCGAAGCCGCCGGCGTCCACGATGGCCTGCGGCAGCCGTCCGACTCCGCCACGCAACCCGATCAGGGCGGGGCCGGGAGCCTTCGGAGCCGCGGCACGAGCCGCGGCACCGGCCAGCAGATCCGGGCCGAGCTCTCCGATGACGGACGCGGCGGCCTGCAGCGAGAGCCGATCCGCGTGTCCGGCGTAGACGCCGCCCAGCAGGGGCTCGACCAGTCGGTCGACGACCTCACGTCCCAGCCGGTCGGCCACGAACGAGGCCACCGACACGTCCTCGTCGGGCACGGGCAGCGCCGTCGACGTCACCGCGGACTCGAGGATGCCCGCCTGCGCGAGCGCGTCCAGGTCCGACGGCACGCCCATGATCGTGGGCGGCAGCGGGCGCAGGGCTCCGCGACTCCAGACCATGGACGGGACCGGTTCGGGAGCCACGAGGTCACCGGCGAGGCCGACCGCCTTCACCAGGTCGACGGCCTCGGGCCGCCGCGCCAGCATCGCCTCGGCGCCCACGTCGACCGTCAGGTCCCCCAGCTGCGCCTGGCGGACCTTGCCGCCGATCTCGGGCGAGCCCTCCAGCACGACCGGCTCGGCGCCGGCCGCCGAGAGATGGAACGCCGCCGACAGTCCGGCGATGCCGCCACCGATGACCGCGACGCGCATCAGGCCTCCGGCTCGTAGCCGTGGACGAAGTCGACCAACCGGGTGATGGCGTCCGGGTCGGTCGCCGGCAGCACCCCGTGACCGAGGTTGAACACGTGCCCGTGGGCGGCGCGTCCGGCGTCGATGATCTGGGCGGCGCGGGCGTGCACGACATCGGTCGGCGCGAACAACAGCGTGGGGTCGAGGTTGCCCTGAACGGCACGCTGTCCGACGCGGCCGATCGCCTCGTCCAGCGGGACCCGCCAGTCGACGCCGACGACGTCGGCTCCGGCCTCGCCCATCCGCGACAGCAGCTCGCCGGTGCCGACGCCGAAGTGGATCCGCGGGACGTCGAGGTCCGCGACGGAGTCGAGCACGGCGGCGGAGTGCGGGCGCACGTAGGTGTCGTAGTCGGCCGGGGACAGCGCGCCGGCCCACGAGTCGAACAGCTGGATCGCCGAGGCGCCGGCCTCGACCTGCAGCCGCAGGAACTGCGAGGCGATCGCCGCGATCCGGCCGAGCAGCGCGTGCCAGAGCTCGGGGTCGCGGTACATCAGCTCCTTCGTGCGGCGGTGGTCGCGCGACGGACCTCCCTCGACGAGGTAGGACGCCAGGGTGAACGGCGCGCCGGCGAACCCGATCAGCGGCGTCTCCCCCAGTTCCTGCACGAGGCCCTTCACCGCATCGGTGATGGAGGTGACGTCGTCGGGCTCGAGGTCGCGCAGCGTCGACAGCTGGTCCGCCGAGCGGATCGGGTCGGCCACGACGGGGCCGGTGCCCGGGACGATGTCCAGGTCGATGCCGATCGCCTTGAGCGGCACGACGATGTCGGAGAAGAAGATCGCGGCGTCGACTCCGTGGCGACGCACCGGCTGCATCGTGATCTCGACGACCATGTCCGTGCGGAAGCAGGACTCCAGCATCGGGACGCCCTCGCGGATCGCCAGGTACTCAGGCAGCGAGCGCCCGGCCTGGCGCATGAACCACACCGGGGTGTGGGCCGGTTCGAGGCCTCGGCAGGCTCGGAGGAAGGGACTCGTGATGGCGCTCTCGACTGCGGTGGCGCTGACGTCATGGGTCACCCTTCGAGTCTGTCACGCCCTGCGTGTCGAGCCGCCCGACCCTGTCTCCCGTGCCTAAGATCACGGTGTGGGAGCCCGCACGAAGGTCGAAGGCGTCCCGGCACCGTTCACCCGCGCTGTCGAGGAGGTCGAGCGCGCCGTCGCGCGCCCCGAACTCGAGCTCGGACAGATGCCGGCACCGCAGCGCATCGCCCCGTTCGCCCATGCCATCACCGCCGACGTCATCGTCGCGGACACCGAGGTGGGCACGGGACGCTTCATCCTCCTGCACGATCCGGCCGGCAACGACGCGTGGAACGGCACCTTCCGGTGCGTCACGTTCGCCCGCGCCGACATCGAGCACGAGATGGCCATCGACCCGCTGATCACCCAGGTCGGCTGGAGCTGGCTCACGGACGCACTGGGCGACGCCGGCGCCGAGCACACCAACACTGCCGGCAGCATCACCGTCGTGCGCTCCGAGGGATTCGGAGCCATGGCCGAGGACGAGTCCGACGCCCAGATCGAGGTCCGCGCCTCCTGGACCCCGCACGGCGGACTCGACGCCCACGCCTCGGCGTGGATGGAGCTGCTCGGCAAACTCGCCGGACTCCCGCCCCTGGCGCCCGGTGTCGTTCCCCTGACCCGGAGGCGTACGAGCCGTTGACCACCGAACACGACGAGGTGCCCGACCAGGCCCCCGATGAGTCCCCCGAGCCGGCCCTGCCGCGCCTCGGACTTCGTGAGCCGCTGACCCCCGTCGTGGACACCGACGACGCGCTGGCGCGTGCCTGCGCCGAGATCTCGCTGGGCGAAGGGCCGATCGCTCTCGACGCCGAGCGCGCGTCCGGCTATCGCTACTCCCAGCGCGCCTACCTCGTGCAGGTGCGCCGTGAGGGCTCGGGAACCTGGCTGATCGACCCCATCGCCTTCCCCGACCTCACCGAGCTCGGGCTGGCCTTCGGCGACTCCGAGTGGATCCTGCACGCGGCCACGCAGGACCTGCCGTGCCTGGCCGAGGTCGGACTGCGGCCCGCGTCGCTCTTCGACACCGAGCTGGCCGGCCGGCTGCTGAACCTGCCGCGCGTCGGCCTGGCCGCTCTCGTCGAGCACTACCTGGGCATGAGCCTGGCCAAGGAGTTCTCGGCGGCCGACTGGTCGACCCGGCCCCTGCCCGATCCGTGGCTCGAGTACGCCGCGCTCGACGTCGAGGTCCTGCTGGAGCTGCGCGAGGCGGTCCTGGCCGACCTCGTCGCCGCCGGCAAGGACGGCTGGGCGCGCGAGGAGTTCGACGCCCTGCTGTCCTTCACCGGCCCGCCGGAGCGCAAGGACCCGTGGCGCCGCACCTCCAGCATCCACAAGATCCGCAGCCGCAGAGCCCTGGCCATCGTCCGCTCCCTGTGGCAGGCCCGCGACGCGATCGCGGCCGACCGTGACGTCACCCCCGGCCGGATCCTGCCCGACTCGGCGATCGTGGCGCTGGCCACGCACGCCCCGACCTCGCTGGTCGCCCTCAAGAACGACCCCACCATGCGCCGCCGCGGTCCGCGGCGCTTCCTCGACGACTGGTACACCGCCATCGAGGAGGCCGAGGGGCTTCCCGAGGACGAGCTGCCCACCTCGGGCCAGCGGTCCGACGGTCCCCCGCCCCCGCGCGCCTGGGCCGACAAGGACCCCGTGGCCGCCGCTCGCCTCGTACGAGTCCGCGAGGTGGTCACGCAGATCGCCGAGCAGAACAACCTGCCCGCCGAGAACCTCATCTCGCCCGGCGTGGTGCGCGCCCTGGCGTGGCAGCCGCCGCAGGACCGGGACGAGGACACCGTCGCCGCGGAGCTGCGCGAACGGGGCTGCCGCAACTGGCAGATCCAGCTGGTGGGTGGCCCGATGGCTGCCGCGCTCGTCGATCCCTGAGCCGACTGCCGCCCCCGGTCACCGTCGCGGGTTTACTCTCGAACGCATGGCCGACTTCCACAAGCCGTCGTTGCCCGGGGCCGCCCTCTTCGAGACGCTGCGCGACGACAACGATCCCGCCGAGCGCTCGGCCGCGGGCCACCGCATCGCCAATCTGCTGGTGCGCGGCGCCCACGACCGCGAGGACCGCGCCCTGATCGACCGGGTGCTGCACCTGGCCGACTCCGAGGGACTGGGCTCGATCGCGGAACTGTGGTCGAAGGCCCATCCCGAGACGGTGGCCGGAGCACTGTGGCGGCTGTACGCGCTGCGGACGTGGGTCCATCGCAATCCGGTCCAGGCCTCGCGTGAGTTCAGCGCGGGCCGTGCCTACGCCCCGGTCCAGGAGGTCCTGGCCGGCGTCGTCGACCCGCCCGGCCCGAACGAGGTCATCGAGCTGGTCGACACCGTGGTGCGCGGCATCGTCGCCACCGACTTCGACGTGGCCCTCGACCGGGCCGCCGCCTTCGCCCACATCGTCGGTGTGGGCCGTGGGCAGCTGGAGGACACCGACCCTGGCAGCGCCGCCCGCCTGGTCGACACGGCGCGCCAGCTGCGCGCCGCCGCGGACGCCGAGCGGCGCCACGAGCTGCACTGAATCACCGCCGCCAGCGGGTCGCGCAGCCCTCCTGAGGTGAGACGACAGGTGCCTGTGGGCTTGGGCGGGGTCGTCTAGAGTGGTGCTCGCGCCGGGTCGCGGTAGCCCCGGGTCCCAACATCAGCCGCTTCGAGCGGCCTTGCGCCGTGAGGCGCTCCCGACCCGGCGCACCCACCGACTCCCCTGCCCGCTCAGCGCGGCGCGAACGTCGTGTACGAGTGCTGCGGAGCCATCAGCTCGTCGAGTGCGGCCGTGTCCTCGGCCGTCGGCACCCAGGCGGCCGCCGCCACGTTCGAGGCCACCTGCTCCGGACGCGAGACACCGGCGATGACCGACGCCACGGCCGGCCGCGACGCGAGGCCGCCCATCGCGAGCTCGAGCAGGCTGATGTCGCGCTCGCGTGCGAACGCCTGCAGCGCCTCGATCCGGTCCCAGTCCGCGCTCTCCCAACGGGCCCGCTGGCCGGCCAGCCGGGTGCCCTCCTGCGGCTCGCTGTCGCGCGAGTACTTCCCCGTCAGCAGGCCGTAGGCGAGCGGGAAGTACGGCAGCAGGCCCACTCCGAGCTCGAGGCAGGCCGGGACCAGCTCGACCTCCGCGGCCGGGTTGTAGAGCGAGTACTCGTTCTGGGCCGTCGCGAAGTGCGCGAGGTCGGCCGTGCGCGAGATCCAGTCCGCGTCGACGAGCTGCCACGCGGTGAAGTTCGAGCAGCCGATGGCGCGGACCTTGCCCTCGTCCACCAGCCGCGTCATCGCGCCCAGCGTCTCCTCGACCGGAGTGTTCGGGTCGGGCGTGTGCAGCTGGTACAGGTCGATCACGTCGGTGCCGAGCCGGCGCAGGCTGGCCTCCGCCGCCCGGCGGACGTAGTCGGCGCTGCCGCGGCGGCCACGGTCGTCGCCGTTGCGCCCCTGCATGTCCATCCCGAACTTCGTCGCGATGACGACCTCGTCACGGCGACCCTTCAGTGCGGCACCGAGCAGCGTCTCGCTCTCACCGAGCGCATACGTGTCGGCGGTGTCGAAGAATGTCACCCCCTGCTCGAAGGCCGCGTCCACGACCGCGACCACCTGGTCACCGTCGATCCGCGCTCCGAATGCGTTGCAGCCGATCCCCACGGGGCCGACCTCGATGCCACTCGTTCCCAGGACATGTCGTGTAGTCACGGGATCCACCGTAGGACCGTTACACTCGCGGGGTGATCCGGACCACCCACGCCGCGCGACGCCTCGTCGCGGCCCTGGCAGCCGTGCTGTTGGCCGGCATGCTCGGGCTGGGTGCGCTGGCCGGATTCTCCGGGGCTGACCGGCGCTCCGGCGCCGCCTCGGCGTCGGCCGGACAGGACGGCTCCGGGAACCCCCGGGTCACGATCGCCAAGGCCACGTCGGACGACCACGCGTTGTCGATCGACCTGCCCGCCGGCACCCTGGACGCCGCGTTCACGCTGGGGACGGTCGTCCTCGTCTCCCTGGTGGTGGCCCTCGGCGCCGCCCAGATCGGCACTGCTGCGCCGGTTCCTGCGGGGCGCGCCCCGCCGCGCCGCTGACCGGTCGCCACGACCGGCTCAGCCCGCCCATGCACCTGCCGCCCCGCGGCTCCACCGAAAGCTCACTCATGTCTTCCAAGACCAATCTCTGGCGAGGTCTGATCTGCCTCGCCGTCATCGTCGGCGCCGCCGCCGTGGCCCTGACCATGAAGCCCAACCTCGGCCTCGACCTGCGCGGCGGCACGCAGATCACCCTCGAGGCCAAGTCCACCGACCGCGTCAAGGCCGACGCCGAGGCAACCGACCGGGCCCTCGAGGTCCTCCGCGGCCGCGTCGACGGACTCGGTGTCTCCGAGCCCACGCTGGCGCGCTCCGGCGAGAACCGCATCATCGTCGAACTGCCGAACGTGCAGGATCCCTCCAAGGCCGCCGAGGTCATCGGCCAGACGGCCAGCCTGGAGTTCCGCGAGGTGATGGCTCCCGCCGAGGAGGGCACCAAGCCCGGCAAGGGCGAGATCGTCCTTCCCGACGAGCAGGGCCAGCAGCTGCTGCTCGGTCCGGTCGCGTTCGACGGCAACGGCATCAGCGACGCCGAGGCCGCGATGCCGCAGAACAGCATCGGCGACTGGGTCGTCAATGTGCAGTTCAACAAGACCGGCCGCACCCCCTGGAGCAACTTGGTCGCCTCCGCGTGCCAGAACCCCGCCGCCGGCAACCGCATCGCGATCGTGCTCGACAACGAGGTCATCTCGTCCCCGGGCATCGTGCCCGAGCTCTGCACCAGCGGTGGTGGCTCCAGCACCAGCATCACGGGCGACTTCACCCAGACCGAGGCGCAGGACCTCGCCGTGCTGATCAAGGGCGGCGCCCTCCCGGTCCCGGTCGAGATCATCGACCAGCGCACCGTCGGCCCGACGCTCGGCGCCGCCGCCATCGACGCCTCGATCAACGCCTCCGTCATCGGCCTGCTGCTGACCGGCCTGTTCATCATCTTCATCTACCGGCTCACCGGCGTCATGGCGACGATCGCGCTGACCGT
Organism: Aeromicrobium duanguangcaii; assembly: GCF_024508295.1. NCBI lineage: Bacteria > Bacillati > Actinomycetota > Actinomycetes > Propionibacteriales > Nocardioidaceae > Aeromicrobium > Aeromicrobium duanguangcaii. Next base: position 1,280,511 of record NZ_CP101990.1, on the reverse strand, counting down.
GTACGCCCTCATCTCCTACGGCGCACTCGTCCTGATGGGCGCCACCCTGACCCTGCCGGGTCTGGCCGGCTTCGTGCTGGCGATCGGCCTGGCCATCGACGCCAACGTCCTGGTCTACGAACGAGCGCGCGAGGAGTATCACGACAATCCGAAGGCCGGCCTGCTGTCGGCTCTGACCACCGGCTTCTCCAAGGCCTGGTCCGCCATCATCGACTCCAACGTCACGACGATCCTGGCCGCCCTGCTGCTGTTCTTCCTGTCCGCCGGTCCCGTCAAGGGCTTCGGCATCACCTTGACCATCGGCGTCATCGCGTCGATGTTCTCGGCGCTGGTCGTCGCCCGATGGCTGACCGAGTGGCTGGTCAAGCGCAAGTGGATCCGCAACCACCCGCAGGCCAGTGGCATCGGCGGCATCTCCAGCGTGCGCCGCTGGTTGAACGAGCACGGTCCCTACCTGGTCCGTCGGGCCGGCATGTGGGTCGTCATCTCGCTCGGCGTCGCCGGCGTCATGATCGGCGGCATCCTGGTCCGCGGCCTCGACCTCGGCGTCGAGTTCGCCGGTGGCCGTCAGCTCGAGTACTCCACCGCCAAGGCCGTCACCCCGGACCAGGCCCGCGAGGCCGTCGCGGACGCCGGGTTCCCCGAGGCCGTCGTGCAAGCCTCGTCGGCCGACGGCGGCGAGAACATCTCGGTCCGCCTGCCCAAGATCGACGAGGCGGAGGCCGAGAAGGTCCGCTCCTCGATCGCCGAGGTCGGCGGGGACACCGTCCAGGTCCGCTCGGACACCATCGACCCGACCTTGGGCAAGGAGCTGCGCAACAAGGCGCTGCTGGCCTTCCTGATCGCCGTTGCGGCGCAGATGGCCTACCTCGCCTGGCGCTTCCGGTGGACGTGGGCCGCGGCCGCCATCATCTCGATGGCGTCGGTCGTGCTCGCGGTCGTCGGCGTCTTCGCCTGGTGGGGCAAGCCGATCGACGGCGTGTTCCTGGCCGCGATCCTGTCGATCATCGGCCTGTCGGTGAACGACTCGATCGTCGTGCTCGACCGCATCCGAGAACGCACGCGCACCGCCGACATCCCGTTGCGTCAGATGGTCAACGAGGCGATCCTGTCGACCCTGCCGCGAACCATCAACACCGCCATGGGCGCGACGTTCATCCTCGCCGCACTGATGGTGCTCGGCGGCGACTCGCTGCGCGACTTCTCGATCGCGGTGCTGCTGGGTCTGCTGTTCGGTCACTTCTCGACGGTCTTCACGGCCTCGACCCTCGGCCTGCTGCTCGAGGAGAAGTGGCCCTACAACCCGGACAAGGACCCGCGCAAGACGGTCGACCCGTACGCGCACGTCGTCGACGGGCGCGGGATGCCCGAGGACGGCGGTGCCGTGGTCTGATCGGCGGTACGGTGCGTCCATGACGACGCCACCGCCCGAGGACCCGCGACCGGACCCGGACCCCGGCGCGGGCGACCACGATCCAACCGTGCGCTTCGGCGCCACGCCTCCACCGCCACCGCCTCCCCCGCCGCCAGCGGCGGGGTGGGCGGTGCCGGGGGCGCCGTACGGCATCGACCCGAAGTCCGGGCTGCCGTACTCCGACAAGTCCAAGATCATCGCCGGCCTGCTGCAACTGCTGATACCCCTGGGAATCGGCCGGTTCTACACCGGCCACACCTCCCTGGGCGTCGCCCAGCTGCTGGTCACCGTGTTCACCTGCGGCATCGGCGCCATCTGGCCGTTCATCGACGGCATCCTCATGCTCGTCTCGGACTCGCGTGACGCGAACGGCCGACCGCTGCGATCCTGATCCTCGGCCTCATTGGTGCGATGACATGATGGAGTCATGACCATCGCGAACCACGTGGTCGACCTCATCGGCGACACTCCCCTAGTCCGGCTGAACTCCGTCGTACCCGAGGGTGGCGCGACGGTCGCCGCCAAGCTCGAGTACCTGAACCCCGGAGGCAGCTCCAAGGACCGCATCGCGGTCAAGATGGTCGACGAGGCCGAGGCGTCCGGCGCTCTCAAGCCCGGCGGCACCATCGTCGAGCCGACCTCCGGCAACACCGGCGTCGGCCTGGCGCTCGTCGCGCAGCAGCGCGGATACTCCTGCGTCTTCGTCTGCCCCGACAAGGTCAGCGAGGACAAGCGCAACACGCTCAAGGCCTACGGCGCCCGCGTGGTCGTGTGCCCCACGGCCGTCCCGCCGGAGCACCCGGACTCGTACTACAACGTCTCCGACCGCCTCGTCCGCGAGATCGAGGGCGCCTGGAAGCCCGACCAGTACTCGAACCCGGCCGGCCCTGCCAGCCACTACGAGACCTCGGGCCCCGAGATCTGGAAGGCCACCGAGGGCAGGATCACGCACTTCGTGGCCGGTGTCGGCACCGGCGGCACGATCACCGGCGTCGGCCGCTTCCTCAAGGAGCAGAACCCCGACATCAAGATCATCGGCGCCGATCCCGAGGGCTCGGTCTACTCCGGCGGCACCGGCCGCCCGTACCTGGTCGAGGGCGTCGGTGAGGACTTCTGGCCCAGCGCCTACGACCCGAGCGTCGTCGACGAGATCATCGCGGTCTCGGACGCCGACTCGTTCGACATGACGCGTCGCCTGGCGCGTGAGGAGGGCCTGCTCGTCGGCGGCTCGTGCGGCATGGCCGTCGTCGCCGCCGCGCGCGTGGCCGAGAAGGCCGGTCCGGACGACCTCATCGTGGTGCTGCTGCCCGACGGTGGCCGCGGCTACCTGTCGAAGATCTTCAACGACGACTGGATGGCCTCGTACGGCTTCCTGCGTACGCCGCTGTCGGGCGACGCGACGGACCTGCGCGTCCTGGACATCCTGCGCCGCAAGAGCGGCGAGATGCCCGCGCTGGTCCACACGCACCCGTCCGAGACGGTGCGCGACGCGATCGAGATCCTGCGCGAGTACAACGTCTCGCAGATGCCGGTCGTCGGCCCCGAGCCGCCGGTCGTCATCGGCGAGGTCGCGGGCAGCGTCAGCGAGCGCGAGCTCGTCAGCGCCGTCTTCGAGGGACGCGCGCAGCTGACCGACGCCGTCGCCGAGCACATGGAGCCCCCGCTGCCGATCATCGGCTCCGGCGAGGACCTCGCCGCCGCCCTGGACATGTTCAAGGGCAACGACGCGCTGATGGTCGTCGACGAGGGCAAGCCGCTCGGCGTCCTGACCCGACACGACCTGCTGGGAGTGCACGTATGAGCGACGAGCCGCAGCAGGGCTTCTCCACGCGGGCGATCCACGCCGGCCAGGAGCCCGACCCGCGCACCGGCGCGGTGAACATCCCGATCTACGCCAGCTCGACCTTCGCCCAGGACGGCGTCGGTGGCATGCGCGAGGGGTTCGAGTACGCCCGCACGGGCAACCCCACCCGCCGGGCGCTCGAGGCCAACCTCGCCGCGCTCGACGGCGGCACGTACGGCCGGGCGTTCTCGTCGGGCATGGCCGCGACGGACACGGCGCTGCGCGCGATCCTGCGTCCCGGTGACCACCTGGTCATCCCCGATGACGCCTACGGCGGCACGTTCCGGCTGATCGACAAGGTCTTCTCGCAGTGGGGCATCGATCACACCCCGGTGGCGGTCAACGATCCCGAGGCCATCGCCGCGGCGATCACCGACCGCACCAAGCTGGTGTGGCTCGAGACGCCCACCAACCCGCTGCTGAACATCGCGGACATCGCCGCTGCCGCCGAGGTCGCGCACGCGGCCGGCGCGAAGCTGCTGGTCGACAGCACCTTCGCGTCGCCGTACCTGCAGCAGCCGCTCGCGCTGGGCGCGGACATCGTCCTGCACTCCTCGACGAAGTACCTCGGCGGCCACAGCGACGTCGTCGGCGGCGCGCTCGTCACGAACGACGCCGACCTCGACGCCGCGTTCGCGTTCCTGCAGAACGGCGCCGGCGGCGTGCCCGGGCCGTTCGACGCCTACCTGGTCATGCGCGGCATCAAGACGCTCGCCGTGCGCATGGAGCGACACTGCGACAACGCCGAGGCCGTCGTCGAGATGCTGACGGCGCACCCCGCCGTCAGCGAGGTCCGCTACCCCGGCCTGGCCGACCACCCCGGCCACGACGTCGCCGCGAAGCAGATGCGCCGCTTCGGCGGCATGATCTCGCTGCGCCTCGCCGGCGGACGCCAGGCGGCGCTCGACCTGTGCGCGCGCACGAAGGTCTTCACCCTGGCCGAAAGCCTCGGCGGCATCGAGTCGCTCATCGAGCACCCCGGCGCCATGACGCACGCGTCCACCGCCGGATCGCAGCTCGAGGTGCCCGAGGACCTGGTCCGGTTGTCCGTCGGCATCGAGGACATCGAGGACCTGCTGGCCGATCTGGGGCAGGCCCTGGCCTGACCCGGCCGCCCGGCCCTCGGCGGATCGCCGGGGGCTCACCGGGCCTTCGTTACCCTCGAAATCATGTCTCCCAAAGGCTTCCTCGGCGGTTTGTCCTGGCTCCAACTGGTGGCCGGTGCGCTCGCGGCGATGACGTCGGCGTGGGTCGCCTCGTTCCTCGGAGTGGCCGGCACGATCATCGGCGCGGCGCTCGGCAGCCTCGTCGCATCGATCGCCAGCGCCCTCTACGCGCGCGGGCTCGATCGCGGCACCACGCTCATCACCGAGAGCGGCTCGGTGGTCGCGCGCGCCCGCCCGTCGGGCGAGGGCGGCGAGGACGTCGACGTCGCGGTGACGCGGGAGCAGACCGTCGTGTCCGTCGACGAGGCCGAGCGCGCCTTCCCGTGGAAGCGCGTGTTGACGTGGAGCGGGCTGGCGCTGGCCGTCTCGCTGCTGGCGATCGGCGGCTACGAACTGGTCACGGGCGACTCGTTCGGCAAGGCCGACAACCCCACGATCGGCCGGCCCTGGAAGGACCAGAGCAGCACGCCGAAGTCGCCGACCGAAGGCAGGACCAACGGGCCCGCCGACTCCACGGAGCCGACCGGCGAGCCCGACGACGGCCCGACGAACACGCCGTCCGCCCCGGCCCGCCCGGAGCCGACGCAGCCTGCCCCCACTACCGAGGCGCCGAACGACTCCGTGCCGGAGCCGGAGCTCGAGCAGACTCCCCCGCCGGCCGGCCAGCAGGCACCCCAGGCCGTCCCGGAGTGACGCGGGAACATTCGCACCGGTCGCGCGGTTGAGAGCGGTGACGAAAGGAACTGCGATGACCATCTGGATGAAGCCGACGCTGACCGCGGAGTCGATCGCGGCGATGGAGCCGCTGGACGCCTTCCGTTACGCCGAAGACCTGCTCGACTCGCGCTTCCCGCGTGAGGCCGTGCGGGTCCTGCAGCCCCTGGCCGAGCTCGAGCCGCGCAACGCCGCGGTGTGGGAGCTGCTGGGGCGCGCGCACTTCGCGGCCGCTCACCTCGGCCCCGCGGAGGACGCGTTCCGCACGCTGACCTCGCTGGAGCCGACCAGCGCCTGGGCGCACACCGCGCTCGGACTGGCCCTCGACCGGCAGAGCCGGCACAGCGAGGGTGCGGTCCATCACCGCCTCGCCGCGGCGATGGGCGCCAACGACCGCGACAACACGCGCGTCGCACTGGTCGACCGCCCCGGCGCCTGATCGGGAGCACGGCCCCGTCTGTTTGGATGGGGCCGTGTTCACCGTCGGAAGCACCCTGCCGGACGCCCCCGGAAGATCGGGCACCATCACCACCCCCCACGGGGAGATCCGCACCCCGGCGTTCATCCCCGTCGGCACCAAGGCCACCGTCAAGGCGGTCCTGCCCGAGTCGATCGTCCAGCTGGGCGGTCAGGCGGTGCTGTCGAACGCCTACCACCTCTACCTGCAGCCCGGCGCCGACATCGTCGAGGAGGCCGGCGGCCTCGGCGCCTTCATGAACTGGCGCGGGCCGACCTTCACCGACTCGGGCGGCTTCCAGGTGCTGAGCCTGGGCGCCGGCTTCAAGAAGACCCTCGCGATGGACGCCGTGGGCACCGAGGCCGACGACGTCATCGCCCCGGGCAAGGACCGGCTCGCGCACGTCGACGACGACGGGGTGACCTTCAAGAGCCACCTCGACGGCTCCAAGCACCGGTTCACGCCCGAGGTGTCGATGCAGATCCAGCACCAGCTCGGTGCGGACATCATCTTCGCCTTCGACGAGCTGACCACCCTGATGAACAGCCGTGAGTACCAGGAGGACTCGCTCAAGCGGACCCAGGCCTGGGCCGAGCGATGCCTCGCCGAGCACCAGCGGCTGTCCGCCGAGCGCGCCGACAAGCCGCGTCAGGCGCTCTACGGCGTCGTCCAGGGCGCCCAGCACGAGGACCTGCGCCGTCAGGCGGCCCGGGGCCTGGCCGGCCTCGACTTCGACGGCTACGGCGTCGGCGGGGCGATCGAGAAGGAGAACCTGGGAACCATCGTCCGCTGGGTCACCGACGAGCTGCCCGACGACCGGCCCCGGCACCTGCTGGGCATCGGCGAGCCCGAGGACCTCTTCGCCGGCGTCGAGGCCGGCTGCGACACCTTCGACTGCGTCACCCCCACGCGGGTCGCGCGCTCGTCGCGGATCTACACCGCCGACGGCCGTCACAACCTCATGGTGGCCGCCTCGCGCCGCGACTTCGGCCCCATCGAGGAGGGTTGCGACTGCTACACGTGCGCCCACTACACGAAGGCGTACCTGCACCATCTGTTCAAGGCGAACGAGTACAACGCGGCGACGCTGTGCTCGATCCACAACGAGCGCTTCTTCATCCGATTGGTCGACAGCATGCGCGACGCGATCGAGGCCGGGGACTTCGCCGCACTCAAGCAGGAGTGGCTCGGCCGGTACCTGTCGAAGTCGGCCTGAGCGGCCTCAGCCGGCGTAGTAGCCGGGCTCGCGCCGCTTGAGCCACCCGATGACGCGCACGGTCAGCGGCATGAGCGCCAGCTCGACGCCGACCTTGAGCACCACGCCCATCACGAAGTAGTTCAGGAACGCGCCGAACGTGGTGACGCCGATGGCGGAGGCAGCGATCGCGCAGAAGATCAGCGTGTCGGCCACCTCGCCCACGCCGGTCGAGCCGACCAGACGCGCCACCAGCCGGCGCTCGGCCGACCGCTGCTTCATCCGCACCAGGACCCACGAGTTGAGGAACTGGCCCGCGAGATAGCCGGCCACGCTGGCCAGCACGATCTGCGAGACGGGGCCCAGCACCGCCGAGTAGGCGGCCTCGTTCTCGTACCAGGACGCCGCGGGCAGCAGCTCGACGACGAAGAACGTCCCGGCGGCCAGCACGGCCGCGGCGAACCCGGCCAGGATCGCCCGCCGGGCGGCACGCAGGCCGTAGACCTCGGCGATCACGTCGCCGAGCACGTACGCCAGCGGGAAGAGCACGACTCCCCCGTCGAGCACGAGCGGCCACAGCTGGACGGGACCGAGCAGGACCTGTCCCGAGCCGACCTCGACGGCCTTGGTGGCCACGACGTTCGAGATGACGATCACGACGCAGAACATCGCCAGCAGCAGGTCGAAATGACTGGACCCGCGGGCAGCGAAGCGGACGGCATCGTGGTTCGGTGTCGGCGCGGTGGACATGCCGGTCATCTTCCCACCTCCCGTGTCCCGGGCGTTGTGCCCCCGGTGCGAGAATCGACTCATGATCCTGCCGTCCACCACCGACGTCCTCGTCGTCGGCGCGGGGCCCGCCGGCTCGTCCGCCGCCGCCTGGACCGCCCACCTCGGCATGGACACCGTGCTGGTGGACGCGGCCACCTTCCCCCGTGACAAGACCTGCGGCGACGGCCTCACGCCGCGCGCCATCGCCGAGCTCGACCGGCTCGACCTCGGTGACTGGGTCCGCGGACACACGATGAACCGCGGCCTGCGCGCGGCGGGCTTCGGCCAGGAGCTGCTGCTGCCGTGGCCCGGCGGCTCGCTGCCCGACCACGGCTCCGCGGTCCCCCGCACCGAGCTGGACGCCCGCATCCGCGATCGCGCCCTGGCCGCCGGGGCCATCGGTGTCGACGGCGCGAAGGCCGTCGACGTCGAGCGCGACGCTCGCGGCGCGGTCACCGGCGTCGTCGTCGAGACCGCCGAGGGCCGTCACACGATCGGCTGCCGCCGCCTCGTGGTGGCCGACGGCGTGCGCTCGCCGCTGGGCCGGGTGCTCGGCCGCGAATGGCACCGCGACACCGCCTACGGCGTGGCCGGCCGCAGCTACGTCAAGTCCGGCCGGAGCGACGATCCGTGGATCTCCTCGCACCTGGAGCTGCGCGGTGAGGACGGCGAGCTGCTGCCGGGCTACGGCTGGATCTTCCCCCTCGGCGACGGGCAGGTGAACCTCGGCGTCGGCGCGCTCGCCACGGCGAAGCGGCCCGCCAAGATCCAGATCCGTCCGCTCATGGAGTACTACGCCACGCTGCGGCGCGAGGACTGGGACCTCGGCGCCGACCTGCGGATGCCGACCTCGGCCCTGCTGCCCATGGGCGGCGCCGTGTCCGGCGTCTCGGGCCCGAACTGGATCGTCATCGGCGACGCCGCCGGCTGTGTCAACCCGCTGAACGGCGAGGGCATCGACTACGGCCTGGAGACCGGCCGCATCGGCGCCGAGCTGCTGGCCACCGGCGACTCCCCCGCCGAGGCTTGGCCCGCCATGCTGACGGCTCACTACGGCCCGGCGTTCTCCATCGCGCGGCGTCTGGCCGGCCTGATCACCGTGCCGCACCTGCTGCCGACGGCGGGTCCGGTCGGGATGCGCTCGCACAAGCTGATGACCATCGCCCTGCGCGTCATGGGCAATCTCGTCACCGACGAGGACCGCGATCTCACCGCCCGCGCCTGGCGCTGGGCCGGTCGCCAGTCGATCCGTCTGGACGAGCGCCCGCCCTTCTCGCGCTGACCTCACCGGGGGCCGGGAGCGTCGGCGCCGCCGACTATCCTCGATCAGGTGCTCAGGATCGCGACCGTCAACGTCAATGGCATCCGCGCCGCGTGGCGCAAGGGGATGAAGGAGTGGCTCGAGAGCCGCGACGCCGACATCATCACGCTGCAGGAGGTCCGGGCGCCCGACGCGATCGTGCACGAGATCCTCGAGGGCACCGGCTACCACGTCGTGCACACCGAGGCCGTTGCCAAGGGCCGCTCGGGCGTGGCCGTGCTCAGCCGGCTCGAGCCCACCAGCCATCGCGTCGGCAACGGTGACGCGTTCTTCGACGACTCGGGTCGCTGGATCGAGTCCGACCTGACCCTGCCCGACGGCTCGGTGCTCACGGTGGTCAGCGTGTACGTCCACTCCGGCGAGGCCGGCACCCCGCGCCAGGAGGAGAAGTACCGGTTCCTGGACCAGATGACCAAGCGCATGGCCGAGCTGGGCGGCATGGACGGGCACGCCCTGATCACCGGCGACCTGAACGTCGGCCACACCGAGCTGGACATCCGCAACTGGAAGGGCAACCTCAAGAAGGCCGGGTTCCTGCCCGAGGAGCGCGCCTATTTCGACCAGTTCTTCGGCGATCTCGGCTGGTACGACGTGCACCGCCACCTCGCCGGCCCGGTCGAGGGCCCGTACACGTGGTGGTCCATGCGCGGCCAGGCGTTCGACAACGACACCGGCTGGCGGATCGACTACCAGATCGCGACGCCGGAGCTGGCCGCCGCGGCTCGGGTCGCCACCGTGGACCGCGCCGCGAGCTGGGGCGAGCGGTGGTCCGACCACGCGCCGCTGACCATCGACTACGACCTCGGCTGACGCGCCGAGACCACGGGCAAACGAGAGCGGGGGACGCGCCGTCCCCCCGGATGCACGCCCCCCGCCGGCCCCCGGAGAACCGGTGGCCCCACCTCTCACGAGAGTGGTTCTTACTGACTATACCGACGTAGTCTCTTGTGACGCGCGGTGGACGCGCCGGATTCACCGGAGATTCACTCCGACACGTCGAAAATTGGGGGCTCCCCGGCTCGGTCCGGTTGTCGTAGGGTGTTGGCAGTTGCACGACGTTGGACAGCAAAAGGATGCAGTTCCCTACCGGGGCGTGGTTCCTCTCGCGGTTGGATGTGCGTCGCGACCGTCGGGCGTGAAGAGCGCGTTCGACCATCGCCAGAAGGATCGAAGAGGAGAAAGACCATGGCCACCGGTACCGTCAAGTGGTTCAACGCCGACAAGGGCTTCGGATTCATCGCCCCCGATGACGGCGGCGAGGACGTCTTCGCGCACTACAGCGCGATCCAGACCAACGGCTACCGCTCGCTGAACGAGGACCAGAAGGTCGAGTTCGACGTCGAGCAGGGGCAGAAGGGCCTCCAGGCCGCCAACATCCGGCCGCTCTGAGACCCGCAGCACCGCAGAACGCCAAGAACCCCACCACCGCGAGGTGGTGGGGTTCTTGCTGTCAGTGCCGGGAGGGAGCCGGACTCACAGGGCGGCGAACCGCCGTTGTCACACTCGCGTTCCGAAGCGGACGCGAGGGACGGTGGAAGACGATCCGAGCGTGACGTGGGCACGTATACCCAGAGGCGCTGCATTCCCCATGACGTCGGTGCGCCGAGTCATCCCCCGCAGTCGACGATAACCACAAACCGTTGAAATGACCAGAGATTTTTCACGCTGAGATCGCGACGCGGACGATGCGGTCGTCGCCCCGGCGCACGTCTCCGCGGCCGTCGGTGTTGGAGGTTCCGACCCACAGCGAGCCGTCCGGAGCGACGGCCACGGAGCGCAGCCGACCCAGCTCGCCGGTCAGGAACGCGCGCGGCTTTCCGGCCTTCCCACCGTCCAGCGGGACCTGCCACAGCCGCTCGCCGCGCAGGGCCGCGAGGAACGCCCGCTCGCCGCTGATGGCCAGCCCGGCCGGTGACGCCTCGTTCGTCGACCAGGTCGCGGCCGGGCGCACGAAGCGGTCGTCGCCGCCGTCGCCCTCGACCTCCGGCCAGCCGTAGTTGCCGCCCTTGACGATCCGGTTGAGCTCGTCGGTGCGCTGGTCGCCGAACTCGCTGGCCCACAGCCGGCCGGAGCCGTCCCAGGCCAGTCCCTCGACGTTGCGGTGCCCCAGGGACCAGACGCGGTTCCCGAAGGGGTTGCCCTCCACCGCGCGTCCCTCCTGGTCGATCCGCAGGATCTTGCCGTTGAGCGAGTCGCGATCCTGCGCCGTCTGCGCCTGCGCCGCGTCGCCGACCGCCACGAAGAGGTGCCCCTGGCGGTCGAAGGTCAGTGCACCGCCCTGGTGGTTGAACGCCTTGGCCATTCCGGTCAGGATCGGCTCGGCCCGGCCGATGCGCTCGCCGTCGAACTCGAGCCGGACGACGCGGTTGTCGTCGGGACCGGTGAGGTAGGCGAACAGCGCGGACTCGTCGCCCGGCGCCAGGGCCAGCCCCTGCAGTCCTCCCTCTCCCCCGGGCGCCACTCCGGGGACGTCGCCGACCTGCGAGACCCTGCCGTCGGGCGTGACCCGCACGATCGACGCGTCGTCGCGCTGGGTGACCAGCGCGGTGCCGTCCGCGAGGAAGACGATCGCCCACGGCACGTTCAGGCCGGTGGCCACCGTCCCGTCCAGCCGGGGGTCGATCGGCTCGGGCGTCGCCGGACTCGAGGGCGGCGACGACGACGGCGGCGGGGACGACGTGTCCGTGGACGGTCTCGGACGGGGGGATTCCTCGCCGCCTCGGCAGCCGGCGAGCCACAGGGCCCCCAGTGCGGCTCCCCCGGCGATCACGGATCTGCGGTCCATGGATCGATCATGCCGCAACCACCGGAATGCCACTGTGGAGGTGAACGTTGACCATGAGGTACCCGAGGAAAGGCCATCATGACCACGATCAACCTGACTGCCGACACCTTCCAGGACACCGTGACCGGAGACGGCATCACCCTGGTGGACTGGTGGGCCGGCTGGTGCGGACCCTGCATGCAGTTCGCTCCCGTCTACGAGGCCGCCAGCGAGCGGCACCCGGACATCACCTTCGCCAAGATCGACACCGAGGCCGAGCAGGAGCTGTCCGCCGCGGTGCAGATCACCTCGATCCCGACACTGATGGCGTTCCGCGACGGCGTCCTGCTGTACGCGCAGCCCGGCGCGCTGCCGGCCCAGGCGCTGGACGAGATCATCGATCAGGTCCGCAAGCTCGACATGGACCAGATCCGTCGTGAGATCGCCGAGCAGGAGGCGCAGTCCGCCGCAGGCGCGCCCGACGTGCCGGAGGCCTCGCAGAACTGACAGACTGCGACACATGAGTCGTGTGTCGTGCCCTGTGGCGTCCTCGCGCATCATGAGTGCCGAGGAAGCCGTCCAGTTCATCCGCCCCGGCGACAACGTCGGGATGAGCGGCTTCACCGGGGCCGGCTATCCCAAGGCCGTTCCCTCGGCGCTCGCGGCGCGAGCCCGGGCGGCGCACCAAGCAGGCGAGGACTTCCGGATCGGCCTGTGGACCGGTGCTTCCACCGCTCCACAGGCCGACGGCGTCCTGGCCGACGCGCACGCGATCTCGACGCGGCTGCCGTACAACTCCGACCCGATCCTGCGCCGGCAGATCAACGCCGGCGAGGTCGACTACGTCGACGCCCACCTGAGCCACTCGGCCCAACAGATGTGGTTCGGCTTCTACGGCCCGCTCGACGTCGCCGTCATCGAGGTGACGGCCATCCTGCCCGACGGACTCCTGGTCCCGAGCAGCTCCGTCGGCAACAACAAGACCTGGCTGGACCAGGCCGACAAGGTGATCCTCGAGGTCAACCACTGGCAGCCGCGCGAGTTCGAGGGCTTCCACGACATCTACGGCGGCACGGCCCTGCCCCCGTACCGCCGCCCGCTGGAGCTGACCGAGCCCATGCAGCGCATCGGCGAGCCCTACCTGAAGGTCGACCCCGCGAAGATCGTCGCCGTCGTCGAGACGGACGCGCCGGACGAGGGCGCCGCGTTCTCCGCGCCGGACCACGTCTCGCGAGCGATCGCCGGCCACGCGCTGGACTTCCTGCGCGGCGAGGTCGGCGCCGGGCGCATGCCCCCGGAGCTGCTGCCGCTGCAGTCCGGCGTCGGCAACGTCGCCAACGCGGTCCTCCAGGGCCTCGACGGCAGTGAGTTCACGAGCCTCGTGGCCTACACCGAGGTCCTGCAGGACAGCATGCTGACGCTGCTGGACTCCGGCACGCTGCGCGCCGCCTCGACCGCCTCGTTCGGGCTCTCCCGCGAGGGCATGCAGCGCTTCCGCAGCGGCATCGACGGGTACAAGGGCCGCATCCTGATGCGCAGCGAGGAGATCTCGAACCATCCTGAGATCATCCGGCGTCTGGGCATCATCGCCATGAACGGCCTGATCGAGGCCGACATCTACGGCAACGTGAACTCGACCCACATCATGGGCAGCTCGGTGATGAACGGCATCGGCGGCAGCGGCGACTTCGCCCGCAACGCCTACCTGAACTTCTTCCTGACCCCGTCGACCGCGAAGAACGGGGCGATCTCGACGATCGTGCCGATGGTCAGCCACGTCGACCACACCGAGCACGACGTGCACGTCATCGTCACCGAGTTCGGGCTGGCCGACCTGCGTGGCCTCTCGCCGCGCGAGCGTGCCGAGCAGGTCATCGCGAACTGCGCCCACCCGGACTTCCGGCCGCGGCTGCGCGACTACTTCGAGCGGGCCTACGCCGCGCGCCCCGACGCCCGGCACACGCCGCACCTGCTCGACGAGGCCCTGTCGTGGCACCAGCGGTACCTCGACACCGGGAGCATGTGAGCGCACGCGCGACAGCCGGCGTCCTGCTCGCCGGGCTGTTGCTCGCCGCCTGCACGTCCTCCCCGCCCGCCGGAAGGTCCGCCATGTCCGACGCCAGCCTGCCGACCCCGTCGCGGTCCCCCGCGACCACGGCGCCTCCCCCGACCGACTTCACCGCGCTCGACCGGCTCGTCGACGCCAGCGGCTCGACGTGCACCCTGGTGATGCGCGGGGACGAGGTCGTCCACGAGCATCCGGCCGGATCGCGCGACGCCACGCGCCGGGTCTACTCGATCACCAAGTCGATCGTCGGCGTGCTGCTGGCGATCGCGGCCGCCGAGGACGAGCTGAGCCTCGACGACCCGGTGTCCCGGCACGTGCCGCGGTGGCCCGCGGAGTCCGGGGACGTCACGATCCGGCACCTCATGTCGATGACGTCGGGACGGGCGTGGACCGAGGCGCTGGACGGCGCCATGATCCGGGCCGCGGACCAGACCTCAGCAGCGCTCGCCACGGGACAGCAGAACACCCCGGGCGCCACGTGGCAGTACGACAACCTGGCCAGTCAGGTGCTCTCGGCCGTCCTGACCTCCGCCGTCGGCGACATCGAGACCTACGCCGACGCACGGCTGTTCACGCCACTGGGCCTGACCGACACGTCGTGGTCACGCGACCGTGCCGGCAGCGTCACGACCTACGCCGGCATCGTCTCGTCCTGCGCCGACCTGGCCCGCCTGGCCGTCATGATGCGCGACCAGGGCCGTTTCGCGGGACGCCAGGTGGTGCCCGCGGCGGCCGTGTCCGAGCTGACGACCCCCAGCTCGGACCTCAACGCCGCCTACGGGCTGCTGTGGTGGACCAACGCCGAGGGACGGGTGCAGGAGGTGCGCCGCGCCGCCGGGTTCGAGCAGGACCGCGAGCCGTACCGGGGCCGGCTGTCGCCGGCCGCTCCCCCGGACGCCTTCTGGGCCCTCGGCTGGGGCAACCAGCTGATCGCGGTCGTGCCCTCGGCCGACACCGTCGCGGTGCGCCTCGGCCCCAAGCCCGCCGGCCCCGACGACCTGACGATCGACGGCTTCACGGCCGCGGTGCTGGAGGGGCTCGGGATCAGGCAGCCGTGATGAACGACCGCATGCCGACCGAGCCCATGTCGATCTCGGTGTTGAAGAACCCGACCTGCTCGTCGGGCTCCAACAGGCTGAGCGAGGCGACCATCGGGCGGTAGTGGTCGTCCGTGGGCACCGCGACGCGGGCGGCGGACCACGAGCGGTACGGGTCGAGCAGGCGCGTGACGTCGCCGGTCGAGATCGCGTCGGCGGTTTGGGTGTCGAACTCGACCGCCCAGTCCCACGCGGGGCCGCCACCCCAGCGCACCCGGTTCAGCGCGTGCACGATGTTGCCGCTGCCGATGAACACGACCCCGCGTCGACGCAGGTCGCGCAGCCGCGAGAACAGCTCGTACAGCTTCGGCAGGGGCATCGAGTAGTCGATGCTGATCTGCAGGACAGGCACCTTCGGCGCCGGGGCGAGGAACTTCAGGACGCTCCAGGTGCCGTGGTCCAGTCCCCACTGGCTGTCCAGGCGCGCCTCGTACTCGACGAGGTGCTGCGCCAGCAGCCGGGCCACCTGCTCGTCGCCATGCGACTCGTACTGCACGCGGTAGAGCTCGTCGGGGAAGCCGCCGAAGTCGTAGATCACCGGGTTGCGCGGCGCGTCGGTGATGTGGGTCCCGCCGGGCGTGAGCCAGTGGGCACTGATCACGACGATCGCCTGGGCGTCCGGCAGCCCGGCGCCGACGCGCTGCCACTCGCGGGTGAACGTGTTGTCCGCCAGGGCGTTCATCGGGTTGCCGTGACCGACGAACAGCACCGGCATCCGAGGACTCGGCACCAGCCGGTTCGTCAGGTCGGACAGCCGATGGGTGGGTACGGTCTCCGGGCGGCGGGTCATGTCATGCTCCTTGTAGTTGACGATTCAACTATACCAGACGGACGCCATTTGAAGGCGTGCGTGACAATGGAGGGATGCCGACCCCGACCGAGCTGCAGATCGCGCTGCGGCACCCGGTCCGATTCGTGTCCGACCCCGACGACCCCAGCCGCTCGCGGTTCGTCTTCGACACGCCTCGTGGCGCCCTCGAGGCGACCGCGAACGAGGCGGTCGGGCCGCTGAGCGGCGGCATCCGCGCCCTCTCGGCCGATGCCAGTGCCCGCGCGTGGGCGACCCCGGCGATCATCGCCCTGCGCCTCATGGCGACCGGCACGCTCGCCTCCCCCGATCCGTCGCAGCTGCAGCAGATGCTCAACTCCGCCCGCGCCATCGGGCCCACCGAGGCCGAGGGGCAGGCCGTGATCCGCGGCTTCCTCGCCGCCCTCGTCGCCGAGGCGCCCGCCGTCGCGACCACGCCGCAGCGCCGCCGCGAGACCGAGCAGCCCCGGCCCACCATCGAGCGACCGACGAGCTTCTCGTACCGGCTCGTCGTGACCCTCAGCGGCGACGCGGACGCCATGGCCGACGTCGAGGTCCACGTCCGCCCCCAGGCGATGAACCGCGCCTCGGTCTCGGCGCCCACCGTGCTGACCCGCGACGACCACCACCTCGGTCCCGCCGCCAAGCCCGCACTGCTCGCGATGCTGGAACGGCTCGCCGCCGCCTGGCCGCCCGCCGAGCGGCTCGCGGACGAGGGCCGCGCCCGCGTGACCCCCGAGGAGCTCGGCCAGCTCGGGCAGGGCCGGCCGCTCGTGTCGGCCCTGGCCAACCGCATCGAGATCGAGTGGCCCGAGGGCCTGCGGCACGACGTCCGCGCCACCGGCGTGGTCAGCCGCATCGACACCGACGAGTCGCCGCTGGACCGCGAGCACGACCGCCCGCGTGCGTTCACGGCCGACCAGCTGTTCCGCTTCGACTGGAGCGTCTCGGTCGGCGGCGAGCACCTGAGCCGGGCCGAGGTCGAGCAGCTGGCCGCGTCGCAGTCGGGCATGCTCCACCTGCGCGACCGCTGGGTCATGGTCGACCAGCAGCAGGTCGAGCGCGTCCTCGCCGGCCACGGCCGCACTCTGGACCCGTCCGAGGCCCTGCGCGCCGCGATCACCGGCAGCCTCGAGATCGACGGGTACGAGACCGAGGTCGACACGGTCGGCTGGCTCGAGGACGTCCGGCGCCGGCTGGCCGAGCAGGACTCCGACATCAACCCCGCGGCGCAGCCCGAGGCCCTCGACGGCCAGCTGCGCGAGTACCAGCTGCGCGGACTGCGCTGGATGAGCCAGCTCGTCGACCTCGGCCTGGGCGGGATCCTGGCCGACGACATGGGCCTGGGCAAGACCCTCATGCTGATCGCGCTGCACCTGCACCTGGACTCCCCCGAGCCGACCCTCGTCGTCTGCCCGGCGTCGGTGCTGGCCACGTGGGAGCGCGAGATCGGCCGGTTCGCGCCCGGCGTGCCGGTGTCCCGCTACCACGGCCCCCGGCGCAGCCTGTCCGACGCGAAATCCGGGTTCGTCGTCACGACCTACGCGACGATGCGCTCGAGTGTCGAGGAGCTCTCGGCCCACCGCTGGAACCTCGTCGTGGCCGACGAGGCGCAGCATGTCAAGAACCCCGGCAGCGGCGCCGCCCAGGCCCTGCGCCGGATCGAGTCCGACGCGCGGATGGCGCTGACCGGCACGCCCGTCGAGAACCACCTCGGCGAGCTCTGGGCGCTGCTGGACTGGACGACCCCCGGCCTGCTGGGCACTCGCGAGCAGTTCCGTCGCGAGTGGTCGCGCCAGATCGAGCGCGACCACGACACCGAGCGCGCCGCGGGCCTGTCGCAGCTGATCCGCCCGTTCGTGCTGCGCCGGCGCAAGTCCGATCCGGGCATCGCGCCCGAGCTGCCGCCGAAGATCGAGACCGACCACCGCGTGCCGCTGAGTCGCGAGCAGGTCGGCCTCTACGAGGCCGTCGTGCAGCGCACCATGTCCGAGATCGCCGACTCCAGTGGCATCCGCCGGCGCGGCCTCGTGGTCAAGCTGCTCACCCAGCTCAAGCAGATCTGCAACCACCCCGCGCAGTTCCTGCACGAGCCCGAGGCGCGCCTGGCCGGGCGCTCGGGCAAGCTCGAGACCTTCGACTCCCTGGTCGAGGAGATCATCGACGAGGACGGCGCGGCGCTGGTGTTCACGCAGTACGCCCAGATGGGCCGGCTGCTGGCGCGGCGTCTCGGCGAGCGCAAGGTCCGCCACGACTTCCTGCACGGCGGCACGCCCGTCGCGCGGCGCGAGAAGATGGTGAGCGCTTTCCAGGACGGCGAGACCGACGTGTTCGTGCTGTCGCTCAAGGCGGCCGGCACCGGCCTCAACCTGACCCGGGCCGACCACGTCGTGCACTACGACCGCTGGTGGAACCCGGCCGTCGAGGACCAGGCCACCGACCGCGCCCACCGCATCGGGCAGACCCGCAACGTGCAGGTCCACCGGCTCGTCGCCGAGGGCACGATCGAGGAGTCCATCGCCGAGCTGATCAGCTCGAAGCGCGCGCTGGCCGACGCCGTGGTCAACGCCGGCGAGACCGCCCTGACCGAGCTGACCGACTCCGAGCTCGAGGTCCTGGTCCAGCTGCGGCACTGACGGCCGACGGCGCCGGGGTCAGGCCCCCGTGCCGCCGAGGCGGCGCGAGCCCACCGGGCGACGCTGCGCGATCGTCAGCACCTGAGTCAGGTCGAGCTCGAACTCGCGCACGACGCGGCCCATGCCGCCGGACTCGCCCAGTCCCGACGGGTCGACCGTCAGCAGGTGCAGCATCGACGGTCCGCCGGGCTCGCGAACCCGCATCTGCGTGCCGGGGCGCAGCCCCATGCTCGCGGGGAAGACGATCGCGATGTCGGAGGCGTTCAGACCTCGGCCGGCGGCGATCAGCGGGCCGACCAGCTCGTCGACGAGGTCCTCGGTGTGGTCCTGCGGGCAGACCGTCATGGCGACGAGCTCGCTGGAGGACTCCACGATGGTGTCCACCGCGGAAGCCGTGGAGCTGACGTCGTTGAGGCGCCGGGCGCGCGTGCCCCGGTAGGCCGTGAACCCGGCCTCGCGGGCGGCCCGCTCGGCCAGCACCTGCACGAAGTCGCCGAAGATCCTGCCCGTGCTCCACACGAAGGCGCGGGTCGGGCCGTCGGCGCGGCCGGTGGCCCCGTTCTGCGGACCCATCGACAGGACCCGGGCGATGTCGAGCGCGTCGCTGAGGAACCCGAACTGCGGCGTGAGCTGCAGCCCGTCCATGATCCCGGGCGGGGGCAGCTCCGGTGAGGTCTCGGGGAACAGCTCGGCGTAGTTCGCCAGCTCGGACTCCAGCCAGGGCTGCTGCACCGCGCCGGACAGCTCGCGGCACGCCCACTTCAGGGCCGAGGTGACCGGCCCGTCGGCGACGAACTCCGAGAACCGGCAGTCGACGCTGTAGGGGTCGACGACGCGGCGCCACATCTTGGCGGCGTCGACCTGCCCGCGGATCGAGGAGGTGACGGCACGGCGCTCGACGTAGGTGCGCGGAACGCCCTCGGAGGATGCCCGGGCCATGGCGCCGGCGACGATCATCCCGAGCAGGTCGGGCAGGCCCGCGTGGCGCGTGCCGCGATCGACCTGCGGAATCCACTCGAGGTGGTGGATCGTCGTCAGCATCGTCAGCAGCGAGACCCGCCAGCCCGGATCGTGGCGCAGGAAGTGCGGCATGATCTCGAGCGTCGAGTCGCCCAGGGACAGGAAGCCGGCCAGGCCGCGCACCTGGATCGTGCCGGCCGCCTCGTCGATGACGAACGGCTCCTCGGACAGGCCCAGGCGGGTCGCCAGCTCGGGCGACCGCAGCCGCAGCTCGGCCAGGTCGGCCGCCGTGCCGGTGAACGGCTGGGCGGGTCCGCCATCAACCAGGGTGTATTCAGGCATCATCCACGCACCAAGAAGTCGAAGGTGATCGCCGCGTCCTCGTCGGACCGCTCCATCAGCGAGTCGACGGCCAAGGCCCGACCGGTGAGGGTACGCGTGCGGAAGGGGTAGTCAGCCGGCGCCTGACGCGAGTTGACCCGCAACAGGTCGGCCAGCTGGTCGGGACGGGCGCCGAAGCGGTCCCGGATCTGGGGCCACACATCGTGGTCCCAGACCCGCTTGAGATCGCTCCAGGTCGCGATCTTCCAGAAGTACAGGTGTCCCAGCTCGTAGTCCTGGCCGAGTCGCTCGGTGATCTCGTCGTTGAGGTACGCCAGCAGCGCCACGGCGGCCGCCTGCGGCGTCCAGTGCTCGGCGTCGACCTCGGGGCCCGTCGCGACCTCGAGGCTGACCCCCAGGTGCCGCGCCAGGAAGTCCAGGTCGGCGTACGCGTCGATCCGCTCGAAGCGACGGCCGATGGCCGAGTCGAGCGGGGCGACGGCGCGGTCGACCGAGTTCATCGTGGCGAGGATGTGCAGGTCGTGCGGGAAGAACCACGGCTGCGGCAGCATGTAGGAGTCGCCCGAGATCAGCCAGATCGGCTCGGTGACCGGGTCGCCGGTGGGGCTGCGCTGCACCTTCGGCAGGTTGACCGGGATGGCCGACCGGGTGTCGCCGTTCGGCGCGGCCCGGTACGAGTCGTCCATGTAGGTCATGAAGTCGCCCAGGATCTTGGGCACGTTGCCGCGGTTGATCTCGTCGATCACGAGCAGCGACGAGCCACGGCCCTGGCGGTCCAGCCGGATCGCCAGATCCAGCAGCCGGCCGGCGAACGGCGCGAGTCGGATGCCCTCGCCCGTCGGCCGCAGGCCGACGACGAAGTCCTCGTAGCCGTACTCCTGGTGGAACGTGACCCAGTCGGTGATGACCGGGGGCGCGATCGGCGAGGACTCGAAGCCGGAGGTGAACGGCTGGTCCGCGCGGTGCGGGTCGATGTCGATGGCCTCGCCAGCGGTCCACGCCTCGTCGAGGATCTGGCGGACCTGCGCGACGGCGTGCGTCTTGCCGGTGGCGGGCGGGCCGTAGACCAGGACGCTCTTGCGGTCCCGGAAGGCGTCGAGGATCTTGCGGGCCAGCGGCGTCAGGCTCTGCAGCGAGCCACGGCCCACCGTGATCACACCGGAGTCGACACCGGTGAACAGCGGCTCGCACGAGGCGGGCCAGCCGGCGGGCAGCCGGGTGCCGGTCGTCGACCCGGCGAAGTACTGGCCCGACTCGGTGCAGGCGACGTAGATGTGGAGCCCGCCGATCTCGGCGAGGATCGCCTTGGCGTCGTCGACGGACTGCGGCGTGCGCAGATCCGGCCAGCCGCCTCCGGGAAGCCAGGCGGGGTGGCGCTCGTGGCGATCGTCGTGGCGGTTCTGGGCGTGCAGCTCGTACACGTGGTGACGGCGCGCGGGCTTGAAGGCCAGGGGCGAGGTGACCTCGGGATTGCCGATGACGCGCGGGACGATGCGCACGTCCTGCCACGCGTCCTGCGGCAGCGTCCGATCGAGGCCGATGAACTCCAGCAGCGCCGGGACCTGGGCGATCTCGACGGCCGTGCGTCCTCGCAGGGTCCGACCGGACCGCTCCATCGCGAAGAAGTCCTCCGGACCGATGTCCCGCCACCAGATGCGTTCGACCTTCACTGCACCGTCCTCCCTTCGTGCGCCGTCCGAGTCCGGGCTGTTGTGCCTGTGAGACGGCGTCCACTCCGCACCATGACGCTATCTGCGTCACATTTCTTTCACGTGTCACATCCCGGGACGGCGTACGCTGCGGTGGTGAAGTGGCTCACACGGTCCGGCTCGAGGGCGCGCGGTCTCCCGCTCGCCCGCCCCACGCTCGCCGGCGACGCCTGGCCGGCGGCCGATCCCGCCGCCCGGCACGGCTTCGGCGCCGGCACGATCCACCGCCTCGGGATGGACGCCGCGTTCACCCCGCAGGCCCATGAGGTCGCCGACCTGCTGGCGGCGCGGCTGCTGCCGCTGCTGCCGATCGACGCCTCCCCCGCCGATCTCCCCCACGTCGTCCAGCTGCTGCGCAGCGCCGCGCAGGCCGGCGCGGGGATCGGCATCGTCGACGCCCGCAGTCAGGCGGAAACGCCTGATCGCATGGGCTCCGACGCCGCCGGCGCCCTGGGCGAGGCGGAGCGCGAGCTTCCACCGATGCCCGCCGCGCTGCGGGTCCATGCTCGCTACCTCTTGCACGCCGGCCACCATGTCGCCCGGCTCGGCCCCGGTGTCGTCGACGACCTCGAGGCGGACCTGCGCGACCAGGCCCCGCCGGCCTGACGGCGTCCACCGGACCTACCGCCCGCCCCGCCGGCCGACCGTTCGTCGCAGAATCGGGTCGTTCGTCGCATCCGGCTCGACGGCTCGTGACCTCCTCGAATCGCTGCCCCTAGCGTGCGATGTGACGCCCATCACTGTGATGGCCGTCATGAATCCGCCCGCCACCGTGGAGGTGTTGCTGTGAGCCATCCGACCGAATCCGATCCGGCGTCCCCGGCGCCGACGGGGCGCGAGGCCGCGTACCTGCGCGTCCTGGCGTCACCTGAGTTCCAAGAGCTGCGCCACAAGTACCGCAGCTGGGTCATCCCGGCCACGCTCGCCGGCCTGGCCTTCTACTTCGTCTATGTCCTGATGTCGACCTACGCGGTGGACTTCATGAGTCGTTCTGTCATCGGGAACGTCAACGTCGGGCTGATCTTCGGCCTGCTGCAGTTCGTCGCCACCTTCGCGGTGACGATGGCCTACGTGCGGTACGCCGATCGCGAGCTGGACCCCCGCTCGTCGAAGATCCGTGAAGAGATGGAAGCCGAGGGCCTCGCATGATCGCGACCGCACTGCCGCTGGCCGCCGAGGTCGAGTCCGAGCAGATCGGCAACACCGCGCTGAACATCTCGATCTTCGCGGCGTTCGTCGTCCTGACGCTGGTCTTCGTGATCCGCGCCAGCCGGACGAACAAGAGCACCGACCAGATGTACACCGCCGGGTCGTCCTTCACCGGGCGCCAGAACGGCATCGCCATCTCCGGCGACTACCTGTCGGCGGCGTCCTTCCTGGGCATCGCCGGCGCGATCGCCCTGACCGGCTACGACGGATTCCTCTACAGCATCGGCTTCCTCGTGGCCTGGGTCATCGCCCTGTTGCTGGTCGCCGAGCTGCTGCGCAACACCGGCCGGTTCACGATGGCCGACGTGCTCAGCTTCCGGATGCAGGAGCGCCCGGTGCGCACGGCCGCCGCCGTGTCGACGCTCGTGGTGAGCTTCTTCTACCTGCTGGCCCAGATGGCCGGCGCCGGTGGCCTCGTGGCACTGCTGCTCAACATCAACGACGAGTTCGGTCAGGCCCTGGTCATCGCGGCGGTCGGCGCGCTCATGATCGTCTACGTCCTGGTCGGCGGCATGAAGGGCACCACGTACGTCCAGATCATCAAGGCGATCCTGCTGATCGGTGCCGCGCTGCTCATGACCGTGTGGGTCCTGGCGCAGTACGGGATGAACTTCTCGGACCTGCTCGGCGACGGCGCCGCGGCCGGTGCCGCCCTGGAGCCGGGCAAGAAGTACGGCCTCGACGGCGTGACCAAGATCGACTTCATCTCGCTGTCGGTGGCCCTGGTGCTGGGCACCGCGGGACTGCCGCACATCCTGATGCGGTTCTACACGGTGCCCACGGCGAAGGAGGCCCGCAAGTCCGTGGTCTGGGCGATCTGGCTGATCGGCCTGTTCTACCTGTTCACGCTGACGCTGGGCTACGGCGCCGCGGCGCTGGTCGGACCGGAGCGGATCGCGGCCGCGCCGGGTGCGGCCAACTCGGCAGCACCGTTGCTGGCGTACGAGCTCGGCGGCACCCTGCTGTTGGGCATCGTGTCGGCGGTGGCGTTCGCGACGATCCTGGCGGTCGTCGCCGGACTCACCATCACCGCATCGGCCTCGTTCGCGCACGACATCTACACGAACGTGATCCATCGGGGGAAGGCGCCCGACGGCCGTGAGGTCAAGGTGGCCCGCATCGCAGCCCTGGTGATCGGTGCCGTCGCGATCGTCGGCGGCATCGCCGCCAACGGCCAGAACATCGCGTTCCTCGTGGCGCTCGCGTTCGCGGTGGCGGCCTCGGCCAACCTGCCGACGATCCTGTACTCGCTGTTCTGGAAGCGGTTCAACACCCGCGGCTGCCTGTGGAGCATCTACGGCGGCCTGATCATCACCGTGGGTCTGATCGTCTTCAGCCCGGCGGTGTCCGGTTCCGAGACGGCGATGTTCCCCGACCACGACTGGTCCTGGTTCCCGCTGGCGAACCCGGGCCTGGTCTCGATCCCGGCCTCGTTCCTGCTGGGCATCCTGGGCACGCTCACCAGCAAGGAGCACCTCGAGAACAAGGCCGCCGAGATGGAGGTCCGCTCGCTCACCGGCGCCGGCGCCGAGGGCCGGGCGATCAGCCACTGACGCAGCGCTGAGACGACGATGGGGCGGCCCCGAGAGGCCGTCCCATCGTCGTTCTCTCGTCGTGCGTCAGGAACGCACCAACCGGCGCGACAGGTCGCGGTGCAGCGCCTCGACCTGTCGCTCGTCCAGGGACCCGCCGGCGCGCAGCCGCCGCAGGGTCGATCGGACCGAGAGGACGCGCACGCCGCCGACCTCCAGGGGACGCAGGGGAAGCTCGCCCTCGACGAAGCAGTAGCTGCTGTGGACGTCCGCGTCGGGAATCGGTCCGGTCGAGACCGTCGCCTGCAGGGCCTCGGCGTGCTGCTGCATCTGCTCGGCGATCCGGGTGTGACGGACCCCGTCGATGACGAAGGTGCTGCCGTCCCGGCAGGCCCGGACCTTCTTGCCCGGGTACGAGCGCGGCTCGATCAGGTGCACGCCGGACGGGGTCACGGCGATGATCGGCAGG
Organism: Aeromicrobium duanguangcaii; assembly: GCF_024508295.1. Taxonomy (NCBI): domain Bacteria; kingdom Bacillati; phylum Actinomycetota; class Actinomycetes; order Propionibacteriales; family Nocardioidaceae; genus Aeromicrobium; species Aeromicrobium duanguangcaii. Next base: position 1,256,036 of record NZ_CP101990.1, on the reverse strand, counting down.
TCCCCGGACTGTCCCGCCAGACGCCGGTGGAACAGGAACAGCGCCCGGTCCCCGAACGCGTCGATCAGGATCTTGGCCAGGGCGTCGGTGGCGTCGGCCCGCTCGGGCGGCGGCTCGGTGGGCTGCGAACCGTCGCCCTGCACCACCCTCAGCTGGGGGCGCGACAGCGGGTCCACGCTGCGCACGGTCTTGCGACTCATGCCCATGAGACGAAGGTCTCACCCGGACATGACGCGAGTCCGGCCAAGTAGTTTCCCGCCGCTCGTCCCGATGTCGGAGGCACACGGCAGACTGGGCCCGACATGACCTTCCACCTGCACCGCGCCGAGCGCACCGACGTGCTCGCCGACGCCCTGGCCGACCTGCTGGCCGAGCCGACGGACGACCCGTTCGCGACCGAGCTGGTGGTGGTCGCGGCGCTCGGCACCGAGCGCTGGCTGTCGCAGCGGCTCAGCCACCGCCTCGGCGCCTCGGCGCACGGCGGTGACGGCGTGACCGCCGGGATCCGGTTCGCGCGCCCGCAGTCGATCGTGGCCGAGCTGCTGGCCGAGGACGACCAGGACCCCTGGCGGCCCGACGCGCTCGCCTGGCGGGTGCTCGAGGTGCTCGAGGCCGCACTGTCCGAGCCGTGGCTCGACACGGTGGCGCGCCACCTGGGCCAGCACGACGACGGGCCCGAGCGCGCCCTGCGTCGCGACCGCCGGCTCGGGGTGGCCCGGCACCTGGCCGGCCGGTTCCACGCGTACGCCCGGCAGCGTCCCGCCATGACCTCCGCGTGGACCGACGGACGCGACGAGGACGGCACCGGCCGCGTGCTGCGAGCCGACGTCCGCTGGCAGGCCGAGGTCTGGCGTCGCGTCCGCTCCCTCGTCGACGCTCCCTCACCCGACGAGCGCATCGCCACCACCGTGGCCGCCCTGCGACGCTCGCCCGAGGCCGTCGACCTGCCGCCGCGGTTCAGCCTCTTCGGCCACAACCGCCTGCCGCTGGGCGAGCTGCAGGTGCTGGCCGCCCTCGCCGGGCACCGTGACGTGCACCTCTGGCTCCCCCACCCCTCGCCGGCGGCGTGGGACCGTCTCGCCGGGATCGACACGATCGTCCCGCGCGACCAGGACACCACGGCCGAGCTGCTCGGCAACCCGCTGCTGGCCGCCCTGGGCCGCGACGTCCGCGAGCTGCAGCGGTCGATCGCCGCGGTGGCCCCGGACCTGCGGGTCCATCCGCCGATCGCCGTCTCGCGCCCCGACACGCTGCTGGGCCGGGTGCAGTCCGACGTCGCCGCCGACCGGGCCGGCGCCGGCGGACCGGCTCCGGCGGCGTCCGACCGCACGATCCAGGTCCACGCCTGCCATGGCCGGGCCCGGCAGGTCGACGTCCTGCGCGACGTGATCGTCGGCCTGCTCCAGGACGACCCCACCCTCGAGCCGCGGGACATCCTGGTGATGGTGCCCGACATCGAGGCGTACGCGCCGCTGTTCCATGCCGCCTTCGGCCAGGCCGAGACGGTCGACCGCGGCCACCATCACCCCGGCCACCGCCTGCAGGTGATGCTCGCCGACCGGGCGGCATCTCGCACCAACCCCCTGCTGGGCTTGACCGTCGCGGTGCTCGAGCTGGCCCGGCGCGGTCGGGCCACGAACGCCGAGGTCCTCGACCTGCTGGCGACGGCGCCCGTGCGGCAGCGGTTCGATCTCGACGACGCCGCGGTCGAGCGGATCACCCAGTGGGTCGAGTCCAGCGGAGTCCGCTGGGGCTTCGACGCCGAGCACCGGCGCCGCTTCGGCGTGCCGCTGGAGCAGAACACCTGGCGCGCGGGGTTGGACCGGCTCGTCACCGGCGTGGCCGCCACCGAGGACCCGGCCCGCCCCGTGGCCGAGGTCCTGCCGCTCGACGACGTGCCCAGTGGCGACGTCGACCTGGTCGGCCGCCTCGTCACCTTCGTCGACGGGCTCGAGCGCGCGGTCGACGCCTTCGGGCGCGAGGCCACGATGGCGCAGTGGTCGCGCCGCATCGACACCCTGCTCACCGACCTGGCCGATGTCCCGCACTCGCTGGCCTGGCAGCGCCAGCAGGTCGATCGCGAGCTCGAGCGGCTCGACGACGAGGCCACCGTGCTGCAGCCCGGCGAGGTGCTCTCGATGGTGCGTGACCGGTGGGCCGGCCGGCCGTCGCGGGCCAACTTCCGCACCGGCAGCCTGACGGTCTGCACGATGGTCCCGATGCGCTCGGTCCCGCACCGGGTGGTGTGCCTGGTCGGCCTCGACGACGGCACCTTCCCGCGCTCGACCCACGCCGATGGCGACGACGTCCTGGCCCGCCGGCCCCTCACCGGCGAGCGGGACGCCCGCGCCGAGGACCGCCAGCTGCTGCTCGACGCCGTCATGTCGGCCACCGAGACGCTCGTCGTCACGTACACCGGCGCCGACGAGCATCGCGGCCAGCCGCGGCCGCCCGCCGTGCCGCTGGGCGAGCTGCTCGACCAGGTTCGGCGCACCGCCGGCGAGGACGTGGACGTCGTC